>NZ_JBITGX010000010.1:0-391439 GCF_044457425.1 Streptomyces sp. NPDC050546
AGACTTCCTCCACGCCTACAACCACCACCGCTGCCACACCGCACTCGCAGGTCAGCCACCCATCAGCCGTGTGAACAACCCCGCGGGTCAATACAGCTAGCGGCTGACGCCCACCTGCTCCAGGGACTTGCGCAGGGGCTCCCAGCCGATGCGGCGGGGCAGGCCACGGTTGCGGGCCTGGGTGAGGGGCCCCCAGAAGCCCGCTTCCAGGAGGGTCTCGGGGCGTACCGCGCCGGCCCGTTCGAGGATCGCCTCGGGGACCTTCTGCGGGTCGGGCACCTTGTACTCGGCCATGATCTCGTCGTACTTGTCGTGCAGGACCCGGTTGTTCGGGTCGGCACCGAAGACGACGAGCTGGCCGGTGGGGGCGGTGTCCACCTGGACCGTGACCAGGTCGGGGCGGTAGCGCGCCAGCACCTCGGTGATCTTGTAAACGTCACCGGTCCAGGCATTGGTGTGCCGGTCCCGGGCCGCCTCGTCCACGCTGCGCGGCAGCATGTCGTCGAAGACGATCACGCTGGACCAGTCGGAGTGCTGCTCGACGTTCATGAAGTCGCGCAGGGCGTACTCGAAGATGTGCATGCCGTCGATGAACGACAGATCCAGCGTGGTGCGGCGCCAGTAGCCGAAGGGGCTGCGGCCGCGGCGCAGGTTGCGCAGCGGGTGACGGCCGCCCTTGAGGTGCTGGAGGGGGTTGTCACGGGCGAAGAAGTCGTCACTGGTGGCCTTCACCAGGTGGACGTCGCACTTCAGCTCCGAGACCACCTTGAAGGCGGGGTCGATCGCGATGCTGGGGACACGGGACAGGCGCAGGCTGCGGCCGTCGTTGACGCCGATCTCCAGGTAGTTGCGATTGGCGCTGACCTTGTGCAGTCCCCGGAGGAACTCATGGCGTTTCACGGAGTGGGACCTTCCTTGCGGATGCGGGGCAGTGCTTCGTGCAGGGCGGAGCGCCACTCGCGCGGCGGGGGCAGGCCGATCTCCTGCCACCGGCCGTGTGCGAGGGCGCTGTACGCCGGGCGGGGCGCGGGCCGGGGGAAGGCCGCGCTGCTGGTGGGGCGCACCCGGTCAGGGTCGGCGCCGAGAAGGGAGAAGACCTCGCGGGCCAACTCGTACCAGGTGGCCTCGCCGGCGTCGGTGGCGTGGAAGACGCCGTGCGCGTCGGGGCCGAGCCGGGGTCCGAGGTCGGCGATCCGCTCGGCGACGTCCGCGCTCCAGGTGGGCTGCCCGCGCTGGTCGTCGACGACGTCGAGGGTGTCGCGGCGGGCTTCGAGACCGATCATGGTCCGCACGAAGTTGGTGCCGTGGACCCCGTAGAGCCAAGCCGTGCGCACGACCGCGCTCGCCCCGGGAAGCTCCTCGAGCACGGCCCGCTCCCCGGCCAGCTTGGTGCGGCCGTAGGCGGTGCGGGGGCCCGTCGGATGGTCCTCCGGGTAGGGGGCTGTGCGGGCCTCGCCGGAGAAGACGTAGTCCGTGGAGACGTGGATCAGCCGGGCGTCGTGCGCCGCGCAGGCGCGGGCCAGCAGGCGCGGTCCGTCGCCGTTGATCTCCAGGGCGCGGGCCTCGTCGGTCTCGGCGTCGTCGACCGCCGTGTACGCGGCGCAGTTCACGACGAGGTCGGGGCGGTGCTCCCGTACGGCCGCGCCGACGGCCTCGGGGCTTGTGATGTCCAGGGCGGAGCGGTCCAGGCCCACCACGTCCTCGCCGCGCCGGGTGAGTTCGTCGACGACGTCGTGGCCGAGCATGCCGCCCGCTCCGGTGATCAGCCACCTCATGCGCGCTCCTGGGCGACGCGCCGCTTCAGGGGCTCCCACCAGGCACGGTTGTCGCGGTACCAGGCGACGGTCTCGGCGAGGCCGGTGGTGAAGTCGTGGGCGGGGCGGTAGCCGAGTTCGTCGCGGGCCTTGCTCCAGTCGACGGAGTAGCGCAGGTCGTGGCCCTTGCGGTCCTCGACGTACTCCACCCGGTCCCAGTCCGCGCCGCAGGACGTCAGGAGCAGGCCGGTGAGTTCCTTGTTGGTGAGTTCGGTGCCGCCGCCGATGTTGTAGACCTCGCCTGGCCGGCCCTTGGTGCGGACGAGGTCGACGCCCTGGCAGTGGTCGTCGACGTGCAGCCAGTCACGGACGTTGCGGCCCTCGCCGTACAGGGGCACCTTGTGCCCGTCGAGGAGGTTGGTGACGAAGAGCGGGATGACCTTCTCGGGGAACTGGTGCGGTCCGTAGTTGTTGGAGCAGCGGGTGACGCGCACGTCCAGGCCGTGGGTGCGCTGGTAGGCGAGGGCGAGCAGGTCGGAGGAGGCCTTGGAGGCCGAGTACGGCGAGTTCGGCTGGAGCGGGTGGTCCTCCGGCCAGGAGCCGGACTCGATGGAGCCGTAGACCTCGTCGGTGGAGACGTGCACGAACGGGCCCACGTCGTAGCGCAGGGCGGCGTCCAGCAGGGTCTGGGTGCCGAGCACGTTGGTGCGGACGAAGTCGGCGGCGCCGGTGATGGAGCGGTCCACATGCGACTCGGCTGCGAAGTGCACGACCTGGTCGGCGCCGGCCATCAGCTTGTCGACGAGTTCGGCGTCGCAGATGTCGCCCTGGACGAACTCCAGCCGGGGGTGGGTCAGTTCGAGGTTGTCGAGGGTGCCGGCGTAGGTGAGCTTGTCCAGCACGGTGATGCGCGGCGCGTCGGGCGCGTCCGAGGCGAGCAGCGCACGGACGTAGCGGGAGCCGATGAACCCGGCGGCACCGGTGACGAGGAGGTTCATGAAGTGATCTGCACCTTGCTGTGGTCTCCGAGGACGAGTCGGTGGGCGCTGGGGACGCTGGGGGCCGGGGTCACCTGGACATGCCGGCCGATCAGCGAGGACTCGATCCGGCCCACGCCCTGGATCGAGGAGTCCCGCAGCACGATCGAGAATTCGAGTTCGCTGTCGGTGATCCGGCAGTTCTCCGCGATCGAGGTGAAGGGGCCGACGTAGGAGTCGCTGACGAGGGTTCCCGCCCCGATGACGACGGGCCCGACGATGCGGGAGTTGACGATCCGGGCGCCCTCTTCCACGACCACCCGCCCGATGGTCTGCGAGGCGTCGTCCACCGTGCCGTCGATACGGCGCTCCATGGCTTCGAGGACCGTACGGTTCACCTCGAGCATGTCGCCGACGTTGCCGGTGTCCTTCCAGTAGCCCTTGATGACCGTGGAGCGCACGTCGGCACGGGAGTCGATCAGATGCTGGATGGCGTGGGTGATCTCCAGTTCGCCGCGCCACGAGGGTTCTATGGCGCGCACAGCCTCGTGGATCACGGGTGTGAACAGATAGACGCCGACCAGGGCGAGATCGCTCTTGGGCCGGTCGGGTTTCTCCTCCAGGCCGATCACCTGGCCGGACGGGTCGAGTTCGGCGACACCGAAAGCGCGTGGGTCGGCCACGCGGGTGAGCAGGATCTGGGCGTCGGGCCGGCTGTCGCGGAACTCGTCGACGAGGTCGGTGATGCCGCCGACGATGAAGTTGTCGCCGAGGTACATCACGAAGTCGTCGTCGCCGAGGTAGTCCTGGGCGATCAGTACCGCGTGGGCCAGCCCGAGGGGCCGCTCCTGGGGGATGTAGGTGACCTTCAGGCCGAACTTCGACCCGTCGCCCACCGCTTCCTCGATCTCGGCGGCCGTGTCCCCGACGATCATTCCCACGTCGGTGATGCCGGCCTCGGCGATCGACTCCAACCCGTAGAAGAGCACAGCCTTGTTGGCCACTGGCACCAGTTGTTTGGCCGACGTGTGTGTGATCGGCCTCAGTCTTGTTCCTGCGCCGCCGGACAGCACGAGAGCCTTCATTCGGTTCACCTTAGTCGTGATCCGGCGGATGTGAACATCACTTCTTTTGGTTGTCGATGCGCGGAGTTACTCGGATGGTCACCGCGCGGTCTCCCGCGGAGCGGTCAGTCCTCGCCCCTGACGATGTTCCACTCCGGCCCGGAGTGTGCGATTCCGGGAGCGGCCCGGTTCTCGACGGCGGGGAGGCAGGTCCGCAGCGGGGCCTTGCCGCGCAGGCGGCGTGCCTTCGACCAGCCGGTCTCGGGCCGGCGGCGGGTGGGCTTGTCACTCAGGTCCATCGACGTCACGACTCATCATCTTCCTTCTGGATCCGCTGCTGTTCGAGTAACCAAAGAGAAACCGAACAAACGCGCGTCGTGACGCCCGGACCGAAGCCGCCGACGCGTCGGCGGGGCAGGGCTGTTCACACCGTCACGCGTTGGGGCGTGCGGCGCTGATGTCACCCAGCGCGGACTCCGGGTCGCGCTCCACGGCCATGTCGCCCAGGGAGACGATGCCCACGGGGCGTCCGTGCTCGACGACCGGGATACGGCGCACGGAGTGCTCGCGCATCAGCTGCACCGCGTGGACCAGGTCCTCGTCGGGGCCGATGGTGACCAGGTCGTCGCTGCACGCGCCGGCCACGGTGGTCCGCTCCGGATCGGTGCCCTCGCTCACCGAGCGGATCACCAGGTCACGGTCGGTGACCAACCCGCGCAGATGGTCGCCGTCCGTCACCAGGACGACGCCGAGGTCCTCGTCGCGCATGATGCGGGCCACCTGGGCGACAGAGGTCTGCGGTTCGACCGTGGCCGGGTCGCTGGTCATGATGTCGCGGACATGCTGAGCCATGACGTGTGCCTCTTTCCTCTTTCCTCGGCTCTTCGCGGTTCCCCCGTCCGACGCCGCTCCGGGTACCCGGAGTACCCGCCCGGTCACCAGGAACTGGTGAGGGGTGTTCAGCGCCCCAGCGCCAGCTCCGCCCACACCTGCTTGCCGCCGCTGACCGGCAGGGTGCCCCAGGTCGCCGAGAGCGCCTCGACCAGGAGGACACCACGGCCGCCGGTGGCCTCCCAGCCGATGCTGGTCGGTCTGACCGGTGAGCGGGGTGAGGCGTCGGCGATGGCGATGCGCAGGCGGTTGCTGACGAGGGTGAGGTCCATGCGGACCTGGCCGTCGGTGTGCACGAGGGCGTTGGTGACGAGTTCGGAGACGACGAGGAGGGCGGCGTCGAAGTCCTCGGTGACGCCCCAGGAGCGCAGGGTGCGCCGGGCGAAGCGGCGGGCGTGCCCGACCGCCTGCGGCACGCGCCAGACCGTCCAGCTCTCCCGCAGCGGGCGCAGGTCCATGCCGTCGTAGCGCAGGAGGAGCACGGCGACGTCGTCGCTGCGCTGGGCGCTGCCGAGGAGGGCGTCGGCGACGAGCCCCAGGTCG
Source organism: Streptomyces sp. NPDC050546 (assembly GCF_044457425.1). NCBI lineage: Bacteria > Bacillati > Actinomycetota > Actinomycetes > Kitasatosporales > Streptomycetaceae > Streptomyces > Streptomyces sp. NPDC050546. The sequence continues at coordinate 5,230 of NZ_JBITGX010000010.1, forward strand.
ACGGGGGCGGAGGCGGCCAACTGGTCGGCGAGGCGGTCCATGCCCTCGTCGATGTCGGAGTCGGGCGTCTCGACGAGTCCGTCCGTGACCAGGGCGATCAGGGTGCCTGGCGGGAGCCGGAGCGGGCTCATGGGGAAGTCGGCCTGGGTGATCACCCCGAGGGGCGGGCCGCCCTCGGACTCCGCGATCTCGGTCGTGCCGTCCGGGTAGCGCAGCACCGGCGGCAGGTGCCCGGCGCGCACGCACCAGGCGGAGCCCTCCTCCAGGTCGATGTCGACGTAGGCGCAGGTGGCGAAGAGGTCGCTCTCCATGTCCATGAGCAGCCGGTTGGCGTGGGAGACCACGACATCCGGCGGGTGTCCTTCGACGGCGTAGGCGCGCAGGGCGGTGCGCATCTGGCCCATGAGGGTCGCGGCGCCGGCGCTGTGGCCCTGGACGTCGCCGATGACGAGGGCGACGTGGTGGTCGGGCAGCGGGATGACGTCGTACCAGTCGCCGCCGAGCTCGAGCCCAGCGGTGCTGGGCAGATAGCGGGTGACGGCCTCGGCGCCCGGGAGACGGGGCAGGCGGCGGGGCAGCAGCTGGCGCTGGAGCATGCCGACGAGTTCGTGTTCGGCGTCGAAGGCGCGGGCCCGCACCAGGGCCTGTCCGGCGAGGCCGGCGCAGGCGGTGAGCAGGGCGCGTTCGTCGGTACCGAAGTCGTGCGGGGTGTCCCAGCCGATCAGACAGGCTCCGGCCATGCGGTTACCGGCGGGCAGCGGCAGGACGGCGAGGCCGCCGGGTCCGACCTCGGACAAACCGCGTTCCAGGGCGCTCCCGGCGGGCCAGATCCGGGCGCGCCCCTCGCGCAGGGCGGCGGCGAGGGTGGGCATGGCGCGCACGGGCGCGTCGGGCCACTCGGTGCGCCACTCCCGGCGCCACAGCTCCGGCCAGGCCTCGGGTTCGGGCGGGTCGAGGACGGTGACGACGAGCCGCTCGCTCTCCAGTTCGGCGAGCGCGATGCGGTCTGCTCTGAGCGGCCGGCGCAGTGCGGCGACCACGGCCTTGCCGACGTCGCGGACCGTGACGGCGGTGGCCAGGGCGGTGGCGAGGCGCTGGACGCGGGCCACGTCGGTGACGGCGGACCGCAGCGTGGAGGCGTCGGCGACGGTGCCCACGAGCCGTGCCGAGCGGCCCTCGCCACCGGGCAGGAGGCGCCCGCGCAGCCGGAGCCACTTCGGCGGTCCGGTGGGCTGGAGCACCCGGAACTCCAGCTCACGGTCGCCGATGGACATGTGGTCGGCCTCCACCACGGACATCAGCGAGGGCAGGTCCTCCGGCACGGTCAGGCCGAGCAGGGTCTCGACCCGGCCGTCGAACTCCACGGGGTCCAGGCCGAACAGGTCCAGCAGGTCGTCGCCGGCCCGGACGCGGCCGGTGTCCATGGCGAGGCTGAACGCGCCGGGGGGCAGTTCACCACCCTCGGCGGGCGCGGCCGGGGCGGGGAAGGCGACCGCCTCGGAGATGAGCTGGAGACATTCGCGGTCGTCGGCGTCGAATCCGTCGGGGCGCTCGCACACGGCGAGGAGACAGCCGCCGCCGTCCCCGTGGACGGGCAGGGCCGTCAGGAAGAAGTCCCGGGACGGCACGCGCCGGGCCTGGACGGGCTCGGCGAGTTCCGCGGGGCCGAGCGAGACGAGGCGTCCGCCGCGGTGGGCCTCGGCGACCGGGGACCGCCCGGCGCGCGGATAGCTGTCGCGCAGTCCGTACAGCGTCCTCGGCGCCCCGGCCGACTCCACCAGGCGCAGCAGCTCGCCGTCCTGGCTGGGTGTGTACAGGGCGGCGAACGCGGCTCCGGCGAAGACGAGTGCCTGTTCGAGGACCCGGTGCACCCTGTCCGGCGATTCCTGATCGGCTGCGATCGTCTTGAGAGCACCTTCGGCACGCAGCGTTCGCGTTCTGCGTTCCTGGGGTTCTCGGGCGCCCTCACTGACCACGTTGGCCATTACAGCGCTTATGCGACACCCGCGCAGCCCCTGTGGGCGTTCCGTGGACCAGCACCGACGCGGACGCTCGAACGGAACCGAACATGTCTTTACCTATGCGTTCCGCACGCTGTTCTCGTGACAGCCGTGACTGTCCGGGCCCGGCGCGTGACTGGGAGGCTCGGTGCTGATCACGGAGGGGGACGCATGGACAAGCGGTACGAGGTGTACGCGCTGGCCGACCGGCACTTCTACGAGACACCGGACCGGCTGGCGCGTGGCGGGCAGGAGGCCTCGCAGGGGGCAGCCCCGCACCTCTACGAGACGGCCCGCCGGCCCGTGCCCGAGGGCTGGGAGACGGCGCGGATCGGGGACTGGCTGACGATGACGCCGCCCGGTGCGGACGGCGAGCCCCTCCAGGGTCCGGCGCAGGGCTGGAAGATCCACGCTTCGGCGACCCGTGCGAACGCGGAGAAGATCGCCGGGATCGTCTGGGACTACTGCGTCGAGCGGCGCGTCCCCTTCAAGTTCGTGCCCGGCCCGCACCTGCTGCACCTGCGCAACACCAAGTACGCGCCCCGCGACGGCAGCGGCAAGTTCGTCACCGTCTATCCGGCCGACGAGGAGCAGCTGCACCAGGTGCTGCGCGAGCTCGGCGCGCTGCTGGAAGGGCTCGAGGGGCCGTACATCCTCACCGATCTGCGCTGGGGCGAGGGCCCCCTGTACGTCCGCTACGGCGCCTTCGCGCGCTCGTTCGTCGTGGACGAGCGGGGCTCGCTGGTGCCCGCGGTGCGGGACGGCGCGGGGCAGCTGGTGCCGGACCGGCGGACGCCGTCCTTCCAGGTGCCCGAGTGGGTGACGCTGCCGGCGTTCCTCCAGCCGCATCTCGACGCGCGGAACAACACGACGACGGGCGAGCTGCCGTACCGCATCGAGAAGGCCCTGCACTTCTCCAACGGCGGTGGCGTGTACGTGGGCACCGACACCCGCGACGGCCGCAAGGTCGTCCTCAAGGAGGGCCGGCCGCACGCGGGGCTCGCCTCGGACGGGGCCGACGCGGTCGCCCGGCTGGAGCGGGAGAAGCGGGCGCTGGAGCAGGTCGCGGGCACGGGCGTGGTCCCGGAGGTGCGCGACTGGTTCGAGCTCGGCGGCCACCGGTTCCTGGTGATGGACTTCCTTCAGGGCCGTCCGCTCAACTCGTTCTTCGCCGAGCGGCATCCGCTGCTGGCCCAGGATCCCGACGCGGGGGCCGTCGCCGCCTACACGGCGTGGGCGCTGCGCATCCACCGCGAGGTGGAGGAGGCCGTGGCGGCGGTGCACGCGCGCGGCATCGTCTTCAACGACCTGCACGTCTTCAACATCATGGTCGCGCCGGACGAGGAGTCGGTCTTCCTCCTCGACTTCGAGGCGGCGGCACCGGCCGAGGAGAACGGCCGCCAGGTGGTCGCCCACCCGGGCTTCTTCGCGCCGCCGGACCGCCGGGGCGCCGATGTCGACCGCTATGCGCTGGCCTGTCTGCGACTGGCCCTGTTCCTGCCCGTGACCACGCTGTTCGTGGTCGACCGCGGCAAGGCGGCGCATCTGGCCGAGGTGATCTCGGAGCAGTTCCCGGACGTGCCGCGGGGGTTCCTCGACGAGGCGGTCGCGGAGATCACGCGGGAGGTGTCCGGCCGTACGGTGGCCGCTCCCTCCGCACCGGTGGACCCCGGCGACTGGCCGTACAGCCGCGACTCGATGGTCAAGGCGATCCTCGCCTCGGCCACCCCGGAGCGCGACGACCGGCTCTTCCCGGGCGATGTCGCCCAGTTCTCCGACGGCGGCGGGCTCGGGCTCGCCCACGGCGCCGCCGGGGTGCTCTACGCGCTGGACGCGACCGGCGCCGAGCGGTACGAGGAGGGCGAGCGCTGGCTGCTCACCCGGACGGCACCGGCACCGGTCGGTACTCCGCTCGGTCTGTACGACGGGCTCGCGGGCGTCGCCCTGGTCCTGGACCGGCTCGGGCACCGGCAGCGGGCACTGGACCTGGTCGAGGGCATCCTCGCCGAGCGGTGGCAGAACCTCTCCTCCGACCTGCACGGCGGGCTGGCCGGACTCGGTCTGGTCCTCGGGCGGCTGGCCGAGACGACCGGCGAGACGGAGCTGCGCGAGCGGGCCGACGAGGCCGCGCGGATCCTTGTGCAGCGGCTCACCGAGCCGCCCCCGGCCACGCCCGGGCGGCGCGCAGGCCTGCTGCGGGGCGCGAGCGGTCCCGCGCTGCTGATGCTGCGGCAGTACGAGTGGACCGGCAAGGCGGGATGGCTGGACGCCGCGGCCATCGCCCTGCGCCGGGACCTGGAGTCCTGCAAGACCCGCGAGGGCGGGGCGCTGGAGGTCGACGAGGGCTGGCGGACCCTGCCCTACCTCGGCGACGGCAGCGTGGGACTCGGCATGGTCCTCGACGACCTCGTGGCCCACGCCCCGGACCTCGCCGGGGAGTTCGACCCGGCCCGATCCGGTGTGCTCACCGCGGCCACCTCACGCTTCTACGCGCAGCCCGGGCTCTTCCAGGGCCGCGCCGGAATGATCCTGCACCTCAGCCGCACGACCACGCCGGGCGCGACCGCCGACCGGCTGGCCGGGCAGATCGCCGGGCTCGGCTGGTTCGCGATGGCGTACCAGGGCCAACTGGCTTTTCCCGGCCATCAGATGATGCGGCTGTCGATGGATCTCGCCACCGGAACGGCAGGGTGCCTGCTGGCGCTCGGCGCGGCCCTCGACCCCGCGGCCGACTCCCATCTGCCGTTCCTCCCGCCGCCGGACCGGCGGCCCCACTGACGCGGCTCCGCGATCCCGCGGCGTCGTGACCCAACCCCGTCCCCACGGATGACCACGGACGGACAACCGACGGAAGGACACACCATGGCACTTCTCGACCTGCAGACGATCGAGTCCGAAGAGCGGACCGACGGCGGCGGCAACAGCACGGTGAGCCTGCTCTCCTGCATCAGCGCGGCGAGCGTCCTGCTCTGTCTCTGACCGCGTCTGCGGTAGGGCTCCGGGCGGCCTTCTCCCTTCGGGGACGGGGCCGCCCGGGGTCCGTCCCGTCCCACGAAAGGCCCTCATGAGCACACGTGGTGACGACGACGCGGCGGCCGGGCACGCCCGCGCGCTGCTGCGTACGGCCACCCGGTTCAGCGGGGCCCGCTGCGCGGCCCTGTGCCTGGTGAGCATCGCCGCGACCGGCGCCGGGCTGCTGCTGCCGGCCGCGCTCGGCCGGGCCCTCGATCTTCTGCTGGCGCAGGCTCCGGCGACCCGCTGGGTGCTGTACTGCGCCGGCCTCGTGCTGCTGCTCGCCCTGCTCGACGCGGCACAGACCGTGCTCACCGGCACCGTCGACGCCCGTACCACCGCGTGGCTGCGCCGCACGCTGACCGGGCACGTCCTGGGCGTCGGCCCCCGGGCGGCCGACCGCTTCGGCTCCGGTGACCTCGTCGCACGTCTGGTCGGCAACGCGGCCGAGGCGGGGACCACGCCCGCGGCCCGGGCGGCGCTCCTGGCGGCGCTCGCCGGCCCGATCGGCGGCGTGGTCGCGCTCGGCCTGATCGACTGGTGGCTCGCGGCCGTCTTCCTCGCCGGAGCCCCCGTCCTCACTCTTCTGCTGCGCACCGTCTCCCGTGACACCTCGGCGAGCGCGGCCCGGTATCAGCAGGCCCAGGGCCGTATCGCGGCCGCGCTGGCGGAGGCCGTCGAGGGCGTCCGCACCGTCCGGGCGGCGGGTACGGAGGACAAGGAGACCGCCCGCGTGCTGCGGCCGCTGCCCGAGCTGTCCCGGGCCGGACACCGCATGTGGCGGGTGCAGGGGCGGGCCGCCGCGCAGGCGGTGGCCGTGGCGCCGCTGCTGCATCTGGGGGTCGTCGCCGTGGCCGGTGTGCTGCTCACCCGGGACCGGCTGTCGGTGGGGGACGTCCTCGCCGCCTCGCGGTACGCGGTGCTCGCGACGGGCGTCGGCGTCCTGGTCGGCCGCCTCGCGGGCCTGGCCCGGGCGCGGGCGGCGGCCCGGCGTCTCGGAGAGGTGCGGACCGAGCCCGCGACCGCGTTCGGCGCACGCGCGCTGCCTGACGGGCCCGGCCGGCTGGAGCTGCGCGGTGTGACGGCCCGGCGCGGCGGACGCGTCGTGCTCGACGGAGTGGACCTCGTCGTGCCGGGGGGCACGACGCTGGCCGTGGTCGGCCCGTCCGGTGCGGGCAAGTCGCTGCTGGCCGCGCTCGCCGGACGGCTGGCCGACCCGGACGCGGGCGAGGTGCTCCTCGACGGCGTGCCGCTGCGCGATGTACGGCACGCCGACCTGCGCGGCGCCGTCGGCTACGCCTTCGCCCGCCCGGCCCTCCTGGGCGGCACGGTCGGGCAGGCGATCGGCCTCGGCCTGCCGGACCCCTCCCCCGCCCGGGTCCGCGAGGCGGCCCGCACGGCCCTCGCCGACGACTTCGTCCGCCGCCTTCCCGACGGGTACGACACGGCCGTCGCCGACGCCCCGCGCTCCGGCGGCGAGTCCCAGCGCCTCGGCCTCGCCAGGGCGTTCGCCCACGGCGGCCGGCTGCTGATCCTGGACGACGCCCTCTCCAGCCTGGACACGGTGACGGAACGCCACATCACGGACGCCCTCCTCGGCGACGGCACGGGCGGCACCCGGCTGCTGGTCGCCCACCGCAGCGCGACGGCGGCGTGCGCCGACTCGGTGGCCTGGCTGGACGGGGGGCGGGTGCGGGCGGTGGGGCGGCACGAGGAGCTGTGGCGGCTGGCTGAGTACCGGGCGGCGTTCGGGGAGGGCGCGGAAACGGCGAGTACGGGTGCGGGTGCCGAGGGGGGTGTGCCGGCATGACGGGCCGGATCCGTGAGCGCGCCGCTTCCCGGGACGGCGGATCCCCCGTCGGAACCGGCCTGCCGACCCGGGGCCTGCGCTTCCTGCTGGCCCGCCGCCGGGTGCTGTTCCGGCTGGTCGCCTGGTCCGTGCTGGAGACCGGGCAGACCTTCCTCATCGGCTACGGTCCCGCCCGCGCCCTGGACGAGGGGTTCCTGCGCGGGCGGGCGGATGTCGGGCTGATCTGGCTGGCGGTGACCGGGGTCGGTGTGCTCGTCGGCGCGTACGGGACCGCGCGGGTGTACGCGGCGGTCGCCGCGCTGGTCGAGCCCCTCCGGGACCGGCTCGTGGAGCGGGTCGTCTCCCGCGGGGTGCGGACCGGTGACACGGGCTCCCTGTCGGGGCTCACGCAGCAGGTGGAGATCGCCCGGGACACCTTCGCCGGGCTGGTGATGGTCTCCCGCTCCTTCGTGTTCACCGCCGCCGGAGCCCTGGCCGGCCTCTTCGCCCTCGCCCCGCCGCTGCTGCTCGTCGTCGGGCCGCCCCTGGCCGCCGGAGTGGCACTGTTCGCGGTGACTCTGCGACCGCTGGCCCGGCGGCAGGAGACCTTCCTCGTCGCCGACGAGGCGCTGGCCGGGGAGCTGGGCGCGGTCTGCCCGGGCCTGCGGGACATCACGGCGACCGGCGCGGAGGCGCAGATCGCCGCCGGTACCGGCGAACGGGTCGAGGCGGAACTGCGCGCGGCGCGTGCCCTGGCGCACTGGGGCGTGCTGCGCGTGGCGTCCCTGGCGGTGGGTGGCCAGTTGCCGATCGTGCTGCTGCTCGCCGCCGCCCCGTGGCTCCTCGCCCACGGCGTCACCACCGGCGCCCTGGTCGGTGCCCTCTCCTACGTCACCCAGTCCCTGCTGCCCGCCCTGCGCAACCTGGTGCACGGGCTGGGCACCAGCGGCTCCCGCCTGACGGTGGTGCTGCGCAGGCTGGCCCGGGCGGAGACCGGCGTGCCCACGGCGAAGCCGGGCCCCGTACGCCCCGCGCCGGAACCCGGCGAGGGAACGCCGCCGGCCTTCTCCCTCACCTCGGCCACGTTCGCCTACGGCCCCGCCAGTACCCCCGTGGTCAAGGACCTCGACCTCACCGTCCCAGCCGGCTCGCACCTGGCCGTCGTCGGCCCCAGCGGCACCGGCAAGTCGACCCTCACGGCCCTGGTCGCCGGGCTTCTCACACCGGACCGGGGGACGGTCACGGTGAGCGGACACGCCGTGCCCGGGCCGGAGGCGGCCGCCGCCCGCGTGCTCATCCCGCAGGAGGCGTACGTCTTCGACGCCACGCTGGCCGAGAACCTCGCGTATCTGCGGCCGGACCCGGTGCCCGAGGAGGAACTGCTGGCCGCGGCGGAGGCGGTCGGCCTCGCCCCGCTGGCCGACCGGCTCGGCGGTCTCGGCGCGCGGGTCGACCCGGCGGCCCTGTCGGCCGGCGAACGGCAGCTGGTGGCACTGACCAGGGCCTATCTGTCGTACGCCCCGCTCGCCCTGCTGGACGAGGCGACCTGCCATCTGGACCCGGAGACGGAGGAGCGCGCGGAGCGGGCCTTCGCCGCGCGGCCGGGCGGGACCCTGGTGGTCGTCGCCCACCGGATCAGCTCGGCCCGCCGCGCCGGCCGGGTGCTGGTCATGGACGGCAGGAGCACGGCGTTCGGCGGCCACGAGGAACTGCTGCGGACCTCGGCGCTCTACCGGGAGCTCGTCGGCTCCTGGGCGCCCGGCCCGGCCCGGCGGCGGTCAGAGCCAGCCCTGTCCCTGCGAGATGCGTATCGCGTCGATGCGGTTGCGGGCCCCGGTCTTGCGGGTGATGGCCGCCATGTAGTTGCGCACGGTCCCGTGGGACAGGTGCAGGCTCCCGGCGATCTCCGCGATGGAGGCTCCCTCGGCCGCGAGGGTTAACACGCTCAGCTCTCTTCGGGTGAGCGGCATCTCGGCCGCCTTGAGGAAACCGAAGCCCAGCGAGTCGCTGACGAAACGTTCCCCCTCAGCAACGCGGCGGATTCCGCGCAGCAGGTTCTGCGGCGAGCTCTCCTTGTCGACGTAGCCGAGCGCCCCCTCCTCGACCGCCCGTTTCAGCAGTCCGGGTCTGTTGGCGGTGGCGAGCACGAGTAATCGCGGGCGCGACCGGTCCGGGCCCGGCCGGCACAGCTCGCCCAGCGGAGGGATGCCGTAGGAGTCCGCGCACTCCAGGTCCGCCGCGCAGACGTCCGGGCGCACGGACCGCACCAGGCCCGGGGCGCCGCGCCACGGCGTGTCGTGCACCGCCAGATCGGGCTCCCCCCGCAGCCATTCCGCCAGCACCGATCTCACCAGACACTCGTCATGCACCAACAGCACCCGGATCACTGCCACCCCCTCGGCTCGCCGTACGCCCCCCACGTCGTGCTGAGCGTGTGCCCATTGTTCGTGATGGTGACCCTGCGTGGGCGCGAAGATCCGGCCATCAAGGTGCGTGGGGGCGCACGCGCGGCGCCCGTACGCCCGGCCGCGCTTCGACTTCGGCGGCATGAGAAACGGCCGTCGGGGTACGCGAGCTCCTTCGATGGAGCCGGAAGACTGTAACCGACGGTAACTATGGATCGTCCCGGTGCCGCTCGTCGTGCGCGACGAGCCGCCAGGGTGGAGATTTGTTCCTGAGCCCGGTCGCGCGGCCGTGCGAGGAGGTGGTCGGCGTGTCCGACGGACAGTCGTCCGCACAGGCGCCGGCAGCCGCCAGGACGCCGGTCGGCCGGCCGCTGCTGTCCCTGGCGCTGGCCTCGATGATGGACGAGGTGCACGCCCACTCCGGCGCGGTGTACCTGATGGCGCCGGACCAGCCGGTGCTGGAGATGGCGGTGATGGCCGGGCTGCCCCGGGCGTTCGCGGCGCCCTGGGAGCGGGTGGGGCTGAGCGCGCCGATCCCGGTCGCCGACGCGGCGCGCGAGCGACGGCTGGTCTGGGTCGGCGGCGAGGAGGCGATGGCCCGCCACTATCCGCGGATCGCCGTGGTGCTGCCCTACCCGTTCGCACTGGCGGCGATTCCGGTGGCCACCGAGTCCACCGTCTACGGCGCGGTCTTCGTGACCTGGCCCGGCGCCCATCCGCCGGAGCTGTCCGACCATGAGCGCGAGCATCTGACCGCGTCCTGCGGCCGGCTCGCGGTGCGGCTGGAGCGGGCGGCCGAGCACAGCATCCCGCCGCACCCCGAGACCGACATGCTGGCCTCGCCCCTGGTGGGCGGGATCGCCGGCACGCTCGGCACGGTCGAGGCGGCCCGGATGGTGAGCCGGCTGCCGTACGGACTGGTCTCGCTGGATCTGCACGGGCGGGTCGGCTTCGTCAACGCGGCGGCGGCCGAGCTGCTGAACGTCCCGGTCAGCCGACTGCTCGGCACCCAGCTGTGGGCGTCGGTGCCATGGCTCAACGACCCGGTGTACGAGGACCGCTACCGGGCCGCGCTGATGAGCCAGCACACCACGTCGTTCGTGGCGCTGCGCCCGCCGGGCGAGTGGTTGTCGTTCCGGCTGTATCCGAGCACGACCGGCCTCAGCGTCCGGATCACCAGATCGCGAGCGGTCTCGGAGATGAACCGGGCCGCACCGTCGCCCGACGGGACGCCCTCCCGGCTCGTCACCATCTCCCAGGTGCTGAACCTGGCCGGCGCGCTGACCGAGGCGGTCGGGGTGCAGGACGTGGTGCAGCTGGTCGCGGACGAGATCGCCCCGACCGTGGGCAGCCAGGCCCTGGTCGTCCTGGGCTCGCAGGCGAACCGGCTGCGCGTGCTCGGACATCGCGGGTACCGGGACGCGCACGTGGTGGAGCGGTTCGACGGGATGCCGCTCACCGAGCCGATGCCCGGCACGAAGGTGCTGCGGACGGGCGTGCCCGCGTTCTTCGAGTCGCGGGAACAGCTGGAGCGCCTGTACCCGGCGCGGCTCGCCACTCCGGACGGGTTCGCGGCCTGGGCCTATCTGCCGCTGATCGCCCAGGGACGGCCGGTGGGGACGTGCGTGCTCTCCTTCACCGAGCCGCACCCCTTCCCGACGGAGGAGCGGGCGGTACTGACCAGCCTGGCCGGGCTGATCGCCCAGGCGCTGGAGCGGGCCCTGCTCTACGACGCCAAGCACCGGCTCGCGCACGGCCTCCAGGAGGCACTGCTGCCGCACTCGCTGCCGGCACTGCCCGGGATCGAGGCGGCCGGCCGCTATCTGCCGGCCACTCAGGGCATGGACATCGGCGGCGACTTCTACGACCTCGTGCGCACGCAGGGGAAGGCGGCGGCGGTGATCGGGGACGTGCAGGGGCACAACGTCACGGCGGCCGGGCTGATGGGGCAGGTCCGCACCGCGGTGCGCGCGTACACGGCCGTGGGCCAGGCGCCCGAGGAGGTCATGCGCAGCACCAACCGGCTGCTGCTCGACCTGGGGTCCGAACTGTTCGCCAGCTGCCTCTATCTGCGGCTGGACCCGGCGCACGGCCGGGCCGTGATGTCCCGGGCGGGTCATCCCCCGCCGCTGCTGAGACGGCCGGACGGGCGGGTGCGCGTCCTGGACCTGGCCGGGGGCCCGCTGCTGGGCATCGACGCCTCGGCGGTGTACCCGACGACGGAGGTCGCCCTCGCCCCCGGCTCGCTGCTCGTCCTCTACACCGACGGGCTGGTCGAGTCCCCCGGCACGGACTTCGAGGAGGCCCTCGCGGACCTGGGCCGGCGCCTGGCCGATACCGGGGACCAGCCGCTGGACGAGCTGGCCGACAGTCTCGTTCATCAGGAGCGGCACCACCGGGACGGGGAGGAACGGCTGGACGACATCGCGCTGTTGCTGCTCAGGGCCATCGGATAGGACAGGCCGGGCACGGCACGCGGACGGGCCGGCCCCCGTGCGGGAGAGCCGGCCCGTCGCACCGCCGGACGGTGCCCTGGACGCCGGTGGGCCGGCCCGGTCCCGCCAGGAAGGGGGCGGTACCGGGCCGGCATCGTCGGACCGGCTCCGACGGTCTCAGGTCAGCGGGACTCGGTCAGACCCGAGTTGTCCTGGACGCCCTGCCCGGCGTCCTGACCGGCACCGGCACCAGCACCGTCACCAGCTCCCGCTTCCTCGCCTCCGGCCTGCTCGCCGGCACCGGCGCCGGCCTCTTCACCAGCGCCGGCCTCCTCACCGGCACCCGCACCAGCGCCGGCCTCCTCGCCCGCACCGGCCTCTTCACCGGCACCGGCCTCCTCACCGGCACCCGCACCAGCGCCGGCCTCCTCGCCCGCACCGGCTTCCTCGCCCGCACCGGCCTCTTCACCAGCACCGGCGCCCGCGCCACCGGCGCCGCCCGCGCCGAGGGTCGCGCCGACCGCCTCCAGGGCGGTGGTCACCGGCTGGAAGAAGGTCTCGCCGCCGGCGGTGCAGTCACCGCTGCCGCCCGAGGTCAGGCCGATCGCAAGGCCGTCCTGGGTGAACAGCGAGCCGCCGCTGTCGCCGGGCTCGGCGCAGACATTGGTCTGGATGAGGCCGGTGACGGTGCCCTCCGGGTAGTTCACCGTGGCCTCGAGGCCGAGGACCTGGCCGTCGTTGAGGCCGGTGGTGCTGCCCATCCGGAAGACCTCCTGGCCGACGGTCGCCTCCGCGGCCTCGGTGATCTGGACGGTCTGGTCGCCGGTGTTGACGTCGCTGGGCGCCTCGGTCGCCGGGTCGTCGTACTTCACGAGCGCGAAGTCGCCGTCGCCCGGGAAGGTCGACTGGTCGACCGTGGCGATCGGCTGGCCGCCCTCCGCGTCCGACCACTCGTTGCCGCCGAGGGTGCAGTGACCGGCGGTCAGGAAGGCGGGCGAGCCGTCGCCCGCGGTGACGTTGAAGCCGAGGGAGCAGCGCGAGCCGCCCGCGAAGATGGCGTCGCCGCCGGAGACGAACGGCTTGAAGGTGCCCGCGGACTTCGAAAGGGTCGCCATGCCGGTACCGAGGCTCTTGACCGTCGATTCCAGTCTGTCCCACTTGGCACCCGTCACGGTGCTGTCGGCGGTGACACGCAGCTTGTTCGTCTGCGGGTCGATCGACCACGAGGTGCCCGCGATGGTCGCGTCGGACTTCAGGGTCTGCGCCCCGCTCTGCAGCTCCGACCAGCTGTTCTCGACCTCGCGGACCTGTGCGCCGGCCGCCTTCGCCTGCACGATCACGTTGTTGTTGTCACCCGGTACGACGTTGACGACGAGCTGCTGGTTGTCGCCGTCGTAGTAGGAGCCGCCGAACGCCTCACCGAGGAGCCCGGAGAGCTGCGAGGCGAGATCCGAGGCGTCGCCCGCCTTCAGTGTCTTCGGCGCGGCGGCCGCGTCGTCGGACGAACCGTCCTGGGACGCGTTGGCGTTGGGGAGCAGGATCGCGGCCGCGCCGAGCGCCACCACGCCACCCACCGCTATCGCGGCCTTGCGCTTCGGAATTCGCTTGTGACTCAAACTTCTCTCCTCCTGGGGGGACAGAGCCTTGCCGCCGTCCGGCAGCTTCTGGGGGGCGCCTGGATGGCTGTAGGTACGCAGGGGTCGCATGGGGCGTTCAATCGCGTTTGCAAGTGATCCCTTCGCATCGCGGAATCAGCCAACTCCCGCCGCCCGCACACCGACCCGCCCGGTCCACGACTTCCCTGGTCACGGCGAGGCGACCGGGTGGAGGAGCCCTGTCGGCCCGGGACAGCGCCTGGCTTGATGACGGTCTTTCGGCTGCGGCCCTCGTCCCGGCCCGCCGAACCGACACGATCCGTATCCGACCGGAAACGATCTGTTGCGAACACCGAGCCGAATCCCGACTTCAGCGAATCTGCACATCGAATGCTCAACCCAGTCACCAAGAGGAGGGTTATCCACAAGCGGGAGGCGCCTGCTACGCCTTTGGGGCGGGAGTGCCGGATTCGCCGCCTCCGGATGCAAGACGCCGGATGGGCCGATGCTGTGGCGCATGTGAAGAACTCGCCACCGAGACGTGCGCACTCCTGCACGTATGGGTACCGCCGGGTCGCAAGTTCCCTGGTGAGACGCCTGGTTGATTGGAAGCGCGGACGCGCAGCGTGCTTTGATCCATCGCATCGCGGGAGCCGCGAGGGCACTCCGGAAACGGGTGCCCGGCGCTCGCGGTCGCGGCCGTCATCTGTCCCCAGAGGGGGCCGCTCCCCCCTTGTGAGATATCCATATGAAGGGAAGTTCCACCATGAACTCCACCCCCCAGGTTGAGACCGTCGAGATCGCCGACGCCCAGCTGGACGCCATCTCCGGTGGCCTGTCCGTGAACGCCGTCAACACCGTCACCGACACGGTCGACAGCATCGCCCCGGTCTCCGGCGTCGTCGACACCGCCGTCGGCACCGTCGAGGGTGTCACCGGCCTGAACACGGCCCCGGTCACCGGCCTGGTCTCCGGCCTCTGATCGAGCCTTTGTGCCGTTGATTCCCGGAACCGCAGCCGGCGGTTCCGGGTTCTTCGGGTGCCGTGACCGTTTCCGTCACGGCCGTATGTACCTCTTCTACGGGTGAGGGAAGTTCCTTGCAGTTCCGCCAACAGGCCCTCGCCAAGCTCCAGTCACCGGAGGAACTCGACCTCCCGGTGCGTTTCGCCCGCCCGCAGGGCTGGCTCGTGCTGTCGGTGACCGTGGTCGCCATGGCGGCCGCCTCCGTGTGGGCGGTGACCGGCTCGGTGGCCTCCACCGTCAGCGCGCCCGCCATCCTCACGCACGGGCAGGGCAGTTACCTCCTCCAGAGCCCCGTGGCGGGCCAGGTCACCGCGGTGCTCGCGAAGCAGGGCGAGCAGGTGACCGCGAACTCCCCCGTGCTCAAGGTCCGTACGGCCAAGGGCGAGGTCGTCGTCCGTGCGCTCGACGCGGGCCGGGTCTCCGGGCTCGCCGCGACCGTCGGGCAGATCATCCAGACCGGCGCGAACGTGGCCGCCGTCGAGAAGGTCGCCCACAGCGAGGACGCGTTGTACGCGACCGTCTACGTCCCCGCCGAGAACGCCGCCTCGATCCCCGACGACGCCGCCGTGGACCTGACCGTGCAGTCGGTGCCGACCCAGGAGTACGGCGTACTGCGCGGCCATGTGAAGTCGGTGGACCGCGCGGCCCAGTCCTCGCAGCAGATCTCCGCGTTCCTCGGGGACAGCCAGCTCGGCGAGCAGTTCACCAAGAAGGGCAGGCCCGTGGCCGTGACGGTCCGGCTGGACAAGTCGTCCGCCACGAAGAGCGGATACAAGTGGTCGTCCGCGGACGGGCCGCCGTACAAGCTGACCTCGATGACGATGGCCTCGGGTTCGATCCGGCTCACCGACCAGCGTCCCGTCGACTGGCTGCTGCCATGAGCGCCACCGCACAGGAGCCGCGGAGCAGGCGCCGCGCGGCCCCGCCGAAGCGCAAGGTGCCCAAGGCCGCCGCGAAGACCGTCCGTACGCCCACGGTGCTCCAGATGGAGGCCGTAGAGTGCGGCGCCGCCTCCCTGGCGATGGTGCTCGGCCACTACGGCAAGCACGTCCCGCTGGAGGAGCTGCGCATCGCCTGCGGCGTCTCCCGCGACGGCTCGCGCGCCAGCAACCTCCTCAAGGCGGCCCGCAGTTACGGCCTGACGGCCAAGGGCATGCAGATGGACCTGGCCGCCCTCGCCGAGGTGAAGTCGCCGGCCGTCCTGTTCTGGGAGTTCAACCACTACGTCGTCTACGACGGCATGGGCCGCCGCTTCGGGCGCCGCGGCGTCTACATCAACGACCCCGGCAAGGGCCGCCGTTTTGTCCCGATGGAGGACTTCGACGGCAGCTTCACCGGTGTCGTGCTGGTCATGGAACCCGGCGAGGACTTCACCCGGGGCGGCCGCAAGCCCGGCGTCCTGGGCGCGATGCCCGCCCGGCTGCGCGGCACCGCGGGCACGATGCCCGCCGCGGTGCTCTCCAGCCTGCTGCTGGTGGCGGTCGGCGCGTCCGTGCCCGCGCTCAGCCGCACCTACATCGACGAGTTCCTGATCGGCAACCAGACCTCCCTGCTCGGCGTGCTGTTCGCGTCGATGGGGGCGTGCGTGCTGCTCACCGTCGTGCTGACCTGGCTCCAGCAGGCCAATCTGCTGCACGGCCGCATCATCTCCTCCACCCTCTCCAGCGCCCGCTTCCTGCGGCATCTGCTGCGTCTGCCGGTGACGTTCTTCTCCCAGCGCAGCCCGGCCGAT
Source organism: Streptomyces sp. NPDC050546 (assembly GCF_044457425.1). Classification (NCBI taxonomy): domain Bacteria; kingdom Bacillati; phylum Actinomycetota; class Actinomycetes; order Kitasatosporales; family Streptomycetaceae; genus Streptomyces; species Streptomyces sp. NPDC050546. The sequence goes on from NZ_JBITGX010000010.1 coordinate 21,222, forward strand.
CTCGTACAGCGGTTGCAGTCCAACGACGCGGTCGCCGAGACCCTGTCCCGCGACCTCGCGGCGGCGGGCGTGGACGCCGTCGTGGTCGTCCTGTACGCGGTGCTGCTGTACACCTACGACCCGCAGCTCACATTCGTCGGCATCGGCGTGGCACTGCTGAACATCGTGGCCATGCGGGTGGTCGTACGGCTGCGCGCGACCCGTACGGCGAAGCTGCGCGCCGACACGGCCCGGCTCACCAACACCGCCTACACCGGTCTTCAGCTCATCGAGACGATGAAGGCGACCGGCGGCGAAGACGGCTACTTCCGCAAGTGGGCCGGGCAGCACGCCACCACGCTGGAGGAGCAGCAGCGGCTCGGCGTGCCGAGCGCCTGGCTGGGCGTGGTGGCGCCGACGCTGGCCACCCTCAACAGCGGGCTCATCCTCTGGATCGGCGGTATGCGGGCGGTCGAAGGCCACATCTCGGTCGGCCTGCTGGTCGCCTTCCAGGCCCTGGTCGCCCGCTTCACCGCCCCGCTGACCCGGCTCAACGGCGTCGCCGGCCGCATCCAGGACTTCGCGGCCGACGTGGCGCGGCTGAAGGACGTGGAGAACTTCAAGGCCGACCCGCTCTACGGCCGGCCCGACTCCGGCGACGGGTCGACGCGCCGCCTCCAGGGCCATGTCGAGCTGCAGAACATCACCTTCGGCTACAGCCCGCTCGACAAGCCCCTGCTCACGGGCTTCGACCTGACGGTCGGCCCGGGCCGGCAGGTCGCGCTGGTCGGCGGTTCCGGCAGTGGCAAGTCCACGGTGTCGAGGCTGATCTCCGGCCTGTACGCGCCGTGGGAGGGCGTGATCCGCATCGACGGACAGCGCATCGACGACATCCCGCGCGGGGCGCTGGCCGCCTCCGTCTCCTTCGTCGACCAGGACGTGTTCCTCTTCGAGGGCACCGTGCGCGACAACGTGGCGCTGTGGGACCCGTCGATCCCGGACGACGCGGTGGAGGACGCGCTGCGGGACGCGGCCCTGCACGACGTGATCACGCGCCGCCCCGGCGGCATCCACAGCAAGGTCGAGCAGGACGGCCGCAACTTCTCCGGCGGGCAGCGCCAGCGGCTGGAGATCGCGCGGGCGCTGGTGCGCCGGCCGAGCATCCTGGTGCTGGACGAGGTGACGAGCGCGCTGGACGCGGAGACCGAACTGGTCGTGATGGACAACCTGCGCCGGCGCGGCTGTGCCTGTGTGGTGATCGCGCACCGGCTCAGCACCGTGCGCGACAGCGACGAGATCGTCGTCCTCGAGCACGGCACGGTCGTGGAGCGGGGACGGCACGAGGAGCTGGTGGCGCGCGGCGGCGCGTACGCCACGCTGGTCAGGGAGCGGTGAGGTGACGACCGTTCAGGGACATGAGGGTGACCTCGTCCTCAACGCGTTCGGGCAGATGGGCTCGCGCATCGACTGCGCCGGGTTCAACCGTCTCGACCTGGAGGGCCCGCAGGTGCTGTGGCTGGTCGCGGCCGGTGCCGTGGACCTGTTCGCGGTGGACGCCGGCCAGCAGGGCCACTGGCACCACCTCGGCCGGCTGGAGGCGGGCTCGCTGGTGCTCGGCCCGGTGCCGGGCCCGCAGCACACACTGGTGGCCCGGCCGCTGCGGGACTGCGTGGTGCACCGCATCGGCCTGCGCGAGCTGTACCAGCCCGCCGACACCGCTACGTGGTCGTACGACGAGTACGGCAATCCGCAGTACGTGCCTCCGACGACGAGCCCGCTGGAGTACGCGCTCGCCCTGGGCGTCGGCCGCAGTCTGTCCATCCTCTTCCAGGCGCCGATGGCCACCGAGCGGGCGGCCGCCCCCACGGACGACGACGTGTTCTGGATGCAGGTGCCGCCGGGCAGCGTGCAGTACGGCTCGCTGTACGGCGCGGAGGCCGCGGCCGACCTGCTGATGGACCCGGCGCTGTGGCAGAGCATGGTCGACCAGCAGTACCGGCTGCTGACCACGCTGGACCGCTGGATCGAGGAGCTGGAGAGCACCCACGAGACACGGACGGCCGAGGGCATCAAGGCCGGTGAGGCGGTCCGTGCCCAGGCCGACCAGACGCTGCTCGCCTCCATCGGCAAGCGGTCGTCGAAGCGCACCACGGCGGCCGATGCCGACGCCTCGTACGCGGCCTGCAAGCTGGTCGGCCAGGCGGCCGGGATCCCCCTGAACGAGCCCACGCAGAAGGGCACCGGCGGCGACCGTCTCGACCCGGTCGAGCAGGTCGCCCTGGCCTCCCGCGTCCGCACCCGGGCCGTGCGCCTCGACGGCCGCTGGTGGCGGGACAACGTCGGGCCGCTGGTCGGGCACCGGGCTCTGTCCGGTGCGCCGGTGGCGCTGCTGTGGCGGCGCGGCGGATATGTCGCCGTCCATCCGTCGACCGGCCGTGAGACGCCGATCGAGAAGGCCAACGCCGACGAGTTCGAGCCGCGTGCGGTGATGTTCTACCGCCCGCTGCCCGAGCGGAGTCTCAGCCCGCTCGGGCTGCTGCGGTTCTGTATGCAGGGCATGCGCGGCGACCTGACCGGCCTGCTGCTCAGCGGTCTGGTCACGGTGGCGATCGGCGCGATGGTGCCGATCGCGACCGGCAAGGTGCTCGGCGAGTTCGTGCCGAAGGCCCAGACGAGCCTGATCGTGCAGGTGTGCCTGGCGGTGATGCTCAGCAGCGTGGTGGCGGCGGCCTTCATGCTGTTGCAGAACCTCACCATCCTGCGGATCGAGGGCCGGATCGAGGCGACGCTCCAGCCGGCCGTGTGGGACCGGCTGCTCAGACTGCCGACGCGGTTCTTCACCGAGCGCTCCACCGGCGAACTGGCCAGCGCGGCCATGGGCATCAGCTCGATCCGCCGGCTGCTGGCGGGAGTCGGCCCGACGGTCGCCCAGTCGGTGACCATCGGGGCGATGAACCTCGGGCTGCTGCTGTGGTTCAGCGTGCCGATGGCGATGGCCGCGATCGGCATGCTCGTCGTCATCGCGGCCGTGTTCCTCGGGCTCGGACTGTGGCAGGTGCGCTGGCAGCGCCGTCTTGTGGTGCTCTCCAACAAGCTGAACAACCAGGCCTTCCAGACCCTGCGCGGTCTGCCCAAGCTGCGGGTGGCCGCCGCCGAGAACTACGCGTACGCCGCGTGGGCGTCGGAGTTCGCGCGCAGCCGTGAGCTCCAGCAGAGGGTCGGCCGCATCAAGAACCTCTCGACGGTGCTGGGCGCGGTGTATCTGCCGCTGTGCACGCTGCTGATGTTCATGCTGCTGGCCGGCCCGGCCCGGGGCTCGATGTCGGCGGCCTCGTTCCTCACCTTCAACACCTCGGTGACGATGGTGCTGACCGCCGTCACACAGCTGACCGGCTCGTTCGTCTCCGCGGTGGCAGCGCTGCCGTTGTTCGAGGAGATCAGGCCGGTGCTGGACGCGACGCCGGAGGTGCGCACGGCGAGCACGCGGCCGGGTCCGCTGTCCGGCGCGATCGAGGCACGGCGGGTGTCCTTCCGGTACTCGGACGACGGTCCGCTGATCCTGGACGAGGTGTCGTTCGAGGTGAAGCCGGGCGAGTTCGTCGCGGTCGTCGGCCCCAGCGGCTGCGGCAAGTCGACGCTGCTGCGCCTGCTGATCGGCTTCGACCGGCCGCTGTCGGGCAGCGTGCTGTACGACGGGCAGGACCTGGGGGCACTCGACCAGTCGGCGGTGCGCCGCCAGTGCGGTGTGGTGCTCCAGCACGCGCAGCCGTTCACCGGCTCGATCCTGGACGTGATCTGCGGCACCGAGCCGTACACGCCGGAGGAGGCGATGGCGGCGGCCGAGATGGCCGGGCTCGCCGAGGACATCAAACGGATGCCGATGGGGCTGCACACCATCGTCTCGGGCAGCGGTGCCGTCTCCGGCGGTCAGCGCCAGCGGCTGATGATCGCGCAGGCGCTGATCCGCCGGCCGCGCATCCTCTTCTTCGACGAGGCGACCAGCGCCCTCGACAACGAGACCCAGCGCACCGTCATCGAGAGCACCAAGGCGCTCAACGCGAGCCGGGTCGTCATCGCGCACCGGCTGTCCACCGTGATGGACGCCGACCGGGTCGTGGTGATGGAGGAGGGCAAGGTCATCCAGCAGGGCCCGCCCGCGCAGCTGCTCGCCGACACCAGCGGCCGGCTGCATGAGCTGGTGCGACGGCAGATGGCGTGAGAGGTCACTCCGCCCCGGGCACCGGGGCGCCCGAGGGCACGCCGGCCTCGACGTAGGCGGCGTACAGCTCCCGCCAGGGCGCCTCGGCCCCGGCGTGCGGACCGGCGGTCTGCTCGCCGCGCGCCCTGGCGTCCAGCGCGGTCAGGCACACCTCCCAGCCGGCGCCGTTGCGGGCGGCGGTGTTGTCGGCCTGGAGGACGTTGGTGAGCGTGAGGCGGGTGCGCTTGTCCCCGGTCTCCTCCAGGTCGAAGTGCAGTTCGTCCCCGTCCCACTCGAACGACAGGTGCCGGGGCGGGTCGACGGCGATGACCCGGCCCGTGGAGTCCGCCATGTGCGGGTCGCCGCTGAACCTGACCGTGCCGCCGGGGCGCAGCTCGATCTCGGCGCGGGAGGGGAACCAGCGCTCCAGTTCGTCCGGGTCGGTCACGAACTGCCAGACGCGGTCGAGGGGATGGTCGTAGGTGCGGCTGAAGCGGACGGCGGGGCGGCCGTCGTCCAGGGTCAGATAGGTGCCGGTGAGTTCGGCTGCCATGGGGGATCAGTCCTTCGGTGTGGGTGGTTCCGTGGTGTCCGGCGTCTCGTCGAGGCGGCGGCCCAGCGCGTCGAGGCTCTCGTTCCAGAGCTCGCGGTAGGGGGCGAGCCAGGCGTCGAGTGCGGCGATCGGGCCGGGGTCCAGGGCGTAGACGCGTCGCTGCGCGTCCTGTCGCACCCGGACCAGGCCTGCCTCGCGCAGCACCTTCAGGTGCTTCGACGTGCTCGGCTGGCTCAGTCCGCACGCCTCGACGATCTCACCGACGGCCCGGGGCCGCTCCAGGAGCAGAGCGACGATGGCCCGCCGGTGGGGATCGGCGAGGGCGGTCCAGAGGGCGGCGTCGGACATGCCTTCAATATGCGCCTGCGGTTATATGCCTGTCAAGGAATATAGCTCGGATGCTTGTGGCCGATGGCGTGACTTCGCCGTACTCCACGCCCGATTCCGTTGCTCCGGCGCGAATTTGGGTACCTCCGACCAATGCGAATCAGCGTGATGGATGTGGGATCGAAGACGGTCAGACTCGTCGTCTCGGACGCGGAGGACGGCGTACCGCTGCCGGTGCACACCGCGAAGTGGCGACTGAGGCTGTCCGAACAGGTCACACCGGGGGGACCCATCCCTGAGCAGGCCGTCGGGCAACTCGTGGACGCGGTGGCCGAGGCGAGCAGGACCGCCACACGGTGGGGGGCCGCCGGCCCGCTCGCCTTCGCGACCGCCGTGGTGCGTAACGCGCCGAACCGTCACGAGGTGCTGCACACCGTCCGGGCCCGTACCGGCGTGGACCTGTGCACCCTGCCGGGCGAGGTCGAGGCCGAACTGACGTTTCTCGGGGCCCGGCGCTGGATGGGCTGGCGGTCGGGACCGCTCGCCCTGCTCGACATCGGCGGCGGCTCACTGGAAGTCGCCTTCGGGCGCGGCCGGTTGCCCGACTTCGTGGCGTCGCTGCCGCTGGGCGCGGGACGGCTCACCCACGAGTTCTTCGAGGCCGAGGACCCGCCGTCGCCGGAGCGGGTGCGGGCGCTGCGCCGCAGGGTCCGCCATCAACTGCGGGACGTCGCGGCGCGGATCCGCTGGGAGGGCCCGCGTACCGCGGTCGCCACCTCCCGCACGTTCCAGCAGCTGGGCCGGCTGTGCGGGGCCGCACCCGGACGCCACGGCCCGTTCGTGGACCGGGAACTGCACCGCGGGGGACTGCGGGAGGCGATCGCGACACTGACCGCCCTGCCCGCCGCCGAACGCGCCCGCCTGCCCGGCATCTCCGCGCCGCGGGCCGCCCAGAGCCTCGCCGGCGCGGTGGTCGCGCACACCGCGATGAAGCTGGCCGGCATCAGGTCCGTCACGGTCTGCCCCTGGGCGATCCGCGAGGGCGTGCTGCTGCGCCACATCGAGGACGGCCCGTCCTGGTGGGCGGAGGTGACCCGCCGCAACGAGGAGTCCACCCCTCCTGACCCGGTGCCCCTGCGCATCGCGGCCGCCGCGGCCAACTGATCACGGCGGACGGAACCGACGTACCGAACGCGGAAGGGAGACCCCCGTGTCCCACGACCAGAACCAGGACGCCTCCGGCAAGCAGCCCGAGACGGCGCTCGACGAGGTCCTGCGCGAGATCGAGGACGCCGAGAACCGCACCGAGGACTCCCCCGGGCAGCGACGTCACCGGGGTGAGGCCGGGGACGCCATCACGCCGAACGAGGGCGCGCAGGAGGAGTCCGAGGGAGAGTGACCCGGGCGGGTGACCAGGGCGGGTGACCAGCCCCCGCCCGGGTACCCGGCGCCCATGGAGCACGACCGCGACGAACCGCCGCTGCCCACCCCGCGCGGCCCGCTGAGCCGGGGTGTCGAGGCGTATCTTCGGGCCGCGGGCCCGCTGCCCCGCCCGGAGGAAGCGGCCCGGGCCGAGGTGTACGGCGACGATCTCCAGCTCGCCCTGTACCTGTGCTACGAGCTGCACTACCGCGGATTCGCGGGCGTGGCCCCGGAGCTGGAGTGGGACCCCGGCCTGCTGCGCGTCCGAGCGGCCCTGGAGCACCGCTTCCTGTCCGCGCTGCGCACCGACGCCAAGGTCCACGACAGCGTGGACGAGGCGCTGCGGGGTCTGCTGGTGGAACCCGTCCACGGCACGGGCGTCACGCACTTCCTGCGTGCCGAGGGCGAGCTGTGGCAGGTGCGCGAGTACGCGGCCCAGCGCTCTCTGTACCACCTCAAGGAAGCCGACCCGCACGCCTGGGTGCTGCCGCGGCTGTGGGGCCGGGCGAAGGCGGCGATGGCGGCGGTGGAGTTCGACGAGTGGGGCGGCGGCCGCGCCGACCGCGTTCACGCGCGGCTGTTCGCCGACCTGATGGCGGACCTGGGCCTGGACACCGCCTACGGCCGCTACCTCGACGCGGCGACGGCGGAGGCCCTGGTGACGGTGAACCTCATGTCTCTCTTCGGCCTGCACCGGGCCCTCAGGGGCGCCCTGGTCGGCCACTTCGCGGCAGTCGAGATCACCTCGTCACCGGGGTCGCGGCGGCTCGCCGAGGCGATGCGCCGCACGGGCGCCGGGCCGGCTGCCGAGCACTTCTACGACGAGCACGTCGAGGCCGACGCGGTCCACGAGCAGGTGGTGCGCCACGACGTCATCGGCGGCCTGCTGGAGCGGGAGCCGCAGCTCGCCCCGGATGTCGCCTTCGGGATCGACGCCACGGAGTTCGTCGAGGACCGCTTCGGCACCCGGCTGCTCACCGACTGGCGCGCGTCACTTTCGTCACTGTATGCACCACTTGCTCAGGAGATAACCCATATCTCTTGACGGCCGGGGTACCCGAAGCGGCGTGAATCCACTGGCACCCCCGGGCGTCTACGCCCCGCAGGAGGACACCGAGCTGCTGGTCGGCGCCCTGTCGGACGAGCCGCTGCCCCCGGGCGCGGAGGTCCTCGACGTGGGCACCGGGACCGGCGCCCTGGCCTTGGCGGCCGCTCGCCGCGGTCTCCGTGTGACCGCCGTGGACGTCTCCCGGAGCGCCGTGTGGGCCGCGCGACTGAACGCCCGGCTGGCGGGACTCCCCCTCCGCATCCGGCACGGCAACCTCTTCGATCCCGTGCGCGGGGAGTCGTTCGATCTGATCCTGGCCAATCCGCCGTACGTGCCGGCGCCGGAGGGCGGCAGGGAGCCGCGCGGCTCGGCCCGCGCCTGGGACGCCGGCCAGGACGGGCGGCTGGTCGTCGACCGGATCTGCCGGGAGGCACCCGCGCTCCTGCGTCCGGGCGGGGTGCTCCTGCTCGTGCAGTCGGCGCTGAGCGACCCGGACCTGACGGTCGGGCAGTTGCGGGCGTCCGGCCTGAAGGCCGCGGTGATCAGCCGGCACCGGATCGCGTTCGGGCCGGTGCTGCGCGGCCGGGAACGCTGGCTGCGGCAGCGGGGACTGCTGCCCGCCACCGAGAACAAGGAAGAGCTGGTGGTCGTCCGTGCCGAACTCCCCGTCTGACCGGTCCGCGCCGCCGCGGCGCGTCACCGTCCAGCGCAAGGGCCCGCTCCTGGTGGAGGGCCCGGTGGAAGTGGAGCTGGAGGACGGCTCGGTCGTCCGCTCCGACCGCTTCCGTGTGGCCCTGTGCACCTGCCGGCGCAGCCGCCGTTACCCGTGGTGCGACACGAGCCACCGCGACCGGGCGTGACCCGGCTGGCCCGACCGGCCCGACCGGCCCGACCGGAAGCAGAGCCCGGGGGCCGACGGGCGGCCCCACTCCGCCCGCCGGCCCCCTGTACGAGATCGCAGATCCCCGCGACGGCAACCCGGCTCCCCAGCAACGGGCCGCCTACTTCACGGGAACGGCGCGATCCCGGTCTCAGAACGCGAAGAGGCCCGAACCGTGGGCGTTCTTCACGCAGTCATTGGAGAAGGTGCGCTCGTACGAGACGCGCTTGCCCTGCCAGACACCGTCGACGGTGATGACCACGGGGTCGTACTGCTTGGTGCACATCACTCCGTCCCTGGCGGTCAGGGCGTCGATGTTCCCGCCGACGCCCAGTAGTTCCGTACAGGCCGAGCCGGCGGCCGGGTGCGTGCCGCCCGGCCTCGGGGCACAGGTCAGGGTGACCGCGCGTTCCGGGGTCACGGCGATCGCGCTCTCACCGTGGCCCACCGTGAGTACGAGGGCCGACGGGGCGTAGAGCGCGGTGGGGGCCTGACCCGGACCGGCGAGCGCGGACCCGGTGAGGGGTCCGCAGACGGCGGTGGCCGTCATGCCGAGGATCATGGCCCAGCGCGCGGTGTTCCGCATTGTGTGCATCCTTCCGCTCGATTACAGGGTGTGCCGACCCGTGCTCGTTCGGTGCCGGATCGGCGAGCGCGAGTCTGCCGAGTCCCCCGCCGAAACACACATCGACCCCACCGGTTTCAGTAACATTGCGTGTTGAATCAGTGGCGTGAAGTTACGGAATCTGCCCGAGTGAAGCCCGTAACCGCACGGCTTTCGGGGGCACGATGCGGCCAGATGGCCGATTTCCGGCTGTTCGTTAATAGGCCTGAAACATTCCGATTCCGCTCTCAGCCGACCACTTCGCAGCCCCTTGTGTTCATGCTCGAGTCGAGTAATCGTCATTACATGATTACGAATGAGCAGCGAGAGAAACTGCGCGGCTGGTTCGCCGGCCGCCTCCCCGACGACCTCTTCGAGGAACTGACCGAGCTCACGGTCGACCGCGAGGAGATCACCGTGATCGGCCGCATCCCCGCACCCCGGCTGGCTCAGGACGCTCCGGACGCCGAACGGGAGGCGGCCCTGGAAAGCCGGGTGCAGGAGTTCCGGGAGCGCACCCGCGAGGACCGGATGGCCGTGGCCCGGGAGGCCGAGCACCGGTTCGGCCGGAAGGTGTCCTGGGGTGTGGAGTGCGGTGGGCGGCGCGCACTCTTCACACACGTGGCCGCGCCGGTGATGACGCGGCTGCGCCAGCCGGAGCGCCAGGTCCTCGACACCCTGATCGCCGGCGGCGTCGCCCGCAGCCGCAGCGACGCGCTGGCCTGGTGCGTGCGCCTGGTCCAGCGTCATACGGACGACTGGCTCGCGGAGTTGCGCGATTCCCTGGAACACGTGCAGCGGGTGCGGGCCCAGGGGCCGGACGCCGACACGGACCGCACGCCGCCCGCGGACGACGAGGAGTGACCGAGGAGTGGAGGAATCGTCCAGCCGCAACGCCGAGAATGGATGATCCGTCCTCTGGCGTCACCGACCCTTGATCGTTTACGGTCGGCAGACCCCATGAGGACGGCATCCGCGCGCCGCCGCACACCCCGGCGCCGGCGGGCGGCCGTCCGCTCAAGTCGTCGCGTCACACCGCGCTCCGCCGAACCGTCCCCGCTGGAGCCCTCTTGTCCTCGCCGGCCGAACGCCCCGCAGACGCCGAACGTCCCGAAGACTCCGGCCGCCTCTCCCCCGCCGCGGCTCCCCCGTCCCTGACGGAGGTCGAGACCCACGGCGTCGACCGGATCCCCGACGCCGAGCGCTCCGCGACCCCGCTGGATCTGTTCCGGCTCTCCTTCGGCGGCGCCAACACCTTCTCCACCTGCGTCCTCGGCGCCTTCCCGATCCTGTTCGGCCTCTCCTTCTGGCAGGGCCTCGCGGCCACCCTCCTCGGGGTCGTCGCCGGTGCGCTGATCCTGTGTCCGATGGCGGTGTTCGGCCCGGTCAACGGCACCAACAACGCCGTCTCCTCGTCCGCGCACCTCGGGGTGCACGGCCGGGTGGTCGGCTCGTTCCTGTCCCTGCTGACGGCCGTCGCGTTCTTCTCCATCTCGGTGTGGAGCTCCGGCGACGCCCTGGTCGGCGGCGCCCACCGGCTCTTCGGACTGGCCCGGGACGACCTGTCCTACGCCGTCGCCTACGCGCTGTTCGCGGTGCTGGTCCTCGCCGTGTGCGTGTACGGCTTCCGGTTCATGCTGTTCGTCAACAAGATCGCGGTGACCTCGGCGAGCGCCCTGTTCCTGCTCGGCGCCGTGGCGTTCGGGGGTGACTTCGACCCGTCGTACGCGGGCGTCTTCACCGACTCGGCGGACGCGGCGACGGCGGACCTGTTCTGGCCGTCGTTCATCGGAGCGGCGCTGATCGTGCTGTCGAACCCGGTGTCGTTCGGAGCGTTCCTCGGCGACTGGTCGCGCTACATCCCGGCGAGCACCCCGCGCCGGAGGGTGGTCGGGGCCGCTTTCCTGTCGCAGCTCGCGACGCTGCTGCCGTTCCTGTTCGGCCTGACGACCGCGAGCGTCATCGCGGACAGGGCGCCGGAGTACGTCGATCCGGCGGCCCCCGACTTCGTGGGCGGGCTGCTCGCGATCTCCCCGGGCTGGTTCTTCCTGCCGGTGTGCCTGCTGGCGCTGATCGGCGGCATGGCGACGGGCACGACGGCTCTCTACGGCACCGGGCTCGACTTCTCGTCCGTGTTCCCGAGGCTGTCCCGGGTCCGGGCGACGCTGCTGGTCGGCGCGTTGTCGATCGCGTTCATCTTCGCCGGCCGGTTCGGGCTCGACCTCGTGCGCTCGATCTCGACCTTCGCCACGGTGATCATCACCTGCACCACACCGTGGATGGTCGTGATGATGCTGGGCTACTGGACGCGCCGCGGCTGGTACGACCCGGAGGCGCTCCAGGTCTTCAACCGCCGTCAGCGCGGCGGCCGTTACTGGTTCGCGCACGGCTGGAACTGGCGGGGCATGACCGCCTGGTGGGTGTCGGCGGTGCTCGGCGTGCTGTTCACCAACATCCCCGGGCAGTTCGTCGGCCCGCTCGGTGACCTGGCGGGCGGTGTCGACATCAGCCTGCCGCTGTCGCTGGCCGTGGCGGCGGTGCTCTTCCTGGCCCTGCTGTGGCTGTTCCCCGAACCCCGGGCGGTGTACGGCCCCGAGGGCGCCCGGCTGGCCCGGACCGTCGAGGTGCCAGTGCCGCCGATCACCGGGTGTGCCGACCAGGTCGAGCGACTGCACGAGCCGGCGGCCCGACCCTGATCACTCCCGTCCTGCCTACCGGTCGGTATGGTCGGCGTACTGCGCGTTCTCAGCGACGAGAGGCGGGACGGACGACATGGCGAAGCACTGGGCGGACTTCCAGTACGAGATCTATCTCAACGGGATGACGGGCGCCGTGCCGCGCCTGCCCACCGATCTGACCCGGCTGGAGGAACTGACCGAACAGCGGCTCGGGCCCGGCCCGGTCGGCTATGTGGCGGGCAGCGCCGGGAACGGCAGCACCGCCCGCGCCAACCGGGCGGCCCTGGAGCGTCGCCGGATCGTGCCGCGCATGATGCGGGACGTGCACGCACGGGATCTGTCGGTCGAGGTGCTGGGCCGCGCCCTGCCCGCCCCGCTGGCGCTGGCCCCGGTCGGCGTGCTGTCGATCATGCACCCGGACGCCGAACCCGCCGCCGCCCGGGCCGCCGCCGCGCAGGGCGTGCCGTACATCCTGTCGTCCGCCTCGAGCACGCCCATGGAGCAGGTCGCCGAGGCGATGGGCGACGCCGAGCGGTGGTTCCAGCTGTACTGGCCCAAGGACCCGGAAGTGGCCCGCAGTTTCCTGAGCCGGGCGAAGGCGTCCGGGTTCAGCGTGCTCGTGGTCACCCTGGACACACCGCTGCTGTCGTGGCGGCCCCGGGATCTCGACCAGGCCTACCTGCCCTTCCTCCACGGCGTCGGAACGGCCAACTACTTCTCGGACCCTGCCTTCCAGGCCGGTCTGGCCAAGCCGGTGCACGAGGACCCGAACGCGGCCGTGATGCGTTTCGTCGGCATGTTCTCCGACCCGGCCAAGTCCTGGCCGGACCTGGCGTTCCTGCGGGAGAACTGGGACGGCCCGATCGTCCTCAAGGGGGTCCTGCACCCGGACGACGCGCGGCTGGCCGCGGATGCGGGCATGGACGGCGTCGTCGTCTCCAACCACGGCGGCCGCCAGGTGGCGGGGTCCGTGGCCGCCGCCGACGCGCTGCCCCGTGTCGTGGACGCCGTCGGCGACCGGCTCACCGTCCTCTTCGACAGCGGTGTCCGCACCGGCGACGACATCTTCAAGGCCCTCGCGCTGGGCGCGCGGGCGGTGCTCGTCGGACGCCCGTACGTCTACGGTCTCGGCCTCGACGGGCAGCCCGGCGTCGAACACGTCATCCGCTGCCTGCTGGCCGAACTCGACCTCACCCTGGCCCTGTCGGGCCATGCCACGCCTTCGACGGTCGGTCCGGCCGACCTGACGGAGGAGCCGGTCTGAGGCGTGGGCGGGGGCGAGGCCGAGTTCACCGCTCGGCCGTTCAGCGGTTCGGCGCTGTCACCTGCCGTGCGGTCGGGACGTCTGCCTCCGCGATCGACAGGGAACCCGCCGCCGTGGGCACGGGCTCCGGCTGCCAGCGCTGTTCGTCGGACCGGTCGCGGACCTTGACGACGATGTCGGCGCCCGGGTCGTCGTTGGTGGAGGTGAGGGCGAGCTGCTCGTCCCAGCGGGGCAGCAACTCCCCTTGCACGGTGAGGTCGTAGCGCACGTCCTCACCGCGCTCGGCGTCCTCCTCGGCGCAGGTGCCGAGCACGACGACGCCGGCGTCCTTGTGCGAGTCCAGACAGAGCCCGGGATCGGCGACGCTGCGCAGCAGCCCGTCGTTCTCGTACGTCCACTGCTGGGTCCAGGCCGTCGAGCACGAGGCCAGCTTCGCCCCCGAGCCCTCCTTCGGCAGGTCCCGGATGTCGAGGCACAGGTCGGCGCCCGCGTTGCGCAGCCGCGTCACGCCCGGGGCCGTGGGCAGCACGGCCGTGTCCGGTGGTGTCACGGACCCGCCGCCGTTGCCGCCGGCGGCGCTGTTGGAACCGGCCGGGTCGGCCTGGCCGCCGTCGTACGACGACGCGCTGATGATGAGCACCGTCGCCAGCACCCCGGCCGACACCGCGCCGACGCCCGAGAGCAGCGCCCGGGAGGAGCGCAGCGCGTCCGGGATCCGGACGCCCGGGGCCCGGCGGACGGGCATGGGGATCCTGGACAGCAGACGGTGGCGTGGGCTACCGGACCGCCCGCCGCCGCGCCGGCCGCCGCGACCGCCGCGCGTACCGTGCCCGGCCCGGCCCGGACGCGAGTCGAGGTAGCGGCGGGCGCCCCAGCCGAGCACCGCCTCGGCGATCAACGGGCCGAGACCGCTCTCGAAATGGCTCAACTGCTCGGCGGCGTTGCGGCAGTAGCGGCACTCCGCCAGATGCTGCTGGACGTCCGGCAGCAGTGCGCCGCCCCGACGGATCGGGACGTCGAGGAGGCGGTTGTAGAACCGGCAATCATGAGTCGGCGCGAGTTCACGATGGGCATGTACACAACCCTCGCGGAATTTGTCCCGCGCCTGTTCGAGGGCGGCCGACGCGATGTCGGTGTCCATGCTCAGCAGGCCGGCGGGGACGCTTAAAGGATCTGCCTCGACCTCGACGTGCCAGAGCAAACAGCGCGCGGCGGCGGGAAGTGCCTGGAATGCCCGCTCCGCGAGTGCCCGGTTTTCGGGCGTCATGGACGTCGCCGCGCGCAGCCCGCGCCCTCCGGCCGGTTTCTGCAGCGCCGGCAGTACGGCGGATATTCGATCGTCGCCGGACCACTCCCGGATCGTGTCGCGCACGGTCACCAGAAGGACCGGGCGCAGCGCGACGGCCGAGTCGCCGAAGGCCACGCGGTTGAGGGTCCGGTGGAAGGCGGTCCCGGTGACCATGGCGGCGACCTGCGCCGACGAGGCGAGACAGATGACCGCGTAGTCGTGCACCGGCTGCCAGTGCCGCGCCGTCAGCATCGCGACGGAATGGGCGGCGACCTCGCCCTCCGGGGTGCCTCTCAGCGGGGCGGCGAGTGATTCATCGGATTCCCCGGGATCCCCGCCGGGCGGGGGATACGGGGGACGAGGGGGGTGGGGGGTGGGCACTGAGATGGTTCCTTCCCACGCGCAGGTGACACACAGAAGTCCTGCCGCCGAAAAAGGAGCCCGGTTGGTGCGAACCTTTTCTGGCGCGGCGCGGGAGGTGCGAATTCACCGGCGGCGAATCGGACCCGGTCCACAAATCACGTGCGACACCCGGCCATTCCCCCCGCACGTGTGTTTCACTCTTCCACAACCCGCACACGACCAACAAGGCGCCCGTGCAACATCCGGCCCATTGACAGAAAGTCAGAAACGGGGAACGCGCGTTCACCGCTCGCACCCGTTTTCGACATTTCCGTGCGCCCTGTGTGAATCGGGTCAGATCTGCCAGGACCGCAGCCGGTCCGCCGCGCCGTAGACATCGGTCGTGTTGGACATCAGATCGCGGGCCAGGTCGACGAGGGCCCCGTAGGGCGGGTCGATGCCGACACCGCTGACGAACATGTACGCAACGGCCGTCGCGCAGGCGAAGCGGGCGTTGGCCGTGGGCAGCGGCCGGAGCACGGCGAGGGTGTGCAGCAGCGCGGCGGCCCGCCAGGCCGGGTCGGAGTTCACGCCGAGGCGCGGAGGATCGACCCGGTGCCGGGCGACGGCGGCGACCAGCGCGGAGAAGTCGTTGACGGTGGGCTGGTCCGGCAGGACCTCCTCATGGCGCTGCAGCAGCCAGGGCACGTCGATATGAATGACGGGTGCCATCGGTCAGGCGGCCCGCCCTTCGCCCTTGGCGGAGGGCTCGTCGTCCGGGAAGGCCGCGGCGAACTCGTCGGCGTGGGTCGCGAAGAACCTGCGGAAGGCCTCCGCGCCCTCCTGGAGCGCCCGGTGGCGGGCTATGTCGGCCGCGGCCGCCTCCCGCACGAGCGCCTTCATCGACGTACCGCGTTCCTTGGCGATCTGCCGCAGGTCCTCAAGCTCGCGGTCGCTGAACTCCACGTTGAGAGCTGGCATGTCTTCAAGGTACCGCTCGGGTACTGACTCGTAAATATCCCCAGGTCAGAGGGGAATCAGACGGTACCGGGCAGCTGGCCCCGCCGGTCTGCCGACGAGACCCGCGTCACACGGCACCCCGGCGATGTCACATTCCGGGACCCCACCCGGGTCCCAGTGGTGACGCGTCTCAGGGAGGACCACGCATGACCGAGATCACCGCGCCCGGCACCGACGCCCCGGCCGACGAGGCGACGGAGGTGTTCGTCGACCATCGCGAGCTGCTGTTCGGCGTCGTCTACAACATGCTCGGCAGCGTCGCCGACACCGAGGACGTCCTCCAGGAGACCTGGCTGTCCTGGACGGCCCGCGGCGGTGGCGCTCCCCTGGCAGGCGTCGGCAACCCCCGCGCCTATCTCGTACGGGTGGCGGTCAACCACGCGCTGCGCCGCCGCGCCACGATCAGCCGCAGGCGGGAGACCTATGTCGGCCAGTGGCTGCCCGAGCCTCTGGTCGCCGACGGCGAGGCCGACACCGCCGACGGGCCCGCCCTGCGCTCCGAATCGGTGTCGCTGGCGATGCTGGTCGTCCTGGAGTCGCTGACCCCGCTGGAGAGGGCCGTGTTCGTCCTGGGTGAGGTCTTCGGCTACCCGCACGCGGAGATCGCGGAGGTCATCGACCGCTCCCCCGCCGCCGTACGGCAGTTGGCGCACCGGGCCCGGGAGCACGTGCACGCGCGGCGGCCGCGGTACGAGGCGCATCCGCGGGTGCGGCGGGAGGCGACCGAGCGGTTCGTGCGGGCGGCGCTCGACGGGGACATCGCCGCGCTGATGGAGGTCCTCGCGCCGGACGTCACGGCGTGGACGGACGCCGGCGGCAAGCGCAAGCCGGCGAGCCTGCGCCCGGTGCACGGCCGGGACAAGGTGGCCCGTCTGCTCACGTCCGGGCGCGGCGGTCCGCGCGACCCCGTCTGGCACTACCGCCGCGTCAACGGCGACGACTCCGCCGTGCTGTTCGACGGGGACGCGCCGTTCGCCGTCCTGGTGCTCGACCTCACCCCGGAGGGCGACCGGGTGCGCGGCATCTATGTCGTGGCCAATCCGGACAAGCTCGCCCATGTACCCAAGGGGGAGGTGTGAGCGACCGGGGCCGGTGAGCTCAGGACCGGGAGCGGCAGAACTCCCGGACGGTCCGGTTGAAGGCCTCCGGGGCCTCGATGTTGCTGAGGTGCCCGACGCCCGGAAGCACGACCAGCGTGGCCTGCGGGATCGCCGCCAGGAACGCGTGGGCGACCTGCTCCACCGGGGAGCGTGCGTCGAGCTCCCCCCAGAGCAGGAGCGTCTCCACCGTGATCGTGGGCAACAGGTCCCGCTGGTCGGCCTCGGCCATGACGGTGAGCTCGGTCCGCATGGTCTGGGGGCGGGTGTCGGCCGACATCACGGACATCAGACGTACGGCTTCGGCGGGCGGCCGGCCCGCGAACAGGCCCGGCATGGTCGGCGCGAAGTCCTCGGCCGGGACCGCCAGCAGTCGCTCGGCCCCCTCGACCCGCGCCCGCACCTCCGCCGCGGGCAGCGAGCCCTTCCAGCCGGCGTAGGTGTCGACGAGGAGCAGGGTTCTGACGAGGTCGGAGTGGTGCCGGTAGAGCTCCAGCACGATCGTCCCGCCCCAGGACAGGCCGAGGACATGGGCCGGGCCGAGGCCCACGTCCTTGATGACGGCAGCCAGGCAGCGGGCGTAGTCGGCGAGGGTGAAGGAGGGCGGTACGTCGGAGGAGCGGCCGGTCCCCGGTTCGTCCCAGGCGACCACGGTGAACGCGTCGGCCAGGTCGGCGACCTGGCCACGCCAGAGGCGGGCGTCCGCGGTGGCGCCGTGCACGAGCACCAGGGGCGGGCCCGAGCCCACCCGGTCGTAGGCGACCTCGATGCCGTCTACCCGCACCGCGTGCATGTGACCAGGCTACGCGCGGGTGCCGGAGGCGTCCTGTCGGCGGACTCCCCCGGCACCGGGCACGTTCCCTACCCCTGGTCCGCCACGAAGGCGGCCATCCGGGTCAGGGCGGCGTTCCAGTTGATCGTGTGTTCGTTGGTCGACCAGGACTGGATGTCGTCGATGTAGCAGAACTGTCCGACGCAGCCCTGCAGTCTGCTCTGTGCGTAGGGGTCCTGGATGCTCGAGTTCGGCCCGCCGGCCAGGGTGCCGTTCGGCGGGTGGGGCAGGCCGGGGTCGAGCTGGCGGGCGTACCAGCGGCTGTGCTGGTTCTGGGAGCTGACCTCGCCGTAGCCGGTGACGTAGGAGATGTTCAGCGCGTTGCGGCCGAGGATGTAGTCCATGCTCTGCAGGGCGCCGTCCCGGTACTTCGAGGCGCCGGTGATGTCGTACGCGGTGGCGAGGACGACGGCGTTGTTGAGGACCTGGTGGCTGGAGCCCCAGTCGTACTTGTTGCCGTCGGGCGCGTAGGGCATGCCGTAGGGGTGGTTCTTCAGGGTGGCCAGGTAGCGGTCGGCGCCCTTGACGACGGACTCCCGCGCCTTGTCCCGGCCCGGCAGCTTGTTCGGTACGGTCGCGAGATCGAGCCGGCCCGCCGCGCCGGTGCGGGCCCAGTCGAAGCCGAGGGGCTTGAAGAGGTCGGCCGTGTGGACCGGGGACTTCAGGACGTACTCCTCGAACTGCTTCTCCCCCGTGCTGAGATACAGCTCGGCCGCCGCCCAGTAGAAGTCGTCGGTCACGTCGTTGTCGGGGTAGGCGCCACCGCCGACGCCGTCGCTCTCGGAGGCGTAGCGGTCGGGGTGGGCGAGCGCCGCCGACCAGGCCGTGCGAGCGGCCGCCAGGGTCTTGTCGGCGAACGCCCTGTCGTAGGACCGGTACAGGCGGGCCGCCTGCGCGGCTGTGGCGGCCAGATTCAGGGTGGCCGCGGTGGACGGCGGGTGCAGTTCGCGCTTCTGCGGGTCGTCGCTGGGCAGCAGCGGCAGCCCGGTCCACTGCTCGTCGTGGATCTTGTGGTGGGCCATGCCGGCCAGCGGCTTCCCGGCGGGCACCTGCATCTTCAGCAGGAACTCCAGCTCCCAGCGGGCCTCGTCGAGGATGTCCGGGACCTTGTTGCCGCTCTCGGGGATGGCGAGCGTGCCGTCGCCGAGCTTGCCGGCGTCGCCGGTGCGGGCGTGCAGCGCGCGTTCGTGGGTGCTCAGCAGCTCCCAGGTGGAGATGCCGCCGTTGACGACGTACTTGCCGTGGTCGCCGGCGTCGTACCAGCCGCCGCTGACGTCGAGCGTGTAGTCGCACACCCCGGGCCGGCACGGCACGGCGGTGTCGCCCTGGTTGGGTGCCACGCCCAGGTGACCGGCCCGGCGGCCGTACCCGGGCCGCAGGTCCTCGCGGATCTCGACGCCGCTGCGCTGGGTGTAGTAGTACTTCGCCGAGTCCAGCCGGAGCCGCTCCCAGACGCTCGCGTCGACGTCGAAGGGGCGGCTGGTCTCGCCGTCGACGACCAGGGTGAGGCCGGTGCCCTTCGTGCGGTACGCGCCGAAGTCGATCGAGTGGACGTTCTGTCCGGAGGAGCTGTCGGCCCCGCGCGGCACGGTCGTGCCCCGGGCGACCACGGCGCCGCGGGCGGTCCTCAGCTCCCACGGCAGCTTCGCCGTGGCATCGGTGACCAGGGTGGCGTTCTTCGGCCCGGCGGGCAGGTAGGCGACCTGGTTGACGCGGACCCGGGGGCCGGTGTCGGGCTCGTACGGTTCCGGCGCGACGCCGCCCAGCAGCGAGACGTCGTCCATGCAGAAGCGCCAGTCGTCCGCGCTGCCGCCGAGCTGGAAGCCGACCTGGCCCTGAGCGGTGTCGACGGGCGAGGTGAAGGTGTAGGAGTAGCGGTCGCCGGAGACGCTGAGCTGCGGTGTCACCTCGTAGTAGGTGTCGTACGGGGACACCGACAGGCCCACGATCGCCCGCACCACGTGCCCGGCGGGCGTGCCGGTCGCGCTGAAGGAGAAGCGGTACGACTCCCCCTTCACGAGGGTGATGTCGTTCTGTCCGACGGCGGCGTCCCAGCGGTTGGCGGTGCCGCCGGGGACGTCGGCGCAGAGCCGGCCGTCGGACAGTCCTCCGGTGACGTTGCTGGTCGTCCACCAGGGGGCGGTGGTGGTGTCGAAGGTGCCGTTCTCGACCTGTTCGACCTCTTCGGCCCCGGCCGGTGCGGAGGGCAGCGCGGTGAGCGCGGTCGCCAGGAGGGCCGTCAGGGACAGCAGGGCGGTTCTGCGTCGTTTCACGTCCGGGCTCCTCTGGTGAGGTGCGGGTGGCGCTCGTCGTGGGAGCGCTCCCAGATACGGATGCCCGCCATGGTTGTGGCTGATGTGACACTCCGTCAACGGTCCGGACGGGACTGGCTGTCCGCCGCCCGTCCGGACCAGTGTGGTCTAGACGGTGTCCAGTCGGCTGATACGCATCGCGCCCCGTGCCTCGTCGGGGTGGCGGCTGGTCAGGGTGAGCCGAATCCTGGAGCCGCGGACGGGCTCGAAGGTGATCACGGTGGGGGCGTCGGAGGCGGTGGCCCAGTCGATCGCGGTGTCCCGTACGGCCCGCCACGCCCGGCCGTCCCACACCGCCGCCTCGATCGCCGCGGGCAGGCTGTGCGTGGCGTCCACCGTGAAGGAGACGTCCACCCGGTCGAAGCCGCGGGTGCGCCCGTGGTCGACCGAGACCCAGTCCTCGCGGCGGGCCCCGTCGAAGGCGGGCAGCAGGGCCGTGGCCTGCTTGAAGAAACCGTTGGACCAGCCGGTGGCCGGATCGCCGTCCAGCATGGCGGCGGGCAGGGTG
Organism: Streptomyces sp. NPDC050546; assembly: GCF_044457425.1. Lineage (NCBI taxonomy): Bacteria > Bacillati > Actinomycetota > Actinomycetes > Kitasatosporales > Streptomycetaceae > Streptomyces > Streptomyces sp. NPDC050546. The sequence goes on from NZ_JBITGX010000010.1 coordinate 41,574, forward strand.
TCCGGGCGGCCCGAGTAACTGGCGTCGGCGTGCGGGTAGTTCAGGGGAGCCGGATGTTCCGGCCCGAAGGCGGGCGGGGTCGTCTCGGCCCGGTCCCGGGCCGGGGTGGCGCGTACGGTCGCCGTGCCGGTGCGCAGACCGGCGGCGCGGGCGGTCACCCGCACCGTGCCCGTCCGCGTTCCGGAGCGGACGATGGCGAGGGCCTTGCCGTGGTAGGCGGTCCGGGTGCTCGCCTGGTAGCGCTCGGCGCTCTCCTGGCGGCCGTTGTCGAGACCGGCGAGGGAGCCGCCCGCCACGGCGAAGGAGAGCAGGTGTTCCGCGCCGGGCACCACCACGCCGCGCCGGTCGACCACCTCGGCGGTCACGAAGACCAGCGAACGGCCGTCCGCGGCGAGGGACTCGCGGTCCGGTGTCAGGCGTATCGCGTGCGGAGTTCCGGCCGTGCGCAGTACGTCGGTGGCGACCGTCCTGCCGTCCTTGCGCGCGACGGCCTTCAGCTCGCCCGGCTCATAGGGCACCTTCCAGGTCAGGTGGAGCTTTCCGGCGCTGCCGTTGGGGCTGGTGTAGCTGCCGGGGTAGGGGCCGTCGGTGAAGGTCTTGTCGTCGCCGGTCGCCTCGGTGGTCTCCAGGTACGCGCGGCCGTCGACGGTCCTCTTCGTGTCGAACCGCTGTAAGCCCAGGGACTTTCCGTTGAGGAACAGCTCGACGGTGTCGACGTTGGCGTACGCCCAGACCTCGACGGTGTCACCCTCGGTGTGGTTCCAGGTCATCGGCAGCAGGTGGACCATCGGCCGCTCGGTCCACTGGCTTTGGAAGAGGTAGTACATGTCCTTCGGGAAGCCGGCGGTGTCGACCGCGCCGAAGAAGGACGCCTTGACCGGGAAGACGTCGTACGGCGTGGGCTCGCCGATGTAGTCGATGCCCGACCACAGGAACTGCCCGGCGAACCACTTGCGGTCCCGGTCCTTCTTGTGGCCGTACTCGCCGCTCATGGTCCAGGAGGCGAGGTTGTTGTCGTACGAGGAGGTCGCGCGCCGGCCGGGCGTGTGGTCCTCGCCGGTGTTGAGGTGCTCGGGCTCCTGGTAGGCGCCGCGGGTGGAGGTCTCCGAGGACGACTCCGACTCGAACAGGAAGAGCTTGGGGTAGCGGGCGTGCAGGGCGTCCACCGACTTGGCGGTGTTGTAGTTGAGGCCGAGGCCGTCGATCTTGGCGAGGATCAGATCGCCGGGCGAGCCCGGGGCGGGCACGCTGCGGTGCCGGTGGGAGCCGATCACGATCGGGCGGGCGGTGTCGTAGGCCTTGATGGCGGCGATGAGCCGGTCGGCCATGGCGAGTCCGGCGGTGGAGGTGAACTCGCTGACCTCGTTGCCGATGGACCACATCAGGACGGCGGGCGAGTTGCGGGCGGCCAGGACCATCTCCGCGATGTCCTTGTCGGCCCACTCGTCGAAGAAGCGGCCGTAGTCGTACCGCGTCTTGGGGCTCTTCCAGCAGTCGAAGGCCTCCACCAGCATGACGATGCCGAGTTCCTCGCAGACCTCGATCATCTCCGGGGAGGGCGGGTTGTGGGAGGTGCGGAAGGCGTTGACGCCCATCGATTTCATGATGAGCAGCTGGCGGCGGACGGCGTCCTTGCTGACGGCGGCGCCGAGGGCGCCCAGGTCGTGGTGGAGGTCGACGCCCTTGAGCTTGTGGTGGGTGCCGTTGAGGAAGAAGCCCTCGTCCGGGTCGAAGCGGAAGGTGCGGAAGCCGAAGGGGGTGCGGTAAGTGTCGGTGGTCCGGCCGCCGACGCGCAGTTCGGTGTGCAGGGTGTACCGGTGCGGGGCTTCGATGCCCCAGAACTCGGGTCGTTCGACCGTGAGTTCGTGGGTCTCGGTGTGCTCGTCGGTGACGGCGGCCGTGGAGGAGGTACGGGCGACCGTGCGGCCCTTGCGGTCGACGACGCGGGAGACGACCTCGACGTCCGCGCCCGCGCCCGAGTCGTTGCGGACCGATGTGTCGATCCGTACGAGGGCCCGCTCGGCGGAGACCTCGGGCGTGCTGACGTGGGTGCCCCAGCGGGCCACGTGGACCGGCTCGGTGATCACCAGGCGGGCCTCGCGGTAGATGCCGCTGCCCGAGTACCAGCGGCTGCTGGGGAGCCGGTTCTGGACCTTGACCGCGATCACGTTCCCGGTGGTGCCGTCGGTGTGCACCAGGTCGGTGAGATCGAAGGCGAAGCCGGTGTAGCCGTAGGGGTGGCGCCCGGCCTCCTCGCCGTTGCAGTAGACGTGGGAGTCCATGTAGACGCCGTCGAACTCCACCGAGATCCGCTTGCCGGCGAGGGCGGGCGGCAGGGTGAAGGTGAGGCGGTACCAGCCGAGGCCGCCGGGCAGGAAGCCGGTGCCGCTGGTGGTGCCGTGCTCGGTGGTGGGGGCCTGCTCGATGCTCCAGTCGTGCGGGACGGCGACCTCGCGCCACCCGGAGTCGTCGTAGCCGGGCAGGGCGGCGTCGGCGTAGGCGCCGGTCGGGTCGGTGATGCCACCCGGGTTGACCAGCGCGAACCGCCAGCCGTCGCGCAGGGCGACGGTGCTGCGGCCGGACGCGCCGCGCACCTCCTCGGCGGCCCACGCCTCCGGGGCACCCAGCAGCGCTCCGGCCGCGGGCGCGGCCGCGGAGGCGAGCAGGACCGATCTGCGCGTGACCGACATGGCGGCTCTCCCTCATTAAGACCCAGAAGCACTCACAACTGATCGCGAACAAACAGATTCTGTCGAGGTGTCACACAGGGCCGTCAAGAGTGCGGCGACATCCTTCTGTCCCGGGCGTCACATCGGCCGGAATCAGGCCACGACCCGGCACGGCCGGGCGCTGCCGGGGTTACCCGTTCACGTCGGGCGCCTACGGACTAGGCTGGAACTCAAGCGACCTCTCTGATCACTGTGAGTGTCCGTATGGAGTGGCGACGATGATCCCGGACGAGCCGTTGGACGATGGCATGGCCGCCCGTGCCGTCATCGCCGCCGACGGCACGCTCACCGGGTGGAGCGAAGGCGCCCGCCGTCTCCTGGGCCACACGTCCGCCGAGGTCGTGGGCCGCCCGGCCGCCGAGCTGCTGGCCGACGACGCGGACGCGCCGCCCGCGCCCCACGACGCCCGCTGGAGCGGCATGCTCGCGCTGCGGCACCGCGACGGCCGTACGGTCTCCGTGTGGGTGCTCGCCCACCGCAGACCGCCGGAGGGCGAGACGGCCGAGTGGTTCGCGGTGTCCCCGCCGGAGGCCGCCGGTGCCGACCTGGCGGACGACCCGCTGGTGCGCGCGGCCCTCACCCAGTCACCCTGCGCCACGATGATCTTCGACGAGGAGCTGAGGCTGCGTGGCCTCAACGACGCCATGGCGGAGCTCCTCGGGATGCCCGCCGACCGTCTGCGGGGTCTGAGACCCACCGACATCGGCAGCCGGCCGCAGAACTCCGAGCTCGAGGAGAATCTGCGCCGGGTGCTGAGCACCGGCCGGCGGCAGGACATGCAGACGTACATGAAGGCAAGCGGCGAGACCCGGGGGGCGCACGCCTGGCTGGCCCGGATCGCACCGCTCACCGACATGTCCGGCCAGGTGCGGGGCGTGTGTGTGACCGCCCACGACTTCAGCGACCAGTACCGGTCACGGGAGCGGCTGCAACTGGTCAACGAGGCGAGTGTGCGCATCGGCACCACCCTCGACGTCACCCGGACGGCCCAGGAGCTGGCGGACGTGTGCGTCCCGGCGCTCGCCGACTTCGTCAGCGTCGACCTGCTCGACACCCGGGAGCACGGCGGCGAGTCCGCTGGGCCGCCCGTCCCACCGGTGAGTCTGCGCCGGGCCGCCCACCAGTCGGTCAACGCGGGCAGCCCCGAGGCCGTCGCCAAGGCGGGACAGGTGGAGGTCTACCCGGCGTCCTCCCCGCAGGCCGCCTCGCTGATCGCCGGCCACGCCGTGGTCGCCTCGGGATCGGAGGACGACCTCGAACGGTGGCTCGCCTGGGACCCGGTTCGCTTCCGGCGGGTCCGCGAGTACGGCGTCCACTCCACGATGTCCGTCCCGCTCCAGGCCAGGGGCACCATCCTCGGGGTCGCGGTGTTCACCCGCTTTCGGCGTCCCGAGGACTTCACGGACGACGATGTGATGCTGGCCGAGGAGGTCACAGCCCGGGCCGCCGTCTGTATCGACAACGCGCGCCGCTACTCCCGCGAGCGGGAGACGACCCTCACGTTGCAGCGCAGCCTGCTGCCCCGCCACCTGCCGAGCACCGCCGCCGTGGAGGCGGCCTCCCGCTATCTGCCGGCCACTCGCTCCGGTGTGGGCGGCGACTGGTTCGACGTGATCCCGCTGTCCGGGATGCGGGTCGCCATGGTCGTCGGGGACGTCGTCGGCCACGGCATCCAGGCCTCCGCCACCATGGGCCGGCTCCGCACCGCCGTCCGCACCCTCGCCGACATCGACCTGGCCCCCGACGAACTGCTCACCCACCTCGACGACCTGGTCGTCCGGCTGTCCCAGGAGTCCGGCGGCGAAGAGGTGCCCGGCACCGGCGAGGTGGGCGCGACCTGCCTCTACGCGGTGTACGACCCGGTGTCGCGGCGCTGCACCCTGGCGCGGGCCGGGCACCCGCAGCCCTTCCTGGTCCCGCCGGACGGCCCGGCCCGGCAGCTCGACCTGCCCTCCGGTCCCCCGCTCGGTGTCGGGGGGCTGCCGTTCGAGAGCGCCGAGGTGGAGCTGCGGGAGGGCAGTGTCCTGGCGTTCCACACCGACGGGCTGCTCGCGAGCCGCGAACGGGACGTCGACACGAGCCAGCGGATGCTCCGCGAGGCCCTGTCGGCGCCCGCCGGCTCGCTGGACGAGGTCTGCGACCGCGTGCTGGATGCGCTGCTCCCCGCGGGCGGCTCCGCCGACGACGTGGCCCTGCTGCTGGCCCGCACCCGGGGCCTGCCGTCCTCCCAGGTCGCGACGTGGGACATCCCGGCCGACCCGGCGCTGGTGGCCCCCATCCGCAAGCAGGTCGTCGAACAGCTCGATCGCTGGGGGCTGATCGAGGCCACGTTCACCGCGGAGCTGGTGGTGAGCGAGCTGGTCACCAACGCCATCCGCTACGGCGCCAAGCCCATCCGGCTGCGGCTGATCCACGACGCGGACACCCTGATCTGCGAGGTGTCCGACACCAACCACACGGCCCCGCATCTGCGCCGGGCCAAGACCTGGGACGAGGGGGGCCGCGGTCTGCTCCTGGTCGCCCAGCTCACCCAGCGCTGGGGCAGCAGGCACACTCCCGACGGCAAGACGATCTGGGCGGAGCTGACGACGCTCGACGCGATGTGAGTGCTCTTACCGGAGCCTGGTTTCATGGGCGGGCACCGCCTGTGACCCGCCCCGGAGGACCTCGCCCTGAACACCCCGCTCGCCGAAGTCCTGTCCGTGGCACTGCTGGCCGCGGTGCTCGTCTGGGCCGTCGTCCGCCCCAAGGGGCTGCCCGAGGCCGTACTGGCGGTTCCGGCCGCCGGGCTCGCGGTCGCCGTCGGAGTGATCTCGCCCACGCACGCGTGGGAGGAGATCCAGCGGCTGGGCCCCGTGGTCGGCTTCCTCGCGGCCGTGCTGGTGCTCGCCCACTTCTGCGACGTCGAGGGACTCTTCACGGCGTGCGGGGCGTGGATGGCCCGCTGGGCGGCGGGACGTCCGGGGCGGCTGCTGACCGCGGTGTTCGCACTGGCCTCCGTCATCACGGCCGTGCTCAGCCTGGACGCCACGGTCGTCCTGCTGACACCCGTCGTGCTCGCGACCGCCACCAGGATGGGAGTCCAGGCCCGGCCGCACCTCTACGCCTGCGCGCACCTGTCGAACACCGCCTCGCTGCTGCTGCCGGTCTCCAACCTGACCAACCTCCTCGCCTTCACGGCGAGCGGGCTGAGCTTCACCCGGTTCACGGCGCTGATGGCACTGCCCTGGCTGGTCGCGATCGGCGCAGAGTACTTGCTCTTCCGGCGCTTCTTCGCCCGGGAACTGGCCGCTCCTCTCCCCGTCGCCGACCCCGCGCGGCCTCCCGAGCTGCCGCTGTTCGCCCTGGTCACGGTGGGCTGCACCCTGGCCGGGTTCGTCGTGGCCTCGGCCCTCGGGATCGCACCGGCGTGGGCCGCGCTGGCGGGTGCGCTGGTGCTGGCCGGGCGGGCACTGCTGCGGCGGCGGGCCACCCCGCTGACGGTGGTGCGCTCCGCGTCCCCGGCGTTCCTGGCGTTCGTGCTCGCGCTCGGCGTCGTCGTGCGCGCGGTCGTCGACAACGGGCTCGCCGACGCGCTCCACCGTGTCCTGCCCGACGGCTCGGGCCTGCTCGCGCTGCTGGGCGTGGCCGCGCTGGCCGCCGTCCTGGCCAACCTCATCAACAACCTGCCCGCGGTGCTGGTGCTGCTTCCGCTGACCGCCGGGGCCGGTCCCGGTGCCGTGCTGGCGGTGCTGCTCGGCGTGAACATCGGCCCCAACCTGACCTACGCCGGTTCGCTGGCGACCCTGCTGTGGCGACGGATCGTGCACCAGCACGGGCAGCGCGTCGAGCTCGGGGAGTTCACCCGGCTCGGCCTGCTCGCGGTACCCGCCGCGCTGGTGCCGGCCGTGGTGGCGCTGTGGCTGTCGCTGGGGGTCGTCGGGGGCTGAGTTCCGCCCGGTGGTCAGCGGCCGCGACCGCCGTAGCCATGGCCGTAGCCGTAGCCGTAGCCGTAGCCGGGGTAGCCCTGGTCACCGTTCCAGGAGCAGTAGTAGCCGTAGTAGTGGCAGGTGGTGGCGGGCGACGGGCTCGGGGGCGCGGGTCGGGACGTCGACGGAGTGGCGGTCGGGGTGGGGGTCGGCTCGGGTGTCCTCGACGGGGTCGGCGTGGGCGTGGGGGTCGGGGTGGGCACGGACCGCGGCACCGGAGCGGCGGCTTCCCAGTTGACGGCCTCCATCTGGAGATCCGTCTTGGAGGTGTCGATCACCCAGCGCTGGACCTCGTCGTCCGCCCGGGTCTTGAGGACCAGGGCACCCGAGCCGTCGGTCGCGGCCGGGGCCAGGGCGAGCTCCTGGTCCCGGCGGGGCACCAGGGCGCCCTGGAGGATGAAGTCGTAGCTGATGTCCTTGACGTCGGGCCGGGACGGGCCCGTGCAGGGTGCCAGCCGCACCGAGTAGCCGAGCCTCGAGTCCAGGCACAGGTCGGGAGCGGCACCGTTGCGCAGCAGCCCCTCGGTCTCGTACGTCCACTGCTGGGTGGGCGCCGAGGAGCAGGTGGTGAGCTCGGCTTCCGCGTTCTCGACGGCCTTGTTGCCGTCGACGCCGACGCACAGGCCCGAGGCGACGTTGTGCAGCCGGCCGCGCAACGCGCCCTTGCGGGCCTCTCCCGCCCCGATCCAGGACGGGTCGCCGGTCGGCTTGCCCGCGCCCGGGCCGGATGCCTCGGAGGACCGGTCCCCGCCGGCCGGCGGGGCGGTGTCGCCGGAGTTGCCGATGGACCACAGGACCAGCGGGAGGACGACCAGGCCGCTGACGGTCAGGATGCCCACGGTGAGGTTGCGGCGGCGGGCGGCACGGCGGGCCGCCTTGTGGGCGGATCTGCGGGAGGCGGTGCGGGGACCCACGGCGTCCGGGCCGGGGGCCGTTGCACCGGCCGGTGCCGGCGCGTCGGACGGGGAGGGGTGGAATGCCTCATGGGCGTGGACCAGGGCCTGTGCCCGGTCCTGCGTCTGGTCCCGCGCCGGGACCGGGACCCGCGGCGGGGTCCCCGCTTCCGCTTCGGCCGCGAGGGCGGGTGGCGTGGCCACCGGGTCGACGGGGTCGGTGAACGACTCCCCGACCGCACCGGCGAGGAGGACGGGGTCCGGAAACGCCGCACGCGCGGCACCGGCCGGCTCCGTGCCGGGCACGTCCCCGGGAACGCCGCTCTCCGGGGAGGCCTCCGCGGCGTCGCTCGAGGCGCTCTCCGCGTAGTCCTGCCCGCCCCAGCCCAGCACCGCCTCCGCGAGGGCGACGCCGAGCCCGTGGTTGAACCGGTCGAGCTGGTCCGCGGCGGCGCTGCAGTGCCCGCATCCCTCGATATGCGCGCGTAGATCGGGGTCGATGTCGAGGGCGCCACGTCTGTACGTCACGTCCAGCAGGCGCAGATAGCGCCGGCACTCCTCGTCGGGGGCGAGTTCGCGGTGCAGCTGGAGGCACTCCTCGCGCATCCGGTCACGGGCCCGGCCCAGTTCGACGCGCGCGCCCTCCTCGTCCAGGCCGAGCAACCCGGCGGGAGCCGCGAGCGGTTCGGCCTCGACCTCTATGTGCCACAGCAGGCAGCGGGCCGACTGGGGCAGCCGCTGGAAGGCCCCGGACAGCAGGCGCCGGTGCTGCTGCGGCAGCAGCCGCGCGACCGGCCGCTCCCCGTCACCGGCCTCGGCCAGCAGGTCCGGGTGGAGCATGTCGCGTCGGTGGTCGGTGGCCCACTCGGCCGCGATCCGCCGCACGGTGACGAGCAGCTGGGGCCGCCACGCCGATGTCGGACCGTTCTGGCGCAGGCTTTCGCCGAAGAGTCGGGTGAAGGCGGCGGTGGTGAGCATTCCGGCGAAATGCGGACCGGCGGTGCACAGCCGGGCGTAGGCGAAAGCCGCCTCCCAGTGCCGGTCCAGCAGCTCACCGACGGGATGAAGGGCGGGCGTCGCGCCCGTCCACTTCCTGAGCTCGGCGCTCAGTTGCTCGTCCGTCGGGCCGAACCTGCGGGCCGGGGCCGGGGCCGGGGCCGGGGAATTCGACGGACCTGCGTCGTTCACGGCTGCATTCCTCTCAAGGACATGCGGAATAAAGTCCATACCAAGGGGTATGCCGGCACGGCGGCCTCGCGCATACGAAAGAAAGGCGCGCTGTCCGCACGCCGACAGGGCACACCTTTGCACAGCTCAGCGACAGGGAACAAGGGATCTCGCGGTTTCGTGCATTACGTAGGCGGCCAGGGCTTTTTGACAAAATGTCAATCAGCGGCCCGAAAGGGATTCCCGGGTCGTCGGCTCGGTTTTTATGGCAGGTATTCGCCCGGTTCCCGTCGCCCTCCGGAAACCGCCGGACCTGAGGGGTCGCCGTACCGTGTCCGGTACGCGCCGGGCGGCATCCCGTAGCGCTCGCGGAAGACGCGGTTGAAGTGGAACGGGCTGGCGAAGCCCGAGGCCGCGGCCACCCGTTCCACGGGCAGGTCGGTGCCCTCCAGCAGCCGCGCGGCGTGCCGCAGCCGTGCCTCGCGCAGGGCGCGCATGGGCGACTGGCCGAGCTGCCGGCTGAACAGGTGGGCGAAGCGGGACGGCGACAGGGCGACGCCCTCGGCGAGTGAACGGACGGTGTGCGGGGCGCCCGGGTCGGCGGCGATCAGCTCCTCGGACCGGCGGATCCGTGCGTCGACGCCGGGGCGGGGTGCCGCCGGACGGGCACCGGCGGCGGTGAGGAGGACGACCTCCTCGAGCGCGCTCAGGGCGAGTTCGCGGGCCGCGCTGCCGTGTGCGACGGCGACCTGCCCGTCCGGGGGTGCCGGGGCGGGCGGCACCGCGGTCCCGGTCCAGCGGGCGTCGGCGTGCATCCGCCGGAACGCCGACTCGACGCGCCCGTGCACACCGGACGGGGCGGACCTGACCACGTACACCCCGTCGCCGGCGTCGTACGGCCGCAGCCACCCGGCCCACGACGGGCGGGCCTGGCAGTGCGCCCACCAGAACCGCCAGTGCCCGGCGCCGGACTCCACCGTGTAGCCGTGCGGGACACCCGGGGCGAGCACGACGAGGTCACCTGCGCCGACCGAGGTCTCCACGGCGCCCTGCCGCAACCGGCCCCGGCCTCCCGTGGTCCAGGTGAACAGCCAGCTCGCGGATCCCCGAGGGCGGGTGACGGCGTAGCCGGGCGGCTGGTCGAAGTGGCCGAGCACGACCAGGCCGGGCGGCGGGGCGGGGTCCCCGTCGTTCCCGTTCTCAGCAGTGCCGGGCAATCCGTCAGCACGCACGGGCATCCTCCTCGGCCGTTCGGCGGCCTAGCGTTACATACGGAAGTCACCTGACCGAGGAGTGCGCTCATGACAGTCATGGACAACGGCGCCGCCGGAGCTGACCTCCTGGACCCCGCCGGGCTCCGGCGGTACCGGGAGGGGTTCGAGGAGGACGGCTTCACGGTGGTGCGCGGGCTCTTCGGGGCCGGGGAGATCGAGCGGCTGTGCGGCGAATTCGCGGCGCTGCATGCCGGCGGCCCGGTTCCCGGGCACTTCGAACCGCGTGCGGCGGACGCGCCGGGGGCCGATCCGCTGCACGTGTGGCCCAGGGTGATGCAGCCGCACGAGATCAACGACCTCGCACGTGAGGTACTGCTGGACGCCCGGCTGCGGACGGTCCTGGAGGTGCTCCTCGGGGAGGAGGTCCTGGCCGCGCAGAGCATGTTCTACTTCAAGCCGCCGGGCGCCCGGGGACAGGCGCTGCACCAGGACAACTTCTATCTGCGGGTCGAGCCGGGCACCTGTGTGGCCGCGTGGGTGGCGTGCGATGTGATCGACCGGGAGAACGGCGGGCTGGAGGTCGTGCCGGGCACGCACCGGATGGACGTGTTCTGTCCCGAACTGGCCGACTCGGATGTGTCGTTCGCGCGGGAGTACGTTCCGCCGCCTCCGGGGATGGCCGCCGTGCCGGTGGACATGGCGCCGGGGGACGTTCTGTTCTTCAACGGCAGTCTGGTGCACGGGTCGCAGCCGAACCATGCGGCCGACCGGTTCCGGCGGTCGTTCATCGGACACTATGTGGGGCGGTCGGCCGAGCGGATCGGAAGGTTCTACCGGACCTTGTCGATGAGTGGGGCTCGGGTGGAACTGCCCGAGAGTGAGGGGGCGGGGCCCTGCGGGACGGAGTTCGCGTCGCCGCAGGGGCCCCACTGACCGCTCCGCGGGAAGTGCAGTGGTTCGTGTGCAGCGCCGTTGTGGCTGGTCGCGCAGTTCCCCGCGCCCCCAGGATGGGCGTTTCAGTGGCCGGCGATCGGATGTGCTGTGTAGGGGCGCTCCAGTTCCTCGAGTTCCTTGTCGCTGAGGTGGAGGTCGACGGCGGCCACCGCGTCCTCCAGATGCCCGGGCTTCGACGCTCCGACGATCGGCGCCGTCACCGTGGACTGGTGGAGCAGCCAGGCCAGGGCCACCTGGGCGCGGGGGACGTCGCGGTCGGCGGCGATGCGGGTGACGGTCTCGACGATGGTGCGGTCGCCGTCCTGGTACAGGTTGCTGCCGAAGGTGTCGGTGGCGCTGCGCTCGGTCGTGGTGTCCCAGTCGCGGGTGAGGCGGCCGCGGGCGAGCGGGCTCCAGGGCAGTACGCCCACGCCCTGGTCCGCGCAGAGGGGCAGCATCTCGCGCTCCTCCTCGCGGTAGACGAGGTTGTAGTGGTTCTGCATGGAGACGAAGCGCGTCCAGCCGTTCAGGCGGGCCGTGTACTGGGCCTTGGAGAACTGCCAGGCGTACATCGAGCTGGCCCCGATGTAGCGGACCTTGCCGGCCTTGACGACGTCGTGCAGGGCCTCCATCGTCTCCTCGACGGGCGTGTGCGGGTCGAAGCGGTGGATCTGGTAGAGGTCGACGTAGTCGGTGCCGAGGCGGGTCAGGCTCTGGTCGAGCTCGGTGAGGATCGCCTTGCGGGACAGTCCGCCGCCGTTCGGTCCGGGGCGCATCCGGCCGTTCACCTTCGTCGCGAGCACGATCTCGTCGCGGCGGGCGAAGTCGCGCAGGGCACGGCCGGTGATCTCCTCGCTGGTGCCGTCGGAGTAGACGTTGGCCGTGTCGAAGAAGTTGATCCCCGCCTCGACAGCCTGCCGGATCAGCGGGCGCGAGGCCTCTTCGCCGAGGGTCCACTCGTGACGGCCGCGGTCGGGCAGGCCGTAGGTCATGCACCCCAGACAGATCCGGGAGACGTCCAGGCCCGTCGAACCGAGCTTCACGTACTGCATCGTTGCTGCTCCTGCCTTCGGGAGGGGGTTCCAGGGGGAGCGTACGTGCTCGTGTGCCCTCGAAGGCAGGGTGCGCCGGACCGGCTGACGGGTCGTCATCGTTGCTGCCCCCAGGTGACCGCACGGCGTGGGAGCGGCGAGGGGGCCGGACCGCTGCCGCATCCTCGGCGCAGGTGACCGGCGCCCGGCCGGTCGGCGGCGTAAGGGAGCAGGCGTGGCGGCACGACGGAGGACACTCAGGATCCTGACCGGGGCGGCCGCGGCGTCCCTCGCCCTGGTCTCGACCGCCTGGAGCCGGCCGGCACCGCCCGGGCACGAGGTCCGGGCCCAGGTTCCGGCGGCCGAGGGGCCGGCGACGCTGTGCGCACCCGCGGGCACCCTGCGCGGTACGCAGGGCGAGCGGGCCACCGTCAGCCTGTGCGCGGGCAGCGGTACTCCGGTGATGGCGGTCTCGGCCCCCGCGAACTGCGGCCGTCCCGGCACGTCCGCCCGGTACGCCTGTCTGACCTCCGGCACGTGGACGGCGAAACGCGAGGGCAGGACGGTCGCCTCCGGGACGCTCCCCGGTTCGCAGCCGTACCCCGGCCCGGGGACCTACGACGTCACGGCCACCGTGCACGTCCGCTCCACGCCGGGCGGTGTGGATCTGCGCGGCACGGTCCGGACCACGCTCACCCTGAGCGCCCCGAAGCAGCGGCCCACGCACCGCGTCGAGGTCGACCGGACCACCCTGCGTCGCGGGGCCACCACCACGCTGACCTACCGGGTGTACCGCGACAGCGAACAGGGCGACGGCAGTGCCCGCTTCGGGCTGATCGGCGAGGAGAGCAAGGGGGTGCGGATCAGCACGGCGGACGCCCGTTGCGTCAACCCGCTGATCGGACGGGCCCCGTCCGAGGCCAGGCTGACGTACTCCGTGGACTGTGCGCTGACCGACCTCCAGCCGGGCCGTCCGGCCACCGTTCGGGTCCAGGTCACCCAGGGGTCCGCCTGCTCGACGGTGGTCTCGAAGCTGGGCTACTGGATGCCGCGCGGGCAGGCGCTCTACACCGGCGGCATGGTGGAGGGGCCCACGGTCGGCTGCGGCTGACGGTCAGCCCCGTTCGACCAGGTCCAGCGCCCGCTCCCAGCCGAACTCCGGCCGCCCGCCGTCCTCGTCCGGCTCTCCGGTGTACGGCTCCCCGAACCGCACGCCCATCCCCCGCAGCCGTTCGAGGCTGTCCCGGTAGGCGGGGTGGGCGGCCAGGGCGTCGGCGACGCAGGGCAGGACGGCGATCGGCACGCCGAGCCCCGCGACCTCGCACAGGGTGCCCAGCGCGAGGGTGTCGGCGATGCCGGCGGCCCACTTGTTGACGGTGTTGAAGGTGGCGGGGGCGAGGACCAGGCCGTCGGGTGCCGGGAACGGGCGGGGCTCGCCAGGGGTGCGCCAGGCGGAGCGGATGGGACGACCCGTCTGGGCTTCGACAGCGGCGGTGTCGAAGAAGCCGTTCACGGCGACGGGCGTCGCGATGACGCCGACCCCCCAGTCCCGCTCCTGCGCGGCGGTGATCAGTTTGCTGACGTCCGCGGCGACTCCGGCGGCGCAGACGACGACGTAGAGGAAGGGCTTGCGGGCGGCCTGTTCGGTCATCCCGGAAACCCTAACGACTCCCCCGGGCTCACCGGACCGGGAAGGTGCGACCACGTTCCTGCTCCGGCCGGGGGCCGAGAATGCGGCGTTCCTTCTCCTCGATCGGCACGTCGTTGATGCTCGCCTCACGGCGGGTCATCAGGCCGTGCTCGTCGAACTCCCACAGCTCGTTGCCGTAGGAGCGCCACCACTGTCCCTCGCCGTCCCGGCACTCGTACTGGAAGCGGACGGCGATGCGGTTGCCGTCGAAGGCCCAGAGGTCCTTGCGCAGCGCGTACTCCTGCTCGCGCTCCCACTTGGCGGTCAGGAACTCGACGATCCGGGCGCGGCCGGTGACGAAGGTGTCGCGGTTGCGCCAGACGGAGTCCTCCGAGTAGGCGAGGGCGACCCTGTGCGGGTCGCGGGTGTTCCAGGCGTCCTCGGCGGCCTGGACCTTCTGTGCGGCGCTCTCGCGGGTGAAGGGCGGCAGGGGCGGGCGGTCGGTCATCGATACTCCCCGGTCACAGCGGAGAACGGTCGTTCTCTCGATGGCTGCTACCGTAGGAGAACGATCGTTCTCTCGTCAAGGAGTGGTGGCACATGGACAGCGCGGTGGCCCGGGAGCGGGCGCTGGACGCGGCCGAGGAGCTGTTCTACGGGCGGGGCGTGCGATCCGTCGGGATGGACGACGTCCGCGGCACGTCCGGGGTCTCGCTCAAGCGGCTCTACCAGTTGTTCCCGGCGAAGGAACAACTGGTGGAGGCGTATCTGGAGCGTCGCGACACGCGCTGGCGCGGGCAGCTGGCCGAGTACGTCGAGCGGCACGGGGAGCCCCGCGAGCGGATCCTGGCCGTGTTCGACTGGCTCGGCGGATGGTTCGGAGAGCCGGGCTTCCGCGGCTGCGCGTGGCTCAACGCCTACGGCGAGCTCGGCGCCACGTCACCGCGCGTGGCCGGCCAAGTGCGCGCGCACAAGCGGGCGTTCCGCGACTACCTTGCCTCGCTCGTGGACGCGGCGGGGCTGCCCGGCGCGCTGGCCGGGCAGCTGTTCCTGCTGGCCGAGGGTGCCATGGTCACGGCGGGGGTCACCAGAAGCGCCGAGCCGGCGGCCGAGGCGCGCGAGGCGGCCCGGCTGCTCCTGGGGACCGTGTGAGCCCGGGCTTCAGCTCACCCTCTCCGAGACGGTGATGGCGCTCACCGGGCAGGCCCGGGCGGCCTCTCGCACCAGCGGGCTGCCGCCGCCGTCCTCCTGGCCGGGCAGCAGGGCGCTGTAGCCGTCGTCGTCCTGGGTGAACACCTCCGGGGCGGTCAGGGCGCACTGGCCGGCGCCGATGCAGACGTCCGTGTCGATCTCGATGTCGATGTGCATGTACGGAAGCCTCTTACCAGGTCACGGGGAGTTCCAGCATCCCCTGGATCGTGTCGCCCGGCTTGAAGGGGATCTCGTCGGGCGGGGCGGCCAGGCGCAGGCCGGGCAGCCGGGCGAAGAGGGTGTGCAGGGCGACCTCCAGCTCGGCGCGGGCGAGGTTCTGCCCGAGGCACTGGTGGATGCCGAAGCCGAACGCGACATGGTGCCGGGAGGGGCGGTTCCAGTCGAGGGTGTCCGGGTCGGGGTAGACCGTCTCGTCGCGGTTGATGACGGAGGTCGCGAAGACCACGCCCTCGCCCTTCCTGATCGTCGTCCCGGCCACCTCGATGTCCTCGACGGCCAGCCGCAACATGCCGTCCGCGATCGACAGCATCCGCATCAGCTCCTCGACCGCGGTCGGCAGCAAGGCCGGGTCCGCGCGCAGTTCGGCGAGCCGCTCGGGGTGCTGGAGCAGGGTGAAGGTGCCGAGCGAGATCATGTTGGCGGTCGTCTCGTGGCCCGCGACCAGCAGGATGAGCGCCATGGCGATCAGGCCCTCGCGGTCGAGTGCGCCCTCGTCCGCCTGCCGGTGCACCAGGTCGTCCAGCAGACCGGTGCCCCGCTTCTCCCGCTTGCGGTCGATCAACTCGCCGAAGTAGGCCTCGAGCCGGTCGCGGGCGTCCAGCACGTCGGCGGTCTCCGGGCCGCGCAGCAGCCGCCGTGACTGGGTCTCGAAGAAGTCGTGGTCGGAGTACGGGACGCCGAGCAGGGCGCAGATCACCATGGACGGCACGGGCAGCGCGAAGGCGGTCACCAGGTCCGCCGGCGGGCCCTGGGCGATCATCGCGTCGAGCCGCTCGTCGACGATCTGCTGGATCCGTGGCCGGAGTTCGACGGCCCGTTTGAGGGTGAAGTCCCCGACGACCATGCGGCGCTGGGTGCGGTGCTCGGGGTCGTCGACGCCCAGCAGGGCCGTTCTGCGGTTGCGGATCCCGGCGAACCGCTTGGTCGGGGCGGGGAAGCCGGGCCGGTCGCGGTCGGACGACAGACGCGGGTCGGCCAGCAGCGCGCGGGCGATCGCGTGCCCGCTGACCAGCCAGGCCTCGCGGCCGTCGAAGAGGGTGATACGGGTGAGGGGGCGCTCGGTGCGCAGCACGTCGTAGGCGGCGGGCGGCTGGTAGGGGCAGGTCCGGCTCTGGGGGTAGGCGACGGGTGCGGTCGTGTCCGTCATGAAGACCTCGCAGACGAGTAGTGCGTCGTGCCGATCATCATTAGATGCCCCGGGCACCTATAGGGCGACGCGAAGTTCGGCCAGATCGGTGGCGGCTGCAAACATGGCCGGGGAATGCCGTCTTCACGTTCGAAGGCCGGGGTCGGGGTCCGTGGCGTGCGAACAGGGCCCTTGCCGGGAGCCGGGGGCTCCCGGGAAGTCATGGCGGCGATTCGAAAACCGGTTGTCGCCGCGGCGGGACAGGCCCCAGGATCCAGCCATGCCTACGCTCGAGGTCCTTTCGCCGTCGCTGCCGCTGTCCGCCGCCGCTCCTGCCGCGCGCCGACAGCAGCGGTCCGGCCGCCGTGGAGGGCCGACGCCGCCGCGGTCATGACGGCCGCGCTCCTCGCGGGGCTGCTCGCCGGATACGGCATCGCCGTTCCCGTGGGCGCGGTCGGGACCTACCTCGTCTCGCTCACCGCCCGCACATCCCTGCGTACCGGTGTGTGCGCCGCGCTCGGCGTCGCCACCGCCGACGGGCTGTACGCCCTCGCCGCCACGCTCGGGGGTACGGCCCTGGCCGCCGCGCTGCGGCCGGTGCTCGGGCCGCTGCGCTGGGTCTGTGTCCTGGTGCTGCTCGGGCTGGCGGTGTGGGGCGCGGCCGGCGCCCTGCGCGAGTACCGCGGCCACCGGCTCGCCACGCGGACGGGCGCCGCTCCCCCGAGTCCCGCCCGGGCCTTCGCGGGGCTGCTCGGCATCACCCTGCTCAACCCCACCACCGTGATCTACTTCGCGGCCCTGGTGCTCGGCTCCCGGGCCACGGGTCCGGCCGGGCCGGTGGAGCAGGGCGTGTTCGTCCTGGCCGCCTTCGCCGCATCGGCCAGCTGGCAGGTGCTGCTCGCCGGGAGCGGTGCCCTGCTGGGCAGGGCGCTGACCGGTCGCCGGGGCCGGCTGGCGACGGCGCTGGTGGCGAGTGGCGTGATGACGGCTCTTGCCGTCCGAATGGCGGTTTCTCCTGGATGATTCCCCGGCGTACCGGTGTTGGGGGCAGGTACCAGGTACCAGTCGGCCTCTGACACGACGATGGGACGGAATGCCATGCCTCTCGAGGGCGAGTACGAACCCAGCACGACGCAGTGGGTGCGCAAGCAGGTGGAACTGTACGAGAGCTCCGGCGGTACGGAGGGGACGACGCTGCAGGGCTCCAAGATGCCGGTCGTCGTCCTGACCTCCCGGGGCGCCAAGAGCGGCAAACTGCGCAAGACACCGGTGATGCGGGTGGAACACGAGGGGCGGTACGCCGCCGTCGCCTCCCTCGGCGGTGCGCCCAAGCACCCGGTCTGGTACTTCAACCTCAAGTCCGACCCGCACGTGGAGCTCCAGGACGGGCCGCGGAAACAGGACATGACCGCCCGTGAGGTCACGGGCGAGGAGAAGTCCGAGTGGTGGGACCGGGCCGTCGCGGCGTATCCGGCCTACGCGGACTACCAGAAGAAGACGGACCGGGAGATTCCGGTGTTCGTGCTGGAGCCGGCAGAGGGCGGGTGACACAGAGCCGGCCCGCCCTGCCCCCGGGGGAAATCCACCGGCAGAAAAGTTTCGCCCGGTGTGCATGAACCCCCGGCGGCGGGGCACGCGTGGTTCAGGCCCCGCCGCGTTCCCCCGTCGCGGCGGGGCTTTCCGCTGCCTCCCGGGCCCGACGGTCCGTGACGTCGAGGAAGATCTGGTGCGCCTCGGGCACCGTCCGGGCGATGGAGCGCTTGATGCGCACGGCGACGTCCTCGACGTGCTCGCTGTCCAGGCCCGGCACCAGGTCGACACGGGCGGCCACGAGGGCCGAGTCGAGGCCCGTCTTCATCGTGAAGAGTGCCTCCACACTGTCGATCTCGGGCTGCGCCCGCAGCAGTGCCTGGATCCGCCCGCTCGCCTCCGGGTCGGCCGCCTCGCCGATCAGCTGGTCGCGCGCGTCACGGCCCAGCCGGAAGGCGACGTAGACCAGCAGCGCGCCGATCGCCAGGGATGCCGCCGCCTCCCACACCACCTGTCCGGTGACCATGTGCAGCGCCATGCCCGCCATGGCCAGCGTGACGCCGAGCACCGCGGTGCCGTCCTCGGCGACGACCGTCCGCAGGGCCGGGTCGCGCAGCCCGGCGCGCATGCCACCCTGCCCGCGCACCTGGTACAGGGCGCGCAACAAGGAGCCGCCCTCCGCGAGGAGGGCGATGCCGAGCACGATCAGGCCGGCGACATAGCCGCTGAGCTTCTCCTCCGATCCGCTCGCGAGGGCCTCGAAGCCCTGGAAGAAGGAGAAGCAGCCGCCCATGACGAAGATCCCGACCGCCGCGAGGAGCGACCAGAAGAACCGCTCCTTGCCGTAGCCGAAGGGGTGACGCCGGTCGGCGGGGCGGCGGCTGCGACGCAGCGCCGCCAGCAGGAAGACCTCGTTCAGGCTGTCGGCCACCGAGTGGGCCGCCTCCGACAGCAGGGCGGGTGATCCCGCGGCCAGGCCTCCGACGGCCTTGGCGACCGCGATCACCAGGTTGGCCGCGAGCGCCACCAGCACGGTGACGCGTGTCCTCCGATCAGATCCTTGTTCAGTCACCCACGCCGATTGCCCCGCTCGGCGGTGCTCACACCGTGCCGTCGGCCGAAAAAGGGGAACGCGTTCACCAGGGCACACGCACGACAGACAGGGCACTCGCACGACGAGCGGGCCACACGCACGGCAAGGAGGTCACCCCCATGAGCCGCGACGACGGCGACGGCAACAGCGCCTACGGCAGGAGGTCGTTCAAACGGTCCAAGGCGCATTTCGCGGACCGGATCACGGCGGACGGCCGGGACGGCTGGCCGGTGGAGGCGGGCCGCTACCGTCTGGTCGTCAGCCGTGCCTGCCCGTGGGCGAGCCGGTCGCTGGTCTCCCGGCGGCTGCTCGGCCTGGAGGACGCGCTGTCCCTGGCCGTCGCCGACCCGATCCAGGACGACCGCAGCTGGCGCTTCACGCTGGACGAGGACGGCCGCGACCCGGTTCTCGGCATCCGCTACCTCGGCGAGGCCTACGACCGGCGGGAGTCCGACTACCCCGGCGGTGTCAGTGTGCCGGCGATCGTGGACGTGCCCAGCGGGAAGCTGGTCACCAACGACTACCAGCAGCTGACGCTCGACCTGGCGACCGAATGGACGGCCCTGCACCGGCAGGGCGCGCCCGACCTCTACCCGGACGCGCTGCGCGACGAGATCGACGCGGTGATGGCGGACGTCTACGAGGACGTCAACAACGGCGTGTACCGGGCGGGGTTCGCCACCGGGCAGGAGGAGTACGAGGCCGCCTGCGCGAGGGTCTTCCGGCGGCTGGAGCTGCTCGCGGCGCGGCTGGAGGGCCGGCGGTACCTCGTCGGCGACACGATCACCGAGGCGGACATCCGGCTGTTCACCACGCTGGTCCGCTTCGACGCCGTCTACCACGGCCACTTCAAGTGCAACCGCTGGAAGCTGACGGAGAACCAGGTGCTGTGGGCGTACGTCCGGGACCTGTACCAGACGCCCGGGTTCGGCGACACCGTCGACTTCGACCACATCAAGCGCCACTACTACCAGGTGCACACGGGCATCAACCCGACCCGCGTCGTGCCGCTGGGCCCGGACCTGTCGGGCTGGTCGGCCCCGCACCACCGTGCGGAACTGGGCGGCCGGCCCTTCGGCGACGGCACACCGCCGGGGCCGGTCCGCGCCGAGGAGCGGGTCCCGGCCGCGCACACACCCTGACCACCCCCACCCACCCCCCTGAGCGACGAAGGAGATCCCCGTGGCCAAGAAGAAGAAGCTGCCCCTCGCCTACCAGCCCCTCGGGTTCGTGCTGGGCTGGTCGAGCGGCTGGCTGTCCGGGCTGGCCTTCCGCAAGACGTGGATGGCGATCCGGCACGAGGAGGACGCGCCCGACGCGCTGGACCGGGACCGCGGCTGGGGCGAGATCCTGCTGGCCGCAGCCGTCCAGGGCGCCATCTTCGCGGTGGTGCGCAGCGCCGTCGATCGCGCGGGCGCCAAGGCCATCGAGCGTTCGACCGGCACATGGCCGGCTGACGAGAAGGGCGGCAGGGACTGACAGAAGGCCCCGGCCTCGCCCGGCCCCGCCTGGCCCGTGCCGCCGGCGGGGCCGGTCCGTGCCGGGCGTCCGCTCAGCCGTCCACCTTGATCGTCTTCATGGTGAGGTGGGACTCGAGGCGGAGAACGGCGGGCAGTCCGCTGAGCCTGCTCATCATGAAGGCCTCGTAGGCGGCGTGGTCGGCGACGGCGACGCGGAGGAAGTAGTCGGGGCGTCCGTACATCCGCCGGAACTCGACGACCTCCTCGTAGGAGGCCACGGTGGTCTCGAACTCCTCGACGGTCCTGCGGTCCTGGGCGTAGATCTCGACGTCGACGAGCACTTCGAGCTCGCGGCCCAAGGCTCCGGGGTCGATGACGGCCCGGTAGCCGGCGATGACGCCGCTCTCCTCCAGACGCTTGACCCGGCGCAGGCAGGGAGGCGGAGTCAGCCCCACCCGCCTGGCCAGCTCGACGTTCGGCAGCCGGCCGTCCTGACGCAGGTGAAACAGAATTTCTCGGTCGACGGCATCGAGGCCATCTTCATTGCCCATATGGAGATCATAGAGCCACAATCGGCAACCATATGAGGTGCGAACTTTCCTAAAATGTCGACATGCGAATAAGCCCTGCGGCGCGCGCCGCCTTCCAGGACTGTGCCTCCGTGGGCCTCGGGATGGTGCCGCTCGGTCTCGCCTTCGGGGCGCTCGTGGTGCAGTCGGGACTCGACTGGTGGTGGGCCGGGCTGTCCGCGGCACTGGTCTACGGCGGCTCGTTCGAGTTCCTGCTGATCGGCATGGTCGTGGCCGCCGCACCGCTGGTGTCCATCGCCCTGGCCGCCTTCCTGGTACAGGCGCGGCACCTCTTCTACGCGCTGTCCTTTCCCCTGCACCGCGTGCGGGGCCGGTTCGCCAGGACGTACAGCACCTTCGCCCTCACCGACGAGGCGTACGCGCTGACCGCGACCGAGCAGGCCCGCGACTGGTCCAGCCCGCGCATCCTGTGGCTGCAGTTCTTCATGCACCTGTACTGGGCCGGCAGCGCGACCGCCGGGGCCCTGCTGGGCTCCCTCGTCCCGGACAGCGTCACCGGCCTGGACTTCGCCCTGACCGCCCTGTTCGTCGTTCTCGCACTCGACGCGGTCCGTGACCTGCGGGGCGATCTGCCGACCCCCGTGCTCGCCCTGCTCTGCGCCCTGGGCGCCCGGCTGTTCTTCCCGGGTCAGCTGCTGCTTGCGGCCTTCGCCCTGTTCACCGCCGGCCTCCTGGCACGCCGGCTCGCCGACCGGAGGAAGCCCGCTCATGTCTGACACCTACGCCGTCGTCGCGGTCCTCGTCACCGCGGCCGTCACCTGGTCCCTGCGCGCCCTGCCGTTCGCCGCGCTGGCGCCGCTGCGGGCCAGCGCCACCGTGCGGTACCTCAGCGTCCGTATGCCTGCCGGGGTGATGGTGATCCTGGTCGTCTACTGCCTGCGCGATCTGCCGCTCACCGAGTCGCGCGCCGTGGCCCCGCTGGCCGCCCTGGCCGTCACCGTCGGCCTGCACCTGTGGCTCCGCAACGCCCTGCTGAGCATCCTCGCCGGCACGGCCGTCCATGTGGCCCTGGCCAGCGCGGTCTTCACCCACTGACCCCGTCCCCCGAGAGGCATGCTTCCTTTGAACACCGGCAGCTACTTCGAGCCCGTCGACGCGCACCGCTACAGGCCCACCGGACACGCGAGCGGCGCATGGGATCCGGCCGAGCAGCACTTCAGCCCACTCGCCGGCCTGCTCGTCCACGCCATCGACCGGCAGCGGGACACGGGCTCCGACAGCCGCCTGAACCTGTCCCGGATCAGTTTCGACATCCTCGGGCGCCTCGCCCTGGACGAGTGCGAGATACGGGTGGAGACCGTCCGGCCCGGCCGCACCATCGAACTCGTCGAAGCCGTCGCCCTGATCGCCGGGCGCCCCGTCGTACGGGCCCGGGCTTAGGGGGCTTCTGATGGATCTCCGTGGAAGAAGGAGCGGCGTTCGGTGCGTGCTCTCGGCGTGCCGGGCGGAAGGCCTCGTAGCGGAGCTACTAGGCCTTTTGTCCGGTGCGGCGAGAGTGCGTGCCGGGCGTCGCGACGCCGCGGAGATCCATCAGAAGCCCCCTAACTCCTCGCCGACGGCGACACCGCGGAGGTCGCCGGCGGTGGCACCGGCCGGCTCACCCCTCCCGAACTGCTCGCCCCGTGGCCGCTGAGCTCCGTGTGGCCCGGCGGATACATCGCCTCCCTCGACGTCCGCCCGCCGACGCCGCCGCGTCCGGGCCGCACGACGGCCTGGATCTCCACCTCGCTCGACCTGGTGGCCGGGCAGACGGCGAGCCCGCTCGCCTCCTACATCGCGCTCGTCGACACCGCCAACGGCATCGCCGTACGCCAGTCGCCCGACCGGTGGATGTTCCCGAACGTCGACCTCACCGTCCACCTCCACCGCCGGCCGGAAGGCCCCTGGACCGGGCTCGACACGACCGTCACCTTCGGCGCCACCGGCCAGGGCGTCACCAGCACCGTCCTGTACGACCTCGCCGGACCCGTCGGCCATGCCCAGCAGATCCTCACCGTCAGGCCGATGCCGGTATCCGGCTGAACGCCGGGCTCAGCCCTGCTTGGGTGCCGTCGGCGCGGTGCGGCGCAGGGTGAAGGAGTGGCCCGCCGGGTCGGCGTACCCGCGTTCCTCCAGGGGGCCCGAGGCGTCCTTGGCCTCCAGGGGGCGTCCGCCCAGGCTGATGACCCGGCGTTCCACCGCGTCGAGGTCGTCCACCACGAACTCCAGATGGGCCTGGAGGGAGTTCTCGGGGCGCGGCCAGCTGGGCGGGGTGGCGTTGACGTCCCGGCGCAGGGCGATCCGGAAGCCGTCGGCGCTCCTGATCTCCACCCGGTTGGCCGTCGCGTCCGACTCCTCCCCTTCCAGCAACTCCTTGTAGAACACGGCGAGCTTCTCGGGCTCGGCGCAGTCGAGCACCAGGACACCCGCTTTCACCAGGGCCATGTCTCCTCCGCAGGATTCCGTCCGCGGGGCGTGCTGCCCCACGGCCTCGTACCTTGCGGTTATCCCGGCACGGCCGATTCAGTCGGACCTCAACCACCGTCCGTCGCGCATGAGTTCGCGGCCGTGCAGTTCGTCGGCCTCCCGCCAGGCCTGCACCCGCCGCGGTACCACCCGGAAGTAGAGGTACGGCGTGGCCAGCCGCCGGGGATCGAACCCGGTCTTGGCGGCGAAGAGTTCGGCGTCCTGCTCCGCCAGCTCGCCGGGCTGGACGGTCTCGACGGTGCCCTCGAGCAGGACGACGTCACGGGTCGGCCCGATGCCCACCCGGGCGCGGCCGGTCGCGGTCAGGTTCCGTCCGGTGGGGCTCGACGCGGGAGTGGCGAACAGCAGGTACGAGCCGTTCCAGAGGAAGGACAGCGGGACGAGGTGCGGCGTCCCCGACGCGGTGCCGGCCGTGGCGACCCAGGCGTCCACATCGTGGTCCAGACGGTGCAGGGTGTCCTTCTTGCGCTGCTCAGCGCCGCGTACGGGTGCGGACGTCATCGTCGGTGCGCCTCCTGAAGAGTCGTCAGAACGGACGAGGTCCAGTGTGACGCCAGGAGGCCGGGGAGGCCCGGCGGACGGGCCGAGCCGGGTGAGGGACGAGGGAGCATACGCAGCTCAAGCGCTTTCCGCAGTAACCGAGATCACGGCAGTGTCACGGAATGGCTTATTCCCGCCGTGGGCAGTCTCGTACCGCTTCTCGGTTCAACGTTCGGACTGCGAAGTCGAGTTCGAGTGTGCGGCCGGTCAAGGCACCGTCCGCTCGCAGGGGCGGGGGGCTCTGCGGTCCGTCTCCCGAAAGGAAGCCCATGCCTCAGGACGTCCGGTTCGACCTCCCCTTCGACATCCCGGTCAGCTACCCACACGCCTCGGGCGAAGCAGCGCATCTCGGCTCCAGGGGTCGCGCTACGCCTGACGGACCGCGAGTGCTTCCTGATCAATACAGCTGAGGCGGCGATGCAGGTGCTCGCCTTGCAGCAGGAGTGCCGTCATCGCAGCAGTCGTGCCTCTCACGGTCGTTCGCAGCAGGAGCCAAAGCCGGTCGCATGAGTCCGGCTGTCCGGCGAGGTCGTCGCGGAAAGTACAGAAGATTCCCGGACACGGCAGGTCAACGACCACGGTCGATCGATTCCGTTGCCAGGACCACAGCTTATGGGGAGACCGGTGTGAAATCTCGAGTCGCAGGTGCTGTTACGAAGGCATCCGCCGACAGCTCGCTCCCGGCGCAGCCAAGCGCCCAGATCCAGCCCACGGAGGCGGGGAACATCCTGGCCCGCCTCCTGGTGAAACAGATCAATGGGAGCACGGAGCAGTACCGAAAGTCCCAGAACGCCGCTCAGCAGCGGCTGAACGCATTCGGCTCCCCCCACTCCAGCACGACGCTGCAGGTGGAGGGAGCCCTCCATCTGGCGCGGCCCGCGTTCCTCCCGCCCGACGAGGAGGGCTACGCCAGGTTGAGGCACCTCGACACCAGCCTGCGCATGATCGAAGCAGCCTTCCCCCAAGTCAGTACCGACATCGAGGTCTGCAGACTGGCCTGCACCATGCTGGAAGGGGCCTGGAGGAGCCGGGCACTCGCCCCGCCGCGCGAGGAGGAGCAGACAACCGTCTGCGCCTGCCCTCTGTGCCGTCGGCTGCCCACGCCCCCCGCACGCACTCTGGACGACTACCGTTGGCGGCAGAGCGCCGGTCGTCCCCTCACCGTCAAGACCTGGCCATACCGCCGGGAACTCGACAGCGTCCTGACCGGTGGATGGTCCTGGACCCGGCAGATGAACGACCTCGAACGAGACCTCGGCCACCGCCACCACTTCGAGAACGACATCCTCGTCTTCCACGAATACAAACGCGTGATCGACACCATCGACACAACGCGCCTCACCCAACACGTCGAAGGCCGCCTGGCCGAGAATTTCAGCACCAACAGCGCACGGGCCCTGGTCTCCGGACTCTTCGCAGCCCACAAGCGATCCGTCGACGAGTACTGGCTCCAACAGCACGACGCGGGCAGCGTCATGCTCCCCCAGACCAACCCGCTCAACCAGAGCACCTACTCGGCCCTGCAGATGCTGGACTGCCTGTTCTGGCACGTCGCCCCCGACACCGAACTCTGGCAGGAGGAAAACCTCGCCTCCCTGCTGCTGTGCCGCGTCATCGACGACATGGCCGATGTACGAGCCGACGCCCTCACCGGCGAGATCAGCAACTTCTGGCTCGCCGACATGCCCACCCACACCAAGGCGCTCTACGCTGCCTGCGCGATAGCCGTCGTCAAGTACGGCTGCATGCCCGAGGCCCACAGCCCGATGTGGAACACCTGGCTGATGACCACCACCACCGTCTGGATGGGGCTCACGGGCCGCCACGCCCTGTGGTTCGACGGCATCACCCAGGGCCTCCCCCCGGCCGAGGAGTGCACGCTGTGCGACCTGCAGCCCAACCCATGCACCGGCCTCCTCACCCACGGCACCACCCTCACCATCGCCCCGCGGCCCACCGCACCAGCACTGAGCACCAGGACCGCCGAACTGTCCGCACTCTGCCGAGCCCAGTACCCCCAGACATGGGCACTCTTCGACGCCGAGCTCCATGCCTTCGAAGCACTGCACGGCCCCTGGTACGGCAACACGGACAGCACATGGGAGATCTTGCGCCGCACCTACATCGCCGCCGTGGAGGCATCCAGCGCCGCACCATCGCCGGACCGCGCCCGTCATGTCCAACAAGACGCCGGCGTAGTCGGATCCGAGAGGTTCCACACCCTGCACGACCCTCAGACCGGGAGGGAGGACACCGCACTGCTCGCCTACATGTTCGGCTGCGCCCACCCGCATTTCCTCTGGAACGCCACGGGATACCGTCCCACGGGCGTCGCAGGCGACTGGCTCGACGGCTGACGCCTCGATCCTGAAGGCTCGGGCCGCTGCTCACACCCGCCTGGTGGTGGTAACGGCCCAGCCTGTGCCCGGCCCCACCGCAGACGCGAAAGCACTGCCAGGGCATGGCCGTACTCGGCGACGGCGCTCACCTCGACATCGGCCTGACCGTCCCGCACCTCAAACGCCCCGAACGGCCCCTGCTGAAGGGCGACGATGAGGACAGCGCCGCGCCACCGCAAGGCCCGCATGGCCGCCGGCAGCGCGGCGACTGCCTCCACCACTCCGTCCAGGCCGAGGTCGCACGGACCACCGGCCGCTACGCCGCCACCGAGGGGTGTGCCCCGTGGCCTCGGCCGGACTCCCCGGACGCAGCTCGGTTGACGACCTGCTGAGCGTGTGAGCCACCGCCTGCACCCACGCACGGCGTTGCCCGGCCGGAAGCCGGCCGGGCAACGGTCCGCCGGCGTGGCCTAGACGGCGAACTCGACCGGCAGGCTGTCCAGCCGGGACTCCCACGTGGAGGCCGTCGAGCCGAGTTCTTCCGGCGGTACAGCCAGGCGCAGGTCCGGCAGCCGGTGCAGCAGGACGTCCACGCCGATCTCGATGATGGACTGGCCGATGTTCTGCCCTGGGCACTCGTGCGGTCCGGCGCTGAACGCCAGGTGCGACTGGTTGCCCTGCACGGCGACGGCCGAGTCGGGCCGTACATCCGGGTCGAGGTTGCCGGCGGCCAGGCCCAGGATGAGCAGTTCTCCCTCCTGGACGTGATGGCCTCCGAGCTCCATGTCGGCGGTTGCGAACCGGCCCGGCAGCACGGACAGCGGCGGGGCGTCCCACATGACCTCCTCCACCACTGAGGAGACGTTCAGCTCCCCGCTGACCAGACCGGACAGCCGGGCGGCATCGGTGAGGACCCGTTGCAGGACCCGGGCCAGCAGATTGCTGGTGGTGGTGTGCGCGGCGATCAGCACCAGGCGCAGATGGCTGACGACCTCGTCGTGGTCGAGGCCGGCCGGGTGCTCCAGCAGGGCCGTGGCGAAGTCGGAGCCCGGCTCGGCCCGCTTGCGCTCGGCGAGTTCCGCGAGGATCTGCATGATCCGGTCGTTGTGCTCGAGGGCGCCCTCACCGCCCTTGAAGACCTGGGCGCACGACTCAATCATACGTAGACCGTCCGCCGCGGGAAGGCCCAGCATCCTGGTAAGCACGAGCATCGGCAGCTGCTCGGCGTAGTCGGCCACGAGGTCGGTGTGCCCGGCGTCGGCGAACGCGTCGATCTGCTTGTTCGCGAAGTACGTGACGTGCCGCCGGATGCCCCGGGCGGCCGCCGCCTGCAACCCGTCGGTGACGGCGCCGCGCAGCCTGCGGTGCGGTTCGCCGTCCTGGGACACACAGTCGGGGCGCCAGCCGACCATCGGCATGATCGGCGAGGTCTCCTCGATCCGGCCGTCCCGCCAATCCCGCCAGATCCGCGCGTCCCGGCTGAACTGACGGGGGTTGTCGAGCACCCGCCGGTTGTCGCGGTATCCGAGGACCAGCCAGGCGGGCACGTCGCCTTCGAGCAGGACCGGCGCGACCGAGCCGTGCTCCTTGCGCAGCCGCTCGTAGATGCCTCCCGGATCGGTCGCGGCGTCCGGGCCGTACAGCCTGGTCAGGTCGGCGCCGTGATGGGCGACGGGGCAGCCCCGTACGGCCTGGAGTCCGGATTCGGTCGAGTCGTTCATCGGGGCTCCAGGGCCACGGCCGAGCGTTCCTTCAGATGGTGGATCAGGGCGACGAGGACGTCCCGGCTGGAGGCCCGGTCGCGGGCGTCGAAGGCTATGACCGGGGTGTGCTCGGGGATGTCCAGGGCGTCCCGGATCTCCTCGACCGGGTAGTTGGTGGAGTCGGGGAAGACGTTCAGGGCGACGACGAAGGGGACCTCCTGCCGCTCCATCTCCTCGATCGCCCGGAAACTGGACTCCAGGCGGCGGGTGTCCACCAGGACGATGGCGCCGAGCGCCCCCTTGAACAGCCCGTTCCACAGGAACCAGAAGCGCTCCTGACCGGGCGTGCCGAACAGGTACAGCACCAGGCTCTCGTTGATGCCGATCTTGCCGAAGTCGAGGCTGACGGTGGTCTGCGTCTTGTCGGCGACGCCGATGAGACGGTCGACGTCGGCACTGGCCTGGGTGAGGGTCTCCTCGGTGGTGAGCGGCTTGATGTCGCTGACCGACCGGACCATCGTGGTCTTCCCGGTGCCGAACCCGCCGGCGATCATCACCTTCACCGAGCGGGCGTCCCCGCCCGCCCGCCCTCCGGGTTGGTCAAAGCCTTTCAAGTCCACTGAGTACCTCCTCAAGGAGCGCGAGGTCGGGCCCGCGGCCGGCGTCGTGCGCCGGGATGGGGTTACGGGCTTCGACGCGACCTGCGACGAGCAGGTCCGACAGCAGCACTGCGAGAATGTTGAAGGGCAGCCCGAGGTGAGCGCCGAGTTCGGCGACCGACAGCGGATCGCGGCACCGGCGGAGAATCTCCTCGTGCTCGTGCTGCATGCCCGGTAACGGGGCGGCGCGGGCGACGACCAGCGTCGCCACGTCGAGGCTCGACGCCGAACCGCCCGGTCCGCTGCGACCGCCCGTGAGGACGTAGTAGCGCTCGAGACCGGACGGGTCCGAAGGCCTGCGGGGAGCACTCATCCAGAGTGCTCCTCCAGGCGCGGAGTGGTGCCGAGGAGCTCACCCATCCTGCGGGCCAGGTCTCTCATCTGGTGCCCGAGCAGGCCCTGGTCGAGGCCTTCCCTGGCAAGGACACCGAGGTACGTCTCCACACCGGCGCGGACCACGAAGAGGTGCCCGCCGTCGACTTCGATCATCGCGAGCCGCAGCTGCCCGGCGTACTTGGGGAACTGCTCGGCGACCGGCTGGGCGAGGGCCTGCAGGCCGGCCACCACGGCGGCGAAGCGGTCGACGTCGTCGGGGTCTTCGGCGCCGTAGGAGGTGATGGCCTTGCCGTCGCTGGAGGCCACGAGGGCGAAGCGGATCTCCTGGATGCTCTCGACGAGATCGCGGAGCGCCCAGCTCACATCTGTTCCTTGTTGCGTCATGAGGACTAGTCGCTCTCTTCGGTGCGGTGCTCGGTGGACTCGCGTCCGGCGTCGGTGTCGCGGTCGCCGGGCGCCCGGGACGCCTCTTCGGCGTCGCGTCCGGCGGTGGCGAAGGCGGCGAGACCGGAGAACGAGGCGTCCGGCGGGATGGCGGAGACGGTGCTCCGGTCCGTCCGCTCGGCCTCCCTGGGCTCGGCGGCCTCGTTCCGCCTGCTGCGGCGCCGGGGCAGTCCGCCGGGTGTGGTCTCCGCAGCCGCGGCCGGTGCGTCCGACGCGGGTGCGGTGGCCGTCTCGC
Organism: Streptomyces sp. NPDC050546; assembly: GCF_044457425.1. Classification (NCBI taxonomy): domain Bacteria; kingdom Bacillati; phylum Actinomycetota; class Actinomycetes; order Kitasatosporales; family Streptomycetaceae; genus Streptomyces; species Streptomyces sp. NPDC050546. The sequence goes on from NZ_JBITGX010000010.1 coordinate 71,091, forward strand.
GGGCCGGGGCTGGCGTGGCGGCGCGGACCTCGGGGGCGGGCGCCGCCGAGGCGGCGGGGGCGGCGGGCAGCGGGCTGAAGTACTTGTGCGGAACCACGACCACCACGGAGGTGCCGAGCCACGGGGAGTCCGCGAAGGTGACGCGGATGCCGTAGCGACGGGCGAGGGCTCCGACGACGCGCAGACCGATGTTCGCGTCCTCGGTGATGCCGCCGAGGCCCGCTCCGGGAGCGGTGCCCGCGAGGGCGTGCTCGGCCTCGCGCTTCTTCTCCTCGCTCAGGCCCTTGCCGGAGTCCTGGATCTCGATGCCGACGCCGTTGGGCACCTCCTTGCCGGAGATGAGCACCGGCTCGGTGGGCGGCGAGTAGCGGGCCGCGTTGTCGAGGAGGTGAGCGAAGATCAGCGTGAGGTGGTCCACGAGACCGCCGTCGACGCCGAGTTCGGGCAGGTGGCGGACCTGGATCCGGTGGAAGTCCTTGATCCGGCCGATGCCGCCGCGCGCCACGCTGAGCAGCCGCTGCGGCTCCTGCCACTGCCGGCCGGGCCGGTCCGAGCCGCCGAGCACACCGATGCTGGCGGCGAGACAGTCGGCGGGGCCGATCTCCTGGTCGAGCTCCATCAGGCCCCGGGCGACGGCCGGCAGCCTGCCGTGCTCGCCCTGCATCTCGTGCAGACGGCCGCGGAGCTTGCTGGTCAGCACGTGGATGCGGTTGCCGATGCTGATGACGGCCTGTTCGGCGGAGGTGGAGCGGTCGAACTCCGACTCGAGGCCGATCAGGGCGGTGCGCAGCACCTTGCGCAGCTCGGCCTGGAGGTCGGAGCTGACCTTGGCGCACTGGTTGAGCGTGGGCAGCACGTCGTCGATGGCGTCGCCGGAGCGCAGCGCCTCCATGGCGGAGGGCAGTTGCTCGTCGGCGAGCCGGGCGACCGCGGCGAGCTGGTGGGAGAGCTGCTCCTGCCAGACCTCGGCCTGGTCGGCGAGCTGGGCCTCGTAGGACGTGGCCTGCTCGGTCAGCCGTTCCTCGTAGGCCCGGGAGGTGTCGGAGAGCTGCGTCTCGTACGTGGCGCTCTGGTCGGCCAGGCGCCGCTCGTAGGTCGCGTTCTGCTCGGTGAGCTGGGACTCCAGGGTGGCGCGTTCGGCGGAGAACTTCCGTTCCAGGCCCGCCACGTGCTGCTGCCACTGCTGGTTGTGCTCGGCCTGCGTGGTGCGGAAGGAGTTCTCCGCCTTGTGCAGTTGTGCCCGGGTGCGCAGCAGCAGGCGTACGCACACGGCACTGGCCGCCGTCGCCGCGAGTCCGGCGACGGCCGCGGTTATTCGCTCCGAGCTCATGAAGGTGGCGGCAACGGTCCCGCCTCCCAAGCTCAGCGGCATCAACCACCAGCTGTACCAGGCGACAGGGGCCCGCGCCGCCGGTGGCGGAGTGGCGAGTTCCATCTGCATCCTTCGAACAAACACGATCGAACAGGGGGGTGTGGATCGCACTCATGAGTACGCACCGCGAGTCGACCGGACGCGATCGCGTCAACTCGCAGCGCCGATCGGAACCTTATCGGGTTTAGACACGAAAGGATCAACCTCGTCGCTCTGCGGACGTGAGGGTTCCGTCACGCTCCGACAGAAAGAAACAGGTCGACAAATATCCATGCCAGCCTGGGCAGTTGACCGGTGAACGACCGCCCGCGATCGGCGGACGGGTCAGCGGGCGGTCTGGAAGGTGCGGCGGTACGCCTGCGGGGACACCCCGATCGCCGCGTGGAGATGCTGGCGCAGGGACGCGCCCGTCGCGAAGCCGACCCGGCCGGCGATCTGATCCACCGTGAGGTCACTGGACTCCAGCAGGTGCCGGGCCCGGGCCACGCGCTGCTGGATGAGCCAGCGGCCGGGACTGAGGCCCACCTCGTCGTGGAAGCGGCGGGCGAAGGTGCGCTGGCTCATCCGGGCGTGGCCGGCGAGGTCGGCGAGGGTGAGCGGTTCGCCCAGGCGCTCCAGGATCCAGGAGCGGGTGGCCGCGGTACTGGCGGCGCCCTGCTCGGGGACGGGCTGTTCGATGTACTGCGCCTGGCCGCCGTCCCGGAACGGCGGGACCACGCAGCGGCGCGCGACGGTGTTGGCCAGCCGGCTGCCGTGGTCCTTGCGGACCAGGTGCAGGCAGATGTCCACCCCGGAGGCGGCTCCGGCGGAGGTGAGGAAGGGGTGGTCGTCGACGAACAGCACGTCCGGGTCGAGGTCGACGAGCGGGAACATGCGCCGGAACCGGTCGGCGACCTGCCAGTGGGTGGTCGCCCTGCGCCCGTCGAGCAGCCCGGCGGCGGCGAGGACGAAGGCGCCGGTGCAGATGGAGACGATGCGGGTCCCGGGCCGGATGAGCGCGAGGGCGGCCAGGACGTCGCCCGGCACCTCGTCGGCGAGGTGGGCGGGCGCTACGGGCGCGATCACCACCGTACCGGCCGTGGCCAGGACCTCGGGCCCGTGCTCCACGGTGACACCGAAGTCCGCGTTGGTGCGCACCGGACCGCCGTCGACCGAGCAGGTCAGCACCTCGTACCGGCCGTCGGCGGCGCCGAGGATACGGCTGGGGATGCCCAGCTCGAAGGGGTACACCCCGTCCAGGGCCAGGACCACCACTCGTTCGCGTCGCATGGCACGATCCTATCGAAGGTTGGCAATCTTGCCATTGGTGAGCGGTGCGCGAACCGGCACGCTTGATCACCATGAGCACACAGAACACGATGCGAGCCATCAGCCAGGACGTCCTCGGCGGTCCCGAGGTCCTCAAGGAAGTCGACGTCGAGCGCCCGGCACCCGGGCCGAACCAGGTGCTGGTCCGGGTGCGGGCCGCCGGGGTCAATCCGACCGACTGGAAGCACCGCGCGACCGGCGGGTTCCTGGGCGAGCCGCCCTTCGTCCTCGGCTGGGACGTCTCCGGTGTGGTGGAGGCGGCCGGCATCGGCGTCGTGGCCTTCGCGCCCGGTGACGAGGTCTTCGGCATGCTGCCGTATCCGTACGGGCACGGCTCGCACGCGGAGTACGTCATCGCTCCCGTCCGCGCCCTCACCCGCAAGCCGGCCGGTGTCGACCACGTCCAGGCGGGCGCGCTGCCGCTGGTCTCGCTCACCGCGTGGCAGGCGCTGGTCGAGCACGCGGACGTGCGGCCCGGGCAGCGGGTGCTGATCCACGCCGCGGCGGGCGGGGTCGGGCATGTGGCGGCGCAGATCGCCAAGGCGCGCGGCGCGTACGTGATCGGCACCGCGAGCGCGGGCAAGCACGAGTTCCTGCGCGGGATCGGCGTGGACGAGACCGTGGACTACCGGGAGACGGACTTCACCGAGGCCGTGAAGGACGTCGACGTCGTCCTGGACACGATCGGCGGCGACAACGCCCTGCGCTCCCTTCGCGTCCTGCGCCCCGGCGGTGTCGTGGTCTCGATCCTCCCGGGCGGCTCGAACGACTTCTACGAGGAGGCCGAGCGGCTCGGCGTACGAGGGCTCCGCATGCTCGTGGACGCCGACCGCAGCGACATGCGGGCGATCGCGGAACTCGCCGAGGCGGGCAAGCTCCGCGCCACGATCGCGGGCACCTTCCCGCTGGCCGCTGCGTCGGAAGCGCACAGGCTGGGCGACACCGGGCGTACTACGGGGAAGCTGGTGCTGGTGAACGACTAGCCGGGCTGGGCGGGCACACCTTCCCCCGGCCTGCGCGGGCCCTGATCGGTCTGGCCGGGCCGGCCGGACCTTGATCGGGCCGGCCGGAGCCAAGGCCGATGGCAGGCTTCCCGCTGTTCTCGGCGGGTTCCTTCCTGCCGCCGGCCTTGGGCTCGAAGTCTGTGACGACCTTCACGGTGGGCCATTCGCGGCCTTTGGCCTTGTGGCCGGTGGAGACGACGACGTCTGCTTCTCTTTCGGGATGCAGCTTGCGCACGGTGGCGAGGACGAGTTCCGGCCCGTACTCGTCGACGATGTCGACAAGCGCCAGCAGGTCGCCGCCGGAGGGGTCAGAGGTGGCGACGCGCTTGGACCCCTCCAGCATGCGGAGCACTTCGCAAAGTGGCGCCGGCGTTGGACCGGCACAGCACGGCGTCGGGGTGGTCGACAGGGCCGACAATGGTGTCGAGGGCAGGCATGCCCGTGAGTCGCTGGGGGGATTCCACGAGGGCTAGCCATCTGCTGGCTTCGGCGGCGATGGCCGGGCCACGGAATGACTGGGTCAGGCTCAGCTGGACGCCGTCGAAGCCGGAGAGGAGAGAGGGTTGCTCCCCCTCCCCTCCCCACCATCGCCACGTGGCGCAGGACACGTTCATGTCAGGATTGCACTTGGGAAGGTTCAGGGAAGTCATAGGGGCACCCATGAACCCATGATTGCCGTGAAGGTGATGACCCGTGACGTCCACTGCGCCTCCCCCCATACCTCGAGCCGCAGGATCGTTTCCGTTCATCGGCCACACTCTGAAAATGCGCGACAACCTCGGCTTCATCGACTCGCTGCGCGAGACACGAGAACCACTTGTCGAGATCATCCTGCAACCCGGGACACGCACCATCGTGGTCCAGGACCCGGCCCTGATCCACCAGATGCTCAAGGCCCTGGGGCCCAGCCTCGACAAGGGCCGGCTCTACGACAAGCTGGGCCAGCTGCTGGGCGACAGTGTCGTCACCGCCACCGGCCGGACCCACGTACGCAAACGCCGCCAGCTGCAACCGGCGTTCGCCCACACCGAGATCAGCCGGTACGTCGACATCATGCGTGCCGAGGTGACGGCCACGGTCGCCGGCTGGGAGCCCGGGCGAACCCTCGACGTACGCGAGGCGATGGTCGGGCTGAGCCTGGACATGCTGGCCAAGACGGTGTTCGCCGGCAGCCTCGACGACCGAGTCTTCCGTCGGCTGCGCAGCGATCTGTCGGTGGTGCTGAACGACGTCGGTGTGCGCATCATGCTGCCCGACTGGGCCGAGCGTCTGCCGCTGCCCTTCAACCGCCGCTTCGACCGGGCCCGGGCCGGCGTACGCGCCACCATCAACACCGCCGTCGACGAACTGCAGGCCTCCGGGCACGACACCGGGGACATGCTCTCCATGCTGCTGCGGGCCATCGACGAGGAGACCGGCGAGCCGCTGACCGGGCATCAGATCTGCTCCGAGATCCTTACCCTGGCCGTCGCCGGCACCGAGACCACCGCGTCGGTGCTGTCCTGGGCTCTGTACGAACTCGCCCGCAACCGCGACATCGAGGCCCAGGTCATGGCTGAGCTGGACGAGGTCCTCGGCGAACGGCCGGTCGCCTTCGACGACGTGATCCGGCTGCCGTACCTGAACCGGGTCATCACCGAGACCCTGCGGCTGCACCACCCTGGCTGGCTGGTCACCCGCCGCACCACCGAGGAGACTCGGCTCGGCGAGTGGATTCTGCCCGCCGGCACCGAACTGGCCTACTGCCAGCACGCCCTGCACCGCGACCCCGAGCGCTTCCCCGACCCGCACACCTTCGCCCCGGACCGGTGGACCGACCCCGCGCAGGATCCTCCGCCGGGCGCGTTCCTGCCCTTCGGGGACGGCAAGCACAAGTGCATGGGGGACCGTCTCGCCCTCACCGAGATGGTCACGGCGCTCGCGACGATGCTGCGTTCGGTACGGCTGGAACTCGCCGAGGGCCAGGTCATCCACCAGGTCGCCCGGCTCACCGTACGGCCGCACACCCTGCGGATGACGGTCCACCGCCGGAACCGTCCCCGAGCCGGGGGCGGTCTCTAGGCCTGTTCGAGGTGTGGATCACGTTGGTCGGAGACTGCGGATCCAGATCACGGCACCGCGTAGGTGGAGTCCAGCGAGGTAGCTGGTGACGGTCTTGTCGTATCGGGTGGCCAGGCCCGGGCCGGGTGCGCGGGCGGCCGACCGGGCCACGCACCTTGACGCCCTACGGGCCGGGCCGTCGGGGCGGACCGGCGTGCAGCAGCCGGGGAGGCCCAGGCCCGGTAGCTCCCGAACCATCCGGCCGCGCCTCGGGCCACGCCCTGCTCGTACCCCTGTCGACAAGTCGGCGGACCGGCGGGAAGGGGCGAACCATCAGGTCCCGCCCGGCCACCGTCCAGACCCGCACCAGCCACCCGGCCCCCTGGTCACAGCCCGCCGGCGGGGCCGTCGGCCGACCTGCCCGGCTCAGTCGCCGGTGTCAGAACGTCAGCACCGGCTTGATCGTCTTGCCCGACCTCATGTCCTGGACCGCCCGGTCGATGTCCCCGAAGGGATAGGTGCTGATCAGGCGGTGCAGCGGGAGGCGGCCCTCCTTCACCAGGCGGACCAGGGCGGGGATCATCGTCTGGGTCTCGCTGTCGCCGAGGGTGAGGCCGACGATCCGCTTGCCGCCGAGGAGGCCGTTGACGTCCAGGGCGACCTCCGTGCCGAAGGGCGGGGCGCCGACGACGACCAGGGTGCCGCGCGCGGCGAGCGCGTCGACGCCCTGGCGCAGGACGCCGACGTTGCCCGTGGTCTCCACGACACCGTCCGCGCCCTGACCGCCCGTGATGCCGGCGAGGGCCTCGGCGAGGTCCTCCCGGCTGGTGTCGACGGTGTGCGAGGCGCCCAGCTCCGTGGCCAGTGACAGGCGTTCGGCAACCCGGTCGACGGCGACGATCCTGGTGGCCGGGGTGAGGGCCGCCGCCATCACGGCCGACAGGCCGACCGCTCCGGCACCCAGGACGACGACCGTGCTGCCCGTGTCGGGCTTCAGGACGTTCCAGACGGCGCCCACACCGGTCTGTACGCCGCAGCCCAGCGGGGCGATCGACTCAAGCGGCACATCCGGGTCGACCTTGACCAGGCTGCGCTCGTCGGCCAGGGCCCGCTCGGCGAAGGAGGACTGGCCGAAGAAGTGGCCGCCCAGGGCCTCGCCGTCCCGGCTGATGGTGTTCGAGCCGTCGGCGCGGCTGCCGCCGAGCAGGTTCAGCGGCAGCCAGGTCGCGCAGTACGCGGGGTGCCCGCCGCGGCAGTTGCGGCAGTCGCCGCAGGAGGTGAAGGAGAGCAGGACGTGGTCGCCGGGCGCGACGCCGGTTACGGCGGGGCCGACGGCCTCGACGACGCCCGCGCCCTCGTGGCCGAGGACCCCGGGCAGCGGGAAGGGCAGTCCGCCGCTCGCCACCCCGAGGTCGGTGTGGCACAGGCCGGTGGCGACCATGCGGACCAGCGCCTCGTGGGGGCCGGGTTCGTCGAGGACGACGTCGGAGAGGGTGAAGGGCGCGCCGCCGGACTCGACGACCGCGGCACGGGTGGTGGTGGGCATCGCAATGGCTCCTTGACGGTGTCTCAGTCGAGCGAGACGACGACGGACTTGACCTTGGTGTAACCGGCGAGGGCCTCGGGCCCGTACTCACGGCCGTAGCCGGAGTCCTTCACACCGCCGAAGGGCACGGCGGGGTCGAGCATCGCCCAGTCGTTGATCCAGACGATGCCGGCCTGGAGCCGGTCGGCGACCCGGTGGGCGCGGGCGAGATGGCTGGTCTGGACGCCCGAGGCCAGACCGTAGGGCGTGGAGTTGGCGAGGGCGACGGCCTCGTCCTCGTCGTCGAAGGGCTGCACGGTGAGGACCGGGCCGAAGATCTCCTCCTGGATCACACGGGAGTCGTTCGCCAGGTCGGCGATGACGGTGGGCTTGTAGTAGTAGCCGCCGTCCAGGTCGAGCCGCTCACCGCCGCAGACGACACGGGCACCCTCCTTGCGGGCCAGGGCGACGTACTCCTCGACCTTCTTGAGGTGCTTCTCGGCCGCCATCGGGCCGATGACCGTGGCCGGGTCGCGCGGGTCGCCGATCGGCACGCCGGGCACGGCCTCGGCGAGGATGCCGAGCAGCGTCGGGTACACCGAGCGGGCCACCAGCAGGCGCGGGCCGCCCATGCAGAACTGGCCGGTGTTGAAGACGAAGCCCTTGATGACCGCGCCGACCGCCTTCTCCAGGTCGGCGTCCTCGAAGACGATGTGGGCCGCGTTCCCGCCCAGCTCCATGGTGACGGGCTTGAGCGCCTCGCCGGCGACGCTCGCCACGTGCCGGCCGATCGCGGTGGAGCCGGTGAAGGCGACCTTGTCGACACCTCGGTGGCGCAGCAGCGCCTCGCCGGCGACGGGACCGCTGCCGGTCACGACGTTGACCACGCCGTCCGGTACGCCCGCCTCCTGGAGGAGCCGGGCCATGTACAGGGCGCTGAGCGGGGTCTCGTCGGCGGGCTTGTGGACGACGGTGTTGCCGGCCGCGAGCGCGGGGCCGAGCTTGGAGCCGGCGAGGATCAGCGGGAAGTTGAACGGGGTGATCGCCGCGACCACGCCGAGCGGCTCGCGCCTGGTGTAGGCGAGGGCGTTCATGGGGGTGTCGCGCAGGGCGCCGTCCTGGCTCTGGGCGAGGTTCGCGTAGTACTCGTAGTCGTTGGCCGCGTTGGTCACGTCGACCGCGCCGCACAGGGTGATCGGCTTGCCGACGTCGAGGCTCTCCAGAGCGGCGAGCTCGTCGGCGTTCTCGCGGATGAGCTGGGCGACACGGTGCAGCACCCGGCCGCGCTCGCGGCCGCTCAGCCCGGACCAGGCACCGTCGTCGTGGGCCTCGCGGGCGGCGCGTACGGCCGCGTCGACATCGGCGGGGCCCGCCTCCGCGACGGTGGTGACGACCGTGCCCCGGGACGGGTCGACCACCTCGGTACGCGCCCCGTCGGCGGCCTCGCGCCACTGCCCCCCGACGAACAGCTGTCCGGGTTCCCTCTCGAAGGTGGTCATCGCCGCTCCCCAGCGTCGTCGCCAAGTTTTCAACAAACAGGATTCCTGTTGGTTCGCAGTCTCTTTACAGACAGGTTTCCTGTCAATGCTCTAGCCTGCTTCCATGCTCGACACACAGGTGACCAAGGCGCCCCCTTCCCTGCTCTACATGGTCAAGCAGGTGGAGCTCGTCGTGCGCTCCCACCTGGACGAGCTGGTCAGACCTTCCGGGATCACCGCTCTCCAGTACACCGCGCTGACCGTCCTGGAGCGACACGACGGACTGTCGGCGGCCCAGCTGGCGCGCGACTCCTTCGTCACCGCGCAGTCCATCGCCGATCTCGTCCGCTCTCTGGAGGGCCGCGGTCTGGTGCGCCGGGAGCGCAACCCCCGCAACCGCCGGGAGCTGCTGATCCTGCTCACGGACGACGCCCGGGAGCTGCTCGCCCGGCACGCCGGGCCGGTCCGGGAGCTGGAGGAGCGGATGGTGCGCGACCTCACGGCACACCAGACCGAGCAGTTCCGCCAGGCGCTCACCAAGGCCTGGCACGCCCTGTCGTAGCCCGGAGCGCACGCCTGGAATCGCGCCCGCGCTCACGCCCGCGCACTCCCCCGCGCGAACCTCGGCCAACTCGCCTGCAATTCAGAGACATATGTCAATCGAACATGCTCAAATTCACTCGTTGGAGGGTAACTTGCGGAGCGGGGAACGGTTTTGAGGCCGTGGCCCCTCCCCACGCACGGAGCAGGCTGGAGGCGATCTCGTCGTGCGGCAGGAACCTGCACCGCTCACCCGGCATCTGCGCGTCCGCCAGGAACGGGGACACACCGTGCTGGAGTTCCGCGGCGAGATCGACCTCGCCGCGGCCACGGAGATCGCCCCGCACCTGGACCGGGAGACGAACCGCCGCGCCGCCCGGGTCGTGATCGACCTCAGCGGGATCGAGTTCTTCGACTGCTCGGGCCTGCGGTTGCTGTACCGGGCCAGGAGCCGGGTCCTCGACCGGGACGGTCACCTGCTCCTCGTCTGCGCCCACCCCCTGACCCTGCGGGTGCTGCGCATCACCGGCCTGTCCCGGCTGCTGCCGCCGCAGCCGACCCTGGACGCGGCCCTGGAACAGCCGGAGGCCACGTCCGGCTCAGTGTGACGCCCGGGCGCAGACCTCCGTCCTTCCGTACGTCCCTTCCTGTCCGTGCGCGCCCTGCCGTGCTTCCACCGAAGTCGTCCGGTCCTCAACCGGCCGGTCTGGCAGGGGATGTGGCGGGCATCCGGACAGTAGGAAGGAGGGCCGTCGACATGACGACTCCCGTCAAGCACCTCCCCAGGCGCATGCCCGGCTGGGCCAAGGTGGTGGGCGCGCTCGTGCTGGTGCTCGTCGTGTTCTTCGCCGGGATCCGGCTCAGCGTGATCCCGGGCCTGAAGGACCTGTTCGGCACCGACACCCACGACCGGTCCGGCCCCGCACTGCTGAAGTCCATCCAGGACATCAGCCGGTACGACGCCGCCTCCGGCAACTTCCAGGTCGTCGTGGACCTGGAGAAGGACGCCAGGTTCCTGCCCGACGCGATCCGCGGCACCCGCACCCTGTACGTCGGCGCGGGGACCGTCGACGCCTATGTCGACCTGGGCAAGGTCGGCGACGACGACGTGAAGGTCAACGGCGACCGCACGTCCGCCACACTCCGGCTGCCGCACGCGCGACTGGGCAAGCCGGCCCTCGACCCCGACCGTTCCTACGCCGTCTCCAAGCAGCGCGGTCTCTTCGACCGCCTCGGCGACCTCTTCTCGGACAATCCCAACGGTGAACAGGCCGTGCAGAAACTCGCGGTACGGCACATCGGGGACGCGGCGAAGGAGAGCGAGCTGACCGCACGCGCCGAGAAGAACGCCACCGGCATGCTCGAAGGGCTGCTGCGCTCCCTGGGCTTCAAGGAGGTGAGGGTCTCGTACGGGACCTGAGGACCCCCCGGACAGGGCGGAGTGCCCCGGCGGAACGCGGGCAACAGTGGCTGGGAACGACCCCCGGCGGCATCGTCGGCGCGGCCGTGGGTAACCGCCCTGTCACACAGGGAAGTTGAAGAGTGGAGGAGCGTATGGCCAGTGCAGCCTCACGTCCCCGTACCGTCGGGTCCGGGAGCGAGCGACGTCCACTGCCGCTGCCCGTCCGGCTGCTGGCGATGCTGTGCGCCTTCACATTCATGGTCGCCTTCGCCGTGGTGCTGGCCCAGCTGACCCTGCAGCCATCGCCCGCCTCGGAGGCGCTGACCCACACCAACCTCCAGCCCGGCGACTCCCTGAAGGCCTATCTCGACCAGCCGGAACTGCGGGACGCCCTGCGCCAGATCGGCGGCAACATCCTGCTCGGCGTCCCCTTCGGCATCCTCGTGCCCGTCGTAGCGCCGCGCACGCGCGGCATTCTGCGCGTCCTGCTGATGACCGCGATCGTGATGCTGCTGGTGGAATTCGCCCAGGGTGCCCTGGTCACCGGCCGCGCCTTCGACATCGACGACGTCATCCTCAACACCACGGGCGCGCTGATCGGCTATCTGCTCCTGGGCCGCCGCATGAGCCGCGCGGTCCACGCACGCAGGCCCCGGCGCGGCCGGGCGGCCGGGAAGTCGCCGGCCGGGAAGGCCTAGTGCAAGGTCCAGGTGTACTTGTCTCCGCCCACCCAGCGGACCACGTCCGGATCGTCCATGTCGTGGACCGTGATGCCGAACGCGGCCGCGGCCGTCAGTACGTCGGTGGCGGCCTTGGCCTCCCCGACCACCTGGCCGTCGATCTCCACGATCCGGAACGGCGGTGTGCCCGGCTGCACCCCGAGCACCATGATCCGTGGGTGGGATATGTACGGGCTCGCGCTTTCGGTCATGCATCGAGGGTAGAGCGCAACCGGCGACAGCGCGGGGTTCAAGCCCACGTCGTGCGGTCCGCCGGGGGCTGGGGAACCCTTGAGGTGGAGGTGGCGATGGATCCCGTCGAGGCACTGGACCGGATCGCCTTCCTGCTGGAGCGGTCCCTGGCACCGACGTACCGGGTGCGCGCCTTCCGTACGGCGGCCCGGGTGCTGAAGGAGCTGGGCGACGACGAGGTGCGCCGGCGGGCGGCGGACGGTTCGCTGGAGTCGCTCAAGGGCGTCGGGCCGAAGACCGCGCAGGTGGCGCGGGAGGCGCTGGCCGGGGAGGAACCCGGCTATCTGCGCACGCTGGAGAGCGAGGCCACGGAGCGGCCCCCCGTGCGGGGCGGCGAGCGGCTGCGGGAGCTGCTGCGCGGCGACTGCCATCTGCATTCCGACTGGTCGGACGGCGGCAGCCCGATCGAGGAGATGGGCCGGGCCGCGGCGGCACTGGGCCACGAGTGGGCGGCGCTGACCGACCACTCGCCGCGGCTGACGGTGGCGCGTGGCCTCACGGCCGAGCGGCTGCGGGAGCAGTTGGACGTGGTGGCGGAGCTGAACGAGACCTGGGCGCCGTTCCGCCTGCTGACCGGCATCGAGTGCGACATCCTCGAGGACGGTTCCCTCGACCAGGAGCCGGAGCTGCTGGACCGGCTCGACGTCGTCGTGGTGTCGGTGCACTCCAAGCTGCGGATGGACGCCCGGTCGATGACCCGGCGGATGGTGGCCGCCGTACATGATCCGCACTCCGACGTGCTCGGGCACTGCACGGGGCGGCTGGTGACCGGCCGGGGGCGGCCCGAGTCGGAGTTCGACGCGGACGAGGTGTTCGCGGCGTGCGCGGAGACCGGCACGGCGCTGGAGATCAACAGCAGGCCGGAGCGGCTCGACCCGCCGCGGCGGCTGCTGCGCCGGGCGGTGGACGCGGGGGTGCTGTTCTCCGTCGACACCGACGCCCACGCACCGGGGCAGCTGGACTGGCAGATCAACGGGTGCGCGCGGGCGGAGGAGTGCGGAGTGCCGCCGGAGCGTGTGGTGACGACGTGGTCCCTCGAGGAGCTGCTGGCCTGGACCCGCGAGCGGCGGGTGCCGTCCGGCGTGACGGGCGGCTGAGGTGGTACCCGGGCGGGCCTGAGAGGAAGGGACCACACCTATGGACAGCGCCGGACGGGCGGCCGTGTTCGACGTCGACGGCACGCTGGTCGACACCAACCACCTGCACGTCGTGGCGTGGTGGGAGGCCTTCCGGCAGGCGGGCCACCAGGTGCCGATGCACGCCGTTCACCGGGCCGTGGGCCTGCCCTCCACCGACCTCGTCGCCCACTTGCTGGGAGACAGCCGCGACAAGGACCAGGACGCCGGCATCAGCGCCGCCCACAAGGCGCTGTACGGGCAGTGCTTCGACCGGCTGCCCGCGCTGCCGGGTGCCGGGCCGCTGCTGCGCCGGCTGCACCGGGAGGGCTGGGCGGTGGTGCTGGCCACCTCGGCGGGCGGCACCGAGCTGAGCGCGCTGCGCCGGGCCATCGACGCGGACGACGCCATCACCGCCACGGCGAGCGCCGACGACGTCGACGAGGGCAAGCCGGCACCCGAGCCGGTCGAGCACGCGCTGGAGCTGGCCGGGGTACCTGCTCAGCGGGCGGTCTTCGTCGGAGACACCGCGTGGGACATGCTGGCGGGCAGCCGCGCCGGGGTGCGCTGTGTGGGTGTGCTGTGCGGCGGCATCCCGCGCGCCGACCTGGAGAAGTCCGGCGCGGACGCGGTCTACGCCGACCCCGCGCACCTGCTGTCCTCCCTCCGGAGCAGCCCGCTGGCATGAGACCGCCATGAGGCGGCGTGAAACCCCCGGTCACGCGGATACTCGCAGCGCATGACGCGGGTGACGAGAGCGGTACGGCGGGCGGCCCGGGCCTTCCGTCCGGGGCGGGACAGAGGCACGTCGGCCGAAGCGGGGCGGATCCGCGCGCTGGAGCACGAGGCCCGCGGCAGACGGCCGGTGGATGCCGTGGGGCGGGAGACGCGGGCCGCCTGGAACGCCCTGCGAGCCGCCTGGAACGGGCCCGGGCGCGAACGCGATCTTGTCGTCCAGTCGCTGAAGGCCGCCGCGGCCGCGGTGCTCGCCTGGCTGGTGGGCGGCGTCTGGATGGGGGACCCGCTCGCGCTGATGGCGCCGTGGGTGGCACTGGTGCTGGTGCAGGCCACCGTCTACAGCTCGCTGGTGCAGGGTGCGCGGCAGTTCGGGGCGATCTGTGTCGGCACCGTGCTGGCCTCGGCCGCACAGGCGCTCACCGGCGACACGACGGGCGCGCTCGCCCTGTCCGTCCCGGTGCTGATGCTGCTCGCGAACTGGTCCCGCTTCGGCGACCAGGGCATCTACGCGGCGACCACCGCGCTGTTCACCCTCACCGCGGGCTCGGTGAGCATGTCGAGCGTCGGGCACCGGGTGGGGCAGGCGGCACTCGGGGCGGTCATCGGCCTCGCGGTCAACGCACTCGTCCTGCCGCCGGTCCATCTGCGGGACGTACGGGAGAACCTGGCGGCCCTCGCCCGGGAGGCGGGCGACGTCCTGCGCACCGTCGCCGCCGACCTGCGCGAGGGCGAGTGGGACGCGCAGACCGCCGCCGGCTGGCTCAGTGCGTCGTCCCGGCTGGACACCCGGCTGGAGGCGCTGCGCTCGGCGCGCCGGTGGAGCCGGGAGAGCCTGCGCCTGACCTACGGCCCGCTGCGCGCCCTGCACCGCGTGCCGCACGGGGGTGGTGCCCTGCCGCCGATGGACGAGGACGAGCGGTTCAGCCGGGTCACCGGGCATGTCACCGCGCTGACCCGGGCCCTGGCGGTGTCCGTGGACGACAACCGGACGCCCGCACCGCCCGAGGGCCCGGCCCTTGACGCGTACGCGCGCCTGCTGGACCTGATCGGGGAAGCCTGCCACAGCGAGGCCGACAGTCTGCTCGACGGCAGCGTGCGGCCCCGCCCGGACGAGGAGACCGTTCGGGCGATGGCGGAGCTGCACCAGGAGCTGCAGGAGAAACTGCGCCGGGACGCCGGGGAGGGGGCCGCGCACACGGCGGTCCTGGGCACGCTGCTGCTCCAGGCGGAGAACCTGTGGGCCGAGACCGTCCCGGACGACCGGGGACGGTGACCCACCTCACCGGACGGGGCGTCCGAGCGTGGAACACCCAGCGATGGTTGCCCGTTGAACAAGGCGTGGGTACGCGCTCACACCTTGAGCCGCCCCGGCCGTGATTCCCCCGTCCGGCCGGGGCTTCCCCATGTTGCCACCCGGGTACTCGGTGCACCGCTCGCGGAACCACGCGGCCGAGAGGAGCGGAAGGTGAGCAGCGCAACGGGCAAGAGGATCGTCGTCACGGGCGCCACCGGCAATGTGGGCACCAGCGTGGTGCGCCTGCTCTCCGAGGATCCGGAGGTCGCCTCCGTGCTGGGCCTGGCCCGGCGGATCCCCGACTGGTCGCCGCCGAAGACGGACTGGTCCGCGGTGGATCTGGCCTTCGCGGAAGCCGACCTCGTGGAGCGGTTCGCGGGCGCCGACGCGGTCGTCCATCTGGCCTGGGCGTTCCAGCCGACGCACGATCCCGCGAGGACCTGGCGCACCAATGTGCTCGGCAGCATGCGGGTGTTCGAGGCGGTGGCCGCCGCGGGGGTGCCGGCGCTGGTGCACGCCTCGTCGGTCGGCGCGTACTCGCCGGGTCCCAAGGACCGGACGGTGGACGAGTCGTGGCCGACGCACGGCTGGCCGGACGCCGCGTACTGCCGGGAGAAGGCCTATCTGGAGCGTGCGCTGGACACGTTCGAGCGTGATCACCCCGGGACGCGGGTGGTACGGATGCGTCCCGCCTTCCTCTTCCGGCGGGAGTCCGCGAGTGAGCAACGCCGTATCTTCGGCGGGCGTTTCCTGCCGGGCCCGTCGGCCCGTCCGGAGCTGCTGCCCTTCCTCCCCGACATCGCGGGCCTGCGGGTGCAGGCGCTGCACACGGACGACGCGGCGCACGCCTACCGGCTGGCGGTGCACTCCGAGGCGCGCGGCGCGTTCAACCTCGCGGCCGAGCCGACGGTCGACGCGGAACTCCTGGGCAGGATGTTCGGCGCCCGTCCGGTGCGGCTGCCGCGCACGGCGGCCCGTTCGGCGATCGCCGCCGCCTGGGGCCTGCGCCTGCTGCCCGCCTCACCGCAGCTGTTCGACGCGGTCCTGCGGCTGCCCCTGATGGACTGCGCACGCGCGCGCGGAGAACTCGGCTGGCGGCCGGAGCACACGGCGCCGGAGGTGCTGGAGCAGTTCCTCCAGGGACTCCAGCAGGGTGCGGGCGCGCCGACGGAACCGATGCAGGGACACAAGGTGGGCTGACCCCAGGCCGGCCCGCACCCCCGCCTCCCGCACTTCGGAATCGACCGATGGCCGCAGCCGGCCCCCACGGTCAGCTGCGGCCATCGGCGCTCAGGGGGGTGCTCAGTCGGCGGGCTCGTCCGGCACCGGATGCTCGGGGTGCACCGTTCCCGGTTGCGGCGCCTCCCCCTGCCGGCCCGTCCCCGCCTCGTCCGTACCGGGCACGTCGGCGGGCTCGTCGGCGGAGCGCTTCCCGTCCTTCCCGGCCTTCTCGTTCTTCCCGTCCTTCTCGTCCTCGCCGGTGCCCGTGAAGCGCGGGGCCACCTCCCACGGGTCCTCGCCGGCGTCGGCCTGCTGGTCCGGCATGTCCCGCGGGACGGGCTCACCGTTCTCGCCGGGTCCTTCGAGGCGGTGGTCGGTCACGGCGTACTCCCTTCGTGGTCCGGGCGTCACGCGAGTACCTCTGCCGTGACCTGCAAAACCTCAGTGCGGTGCCCGCTCGCGAAGTGCCGCGTGCCACGCGGGAAGCGGACTCTCCGGTGCCGGATCGGGACGCCGTCCGCCCCGGGCGAAGAAGTCGGCGAGCGGCAGGATCGCGGCGCCGATCGTGACCGCGTCGGGCCCGAGCCGGCCCAGTTCGACGGTCACCTTCCCGGCCGGGTGGCGCAGCGCGTAGGACATGGCGTGGCGGCGTACGGCGGGCAGGAAGCGGGCTCCGAGGGCCAGGCCCGCCCAGCCGCCGATGAGGATGCGCTCGGGCTGGAAGAGGTTGATGAGGCCGGAGAGGCCGGCGCCCAGGTACTCGGCGGTCTCCTCCAGGACGGACAGCGCGACCGGGTCGGCCTCGCCGTCCCCGGGCGGGTACGCGGCGGCGAGCATCGCGGTGAGCGCGGACTCCTCGTCGGCGCGGTCACGGACCCGGCCGCCCTCCTCCCGCCAGCGGGCGATGAGCGACTCGGCGCCCGCATAGGCCTCCAGGCAGCCGAGCGCCCCGCAGCGGCAGCGGCGGCCCCGGACCCGCACGGTCAGGTGCCCCCATTCGACCGCCCGGCCCTGCTCCACCTCGGGGGTGACGAGGCTCGCGCCGACGCCGGAGCCGAAGAGAATCACCACGGCGTTGTGCGCGCCGCGTCCGGCGCCGAACCACATCTCGGCCTGGCCCAGCGTCTTGGCGCCGTTGTCGATGAAGTACGGGACGGTGTCCGGCAGCGGGGTTACGGTGCGGAGCAGGGCCTCCAGCGGGACCGCGTCCCAGCCGATGGTCTGCCCGTGCACGAGCGCGCCGCGGTCGGGGGTGCGCTCGACGATGCCGGGGACGCCGATGCCGACGCCGAGGAGCCGTTCGGGCGCGAGGCCGGCGGTGTCGAGCACCTCGGCGATGCCCTGGCGGATGTGGTCGACGACGACCTCGACCTCGTATCGCGCCGCGGCGAGCGGGCGCTCGACGCGGGCGAGTTCGGTGAGGGTGAGGTCGAACAGTTCGACCCGCACCCGGGTCTCGCCGACATCGACGCCGATCATGTGGCCGCTGCCGGGCGCGACGCGCAGCAGGGTGCGGGGGCGGCCGCCGTCGGAGTCGACACTGCCGGCCTCCTCCACCAGACCGTCGGCGACCAGATCGGCGACGACGTTGCTGACGGAGCCGGAACTCAGTCCGGTCACCGGGCCGAGAGCGAAGCGGCTGAGCGGGCCGTCGAAGTAGAGCCGTTGCAGCACGGCCGTGCGGTTGGCCCGCCTGAGATCGCGTACGGTGCGCCCGTTCCGCCCCGCCATGTGGCTCCTTCCACCCCTTGCCCGGCCTGCAACATACCGCCGGGGCAAGCTCGGCGCGACATTCCTCCACCCCTTATTTCACGCTGTGAGATTTCCCGCCTCGGAGTTCCTCGATCTCGTCCAGGGCCGCGACGAGTTCCGGGGCGACCGTCTCCCGGACCCAGCGCACCTGTTCCTCGCCGGCCTCGCGCGGAACCGTCTCGGTGAGCATGATCAGGTACAGATAGGCGCGGTACAGGGCGAGACGGAGGCGGGCCGGGGCGTCGAAGCCGGCCCGGCCGCCGGACTCCCGGTAGCCCGACAGGAAGGCCTCGTCCTCCTTGATGTCCCCCAGCAGCGCCAGGGAGACGAATTCGGCGAGGGGGTCGCCCCAGAACATGCGCTCCCCGTCGATGAGGCCGCCGATGCGGGCGTCTCCGTCCGACCGGTCGACGAGGATGTTGCCCCGCCACAGGTCGAAGTGGACGAGGCACGGGACCGTGACCTCGCCGAGGGCGCCGTACGCGGAACGGGCGGTACGGGCCACCGCGTCGACCGGGCGTGGCAGCCAGGCCTCGTAGCGCCGGGCGTCGTCGAGGACGGCG
Source organism: Streptomyces sp. NPDC050546 (assembly GCF_044457425.1). Lineage (NCBI taxonomy): Bacteria > Bacillati > Actinomycetota > Actinomycetes > Kitasatosporales > Streptomycetaceae > Streptomyces > Streptomyces sp. NPDC050546. Next base: position 89,414 of record NZ_JBITGX010000010.1, read on the forward strand.
TCGAACATCGTCGTGAACGCGGTCCGCCAGTCGGGGGCGAGCGGTCCGAGGGCGCCGGAGGGATAGCCGAAGCCGGGGCCCGTCACGCCGTGCAGCCGGGCCGTCCGGCGTCCCAGCTCCGCACGCAGCGCGGTCTGCTCCGCCGCCGTGAGCGAGTCGTCCCAGGAGTCGCCCGGGCAGGCCGTCATCAGCAGGAAGTCGTCGCCCAGGGACACCAGCCGCGGCGCGGGGACACCGGCGCGGGCGGCCGAACGGTAGAACTCGGCCTCCGAGACGAGCAGTCGGCGCTCGTGCCGGAGGCCGGGGACCGTGGCGGCGGGCGGGATCTTCAGCACGTAGCGGGTGCCGTCGGTGAGGCGGAGTTCCTCGACGGTGTTGTACGTGCCGCCGGTCAGCGGGCGGAGGTGGGCGAGGCGGCCGGGGTCCAGACCCGCCGTCGCCAGGACGCTCCGGGCCCGTTCCCAGGAGTCCACCACCGTGCGCCCACCTCTCCCCTACGGCATCGGTCAGCCGGCCGCGTACACGTCCTCGACGTAGCGCCCGTCCGCGACCAGCCCGTCGAGCCACTGCTCGGCGGCCGTCTCGTCCGCACCCGGCGTGTGCTTGCGGTACAGCGTACGGAACGCCTCCCGCACCCCGGGCGCCATCCGCGAACCGTCACCGCAGACGTACACCCGCGCTCCGGCGGCCAGCAGGCCCCAGACCTCCTCGGCCTCGGCGGCGACGCGGTGCTGCACGAACCGCACCTCGCCCTCGGGGGTCTCGCTGAAGGCGGGGCGCAGCGAGACGGCCCCGGCCGTGTCGGCGGCGCCCAGTTCGTCGGCGTGCATGAAGTCGGCGTCGGGCGCGTCGCAGCCGAAGTAGCAGACGGCCGGGGCCAGTTCGGCGCCCGCCGCGAGGGCGGCCGTGCGGTCGGCGATGGCGCCGCGGAACGGGGCGAGGCCGGTGCCGGCCGCGACCATGATGACCGGGACTGATCCGCCGGTGGCGTCGATGCGGAAGGCCTCCCGGCACGGCTGCACGCGCGCGTAGACCGTGTCACCGGGCTCCACCGCGTTGAGGTGGCCGGATCCGGTGCCCCGGTAGACGCCCTTGCCCGAGCGGGCGGGCGCCTGCAGCAGCGACACCATCAGGTCCACGTGGCCGGGGTCGACGGCGGGCGAGGAGGAGATGGAGTAGTGCCGGGGGCGCAGCGGGGTGAGGAGGTCGAGGAGCCCCGGCCAGTCCAGGGCGCCCCGCAGGGCCGGGTGGTCCTCGAGGATCTCCACGAGGGTGCGCGGGTCGTCGGTGAGGGCGGCCAGGGCCATGCGCTCCGGCGGGCACGGGTTGGCGGCGGCGAGCGCGGCCAGTTGCCCGGCGCTCGGGCGCTCCTGCAGCTCCACGTGGTGGCTGAGGAGCTGCCGTACCGTCACGGGCCGGTCGACCGCGATGCCGTCACGGCGCGGGCGGGTGGCGCGGATGTCCAGGACCGTGTCCAGGTCGACGCCGAGCGCGGTGGCGGTGCGGGTGACGAGGTCCGGGTCGTTGGCGGGCAGCACGGTGAGGTGGTCGGCCGTGCGGTAGGTGACGCCGTCCGGGAGGGCGACGCGCAGGAACCGCTTGCGGCGCGCGTAACCGGGCGCGGTGAGGTCGTAGGCCTCAGTGACCCTCATCGGGACGAGTTCGTGCCGTTCGGCGAGGGCGTCCAGCGGGCCGCCGGTCAGGGCCCGGACCTCGTAGGCGACCGCGGGCTCGGGCTCCGGGGTCGTGGCGTCCGGGTCGCCGTACTGCCGCAGGAGGGCGGTGCGCAGGGCCGTCGTGAACTCCCGGACGGTGCCGGTGAGGTCGCCGGAGGCGTCGGCGGCGGCACGGTCGAGGAGCCGGGTGGCGCCGGACTCCGCGAGCCGCTCGTCGATCCGGGTGGGGACGTGCTGGTAGGTGGCGGCCCAGTTGCGGTCGCCGACGCCGAGCACGGCGTACGTCACTCCGGACAGGTCGTGGCTCTCCTCCAGCCGGGCGGCGAAGGCGGCGGCGTCGTCGGTGGGGCGTCCGTTGTAGGAGGCGGCCGTGATGACGACGGGCCGGTCGGTGGGCAGGCCGCCGGCGTAGGCGTCCAGGGGCGCCACCTGGGTCTCGCAGCCGACGGCCGCGGCCTCGTCGGCGAGCTGGGCGGCGAAGTCGCGGCAGGTGCCGTAGTTGCTGCCGTGCAGGAAGAGGGCGGCGGTGCCGGGGCGGACGCGCGCGGGCAGATCCTGCGGCTCGGCCGAGCCGGTGTCCTGGAGCGGGGCGGCACCGGGCAGCGGCGTGTGGACGCGGTCGGCCGGGGTGCGCCGGGTGAGCGCGAGGGTGAAGCCCTCGGGCTTGAGGGTGAGGGTCTCCTTGATGTCGAGCCGGTAGCCGGCGTGGTCGCCCAGCCGGTAGCGGTGCACGAGCATGGCCAGCAGCATGGTCGCCTCGTGCAGCGCGAACTGGCGTCCGATGCAGGCGCGCTCGCCGGTGCCGAACGGCTTGAAGGCGTGCACCGGGCGCTCCGCCTCCGCCTCGGCCGTGAAGCGGGAGGGGTCGAACAGCTCGGGGTTGTCGCCCCAGACGGGCTGCCGGTGCAGCATCGGCGTGAGCACCAGGGCGGACTGCCCGGCGCGCATCGGGATGCGGCCGCCGAGGAGTGTGTCCTCGCGGGCCTCCCTGGAGAACACGGCGGCCGTGGGCCAGAGCCGGAGCGCCTCGTTGAGGACCTGGCGGGTGTAGGTCAGCCGGCCGACCTCGTCGTACGTCGGCTCGACGTCCGCCGTGTCGCCCCACAGCTCGTCGACCTCGCGCTGCACCAGCTGGAGCGCGGTCGGGTGCTTGGCGAGGTAGTACAGCGCGAAGGACATGGCGCCGGAGGTGGTCTCGTGCCCGGCGATGAGGAAGGTGATGACCTGGTTGCGGATGTTGGCCGTGTCGAGGGTGGTGCCGTCGGCCGGGTGCTCGGCGGTGAGCATCAGGCCGAGGAGGTCGTCGGCCTGGCTCTGGTCGGTGCCGGTGCGGGCGGCGATGACCTCGTCGACGACCTGGGCGAGGTAGGCGGAGTCGTCGCGGAAGGCCGCGTCCTGCGCCGAGTAGTCCTGGCCCGGGACGCGGGCGAGACGGGTCATGCTCCATTCCAGGCAGCGGACCATCGACTCGACGAAGGGGTGCGGCTCGGCCCGCTCGAAGGAGCCGAAGTCGTAGCCGAAGCCGGCGAGTCCGATGGTGTCGAGCGTCATGCGGGTCATGTCGCCGGGCACGTCGACGGGCTTCCCGGCACCGGCGTCCCGGTCCCAGGACGCGATGAGCCGCTGGGCCACCCGCAGCATGACGGGGTGGTACGTCCGCATCGAGCCGAGCGCGAAGGCGGGCATCAGGATGTCGTGCGCCTTGGCCCAGTTGGGCTCGTCGTTGTAGGCGGTGAACAGGCCGTCGGCGGCGAACTCGCGGACGTTCTCCAGGCCGGGCCCGATGTGCTTGGCGAACCGCTGCTCGTCCGCGAGCTCGGCGACCAGGTCCAGGTCGCCCACGAACAGGGTGTCCCGGCCGTAGAGCCGCCGGACGAAGGCGGGCCCGTGCTCGCGCATCAGGTCCATGGCCTGCTGGATGGGCGCGGGGCCGGGTCCGGTGGCGGTGATGTCGGCGACGGGGAGGCCGGCGCGGGTGTCTGCGGGGCGGGAGGTCTGTCCGGTGGGGGGCATGACGCGGCAACTGCCTTTCGCGGTACGGAAGTACTGCGATCCAGCGTGATCCACGGGGCCCGGCGGGCGAAACCCCGCCCCTACATGATTGTGTAGCGCAAGGAGATACGTCGCTCTTGCGCGGGAGCGACCCGGCGTGGCAGGAGATGCTCGTGGACCTGGCCCGGCAGGAGGCCGTGGTGTGGCGCAACCGCGCCCTGCTCCTCTTCGACCGGGTGGCGATGCCGGTCGCGGTGTGCGACGTGTACGGCGCCGTGCTGCTCGCGAACCCGGCGATGGCCGCGGAGTGCGGTACCACTCCGGGGCAGCTGCGCGGGCGGGACGTGCTGGAGCTGTTCAGCCCGCGGGAGGCGACGCAGGTGGAGCGGATCGCCGAGGCGCTGCGGTTGCGGCACCGCTCGCGGTACCAGGTGTCCGTGCGCTGGCGGTCGCCCGGCGGGGCGGAGCGGTACGGGGAGCTGACGGCGGACCCGGTGAGCGACACCGTGGAGGAGACGCCCGCCCTGCTGGTGATGCTGCGGGTGGACGGCGAGCACGAGGCCCGCGGTGCCCCGCCCGCCGAACGGGTCACCCCGTCGGAGGCACGCATCCTGGCCCTTCTGGCCGCAGGCGCCACCACGGCCCGGGCCGCCCGCGAGACCGGCCTCACCACGGACGGCGTGACGTACCACCTCCGCCGTCTGTCGGCCCGCTGGCAGGCGGCCAACCGCACGGAACTGGTGGCCCGCGCCTACGCGCTGGGGGTACTGGCCCCTGGGGTGTGGCCGCCGGAGGTCTCGGCGGCGGAGCCGGGGTGAGCCGGCCTCCCGGAAATCCACTCGCCCGGTTCGGCGCGGCTGTCTAACCTGACCTGGCCGACGAAACCTAGGACCCCTAGGTTTGGCCGAACAGACGCCGAAGAGAAGCCGAAGAGAACCAGGAGCCCTCCCGTGAAGCCGCTCACCGAGAAGGACATCCGCACCTCGTTCATCAACTGCTCGAAGGGAGAGGCCAAGCGTCTGGCCGTGCCGCGGGATCTCGCGGAGCGGCCCTGGGACGATCTCGACTTTCTCGGGTGGCGGGATCCGGGGGCGCCCGATCGGAGCTACCTCGTGACGGAGCGGGACGGCCGGCTCGTCGGGGTGACGATGCGGTTCCAGCCCGCGCAGCGGGGGCCCCTGCAGCGCAGCATGTGCTCGCTGTGCCTGACGACGCACCCGCGGGGCGGGGTCTCGCTGATGACCGCGCGGAAGGCCGGGGCGGCCGGGCGTGAGGGGAACTCCGTCGGTGTGTACATGTGCACCGACCTCGCCTGTTCCCTCTACGTACGCGGGAAGAAGGTGCCGGAGAGCGGCTCCCGCCTCGAGGAGAGCCTCACCCTGGCGGAGCAGATCGACCGGACCACGGACGGGCTGGCCGCCTTCCTCGACAAGCTGTACGCCTGAGCGTCCACGGTCGCCCGTGTTTTCCCGCGGCGCTAACGTCCTTCATGGATGCGTTCGATGCGCCAGGGGAAGGGGAACAGCCCGAGGATGCGAGAGGTACGTGAGTGGACGGCGCACGCCACTCGGATCATGCACAAGCGCCGGGATCCCGTGGTCGTCCAGACGTTCCGGTCCGCGACCGCGGCGACGATCGCGTACGTCATCGCGCTCCGGCTGAGCCCCGAGCCGACGGCCGCACCTCTCACCGCTCCCCTGACCGCGCTGCTGGTCGTCCAGGTGACGCTGTACGCGACGCTGACCAACGGCTTCCGCCGGGTGAACGCCGTGGTCACAGGCGTTCTCGTCGCCATCGCGTTCAGCCTGCTGGTGGGGCTGACCTGGTGGAGCCTGGCGCTGCTCCTCGTGGCCGCGCTGGTCGTGGGGCGGCTGGTCAAGGTGGAGGAGTACGTCCCCGAGGTGGCGATCAGCGCGATGCTGGTCCTCGGGGTCACCACCGTCGGGAACACCGCGTGGGCCCGGGTGGTGGAGACACTGATCGGCGCGACGGTCGGACTCGCCTGCAATCTGCTGCTGGCGCCGCCGGTGTGGGTGGAGGAGGCGGGCGAGTCGATCGAGGGGCTGGCGCGCCGGCTGCGGCAGCTCATGCTGCTCATGGGCGAGGAGGCGGCGGGTGGCACGCCCGTGGACCGCGCGGAGAAGCAGCTGCACGAGGCGCGGCGCCTGGACCACGACATCGTCGAGGTGGATGCCGCCCTGAGACAGGCCGAGGACAGTCTGCGGCTCAACCCGCGGGTGCAGGACAGCGTGCTGCACCGGGTCGTGATGCGCACCGGCCTGGACACGCTGGAGATCTGCACGGTCGTCCTGCGCGTGCTCGCGCGCTCCCTCACCGATCTCGCCAAGGAGCGCGACCCCAAGCCGCTGTTCGAGGCCGAGACGGGCGCCGCACTGGAGCAGTTGCTGTCCGAGATCGCCGATGCCGTGGTGAGCTTCGCGGTACTGGTCACCACCCACCTCAGCGCGAGCGCCGAGTCGGCCGAGGAACGTCTCGCCGCGGAACTGCGCACCGCGGCGGGCACCCGCGACAAGCTGGCCCTGCTGCTGCGCGAGGAGGCCGAGCGCGACCCCGGGCACTGGCAGCTGCCGGGCGCCGTCCTGACGGAGGTCAACCGCATCCTCGACGAGCTCGACACCGAGCACCGCACCCGGCGCCTGTTCGAGGAACTGGACCGCGTGTCGCGCGAGCAGCACGCGCGGATGCCCCGGCTGACGCGACTGCGTGAGCGGCTGGGCGTCACGGAACAGCTGTGGCGGAACCGCGCCGGGTTCGAGGCGCGTTCTCGCTGACAGCCGGCACCGCGCGTTGCGTGACACGCAACGCGCGGTGCCGTTGTTGCACCCGGTGGGTGATCCACGCCAAGGTGGCTGTCGCGACGGGGACGAGCGACGACCTGAGGGGCGACATGGGCAGTGGTGGCTGGAGCAGGCGCCGGTTCGTCGGCGCACTGGCAGGAGGATCCGCCGCGGCGGCGCTCCCGGCCTGTGACAAGGCGCCCGCGCCCTCGACCTCGACAAGCCCCTCGGCCCCCGCGCCGAGTCCGTCCGCGGAGGCCCGGCGGCCCTCCGGGCCCCGCCCCCTCCACCTCGGCACCTACACCTCCGCCGAGGGCGGCGGCAAGGGCATCGGCCTGGCCACGTACGACGCGGCGACGGGCCGGATCACCGGCACCGGCACGATCACCGGCGTCGGCGACCCGTCGTATCTCGCGATCCACCCGGACCGCCGCACGCTGTACGCGGTGGACGAACGCGCGGACGGCGCCGTGACGGCCGTCCGGCTGGAGGACCGGAAGGTCCTGGGCAGCCGGAGCACCGGGGGCGCGGCCCCCTGCCATCTGTCGGTGCATCCGGGCGGGCGCTGGCTGCTCAGCGCGAACTACGGCTCGGGCAGCGTGGCCGTGCACCCGATCGGCTCCTCGGGAGCCCTCGGCGAGCGCACCGACCTCGTCCGGCATTCCGCTCCGCCGCCCGGGCCGGGCCAGGACGGGCCGCACGCCCACCAGATCTTCGCCAGCCCCGACGGGCGGTACGTGCTCGCCGTCGACCTCGGCACCGACACCGTCTACACGTACCGGCTCGACGAGAAGGCCGGCACGCTCACCGAGGTGTCGCGGGCGCGGACCCGGCCGGGCGCGGGACCGCGTCACCTCACGTTCCACCCCGGCGGCCGGTACGCCTATCTCGCCGACGAGGTCGACAACACCGTGGCCGTCTGCTCGTACGATCCGGCCTCCGGCCGTGTGACCGTCGGTGCGGCGCAGTCCACGGGCACGGGCTCGGGCACGAACTATCCGGCGCAGCTCCTGGTGACCGCGAACGGCCGGTACGCCTTTCTCGCCAACCGCGGCGCCAACAGCCTCACGCGCTATGCGATCGAGGCGGACGGTGCCCGGCTCAGACTGCTGGACACCGTGCCGGTGGACGGGGACTTCCCCCGCCAGATCGCCTTCTCCCCGGAGGGCACGCTGCTGTTCGCGGCGAACCAGAAGTCCGGCACCGTCACCGTCTTCCACGTGGACGAGAAGAGCGGTGCGCTGCGGCGCGCCGGAGAACCGTTTCCCTCACCGGTCGCCGTCTGTGCGCTGCCGCTGTAGGGCCTTGGGGCAGGACGCGGCGCTCGCCTGTGTGAGCAGGACGTGCATGCGCTCGGTGAGTTGCGCGACGTCGTCGGCGGGCGCGTGGAACGCCAGACGTACGTCGCCGTGGGCGCGGGCCCGTTCGATGCGCAGCGTCAGTCCGTGCCGGTCCACGGCGAGCGGCTGGACGCGGACCGCGCCGTGCAGGCTGTCGTGCTCCACCAGCCGGGTGAGCCGCTCGACGGCGTCGGCGTGGCAGTCGGCGAGGTGCGTCAGCAGCCGGGCCTCGGCCGTGGTGAGCGGGTCGGGCACGGCGGCGGTGAACTCGTCGAGGTCCACGACCACGGCACCGGACGTCTGCCGCAGCACCACACGGGTGGGCCTGAAGGCCAGTTGTCCCTCCTCGACGGCGAACCAGCCCGCGAGCCACAGCCGGGTGCGGATCCGGTTGCGCACGGGGACGGGCGCGACATCGGCGAACTCCAGCACCGCGGACGGCTCGCCGCGGGGCGCGCAGATCGCGGCCGCGAGCAGGGCGCTGTCCTCCGGCACGGTCACCAGTACCCTGCCGTCCTCGGTCACCGTGTGCGCGCCGACCAGCTCCTCTCGCGTGCCCTCCGCGGTCACCGAGCAAGACCAGGCGGCGGCGAGCACCGAGCGCGCCCGCTCCGCCGCGGCAGGGGCCGCCGTCCAGCTTTGGCTGTCGTCACCCATCCCGAACCTCCTTAGGTAAGCCTTGCCTAACCTACCGAAGATCGGGGTGTGAGCCAACCACGTCACGTGATCTTTACGAGACGTCTCAGGGAGTGAGCACACCCAGCAGGGCACGAGCGCACAGTTCGCGCACCTGCTCCCGGCCCAACTCCGCGTCGCGCAGCCACTCCAGGCAGACGGCCGTGGTGAACGCCAGCCAGCCGCGCACGGCGAGCCGCACCTCGGGCCGCTCCTCGAAGGCCGGGCCGAACTCGGGGTCGGCGGCGAGCGCGGCGAGGATCTGCCGCTCCTGCGCGGCCAGGGCCCGCTGGTAGACCCGCCGCACCGCCTGGTCCCCGGCCGCGTCGGCACGGTGGAAGGCACGGTAGCCGTGCGCGTGGGCCCGGACGTACTCCAGGAACGTGTCGAGACCGGCCGCGAGTTGCTCGCGCACCGGGACGCCCGGAACCGCCGCCGTCATACGCAGCATCCGCTCGCTCTCGCGCTCCACGACCGCCGCGAAGAAGTCACGCTTGGTCGGGAAGTAGTGATACAGCAGCCCGCGCGACACCCCGGCGATCTCGGCGACCTGCTCGATCCACACGTCGTCGTACGGACTCTCCGAGAACAGCCGTGCCCCGACCGACAGGAGCTGCTCCCGGCGCTCCTCGGTGCTGAGCCGGCGGCGGGTGCGCCCGCCCTGGTTCGCGGCCATACCGGCACTTTACTTGACGCCGGTTCAACAACGGGACCAGACTGACCGCGCTATTGAACTCACGTACAACACGTGCGAACCCGCCGCCGGATCAAGGGAGATCGCGTCATGACGGAGGCGCCGATACGGGCTGCAGGGCCCAAGGGGTTCCGGAGTGCCGAGCTGGGCTGGCCCGAGCTGGACCGCATTCCGCATCCGCCGCGCCGGATCCCACTGCTCGGTGACGTGGTGGGCGTGAACCGGCGCACTCCCCTCCAGGACTCGCTGCGGTACGCCCGGCAGCTGGGGCCGGTCTTCCGGCGGAAGGCCTTCGGCAAGGAGTTCGTGTTCGTGTGGGGCGCCCGGCAGGCGGCCGATCTCGCGGACGAGTCGCGGTTCGCCAAGCACGTGGGACTCGGCGTCGCCAACCTGCGGCCGGTCGCCGGGGACGGCCTGTTCACCGCGTACAACCACGAGCCGAACTGGCAGCTGGCGCACGACGTGCTCGCCCCGGGGTTCAGCCGCGAGGCCATGGCCGGCTACCACCCGATGATGCTGGACGTCGCGCGGCGGCTGACGGAGCACTGGGACCGGGCGGCGGCGACGGGCCGCTCGGTGGACGTGCCCGGCGACATGACGAAGCTGACGCTGGAGACGATCGCCCGCACCGGCTTCGGGCACGACTTCGGGTCCTTCGAACGCTCCCGGCCACATCCCTTCGTGACCGCGATGGTCGGGACGCTGACCTACGCGCAGCGGCTCAACACCGTGCCCTTCCCGCTGGCCCCGCTCCTGCTGCGGAGCGCGAGCCGCCGCAACGCGGCCGACATCGCCCACCTCAACCGCACGGTCGACGAGCTGGTCCGGACCCGGCGCGCGACCGGCGGCGGCGACGGCGACCTGCTCGACAGGATGCTGGAGACGGCCCACCCGGAGACCGGTGAGCGGCTCTCGCCGGAGAACGTCCGCCGTCAGGTGATCACCTTCCTCGTCGCGGGCCACGAGACCACCTCGGGCGCGCTCTCCTTCGCCCTGCACTACCTCTCCCGGCACCCCGAGGCGGCGGCCCGGGCCCGCGCCGAGGTGGACCGGGTGTGGGGCGACACGGCGGAGCCGGCCTATGAGCAGGTCGCCAGGGTGCGCTACGTCCGCCGGGTGCTGGACGAGTCGCTCCGGCTGTGGCCCACGGCACCCGCCTTCGCCCGGGAGGCACGGGAGGACACGGTGCTGGCCGGGGAGCACCCCATGCGGCGCGGGGCGTGGACGCTGGTGCTGACGCCGATGCTGCACCGGGACCCGGAGGTGTGGGGCGCGGACGCCGAGCGGTTCGACCCGGACCGCTTCGACGCGCAGGCCGTACGGTCCCGGGCCCCGCACACCTTCAAGCCGTTCGGGACGGGGGCGCGGGCGTGCATCGGGCGCCAGTTCGCGCTGCACGAGGCGACGTTGGTCCTGGGTCTGCTGCTGCGCCGCTACGAGCTGCGGCCCGACCCGGCCTACCGGCTGCGTGTCACGGAACGGCTGACGCTGATGCCGGAGGGTCTGCGGCTGCACCCGGAGCGGCGGACCCCGGTGCGGGAGCCCGCCTCAGACCTGCGCTGTCCAGTGCCCGGGGCGGGTGACTGACTCCGGCAGCCGGGTCCCCGCACTCCCCCGGGCCGCGTTCAGCTGCGGCTGGGTGAGGAAGAACGCGCCGGTCAGGTCGGCGTCGGTGAGATCCGCGTCGCGCAGGTCGGCGCCGATCAGGTCGGCGCCCCTGAGGTCCGCGCCGGTGAGGTCGGCGGCGATGAGGTAGGCGCCGCGCAGACTGGCACCGCGCAGGTCGGCGCCCTTGAGCCGGGCGCCCATGAGGTCCGCGCCCCGGCGGTCCTTCCTACGGCCCCGGGTGCCGGCCCTGGCCAGTTCGCTCGTCCTCAGCAGCAGGACGTTGATCTCCTGGCGGTGCGCCGCCACGTCCAGCCCGGCCAGCTCCTCGGGGCTCCCGTCGGTGAGCTCCCGGGTCTTCTCCAGCGCGTCGCGCAGCTCGGCGTGGACCGGGCCGGCCGCGGGCAGGGCGAGCGCCTCGGTCAGGTACCACAGCAGCTCGTGCAACTGCCGGACGACCGGGAACACGTCGAACATGCGGCGGGCGTGCTCCGCGGGCCCGGACCTCCAGTCCCGCCCGCCGAAGGTGATCTGCGAGACCTGCTGTCCGGCGCCGAAGCAGTCGTAGACGGTGCAGCCGGTGAACCCTTTCTGCCGCAGCCTGGCGTGGATGCCGCAGCGGTGGTCGTCCTGGAGGTTGCGGCAGGGCGTTCCGGCGTCCTTGCCGACCGCGAAGTCGGCCGATCGCGCGAAGGGCAGGGCGACACAGCACAGCCCGAAGCACCGCTCGCAGTCGCCGCGCAGTTCCGCTCGCGCGGCTTTGTGATCTCGCATGCCGTTCAGCGTACAAAACGAGGAACGCCGCTCAGCCCGTGAGGCCGGGCACCTCCAGGCGCTCCAGCCGCTCCGGGTCGGCCAGGATGTACATGCCGGTGATCCGGCCGTCGGCGATCGTGACCCCCATGACCGACTGCACGCGTCCCTCAGGCGCGTGGACGAGGCCGACCGAGCCGTTGACCAGCACCAGCCGCGCGGACTGCGTGTACCGGGCGAACATGAGCGCCTGCTCCGCCACCGTCTTCGCGCCCTGAACGGCCTTGGAAGCGGCCGCGCCCCGCACGAGGGCACCCGAGTCGGCCCGCAGCACCACATCCGGGTGCAGCAGCGCGAGCAGCGCCTCGAAGTCGCCGCCGCGCGAGGCGGCGAGGAAGGCGTCGAGCACTTCCTTCTGCCGGCCGAGGTCCGGCTCGGCCGAGGGCGTGGCGCCGCGGACCCGGCGCCGGGCGCGGCTCGCCAGCTGCCGGGTCGCGGCCGGGCTGCGCTCCACGACGGGCGCGATGTCGTCGAACGGCACGGCGAACATGTCGTGCAGCACGAACGCGAGCCGCTCGGCGGGCTCCAGGTTCTCCAGGACGACCAGCAGGGCCAGGCCGACCGAGTCGGCCTGGAGCACCTCCTCCGCCGGGTCGACGTGCGACAGGGGCCTGAGCACCGGGTCCGGGACGAAGACGTCGTCCATCGGCTCCTCGCGGCGTGCGGTGCGCGAGCGCAGGAGGTCGAGGCAGATGCGGCCGGTCACCGTGGTGAGCCAGCCGCCGAGGTTCTGGATGTCGTCCGGGTCGGTGCGGCTCAGCCGCAGCCAGGCTTCCTGGACGGCGTCCTCCGCCTCGGCCAGCGAACCCAGCATGCGGTAGGCGACCGCTCTGAGGTGCCCGCGGTGCTCCTCGAACCGGTCTGCAAGTTCCGCGCTGTCTGTCATGGTCTCCCCCGTCGTCCGTCAGGTCATCTGCTGAACAGTTCGAACGCCACGGCGGGCCTGCCCCCGAAGCGCTCGCCCGTGGCCTCGGCGTGCTGGGTCAGGAAGCCGCGGACGTAGGTTTCCGGGTCCTGGTCGGTCAGCGCCTCGATGTAGCTGCGGTGCTCGAGCAGCGAGGCCACCGCGCGCTCCAGGCCGGACGTCGCGTCGACGGCGTGTGTGGGTGTGCTGGAACCGGCGACGGCGACCCAGCGCACTCCGTCCCACGGCTCGAGGCCCTGCTCGACGAGTTCCTGGAAGATCCACCGGTTGCCGGCGTCGCCGGCCGCGTCGAGCGTGGCGCGGCCGACGGCGACATGGTCCGGGGTGTTCCAGGCGACGCCGCCCCAGGTGTCCCGGTGGTTGAGGGTGATGACCAGCTCGGGCCGGTGCCGGCGGATCGCGGCGGCGATGTCGCGGCGCAGGGCGGTGCCGTACTCGATGACGCCGTCCTTGTGGTCGAGGAACTCGACGGCCGAGACCCCGACCACCGCCGCGCTCGCCCGCTGCTCGCGTTCCCGCAGCGGGCCGCACTTCTCCGGCTCCAGCGTGTCGATGCCCGCCTCGCCCCGGGTCGCCAGCACATAGGCGACCTCGCGGCCCCCGTCGGTCCAGGCGGCGATCGCCGCCGAGCAGCCGTACTCCAGGTCGTCCGGGTGGGCCACGACCGCGAGGGCACGCCGCCAGTCGTCGGGCATGGGCTGAAGTCGAGTGGTCGTCATGTCGGCAGACTAGTCCGGGCCTCCGGTCTCAGACCTCGTCACGCGCCATGGCCAGCAGCCGGTCGAGGACGCGGGTGCCGCCGGTGCGCACACCGTCGTGCTCGAACTCGTCCGTGATCCAGGTGCGCAGGCCGCGAATGCCGCGGGCGGTCCGCAGGGAGTGGGCCGTGTCGACGTACATGTCGTCGTGGTACACGGCCGCGACGACCGGCACCTTGTTGGCGGCCAGACGGGCCGCGTCGTACAGGGGTGTCCAGTCGGTGCGGGCGGCGAGCAGGTCCGCGGTCTCGCGCAGGGGGCGCAGGGCCGGGTCGCAGTCGAACATCCAGGGGTGGATCGACTCGCCGGTGAACAGCAGCGGCTCGTCACCCGCGAGTGCCTTGGCGGCGTCGAACTGCGGGAACTCGGCGCGGACCCGCTCGGCCGACCAGGCGGTGGGCCGGCCGTCCTGGCCGTAGATCGACTCGTGGACGAGGGCGTACAGCGGGTGGCGGGCGTAGGACAGCATGCCCTGCGTCTGTTCCTGGAACGCGTCGGACAGGGTGAAGCCCTGCGGGGTGCGGACGAAGGCGTCCTCCAGGAGGTAGTGGAGGCGGTGGGTGCCGTCGCCGGTGCCGAGGAGGATGCCGAGGGACTGGAACGCCTCGACGGTGAGCCGGTAGCCGTTCGGCAGGACCACGTCGTGGGTCAGCAGATGGTCGGCGATCCGGCGGGCGCGTTCGGCGTCCTGCGGGTAGCGGGCGTAGTGGGCGGCGACCTTGCGTTCGACGCGCGGGAAGGCGGCCCGGTAGACGTCGTCGGCGTGGGCGTCCAGGGCGGGCAGCCCGCCGGTGATCACCGCGGTGGCCAGGCCCTCGGGGGCGAGGGAGAGATAGCTGGTCGCGCAGAAGCCGCCGAAGCTCTGGCCGAGGACGGTCCAGGGCGCGCCGCCCGTGACCAGCGGGCGGATGGCCTCGCAGTCGCGGACGATCGAGTCGGCGCGGAAGCAGGTGAGGTACTCGGCCTGTTCGGCGGGGCCGCCGCGCAGCGGGAGCGTCTGCCGGTTGGCGGGGGTGGAGTGGCCGGTGCCGCGCTGGTCGAGGAGCAGGACGCGGAACTCCTTCAGGGCCCTGCCCAGCCAGCCGGGCCTGCCGACGGAGCGGTCCGCGCCGAAGCCGGGGCCGCCCTGCAGATAGAGCAGCCAGGGCAGGTCCTGGTGGGCCCTGTCGCTCGCCACGACCTCGCGGGCGTACAGCTCGATCGTGTCGCCCTCGGGGTGGTCGTGGTCGAGGGGGACGGTGAAGCGGCGGTCGGTGAGGACGACTCCGGGCTGGCGGTAGCTGAGGGTCAACAGGGCTCCCGGGACGGACGGATTTTCGGACCGCGTCCCAGTTCATCACAGGGAACGTCCTCGGGTGGGCCCTTCGGATCATGAAGCTTTCCTGAACGGCCGTTCAGGCCCCGGGGCGCCCTAGCGGGCAGAGAGACTGGAGCGGCGGACCACCAGCTCCGGCTGGAGGACGACCCTGCGGTGCTCGTGCGGCTTCACGGCGCCCTCCGCCTCCGTCTCCTCCAGCAGCAGGTCGGCCGCCATGGCGCCCATGGTGACTGCGGGCTGCCGTACGGAGGTGAGCGGGACGGCGGCGGCGGCCGCGAACTCGATGTCGTCGTAGCCGACGATGGCGAGGTCGTCGGGGACACCCACGCCCGCCGCGTACATGGCCTGCAGGACACCGAGGGCCAGCAGGTCGTTGGCGCAGAACACGGCGGTCGGCCGGTCGGCGAGGCCGAGCAGCCGGGCTCCGGCGTCGCGGCCCGCGGCGACGTCCAGCCGTTCGGTGGGCAGCTCGCGCAGCGCCTCGGGGCCGAGCCCGGCCTCGGCGAGCGCATCCAGGGCGCCCATACGCCGGTCGCGGACCTGGTTGAGGCCGGGCGGGCCGCTGACATACGCGATCGAGCGGTGCCCGGCGTCGACGAGATGGCGTACGGCCAGGGCGCCGCCCGCGACGTCGTCGACGGAGACCGAGCACTCCGTGGTGCCCTCGGCGACCCGGTCGACCAGGACGAACGGGATGCCGTGCCGGCGGAAGGCCTCGATGTTGCGCCCCGTGGCGTCGGCGGGGGTGAGCAGCACGCCGCGCACGCGCTGCTCGGCGAAGAGCGACAGGTAGTCGGCCTCCTCGCCCGGGTTCTGCGCGCTGTTGCAGACCATCACACCGAGTCCGGCCTGACGGGCGGCACGCTCGGCGCCGCGTGCCACGTCGACGAAGAAGGGGTTGCCCATGTCGAGGACGAGCAGCCCCATGATCCGGCTGCGGCCCGCGCGCAGCTGCCGCGCGGACTCGCTGCGGACATAGCCGAGCCGGTCTATCGCGGACTGCACGCGGGCCCGGGTCTCGGTCGCGACCGTGTCCGGGCGGTTGATCACGTTCGACACCGTGCCGACGGAGACTCCGGCGGCACGGGCGACGTCCTTGATACCCACCGACTGGGACATCGGACAGGGACCTCCAGAAGGGGAAAAGAGGGGGCGGCGGCCGGAGCGGCTTCACATTACCGGCATGCCGCCCCGGCGACCGGGTCCGGTCAGGCGGGCAGCCGGAAGTCGGTGACGTGCAGCGCCGAGGGCGTCGTACCGCTGGATTTCTCCTGGTACATGAAGGACAGCACCCCGTCCTGCCCGACGCGTGTCTCGTCGATGACGACCTCGCCGAAGGCGTTGAGACCGCTGCCGTCGAACAGGATCCTCCAGTCGGTGTACCCGGAGGCCGCGGAGGCGGCGGCGATCCGGCCGAAGGGGAAGACCGCGTACGCGTTGTCGTACTTGTCCAGGATCAGCTTGGTGCGCTGGCTGGAGTTCAGCGGGACCGGGATCTCGGTCTTCTGCCAGGTGCCGGAGGCGTTCCTGCGGACGTGGAAGGCGCGCCCGTTGGCGGTCCGGTTCGCGACGTAGTTCGTGGTGCACTGTCCGAAGCGGCCGGGGACGTAGGAGATGATCGCGTGCGGCCGGCCCGCGGAGTCGGTGAACTGGCTCTCCTGGTTCATCAGGGAGTGGTCCGGGTTCAGCGGGTCGACGACCAGGCCGGTGTCGTTCACGGACACCTTGTCGGAGCCGCCGGTGGTGCCGACGACGCTGCCGGCGTTGTTGCGCCAGGTGCGGCCCCGGTCGTCGGAGTAGACATAGCCGGTGTCGTGGTTGCTGATGCCGCCGCCGTCGCACATCACGGCGCCGTTCTGCTCGCGCCAGGTGAAGAAGGAGTGCAGCCGCCCGTTCCGGTCGTAGTCGATGCCGTGCAGGTACATGTTCCGGGCGGTCGAGGAGCCGTGCTCGCTGGTGTATGTGCCCGTCGAGCTGGACCACTCGCCGAGGTTGGTCCACCTGGTGCCGTCGTACTCGGCGAGCGCGTTCCGGCCGTTGCCGGAGACGGCGACGCGGTAGCTCAGCTGGAGCCTGCCGTCGGGCGTGGAGACGAATTGCGGATAGGTGAACTGCGAGGTCAGCGCCAGGCCGTCGAGGGTGGACTGCGGCGCCCCGAAACGGGCGGCGGTCCAGCTCAGCCCGCCGGGGTTGTCCATCAGTCCGGCGACCGACTTGACGTAGGTGAAGCCGTCGCTGTGGGAGTCCATGTTGAGGTGCAGCCGGCCGTCGACCCTGGAGACGCCCATGGAGATGACGTTGTGGGAGTCGTTGTACCGCAGAGTGTGCCCGACCTTCACGGTCGACCAGGTGCTCGCTCCGAGGGCGCGGCGGCCGACGACGGCATTGCGGTCGGCGGTGTACCAGACGGCGTACTGGTAGCCCTTGTAGGTCAGCAGGCCGTTCTTCTGGAACGCGTTGTTGTTGACCAGCCCGTCGTACGACACGAAGAAGACGGCCTGGTTGTCGAGCGTGGTGGTGCCGGTCCGGGTGACGGAGGGGCCGGGGTCCGCGGCCCGGGCCGTGCCGGAGGCGAGGGCGGGGGTCACCACGGCTCCGGCGAGGGCGGCGGCCAGCAGCGTACGTCTGCGCATCTCATGGACTCCATCGTCATACGAGGTGGAACACTTCCGTGAGCGGTTTCATGGCCTCGTCGGGCCGGGCGCCGTCCAGCGACTCGAAGAACGGCGCCATCTCCGCCTGCCAGCGGGCGTTGACATCGGTGGCTTCCATTCCGGCCAGGGCGGCCGCGAAGTCCTCGGTCTCCAGGTAGCCGACGAGCAGTCCGTCCTCGCGCAGGAACAGCGAGTAGTTGTGCCAGCCGGTGTCCGAGAGCGCCTGGCGCATCTCGGGCCACACGGTGGCGTGGCGCTCGCGGTACTCGTCGAGGCGGTCCGCCCTGACCTTCAGCAGGAAGCACACGCGCTGCATCAACAGACCTCCGGGGACTAGAAGTTGAACTGGTCGATGTTCTTGGCGTCGAACACGGTCGGCTTGCCGAGGCTGATCACACCGTCCTTGCCGATGGTGTACTCGCCCATGGAGCCGGCCTTGAAGGTCTCGCCCTCCTTGCCGGTGATCTGCCCGGAGGACAGCGCGACGGCGGTACGGGCGGCCAGCTCGCCGAGCTTGGCCGGGTCCCACAGCTCGAACGCCTCGACGGTGCCGTTCTTGACGTACTTGCGCATGTCGTTCGGGGTGCCGAGGCCGGTCAGCTTGACCTTGCCCTTGTACTTGGAGCCGGACAGGTACTGGGCCGCGGCCTTGATGCCGACGGTGGTCGGCGAGATGATCCCGGCCAGCTTCGGGTGCTCCTGGAGCAGGCCCTGGGTCTGCTGGAAGGACTGCTGGGCGTCGTCGTTGCCGTACGCGACCTTGACCAGCTTCATGTTCTTGTACTCGGGCTTCTTCAGCTCGTCCTTCATGAAGTCGATCCAGGTGTTCTGGTTCGTCGCGGTCTGCGCGGCGGACAGGATCGCGATCTCGCCCTTGTAGTCGAGCTGCTTGGCGAGCAGCTGCACCTCGGTACGGCCCAGGTCCTCGGCGGACGCCTGCGAGACGAAGGCGTTGCGGCAGCCGGCCGTGGTGTCGGAGTCGTAGGTGACGACCTTGATGCCGTTCTTCATGGCCTGCTTGAGCGCGGTGCACAGGGCGCCGGGGTCCTGCGCGGAGACGGCCATCGCGTCGACCTGCTGCTGGGTGAGCGTGTTGACGTAGCTGACCTGCCCGGCGGTGTCGGTGGCGCTGGACGGACCGACCTCCTTGTAGCTGGAGCCGAGCTCCTTCAGCGCCTTCTCGCCGCCCTTGTCGGCGGAGGTGAAGTACGGGTTGTTGACCTGCTTGGGCAGGAACCCGACGGTCAGGCCCTTCTTGGTGGCGGCATTCGGATCGGCCTTGCCGGCGGTGGCGGCGGATCCGCCTTCCTTCGCCACGTCCTTCTTGGTGGTCCCGCCACCGCAGGCGGTGAGGGCCAGGGCGAGCGAGGTGGCGGTGGCGAGTACCGCGCAGCTGCGGCGGAGAGTCGATTTACGCATGACGTTTTCCTTTGAAAGAGGTTGAGGGAAGCGCCGCTCAGGGGCGCGGGGAACTGCGCGACCAGCCACGAACAAGCGGGTCAGCCGGACGACGATTGCGCACGCAAGACGGCGATCTGCCGAGCCACCCGCGGCCCGAGCACGGAAAGCACGAGCAACACACCGGTGACGACGATCTGCGACTGCGCCGAGACATCCTGAAGGCTCATCACGTTCTGCAACGCGCCGAGCAGAAACACCCCGGCGATCGCACCACCCAACGTGCCCTTGCCGCCGTCGAAGTCGATCCCACCGAGCAACACCGCGGCCACAACGGACAGTTCGAGCCCGGTCGCGTTGTCATACCGCGCACTCGCATAGTGCAGCGCCCAGAAGACGCCGGTCAGCGAGGCCATCAACCCGGTCAGCGTGAACAGGAGCAGCTTCTGCCGCTTGACGCGGACACCGGCGAACCGCGCCGCCTCCTCACTCGCCCCGGTCGCGAACAACGACCGCCCGAACGGCGTGGCGTGCAGCGCGACCACGGCGATGGCGAGCAGGACGAGGAACGGCAGGAAGGCGTACGGGATGAACGTGTCACCGAGGCGCCCGGCCGCGAAGTCCAGGTACTGCGTGGGGAAGTCGGTCACCGCGTCGGACCCGAGCACGATCTGCGCGATACCCCGGTACGCGGCGAGCGTGCCGATCGTGACGGCCAGGGACGGCAGCCCGAGCCTGGTCACCAGCAGCCCGTTGACCAGCCCGCACACCACACCCAGCAGCAGGCAGATCGGGATGATCGTCTCGATGGCCATGCCCTGGTTCCACAGGGCCCCCATCACCGCACCGGACAGACCGGCGGTCGACGCCACCGACAGGTCGATCTCCCCGGACACCACCAGCAGGGTCATCGGCAGGGCGATCAGAGCGATCGGAAGCGTGTTGCCGATCAGGAACGACAGGTTGAGCGCGTTGCCGAAGCCGTCGACGAACCCGAAGGAGAACAGCAGCACGACGAGGAGCAGGGCGCCCACAACCGTGTCCCAGCGAATCGCTCGGCTCAGGGAGATGTCAGCCATGGCGGGCGTTCCTCTTCTTCAGGGCGGAGGCCACGCGCAGCGCGACGACCCGGTCGACCGCGATCGCGAGGATGAGCAGGATGCCGTTGATGGCGAGCACCCAGACCGAGCTGACACCGAGGGCGGGCAGCACACTGTTGATGGAGGTCAGCAGCAGCGCGCCGAGGGCCGCGCCGTAGACGCTGCCGGAGCCGCCGGTGAAGACGACGCCGCCGACCACGACCGCGCTGACGACGGTCAGTTCGTAGCCGGTGCCGGTGCCGGAGTCGACGTTGCCGAACCGGGCGAGGTACATCGCGCCGGCGAGTCCGGCGAGGGCGCCGCAGAAGGTGTACGCGGCGAGGATCCGCTTGCGGACGGGGATGCCGGCGAGCCGGGCTGCCTCCGGGTTGGAGCCGAGGGCGTAGAGCTCGCGGCCGCTGCCGTAGTGCTTGAGGTAGTAGGCCGTCGCCACGAGCACCGCCAGGGCGATCAGCGCCAGGTACGGCACCGCCCAGATGCCGCCGGAGCCGAAGTCGACGAACCCGCCGGGCAGGTCGGCCGCGGTGATCTGGCGGGAGCCGACCCAGATGGAGTCGATGCCGCGGATGATGTAGAGCGTGCCGAGGGTGACGACGAGCGCGGGCACCTGGCCGAGGCTGACGAGCAGCCCGTTGAGCAGTCCGAAGCCGATGCCGAGCAGGACGGCCAGCGCGATCGCCACGACCGGGTTGCCGCCGCCCTGGAGATACGTTCCGGCGGCGAAGGCGCTGATGCCGAGCGTGGATCCGACGGACAGGTCGACGTTCCGCGTGATGACCACCAGGGACTGGCCCGTGGCGACCAGTACGAGGATCGTCGCGTTCAGCAGCAGGTCCTTGATGCCCTGCTCGGACAGGAACTCGCTGTTGCCGGCCTGGGTGACGGCGATCATCACCAGGAACACGACCAGGATGGCGAGTTCGCGCATCTTGAAGACCCGGTCGACAAGCCGTGTGCCGCTCGACTTGGGCACGTCGGCCACGGGGGCCTCTCGGGGAGTGACGACCGTCATGCGGCGGCCCTCCCGGTGGCTGCGGCCATCACGGATTCCTCGGTGGCGTCGGAGCGCGGGATCTCGGCGGTGAGGCGGCCCTCGTGCATCACCAGCACGCGGTCGGCCATGCCGAGGATCTCGGGCAGGTCGGAGGAGATCATCAGGACGGCCACGCCGTCGGCGGCCAGCTGGGACAGCAGCCGGTGCACCTCGGCCTTGGTGCCGACGTCGATGCCCCGGGTCGGCTCGTCGACGATCAGCACCTTGGGGCCGGTGGCCAGCCACTTGGCGAGCACGACCTTCTGCTGGTTGCCGCCGGACAGGGTGTTGACGGTGTCGGCGATCCGGGCGTACTTCACCTGGAGTTTGACGGCCCAGTCGAGGGACCGGCTGCGCTCGGCGCCGCGGTCCATCAGCCCCGCCTTGACGGTCTTACGGAGCCCGGTGAGGCCGATATTCCGCTCGATGGACATGTCCATCACCAGGCCCTGGGCGCGCCGGTCCTCTGGGACCAGGGCGAGTCCGGCGGACATCGCGGTGGAGGGGGCCCCGTTGACGAGGGCCTTGCCCTGTACGGAGACCTCGCCCGCGTCCCAGCGGTCGATGCCGAACACGGCCCGGGCGACCTCCGTACGCCCGGCGCCGACGAGCCCGGCGAGGCCGACGATCTCCCCGTGCCGCACCTCGAAGGAGACGTCGGTGAACACGCCCTCGCGGGTGAGGCGGCGCACGCTCAGGGCGACTTCGCCCGGCGTCACGTCCTGCTTGGGGTACAGCTCGTCGAGGTCGCGGCCGACCATGCGACGCACCAGGTCGTCCTCGGTCATGCCGTCCAGGGGCTCGCTGGCGATCCAGGCGCCGTCGCGCAGGGTGGTGACCCGCCGGCAGATCTCGAAGATCTCCTCGAGCCGGTGGGAGATGAACAGCACGGCGGCGCCCTGGTCGCGCAGGGTGCGTACGACGCCGAAGAGGCGGGCGACCTCACTGCCGGTGAGGGCGGCGGTCGGCTCGTCCATGATCAGGACGCGGGCGTCGAAGGAGAGGGCCTTGGCGATCTCGACGATCTGCTGGTCGGCGATGGGCAGACCGCGGGCGGGCCGGTCGGGGTCGAGTTCGACGCCGAGGCGCTCCATGAGGGCGGCGGTCGCGTTGTGCGTGGCCTTGTGGTCGATCCGGCCGAGGGCGCGCTTGGGCCTGCGGCCCATGTAGATGTTCTCGGCGATCGACAGGTCGGGGAAGAGCGTGGGCTCCTGGTAGATCACGGCGATGCCGGCGTCGCGGGCGTCGCCGGGGCCGTTGAAGACGACGGGCGCTCCGTCGAGCAGCACCTGGCCGGCGTCCGGCCGGTGCACTCCGGCGAGTGCCTTGATGAGGGTGGACTTGCCGGCGCCGTTCTCGCCGGCGAGGGCGTGCACCTCCCCGGGGAACAGCTCCAGGGAGACATCCCGCAGCGCGCGGACCGCGCCGAAGGACTTGGACACGTCCCTCAGTGCCAGAACCGGGGCCGGACCCGTGGTGGACGGGTGGGTCATGAGGGCTCCTCGACGACGCCGGCGGGAGGCCCTCTCGGCGTCGTGAAAGGTTTCAACTGGGTTGCCGGGACGTTAGGCGGGCCGCACATGTCACGTCAATGGGTCCCGGTCGAAAATATTTCGAGGACAGAAGGTCACGCGCTGGTCACGGGAAACCGTGTGAGCCGGAGGGGTTGACACCCCTTCGGGGGACCCATAGCTTCGCGTCCTGAATCGTTTCATTCAGTGGTCGCTACGACCCGATGCCACAGGAGCCCTGACGTGACCGAGCTCGCCGCGGCGAAGACCGCGCTCAAGACCCAGGCCGTCGAGACGCCGTCGTGGGCGTACGGGAACTCGGGCACCCGGTTCAAGGTGTTCGCGCAGGCGGGCGTGCCGCGTGATCCGTACGAGAAGCTGGACGACGCGGCGAAGGTGCACGAGTTCACGGGGGTCGCCCCGACGGTGGCCCTGCACATTCCGTGGGACAGGGTCGACGACTACGCGGCGCTGGCGAAGCACGCGGAGCGGCGTGGTGTGCGGCTCGGCGCGATCAACTCCAACACCTTCCAGGACGACGACTACAAGCTCGGGAGCATCTGCCATCCGGACGCGGCGGTGCGGCGGAAGGCCGTGGATCATCTGCTGGACTGCGTCGACATCATGGACGCGACGGGGTCGGCGGATCTGAAGCTGTGGTTCGCCGACGGGACGAACTATCCCGGGCAGGACGACATCCGGGGGCGGCAGGACCGGCTGGCCGAAGGGCTGGCCGAGGTCTATGAGCGGCTGGGCGAGGGGCAGCGGATGCTGCTGGAGTACAAGTTCTTCGAGCCGGCGTTCTACACGACGGACGTTCCGGACTGGGGTACGGCGTACGCCCACTGTCTGAAGCTCGGGCCGAAGGCGCAGGTCGTGGTCGACACGGGGCATCACGCGCCGGGGACCAATATCGAGTTCATCGTGGCGACGCTGTTGCGTGAGGGGAAGCTCGGGGGGTTCGACTTCAACTCGCGGTTCTACGCGGACGACGACCTGATGGTGGGGGCGGCGGATCCGTTCCAGTTGTTCCGGATCATGTACGAGGTGATTCGGGGTGGGGGATTCGCGCCTGAGGTCGCGTTCATGCTCGATCAGTGTCACAACATCGAGGCGAAGATTCCGGCGATCATTCGGTCGGTGATGAATGTGCAGGAGGCTACGGCCAAGGCCTTGCTGGTCGATGGGGATGCGCTGCGCGCGGCTCAGGGGGCGGGGGATGTGTTGGAGGCCAATGCCGTGGTGATGGATGCGTACAACACGGATGTGCGGCCGTTGCTTCGGGAGGTGCGGGAGGAATTGGGGTTGGACCCCGACCCTGTTTCGGCTTATCGGCGGTCCGGGTGGGGCGAGAAGATCGTTGCCGAGCGGGTTGGTGGGCAGCAGGCGGGGTGGGGGGCGTAAGCGTCTGCCGAGATCTGTTGATTGCGGGGTGCGGGCCGGTTGTGGCCGGTCGCGCAGTTCCCCGCGCCCCTAGGTAAGTCATCCGCCGTCCCTTGAAAGGAACTCCTCTCCATGGCACCCCATCCCGAGGCCGCTGCTCTGCTCGCTCGGTCCCACCGGCTCGGATCCGATCCCCGCAACACCAACTACGCAGGCGGCAACGCCTCCGCCAAGGGCACCGAGACCGATCCCGTCACCGGGGGTGATGTGGAGTTGATGTGGGTCAAGGGGTCCGGTGGGGATCTGGGGACGTTGACCGAGGGCGGGCTGGCCGTGTTGCGGCTGGATCGGATGCGGGCGCTCGTCGATGTGTATCCGGGGGTGGAGCGCGAGGACGAGATGGTCGCCGCGTTCGACTACTGCCTGCACGGGAAGGGTGGGGCGGCTCCTTCGATCGACACCGCCATGCATGGGCTGGTCGGGGCCGCGCATGTCGATCATCTGCATCCTGATTCCGGGATCGCGCTCGCCTGTGCCGCCGACGGGGAGAAGCTGACCGCCGAGTGTTTCGGGGACAGTGTGGTGTGGGTGCCCTGGCGGCGGCCCGGGTTCCAGCTGGGGCTGGACATCGCCGCCGTGAAGGAGGCCAATCCGCAGGCCATCGGATGCGTTCTCGGCGGGCACGGGATCACCGCCTGGGGTGACACCTCCGAGGAGTGCGAGCGGAACTCGCTGCACATCATCCGGACCGCCGAGACGTTCCTCGCCGAGCGTGGGAAGGACGAGCCCTTCGGGCCGGTGATCGAGGGGTATGCCGCGCTGAGCGCCGGTGAGCGCCGGGAGCGGGCCGCCGCGCTCGCGCCGTACGTACGCGCTCTCGCTTCCCAGGACCGGCCTCAGGTCGGGCACTTCGACGACTCCGAGGTCGTTCTCGACTTCCTGGCGAGCGCCGAGCATCCGCGGCTGGCGGCGCTGGGCACCTCCTGCCCGGACCACTTCCTGCGGACCAAGGTCCGACCGCTGGTCCTCGACCTGCCTCCGTCCTCGACGCTCGACGAGGCCGTCGCACGGCTCAAGGAGCTGCACGCCGGGTACCGCGAGGAGTACGCCGCCTACTACCGGCGGCACGCCCTGCCCGACTCCCCCGCCATGCGCGGCGCCGACCCGGCGATCGTGCTGGTCCCGGGCGTGGGGATGTTCTCGTTCGGCAAGGACAAGCAGACCGCGCGGGTGGCCGGGGAGTTCTACGTCAACGCCATCAATGTGATGCGGGGCGCCGAGGCCGTCTCCACGTACGCGCCCATCGAGGAGTCGGAGAAGTTCCGTATCGAGTACTGGGCGCTGGAGGAGGCCAAGCTTCAGCGGATGCCGAAGCCCAAGGCACTGGCCACGCGGGTCGCGCTCGTCACCGGTGCGGGCAGCGGGATCGGGAAGGCCATCGCGCACCGGCTCGTCGCCGAGGGGGCGTGTGTCGTCGTCGCGGACCTGAACGGTGAGAACGCCGCCGCCGTCGCCGAGGAGCTGGGCGGGTCCGACAAGGCCGTCGCGGTGACGGTCGACGTCACGTCCGAGGAGCAGATCGCCGAGGCCTTCCGGGCGGCCGTGCTGGCCTTCGGCGGAGTCGACCTCATCGTCAACAACGCCGGTATCTCGATCTCCAAGCCGCTGCTGGAGACCTCCGCCAAGGACTGGGACCTCCAGCACGACATCATGGCGCGCGGCTCCTTCCTCGTGTCGCGGGAGGCGGCACGGGTGATGATCGCGCAGGGGCTCGGGGGCGACATCGTCTACATCGCCTCGAAGAACGCCGTGTTCGCCGGGCCCAACAACATCGCCTACTCGGCCACCAAGGCCGACCAGGCCCACCAGGTGCGGCTGCTCGCCGCCGAGCTGGGCGAGCACGGGGTCCGGGTCAACGGGATCAACCCGGACGGTGTCGTGCGCGGGTCCGGGATCTTCGCCGGTGGGTGGGGAGCGAAGCGGGCCGCCGTGTACGGGGTGGAGGAGGAGAAGCTGGGTGAGTTCTACGCGCAGCGGACCATCCTCAAGCGCGAGGTGCTGCCCGAGCATGTGGCCAACGCCGTCTTCGCGCTGACCGGCGGGGACCTGACCCACACCACCGGGCTGCACATCCCGGTCGACGCCGGCGTCGCGGCCGCCTTCCTGCGATGAGCGCGAGTGTGAAGTCGTACGCCGCGGTCGACCTCGGCGCGTCCAGTGGGCGCGTCATGGTCGGCCGTGTCGGCCCGGACTCGCTGGAGCTGAGCGAGGCCCACCGCTTCCCGAACCGGCCGGTGCGGGTGCCCGAGGGGCTGCGCTGGGACGTGCTGGGGCTCTACGCGGGGGTGCTGGACGGGCTGCGGGCGACCGGGCGGGTCGACTCCGTCGGCATCGACAGCTGGGCTGTGGACTACGGCCTGCTGGACGCCGACGGGGCGCTGCTCGGCAACCCGGTGCACTACCGCGACAGCCGTACCGAGGGCGTCGCGGAGAAGGTGTGGGCGACCGTGCCCGCCGAGGAGCTGTACGCGGCTACGGGGCTTCAGTACGCGCCCTTCAACACCCTGTATCAGCTGACCGCCGCCCGTTCCACAGCCCAACTCGCCCAGGCTCGGCGGCTGTTGCTGATGCCGGATCTGCTGACGTACTGGCTGACCGGTGAGCAGGGCACAGAGCTGACCAACGCCTCGACGACCCAGCTGATCGACCCGCGCACCCGGGACTGGGCGTACGGGGTCGCCGAGCGGCTGGGCATCGATCTCGGGCTGTTCGCACCGCTGCGGCAGCCCGGGGACGCCGCGGGGGTGCTGCGGCCGGAGGTGCTGGAGGAGACCGGGCTGACCGGTCCCGTGCCGGTGACGGCCGTCGGGTCGCACGACACCGCGTCGGCGGTCGCCGCCGTACCGGCGTCGGGTGAGCGGTTCGCGTACATCTGCACCGGCACCTGGTCGCTGGCCGGTCTGGAGCTGGACGCTCCGGTGCTGACCGAGGAGAGCCGGGCGGCCAACTTCACCAACGAGCTGGGGCTGGACGGCACGGTCCGGTATCTGCGCAACATCATGGGGCTGTGGCTGCTCCAGGAGTGCGTGCGGGCCTGGGGCGACACGGATCTGGGCGCGCTGCTGCTGGAGGCCTCCAAGGTGCCGGCGCTGCGGTCCGTGGTCGACGCCGGCGACGCGGCGTTTCTCGCGCCGGGGCGGATGCCCGAGCGGATCGCCGAGGCGTGCCGGGCCTCCGGACAGCCCGTGCCCGAGTCGCCTGCCGAGGTGACGCGCTGCATCCTCGACTCCCTCGCGCTCGCGCATCGCGAGGCCATCAAGGACGCGCAGCGGCTCGCGGGGCATCCGGTCGACGTGGTGCACGTGGTGGGCGGGGGTACGCGCAACGCGCTGCTGTGCCAGCTGACCGCCGACGCCTGCGGGCTGCCGGTGGTCGCCGGGCCGACGGAGGCCGCCGCCCTGGGGAACGTGCTGGTGCAGGCGCGGGCGCACGGTCTGGTCGGTGACCTGGAAGGGATGCGGCGGCTGCTCGTGCGTACGCAGCCGCTCACGCGGTACGAGCCGCGCGGCGGGACCGGGCGGTGGCGCGCCGCGCGGGACCGGCTCGCCGGGGACTGACGGGGTCTCCCCCGGGTCCTGTCCCCGCACTACGCTTCACTCATCCGATGATCGACCACAAGGAGCCGCGATGCGTGTCGCCCTGTTCCTGACCTGCGTCAACGACACGCTGTATCCGGACACCGGGCGCGCCGTGGTGAAACTGCTGACCAGACTGGGTGTCGACGTGGACTTCCCGATGGCGCAGACCTGCTGCGGACAGGCGCACTACAACACCGGATACCGGCACGAGGCCGAGCCGCTCGCCCGGCATTTCTCCGATGTCTTCGGCGAGTACGAGGCGATCGTGACACCGTCCGGGTCGTGCGGGGCGATGGTGCGCGAGCTGTATCCGAGGATGGGCGAGCGGGCCCGGGCCGAGGGGCGTGGGGACACCCTCGCGGCCACGCTGGCGCCGGTGGTGCCGAAGACGTACGAACTCACGGAGTTCCTGGTGGACGTGCTGGGAGTGACGGACGTCGGGGCCTACTACCCGCACAAGGTCACGTACCACCCGACCTGTCACGGACTGCGCGGACTCGGACTCGGCGACCGGCCTCGGCGGCTGCTCCAGGCCGTGAAGGGTGTGGAGCTGGCCGAGTTGCCGGGGGCGGACGAGTGCTGCGGGTTCGGCGGCACCTTCGCCCTGAAGAACTCCGACGTCTCGGCGGCGATGGGCGCCGACAAGGTGCGCAACGCCGAGTCGACGGGCGCCGAGGTGCTGTGCGCGGCCGACAACTCCTGTCTGATGCACATCGGCGGCACGATGACCCGGCTGCGGACCGGCATGCGGCCGGTGCACATCGCGGAGATCCTGGCGAGCACGGAGGAGGAACCGGCCGTATGAGCGGGACGTATCTCGGCATGCCGGCGTTTCCGGAGGCCGCACGGGAGGCCGTGGGCAACGAGACGCTGCGCGGCAATCTGCGGCACGCCACGCACACCATCCGCGCCAAGCGGGCGAAGGCCGTGACGGAGGTGTCCGACTGGTCCGAGCTGCGCGAGGCGGGCAAGCGGATCAAGGACCACACGCTGGGCCATCTCGACCGCTATCTCGAACAGTTGGAGGAGTCGGTCACGGCCGCGGGCGGCGTCGTGCACTGGGCCGCCGACGCGGACGAGGCCAACGAGATCGTGACCCAGCTGGTGAAGATGACCGGCGAGTCGGAGGTCGTCAAGGTCAAGTCGATGGCCACGCAGGAGATCGGGCTCAACGAGGCGCTGGAGGCCGAGGGCATCCGCGCCTACGAGACCGATCTCGCCGAGCTGATCGTGCAGTTGGGCAAGGACCGGCCCTCGCACATCCTCGTCCCGGCCATCCACCGCAACCGGGGCGAGATCCGGGACATCTTCCGCTCCGAGATGAGCGAGTGGGGCCGGCCGGCCCCCGAGGGCCTCACCGACACGCCCGCCGAGCTCGCCGAGGCGGCCCGGCTGCATCTGCGGGAGAAGTTCCTGCGCGCCAAGGTCGGCATCTCCGGCGCCAACTTCATGGTCGCCGAGACGGGCACCCTGGTGGTCGTGGAGTCGGAGGGCAACGGCCGGATGTGCCTGACCCTGCCCGAGACGCTGATCTCGGTCGTCGGCATCGAGAAGATCGTGCCCACGTGGCGGGACCTGGAGGTGTTCCTGCAGACCCTCCCCCGCTCCTCCACGGCCGAGCGCATGAACCCGTACACCTCGACGTGGACCGGCACCACCGACCAGGACGGGCCCAGCGCCTTCCATCTGGTGCTGCTGGACAACGGCCGCACCGACACCCTGGCCGACGAGGTCGGCCGGCAGGCGCTGCGCTGCATCCGCTGCTCGGCGTGCCTCAACGTGTGCCCGGTGTACGAACGGGCCGGCGGCCACGCCTACGGCTCGGTGTACCCGGGCCCGATCGGCGCGATCCTCAGCCCCCAGCTGCGGGGCACGGCCAGCGAGATCGACGCCTCGCTGCCGTACGCGTCCTCGCTGTGCGGGGCGTGCTACGAGGTGTGCCCGGTCGCCATCGACATCCCCGAGGTGCTGGTGCATCTGCGGGAACGGGTCGTGGAGGGCGGTGAGGTCACCCGGGAGGGCAACAAGGTGGTGCTGCGGCCCGCGAAGGGGCATGCCGCCGAGCGTGCGGCGATGCGGGCGGCCCGCTGGGCGTTCACGCACCCCGGCGCGCTGCGCACCGGCCAGCGTGCCGCCTCGCGGACCCGGCGCTTCCATCCCCGTACGCTGCCGGGGCCCGGCCGGGCCTGGAGCGGGACCCGGGAGCTGCCGCCGGTGCCCGCCGAGCCGTTCCGGGACTGGTGGTCGCGGACGCGTGGTGGGAAGGACGGGGCCAAGTGAACAGCAGGGAGCGGATCCTGGGGCGGGTGCGGCGCGCGCTGGCGGATGTGCCGCGGGACGACACGCCGTACGAGCAGGCGGTCGCGCGCGACTATGCGCGGGAGCACGGGGACCGGAGTGCCGAGCAGACCGTCGAGTTGCTGGCCGAGAACCTGGCGGACTACCGGGCCGTCGTGCACCGCACGGACGCCGAAGGGCTGGCCGCGCTGATCGCGGGGCTGCTGGACGAGCGCGGGTCGGCTTCGGTACTGGTGCCGCCCGGGCTGGACCCGGCGTGGCTGGAGCGGACCGGGGTGACGCGGGTGGCGGACCGGGCGGAGAGCACTCCGGGCGAACTCGACCGGGTGGACAGTGTCGTGACGGCCTGTGCGGTCGCGATCGCGGAGACCGGGACGATCGTGCTGGACGGCTCGCCCGACCAGGGCCGACGGCGGATCACTCTCGTCCCGGACCACCACATCTGCGTGGTCCGCGTCCCCGGGCAGGTCGTGTCGTCGGTGCCGCAGGGCCTCGAACGCCTCGACCCGGCGCGCCCGTTGACGTGGATCTCGGGGCCGTCGGCGACCAGTGACATCGAGCTGGACCGGGTCGAGGGGGTGCACGGGCCGCGCACGCTGGAAGTGGTGCTGGTCGGTCAGGGCAGGATCGAGTCGACGTAACCGCCGTCGACACGCAGGGCACCGCCCGTGGTCGCCGAGGCCTGGTCGGAGCCGAGGTAGACCACCATGTTCGCGATCTCCTCCGGCTCGATCAGCCGCTGGAGCAGGGACTGCGGCCGGTGCTGTCGCATGAAGGCGCGCTGGGCCTCGTCCCAGGGCAGCTCGCGGTCGACGAGCTGGTAGACGAAGTCCTCGACGCCGCCGGTGTGGGTCGGCCCGGCGATGACGGAGTTCACCGTGACGCCGGTACCGGCCGCCTGCTTGGCGAAGCCCCGGCTCACCGCGAGCAGGGCGGTCTTCGACATGCCGTAGTGGATCATCTCGGCGGGGATGACGACCGCCGAGTCGCTGGCGATGTACTGCACCCGGCCCCAGCCGCGTCCGGTCATGCCGGGCAGGACGAGCCGGGTGAGGCGTACGGCGGCCAGGACGTTCACCTCGAAGTAGCGCCGCCACTCGTCGTCGCTGATCTCCAGGGGGTCCGCGGACTCGAACACGCCGAGGTTGTTGACGAGGATGTCCACCTGCCCCAACGTGTCCACCGCCTGCCGCGCGCCCTCCTCGGTCGTCACATCGGCGGCCACGGGCACCAGGTCGGCGCCGGGGGCCTCGCCCCGCATCCGGTCCACGGCCTCTTGCACCCGCCCGGGCGAGCGGCCGTTGACACCCACCCTGGCGCCCGCCCGGGCCAGGCCCGAGGCGATCGCGGCGCCGATGCCCTGTGTGGAGCCGGTCACCAGAGCGGTGCGGCCCTTCAGATCGATCTGCATGCCGGGTCAACCCTTTCGGTGCTGGTGCGATCGGGTACCCCCGAGGTGTCGCTGAGTACACCCCCCGATACGGGTTCTGCGGCCAGTGTGGTCACGTCGCCTTCTCCGTAGCGTCGAGGACGAGACACAGGGCGTGTCGGACGAAGGGGGACGACGATGGTGCGCACCGGCCCACGAAAGGACCAGGACCCGGGGCCCGCGCCCGAGGCGCTGCGGCTGGTCAAGGTCACCAAGACCTACGGGAGCGCCGACAGCGCCGTGACCGCCCTGGACGGTGTGACGCTCGGTCTGGGGCGAGGCACGTTCACGGCGGTGATGGGGCCGTCCGGTTCCGGCAAGTCGACGCTGCTGCAGTGCGCGGCGGGACTCGACCGGCCCGACAGCGGGATCGTTCAGGTCGACGGCACGGAGCTGACGGGCGGCGGCGAGGCCGAGCTGACCAGGTTCCGGCGCGGGCGGATCGGGTTCGTGTTCCAGCAGTACAACCTGCTGGAGACGCTGACCGTCGCCCAGAACACGGTGCTGCCGCTGAAGCTGGCCGGGCGGAAGGTGGACCGGCGGCGGGTCCGCGAGGTGCTGACAGCGGTGGGACTCGGCGACCGGCTCGGACACCGGCCCGATCAGCTGTCGGGCGGGCAGCGCCAGCGGGTCGCGATCGCCCGGGCGCTCGTCACCGAACCGCGGGTGATCTTCGCGGACGAGCCGACGGGCGCGCTGGACACCCGCAGCGCGCGGGACGTGCTGCGGCTGCTCCGGCAGGCGGTGCGGGTGCACGGGCGGACCGTGGTGATGGTGACGCACGACCCGGTCGCCGCCTCGTACGCCGACACCGTGCTGTTCCTGGCGGACGGCCGGCTCGCGGGCCGGATGGACGCGCCGACGGCCGACGCGGTCGCGGAGCGGCTGGCGCACCTGGGTGACGACGTGCGGGCGGGGGTGTGAGCCGTGTTCGTCCTCGCGATGCGGTCGATACGGCGGCGGCCCGGGCGGTTCCTCGCGACCCTGCTGTCCGCGTTCCTCGGCGCGGCGATCGTCATGACGTTCAACTCGATGCACGACACCGCCGGGCAGCCGGGCGTGGACCCGGTGAGCGAGGAGACCCTGTCCACCGCGGCGGGCGTGGTCGGCGGCTACGGCACCCTGCTGGTGTTCTTCGCGATCGCCTCGACGCTGACGGTGAACGTGCGCCAGCGGGCCGCCGAGATGGAGCTGTTGCGCTGCTCGGGGGCGACTCCGGCACAGATCAAGCGGATGGTCGTGGGTGAGGCGCTGGCCGTGGCCCTGGTGGGCGTGGCGCTGGCGATCGGCCCGGCGCTGCTCGGCGGCCGGGCACTGCTGGAGGTGTTCCAGGACAGCGGTCAGGTCGCGCGGTCCGTCGAGTACTCCTTCGGCCCGGTGGCGTCGGCGTCCGGTGTCGCCATCACGCTGGTCGCCGCCGTGGGGGCCGCGTTCCTCGCCGTGCGGCGCGCGACGGGCGGGAGCCGGCAGCGGGGCCGGGCGCGAACGGTCCTCGCCTACGCGGCTCTGGTGGCCGGAGTCGCCTCGGCGACCTCGACGTTCGTGTTCTCGGCGACGGACTCCGCGCTGATGGCGCCGCCGGCGTACGGGGCGATCCTGCTGTCCGTGGGGTGCGCGCTGCGGGCGCCGCGGCTGCTGGCGGCCGTGCTGGACCGGCTTCAGCTCGGCGGCGCGAGCGGCTGGCTGGCGGTGCGCAATCTGCGCGAGCGGGCCGGGCAGCTCGCCGGGATCCTGATGTCGCTGATCCTGTTCACGGCGGTCGCCACGGCCACGCTGACCATGCAGGCGGTGGAGAGCGACGCCGTCGAGGATTCGGGCATGGTCAAGTCGGTCGACGCGAAGAACCTCGAGACGCTCAACTTCACGGTCGTCGGGATCATCGTGGTCTTCGTGTGCGTCATGCTGGTCAACTCGCTCTATGCGGCGACCAGTTACCGGCTCCGGGAGTTCGGGCAGCAGCGCCTCGCGGGGGCGACGCCGGGGCAGGTGCTCGGGCTGGTCGGGGTCGAAGGGCTGATCCTGATGGTCACGGGGGTGGTCTTCGGCACGCTGGCGGCGCTGGCGGGGGTCGTGCCCTTCACGGTGGTGCGCACCGACGAGGTCGTGCCGGGTGAGTTCTTCGGCATCGGCTCGGCGGTCGTCGGGGTCGCGGCGGTGGTGACGCTGGGCACGAGCCTGGCGACGGCCCGGCGGACGCTGCGCACTCCGGCCGTCGGGGCGGTCGCGATGGCGTGACGAACAGGACGGTCACGAGGGGCCGTCGCTGCGGCGGCCGTGAGGGGGGGCGGTCGCTGCGGCGGCCGCCCTTTCGCCGTATGCCGGACGCGTGACATCCTGGCTGAACAAGCGCTTAGATAGTGCTCCGTCCAGCCGCTGACCTGGAGGCCCCGTTGTTCACATCCGTCGACGACGTCTCCGCACGTCTGGCCGGTACCGGGTATCTCGCCTCGCCCGCCGTCGCCACGACCGTCTTCCTCGCCGACCGCCTGGGCAAGCCACTGCTGGTCGAGGGCCCGGCCGGGGTGGGCAAGACGGAGCTCGCCAAGGCCGTCGCCGAGGTCGCGGAAGCGCGCCTGGTGCGCCTCCAGTGCTACGAGGGGGTCGACGAGTCCCGGGCGCTGTACGAGTGGAACCACGCCAAGCAGCTCCTGCGTATCAGCGCGGGCCGCGACGAGTCGTGGGACGAGACGCGCACGGACATCTTCAGCGAGGAGTTCCTGCTCACCCGGCCGCTGCTGACCGCCATCCGGGGCGACGACCCGAAAGTGCTGCTGATCGACGAGACCGACAAGGCGGACGTCGAGGTGGAGGGCCTGCTCCTGGAGGTGCTCAGCGACTTCCAGGTGACCGTGCCCGAGCTGGGCACCATCACGGCGACGCGCCGCCCCTTCGTCGTCCTGACCTCCAACGCGAGCCGGGAGCTGTCCGAGGCGCTGCGCCGCCGCTGCCTCTTCCTCCACATCGGCTTCCCTGACGAGGAGCTGGAGCGCCGGATCGTACGGCTGAAGGTGCCGGGGCTCGACGAGGCGCTGGCCCGCTCGGTCGTCCGGGTCGTGGGCGCGCTGCGGGCGATGGACCTGCGCAAGGTGCCGTCGGTCGCCGAGACCATCGACTGGGCGCGCACACTGCTCGCGCTGGGCGCCGGCACCCTGGACGAGACGGTGGTGCGGGCCAGCCTCGGCGTGCTCCTCAAGCATCAGGAGGACGTCCTCAAGGCGAGCGCCAAGCTCGACCTGGAAGCCCTGTGACCACCCCGACGGACGCGGGCGTCGCGGAGCGGCTGACGTCCCTGGTCGGGGCGCTGCGCGCGCACGGCATCCGGATCGGCACCGGCGAGACGGTCGACGCGGGGCAGGCGATCGAGGCGCTCGGCCTCACGGACCGTGAGCTGCTGCGCGAGGGGCTGGCGGCGACGCTGCTGCACGGCACCGGGCAACGGCGGGTGTTCGACCCGGTCTTCGACCTGTACTTCCCGCGGAGCGTCGGCGGCCCGGAGCGGAAGGCCGCCGGACGGGACGATCTGCGCGACCGGCTGGCAGCCGCGCTCGCCGCCGACGACCGGGCGCTGCTGGGCCGGCTGGCGGTCGAGGCGGTCGACGGTTTCGGGGGCTACGGCTCCTCGGCGGAGTCGGACGGCTGGTCGTCGTACCAGGCACTCGAACGGCTTCGCCCGGGGACCCTGCTCGCCCGGGTCCGGGACAATGTGCGGGGGCAGGGCGGCAGTCCGGGTTTCGCCGACCGGCTGCTGGAGGACGAGATCCGGCGACGCATAGACGGTTTCCGCGCCTTGGTGGCCACGGAGGCGCGGCGCCGGGTGGCCGAGCGGCGCGACCGGGACGAGATCGCCCGGCGGGCGGTGGCCCCGACCACCGAGCAGGTCGACTTCCTGTTCGCCGGGAAGGCCCGGCTGGCGGAACTGCGCAGGGCGGTTCAGCCGCTCGCCCGCAAGCTCGCGACCCGGCTCGCGGCGCGGCGCCGCCGCGCCTCCCGGGGCACGATCGACCTGCGCCGGACCCTGCGCGGTTCGCTGTCGACGGGCGGGGTGCCGATGAAGCCGGTGCTGCGCCGGCGCCGACCGGCCCGCCCCGAACTGGTGCTGCTGTGCGATGTGTCGGGTTCGGTGTCCGGCTTCTCGGACTTCACGATGCTGCTGGTCCAGGCCCTGCACGACCAGTTCAGCAAGGTGCGGGTGTTCGCCTTCGTCAACCGGATCGACGAGGTGACCGCGCTCCTCCGGCACGGCACCGCGGACCCGGAGGGGCTCAGCGCCCGCATCGGGGCGGAGGCCACCCTCACCGGATGGCACGACAGCAGCGACTACGGCACGGCGCTGGGCGAGTTCGCGGAGATCCACGGCGACGCGGTCGGTCCGCGCACGACCGTGTTCGTCCTCGGTGACGCCCGGACCAACCGGAGCGACCCGAATCTGCCCGCCGTAAGGCAGATCGCCGGGCGGGCGCGCCGCGTCTACTGGCTGAACCCCGAGCAGCGCTCCCTGTGGGGCACGGGCGATTCCGTCGCGCCGGTCTACGCCGAGCTGGTCGAGATGCACGAGTGCCGCAATGTCGCACAGCTCAGCGCACTGGTGGCACGGCTGCTGCCGGTGTGACCGAGGGTGTGATCAGGCGACTGCGAGTCGCGGGTGGAGAGCGCGCGAGCGGCACGGAAACCGATCGGTTCCCATGACGGGACGTGTAAATCGATCGGTTTCCGGAGAGCGGGCGGGCGCTACTTCTTCGCGAACTCCCTCGCCGACTGCCCCTGGAAGTCGTAGACCACGACCTGCTCGTCGCCCACCACCCAGGCGTCGTGGCCGGGTGTGCACACGTAGACGTCGCCGGGGCCGACCTCGGTCTCACCACCGTCGTCCATCCGGATGTGCATGCGCCCCTGGAGCATGTAGGCGTTGTGGTGCATCTGGCAGGTGTCGGTGCCCGCGATCGGGCCCACGGACTCGGACCAGCGCCAGCCGGGCTCGAAGGTCGCCACGGCGAAGTCGAGCTCCGTCATATGGACGGCTTCGAGGTGGCCACGGGGAAAATCACGCCGCTCGTCCGGCTTGTCGAGCGTCTTCACTTCCAACATGACGCGCTCCCTTCCGGCCGCGGCGCACCGCGGCCGGGGGCCGGTCTCCCCGGCGGCCCTGGACACCGCGCGTCGGCGGCCGGCCTCTCCCCTCCATCGTCCGCCCGTCCCTCCGGGGCCGCCAACCAGGGAACGCCCGCTCAGACCTGGTGCCCGCAGAGCTCGGCGAAGCGTCCGGCGTCGATGTTGCCGCCGGAGAGGATGACGCCGACGCGGCGCGGGAGACGGCCCGCGCGGCCGGTCAGCAGAGCGGCGAGCGGAGTGGCACCGCTCGGCTCCAGGACGATCTTCAGGCGTTCGAAGGCGAACCGCATCGCGTCCCGGATCTCGTCGTCGCCGACCAGCGCGATCTCGTCGACGAGCCGCCGGTTGACGGAGAAGGTGAGTTCGCCCGGTGTGTGCAGGGCCTGCCCGTCGGCGATGGTGTGCGGCACCGGGATACTGATGCGCCGTCCGGCCTCCAGCGAGCGCCTGGTGTCGTCCCCGGCCTCCGGTTCGATGCCGATCATCCGGATGTCCGGGTACAGCCCCTTGGCCACCGTGGCACTCCCGGCCATGAGCCCGCCGCCACCGACCGGTGTCACCATCGCCCCCAGCTCTCCCGCCTCTTCGAGGAGTTCGAGCGCGGCCGTGCCCTGGCCGGCCATCACGTGCGGGTGCTCGTACGGCGGGATGAGGGTGAGACCCCGTTCGGCGGCCAGGGCCTCAGCGATGGCCACGCGGTCGCCGGTGTAGCGGTCGTAGGTGACGATCTCGGCGCCGTACCCGGCGGTGGCCGCGCGCTTCGACGGCGGGGCGTCCTCCGGCATGACGATCACGGCGGTGGTGCCGAGCTCACGGGCGGCCAGGGCGACGGCCTGGGCGTGGTTGCCGGAGGAGTAGGCGGCGATACCCCGCGACAGCTGCTCGGGGGTGAGGCGGGAGGCGGCGTTGTAGGCGCCGCGGAACTTGAAGGCGCCGACGCGCTGGTAGTTCTCGCACTTGAGGTGGATCTCGGCACCGGCGAGCGCGTCGAGGGTGCGGGAGCGCAGCACCGGGGTGCGGTGGGCGACGCCCTTGAGCCGGGCGGCGGCGGCCCGGACGTCGTCGGGGGTGACCGGTGGGCTGGTGGTCGTCACGCGGATCCTCCGGTGGGAGTGTCGTGGGCGGCCCGGGCCTGGGAGAGGTAGTTGTATGCGGAGGCGCGGGAGATGCCGAGCCGGGCGGCGACCTGCTCGACCGCGCCGCGCACGGCGAAGACACCGCGGTTGTCCAGCCCGCCGAACAGTTCCAGGCGCTCGGCGCGGTCCAGTTCCGCCCAGCTCCCCCGCTGCTTCGACTGGTGGGCGTCGACGAGGGCGTCGACCACGGCGTCGATGTCGTTGCCGAAGGTGGTGGTCGGCAGCTCCGCCGGCTCGGGGCGTATTCCGGCGAGCGCGCCGAGCAGACCGTGGACCTGGCTGACGGCGCCGACGTCCACGTTGACGCAGAGCGCGCCGAACACGGTCGCCGTGGAGTCCCGCAGCACCATCGTGGAGGACTTCACCAGCGCCCCGTTCCGGGTGCGGGTCACGTAGTTCAGCTCGTCGGCCGCCTCGTCCCCCCGGGCGAGGACACGCATGCCGATCTCGCTCATCGCACCGCCCACCGTCCGCCCGGTCACCGATCCGGCGACGGCGACCACCGACTTCTCCGGGTTCCGGTAGTCGTGCAGCACGACCTCGCAGACCGGCCCGAAGGTCGCGGCGATTCCTTCGACGACCGGTGTCAGCGCGGCGAGGATCGCATCCCGTTCCGCGGTCAGAGGCTCTCGCATGGAAATTAGACTACGCATCCAACGATTGGATTTCCAGTCCAGATCGACCCGGACCTCCGCTTCAACAATTGGCAATGGTTTTCACATGACTTCGGCCAGAACCCGCTCTTGACATTCATTCCCATCTAGCGTGGCGCTGCCAAGTACCCCTGTGCACGTCCGTCATGGAGGAGCCATGCCCCTGTCCACGTCCCGCCGCCTGGCGCTGCTGACCAGCGCGTCCCTGGCCCTGCTCGCGGGCTGCGGCAGCTCGTCGGACTCCGCCGGCGCCAAGAGCACACCGGCCCGCGTCTCGGTGGTCGCCTCCACCGACGTCTACGGCGACATCGCGCGGCGCGTGGGCGGCGACAGCGTCGACGTCACCTCGATCATCAGCGACCCCGACCAGGACCCGCACTCCTACGAGGCCGACCCCCAGAACCAGCTGGCCCTGTCCAAGGCCGAGGTCGTCGTGGAGAACGGCGGCGGCTACGACGACTTCGTCGGCCGCATGCTGAAGGGCGGCCACAACGACTCCGCCCAGGTGATCGACGCGGTGAAGGTCTCCGGCAAGACCGCGCCGAAGGGCGGCGAGCTGAACGAGCACGTCTGGTACGACTTCCCCACCGTCGCCAAGGTCGCCGACCGCATAGCCGCGGCCCTCACCCGGGCCGACCCGTCCGACGCGGCCGTCTTCAAGAAGAACGCCGCCGCCTTCAAGGCCCGGCTCACGCCACTGGAGGCGAAGGAGGCCCGGATCAAGAGGGAGCACGGCGGTGCGGGCGTGGCGATCACCGAGCCCGTGCCGCTGTACATGACGGAGGCCGGCGGTCTCGTCAACCGCACTCCCGCCGCGTTCAGCGAGGCGATCGAGGAGGGTGACGACGTCTCCCCGCGGATCCTCCGGGAGAACCTGGCGCTGTTCAGCGGCAGGAAGGTCGAGGCCCTCGTCTACAACGCGCAGACCACCGGCCCGCAGACCGAGAAGGCCGAGGCGGCGGCCAAGGCAGCCGGCATCCCCGTCGTACCCGTGACCGAGACCCTGCCGAAGGGCAAGGACTACCTCGGCTGGATGACCGCCAACGTCGACGCGCTCGCGAGCGCGCTGGCCAAGTGACCGCGATATCCGGGCAGGGCGGCGTTCCTGTCATCAGTCTGCGCGGCGCGGCCCTGGCGTACGGCGCCCGCGAGGTGTGGAGCGGCCTCGATCTCGACGTACGGGCCGGGGAGTTCCTGGCCGTGCTGGGGCCGAACGGTGCGGGCAAGACCAGTTTCGTACGGGCGTTGCTGGGCCGCCGGCCGCTGTCCGCCGGGACCCTGACCGTCCTCGGCCGCCCCGCGCGCGACGCCGCCCGGGAGATCGGCTATGTCCCGCAGCAGGCCGCGCTGTCCGCCCAGGCCATGCTGCGCGCCCGGGATCTCGTGCGGTTCGGCATCGACGGGCACCGCTTCGGGCCACGGCTGCGCACCGCCGGGGTCCGTCGCCGGGTCGACGAGATCCTCGAAGCCGTCGGGGCCTCGGCCTACGCCGATGTCCCGCTCGGAACGCTGTCCGGCGGCGAACGGCAACGCGTCCGCATCGGCCAGGCCCTGGCCACCGACCCGCGGATCCTGCTGTGCGACGAGCCGCTGCTGTCGCTCGACCTGAACCACCAGCGGGCCGTCACCGAACTGATCGACGCCCGGCGCCGCTCCCACGGCACGGCGGTGGTCTTCGTGACGCACGAGATCAACCCGGTGCTGGGGCCGGCCGACCGGGTGCTGTACCTGGCCCCCGGCGGCCACCGCGTCGGCACCCCGGACGAGGTGCTGACCTCCGAGTCGCTGTCCCGGCTGTACGGCACACAGGTCGATGTCGTACGGGTGCGCGGCCGGGTGGTGGTCGCGGGGGCGCCCGACGAACCGGCCGCACCGGCGCACCATCCCGAGCCGTCGGACGAGCCGGACGGAGTGCGCGCATGACGCTCGCCGCCGGGATCTGGCACCAGATCTTCGACTTCACCGACTACGGCGAACTCCTCGGCCTGGTCCGCAACTCCCTCGTCGCGGGCGTGGCGCTGGGGCTCGTGGGCGGGCTGGCCGGGGTGTTCGTGCTGATGCGGGACCTGCCGTTCGCGGTGCACGGCATCAGCGAACTGTCCTTCGCGGGCGCGTCGGCGGCGCTGCTGCTGGGTGTGAACATCGTGGCGGGGTCGATCGCCGGCTCGCTCCTGGCGGCCGGCGTCATCGGGGTGCTGGGGACGCGGGCCCGCGATCGCAACTCGGTGATCGGCATCATCATGCCGTTCGGGCTGGGCCTCGGCGTGCTCTTCCTGGCCCTCTACCAGGGCCGGGCGGCCAACAAGTTCGGGCTGCTCACCGGGCAGATCGTCGCTGTGGACACACCGCAGATGTCGTGGCTGCTCGGCACGTCCGTGCTGGTGCTCATCGCCCTGGCGGTCATGTGGCGTCCGCTCGCCTTCGCCAGCACCGACCCGGATGTGGCGCAGGCGCGCGGGGTGCCGGTGCGGGCGCTGTCCTTCGCGTTCATGCTGGTGCTCGGGCTCGCGGTCGCCCTGTCGGTGCAGGTCGTCGGCGCGCTGCTGGTGCTCAGCCTGGTCGTCACCCCGGCCGCTGCCGCCGCCCGCGTCACCGCTTCGCCGGTACTGCTGCCCGTGCTGAGCGTGCTGTTCGCCGTGGCCTCGATCGAGGGCGGCATCCTGCTCGCCCTGGGCAGCAGCATCCCCATCAGCCCCTACGTCACGACGATCTCCTTCGGCGTCTACGCCGTGAGCCGGGTGGCCGGCCGGCGGCTCAGCGTTCGAAGACCACCCGCCCGTCGAACACGGTGAGGTCCACCCGCACTTCGGTGATCTCGTGCGGGTCGAGGTCGAGCAGCGGCCGGTCCAGTACGCACAGGTCGGCGGCCCGGCCGGGTTCGACGGTGCCCTTCCAGTCGTCGGCGAAGTCCTGCCAGGCGGCGGTGGCCGTGTAGGCGCGCAGGGCGTCGGCGAGCGGCACGCACTGTTCGGGGCCGCTGGGCCGGCCGCTGGCCTTGGACTCGCGGAGCATCATCGAGGCCACGCCCTGCCGCCAGTCGGGCTCGGTGATCGGGGCGTCGGAGCTGGCGCAGACCCGTACTCCGGCGTCGAGCGCGGAGCGCACCGGCCACTGGTAGGCGGAGCGTTCGGGGCCCACGACCTCGTCCATCAGATCGGAGATGGTCCATTTGATGGCGGGGTTCATGTTGACGCCATAGCCGTGTGCGGCGAGCTTGGCGAGACTGCCGGGGCTGATGAAGTCGCCGTGGATGACGTAGTGGCGGGCGTCCGGGCGCGGTGCGGCGGTGTTCGCGGCGACGAAGGCGTCCACGACCGTGTCGATGGCCCGGTCGCCGGTGACGTGCACGCCGAGCTGGAATCCGGCCTCATGGGCGACCCGGATCATCTCGCGCAGTTCGTCCGCCTGGAGCGCGGGGGTGTCGCCGTGCACGCACAGGGCGCCGTGGCCGCCTTCCGGGTAGGGCTCGTTCATCCAGGCCGTGCGGTTGGGCGGTACGCCGTCCCCGAAGACCTTGACGCCGATGGCCCGCAGCAGCCGGGGGTCGGCCGACTCGGGGCGGCGCAGTTCGGCCAGGCCCTCGCGGACGTCGTCGGCGGAGCCCCCCATGGGGGCGGGCAGCAGCAGGACGCTGACACGGGCTTCGAGTGCGCCCTCGGCCGCGAGTTCGGCGTACGCGCGCCAGTTGTCCGTGCTCAGACCGCCGAAGAGGGTTCCGGTGCCGCCGGGGCCGAGGCCC
The DNA here is from genome assembly GCF_044457425.1 of Streptomyces sp. NPDC050546. Taxonomy (NCBI): domain Bacteria; kingdom Bacillati; phylum Actinomycetota; class Actinomycetes; order Kitasatosporales; family Streptomycetaceae; genus Streptomyces; species Streptomyces sp. NPDC050546. The sequence continues at coordinate 131,089 of NZ_JBITGX010000010.1, forward strand.
GGCTCGGTGTAGCTGGTGATGCCGCGTGCGTGCAGCTCACGGATCACGCCCTGGATGGCCTGGCGGCGCTGGGCGACGGTGGGGGCGGGCAGCTCCGCCTGGACGAGCCGCCCGGCGGCCTCGCGCAGGATGCCGGTCGGCCGGCCGTCGGGGTCGTGGTCGATGACGCCGCCGGGCGGGGACGCGGTGTCCGCGTCGATGCCGCAGCGGCGCAGCGCCTCGGAGTTGGCCCACACCATGTGCGAGGAGAAGTCGGTCAGACAGACCGGGTGGTGCGGCGCCACCTCGTCCAGGTCCCGGCGGTGCGGGAAGCGGCCCGGGTCGGCCAGGCACTCCGCGAGATAGCCGGGGTCCCAGCCCAGGCCGACGATCCACTCGCCGTCCGGGGCGTCCCGTGCCGCCCGGGCCACTGCCCGGGCGATGTCCGCGAGGGAACCGACCGCCGGATGGCCGACGTCGATGGCGAACGGCGGATTGGTCATCCCGTAGGCGGCCCCGTGCAGATGCGAGTCGTTGATGCCCGGCAGCACGGTCCGGCCGCCCAGTTCGACGATCCGCGTGCCGGGTCCGGCCAGGGCTCGCATCTCCGCGTCGCTGCCCACGGCCAGGATGTCCCGGCCGCGCACGGCCACGCCTTCGGCGACGGTGAAGCCGGCGTCGACGGTGAGGACCTGACCGCCGGTCAGGACGAGGGTGGGAGCGGTGTCGCTCACGGGTGACCTCATTTCGGGTTCAGGTTCAGGTTCAGGTTCGGGTTCGGGTTCGGGTTCCGGTTCGGGGAGCGGAGGAGGTGAGTCAGCGCCCCGTGCGGGGTGCGAAGTACGCGAGGGCCGCGCCGGCCACCAGCGCGACGCCCTGGGCCATCTGCTGCCAGAACGTCGGCACGTTCAGCAGGGTCAGGCCGTTCTGCAGACCGCCGAGGAAGAGCACGCCGAGCAGGACGCCGAGGATCGACCCGGTGCCGCCGGTGAGGGCCACTCCGCCGAGCAGCACCGCGGTGAGCACGGTCAGTTCGAACCCGGCCCCGGAGGTTCCGGCGACCACGCTGTCCAGCACCGACGCCTTGACGACCCCGGCGAGGGCGGCGGCCACGCCGGTGACGACGAACAGCGCGAACGGGGTACGGCGGACCTGGATGCCGGAGAGGTGGGCGGCCTCCCGGTTGACGCCGATGGCGAAGACGTGCCGTCCGGCCGGGGTGAGCGCCAGGAAGAGCACGCCCGCCGCCAGCACCAGTGCCGCGATGACGACCGGCGCCGCGACTCCGGCGATCCGCGCCCCGCCGATCCAGGCGAACCCGGAGCCGAAGCCGCTCAGCGGCAGCGGGAACAGCTGCTGTGCCAGGCCCCGTACGGCCGTCAGCATCCCGAGGGTGACGATGAACGCGGACAGGCCGAAGTAGCAGCACAGGACGCCGTTCACCGCCCCGACCGCCGCCCCGGCGGCGAGCGCCCCCAGCAGGGCGACGGCGGGTGACTGGTGGTGCTGGCCGGCCAGCCAGCCCGCGACCAGCCCGCCGAGGGCGAGCGTGGAGCCGACGGACAGGTCGAGGTAGCCGCTGATGACGAGCAGGGCCAGCGGGACGGCGACGATGGCGAGGGTGGCGGCGTCGGTGGCGATGCCGCTCAGGTTGGCCGGGTCGAGGAAACTGCCCGTGGTCAGCTGGAAGACCAGCACCATGGCGACGAGCACAACGAGGAGCGGGTTGCGGCGTACGGTGTCCAGCCCGCCCGTGGCCAGGAGCCGGGGGCGGGTGAGGACGGGGTCGGCGGTGGTCATGCTGCTCCTTCGGCGGGCAGGGGGGTGTGGACGGCCGACAGCAGGGCCTGTTCGGTGAGTTCGGCACCCGAGAGTTCGCCGGCGATCCGTCCGCCGGCGACGATCAGGCAGCGGTCGGCGAGCGCCACGACCTCCTCGGGGTCGCTGGAGGCGAACAGCACGGCGGTGCCACGCTCGGCGGCGAGGGACGACACGACCCGGTAGATCTCCTGCCGGGCGCCCACGTCGACGCCCTGCGTCGGCTCGTCCAGCAGCAGGACGTCCACGTGCCGGGCCTCGTTGATCCACCGGCCCAGGACGAGCTTCTGCTGGTTGCCGCCGGAGAACGCGCCCGCCGGCAGCCCGGGCCGGGCCGGACGCAGCCCCACCGCCGCGGCCAGCGCCTCGAACACCCGCCGCTCGCTGCGCAACGCCCGTATGCCGTGGCGGGCCAGGGGCCGGACGGCCGGCAGCAGCGCGTTGTCCTGCGCGGACAGCGACGGGAACAGGCCCTGTGTGCGCCGGTCCGCCGGCACGAGCGCGATCCCCGCGGCGAGCGCGTCGGCCGGTCTGGCGGGGGCGACGGTACGGTCACCGACCCGGATCGTTCCGGCGGTGGCGCGGCGCCTGCCGTAGAGGGTCTCCAGGATGCGGGTGCGGCCGGAGCCGATGAGCCCGAAGAGGCCCACGCGTTCCCCTTCGGCGACGGTGACGTCGACGGGGCCGAAGCCGGGGCCGCCCAGGGCTTCCACGACGAGCCGGGGTGCGGTTGACGTACGGCGGGGCCGGGGCCCGCGCACCTCCTCCGTCGGCCGCCCCGCGATCGCCGTGACCAGTTCGGCCCGGGTCTGCCCGGTCACCGTGCCCTGGTGCGCGACCCGTCCGTCGCGCAGGACCGTCACCGCGTCCGCGAGCCGTTCCACCTCCGCCAGCAGATGGGTGACGTAGACGATGGCGAGTCCCTGGGTGCGCAGGTCCTCCACGCGTTCGGCCAGGGCGTCGGTCTCCGCGCCGGACAGGGCGGCCGTCGGTTCGTCGAGGACCAGGACGGAGGCGCTGCGGCTGAGGGCCTTGGCGATCTCCACCAACTGGCGTTGTCCCATGGGCAGATCACCCACCCGGTCGCGCGGGGAGCACCGGGCCGCGACCCGCTCCAGCAGCCCGGCGGCGACGTCCTCCTGGGCGCGCCGGTCGATGCGGCCGTACCGGGTCCACTCCTGGCCGAGGAAGATGTTCTCCGCCACGGTGAGAGCGTCGACCACGCTGAGCGTCTGGAAGATGATCGCCACGCCGGCCGCGATCGACTCGCGGGGACTGAGGCGGGTGTGGGTCGTTCCGCCCACCTCGATGGTGCCGGCGTCGGGCGGGAAGGCACCGCCCAGGCACTTGATGAGGGTGGACTTGCCTGCGCCGTTGTGGCCGAGCAGGGCGTGCACCTGGCCGGCGGGGACGGTGAGGTCCACGCCGTCCAGGGCCCGGACTCCGCCGAAGGACTTGGTCAGGCCGCGGACACGGAGGTTCGTGGTCGTCATGGTCGTGGGCCTAGGCGTTCTGCGCGAGGAGCGTGTCGATCCGGGCGGTGTCGGCGCGCTGTACCAGCGTGATGGGCACCTGGGTGCTGGGGTTCGCCTTGCCCGCCGCGACCGCGCGCGGCACCTCGACGATGGCGGCGGCGATGTCCTTCGGCGCCAGGGCGGCGGAGGCCCGGTAGAAGGTGCCCTGCTTGACGGCGAGGAGCGAGGGCGCGGAGCCGTCCTGTCCGCCGACGAAGGTCTTCGCGTCGTCCTTGTCGCGGCCCGACTGCTGGAGTGCCTTGAATCCGCCGTACGCGGCGGCGTCCGTGACGCCGAGGACGAGGTTGAGGTCGGGGTGCTTGGCGAGGATCGCCTTCGTCTTCGACAGGCCCGTGTCCGGGTCGATGGCCTGTTCCCGCGCCACCACGTCGACGCCGGGCGCCAGCTTGGTGAAGGCGTCGATCATGCCTTTGGTGCGTTCGCGGCCCAGCTCGATGGTGCTGTCGGTGAGGAAGGCGATCTTGCCCTTGCCGCCGAGGTGTTCCTCGGCCCACTTCGCCGCTGCCTCGCCGAGCAGGGTGCCGCCCTCGCGGAAGCTGAACTGTATGTCGGCGCTCTGGTGCTGGAGGGAGCCGCCGTAGGTCACCCAGATCAGTCCCGCGTCGAGGGCCGCCTTGGCGATGGGCTCGGCGGCCTCGAAGACCATCGGGAAGGACACGATGGCCGGGACCTCGCGGGCGACCCAGGTGTTGAGGTTGCTCGCCTGGGTGTCGGCACTGGCGTTGTCGCTGGTCGTGAGCAACGAGATGCCGTGCCGCTTCGCCTGGGCCGTGGAGAGCTTCACCAGCGTGGAGTAGAGCGGGAGTTGGGTGAAGGGGTAGTCGAGGCCGATCTTCGTCAGGCGGGTGCCGCCGGACCGCGAGGGCTTGGCCGAGGCGGCCGTGTTCTCCGGTGCCGAGCATCCGGCGGCGGACAGTGCTGTGGCGGCGGACAGGGCGAGGAAGTGTCTGCGCGAGGCGGTGTACAGGGGTTGGGTCATCGCGTGGGCTCTCCGAGGGGCGGGCCCGACTGGAGCGGGCGTCCGGCTGCTGTGCCGAACAGGAAAGACCCGCGGGGCCCGCCGCACCATCCGTACAAATACCGACTGCCGACGGCGACCGGCCGTGCACCGGGCCCTCGCGCGAGTCGGTCGGCACCTTGTCGGGCACGGACCGGAGCCCTATCGTTAGGCCCCAAACGATATCGTCGCCCGAGCCGTCCGGAGGCTCGTCATGCCCAGCCACCACCAGATCGCGGCAGCCGCCCGCATCGGCATGCTCACCCGCGAGCGCGACACCGCGTCGGCCTCCGCGCAGGCCCTGCGAGAACTCGCCCGCGCCCTGCCGCTGGACGCCGCGACCCTGCTCACGATCGACCCGCTGACCGGCTCCCACGTCCAGATCGCGAGCATCGGCTACACGGCCGAGGCCTCGCAGGCCCTGGCCGGGGAGTTCGTCGGCACCCCGTGGTACCGGAACGTCGTGCGGCGGGAGCTGCCACCGTCCATCTCGGAAGACGCGGAGGACTCCGAGGACGCCGGCCCGCGCTTCCGGCACGGCTGGTTCTACGCCGAGCGGGTCCGGCCGGCCGGCTTCCGGGACGGCGTCACGGGAGCCCTGCGGCATCGGGGCCGCCTGGTGGGACTCGTCCATCTCTCCACCGAGAGCGCGGACGCCTACGGCACCGACGCCCGGCTGCTGCTCGCCTCCGTGATCCCGGCCCTGGCCTCGCTCGCCGACCCGCTGGCGCACGCCGGTGACCTGCACGGACTGGCCGAGGAGGACGCGGCGAGCCTGGTCACCGGTGACGGCGGGGTGATCGACCTGCCGGGCCGGGACCGGCCCCTGGTGCTGCGGGACGACGGGCCCTTCCGCGCGCTGCTGGACGCCTTCTCGGGCACGGGCGGGCGGCGGCTGCGGCTGCTGTGGCCGGCCGGGGGCGGCTGGCAGCGGGTCGCCCTGCACCGGCACCCGCCGGGCACCGGCCTCGTATCGGAGGCGGTACTGGTGCACGAGACCCCCACGGAACTGCCGTACGGGCTGAGCCCTCGGGAGCTGGAGGTCCTCACCCGGGCGGCCACGGGGCAGACCAACCAGGCCATCGCGCAGGCGCTGTTCCTGTCCCCGCGGACCGTGCACAGCCATGTCGAGCATCTGCTGCGCAAGACCGGCTGCGCCTCCCGCGCCGAGGCCACCGCCCTCGCGGTGCGGGACGGGCTGCTGCGGCCGGACCCGGATCACCTCGGGCGTTTCGTCGAGCGGTGATCCGGCGCCTGGTCCTCAGGAGGTCAGTGCCGCGACGCGCCGCACGACCTCGCGGCAGAACGCCCCGACTCCGTCCGGGTCGTCGATGAACTGGTTCGGTTTCACGCAGAACGTGGTGAAGCCCTGCTCCAGTTGGCCGGGGATCACGGCGAGCGCGGCGCCGAGGTCCGCCGGGGAACGGTCGTCCGGAAAGACCGCCCGGGTGCCGCCGATCATCTCCAGGTCGGCGATGTCCCGCCCGGCGGCCGCCATCGCGTCCTTGAGCGACCGAAGGTCCTCGGGCGTGGGCCGGCCGAGCGGATGGAAGCCGTGGCCGTACCGCACCAGGCGGCGCAGGACGGGTCCGTGCAGGCGCTGACCGCCGAACCAGAGCCGGGGGCCGTCCGGGCGGTGGGCCTTGGGCTCGAACCAGACGTCCTGGAAGGGGTAGTGCGGCCCCTCGTGGGACAGCGGGGACGGGCCCCAGGCCTTCGCCCAGACCTCCAGCTGCTCGTCGAGGAGCCGTCCCCGACGGGCGAAGGGCACACCGAGGGCGTCGTACTCGTCCTTGCTCCAGCTCACCGTGGGCTGCACGACCAGCCGTCCCTCGCTGAGCAGGTCGAGGGTGCCGAGTTCGCGGGCGAGCAGCAGCGGGTGGCGCAGCGGGGCGAGTACGGCCGCCGCGGCGAGGCGCAGCCGGGAGGTGACGGAGGCGATGGCGGCGAGCAGCAGCAGGGAGTTGGGCCAGGGGGTGCACGGGTCCTGGTTGCCCGGGAGGGCGTAGTCGCGGGGGTTGCCCATGATGCCGGCGGCTGCCGCGTCGGGGCCGAGGACGATGTGCTCGCTGACCATGACGGCGTCGAAGCCGGCGTCCTCGGCCTCGCGGGCCCAGCGGACGGCGGCGGGCAGATCGGCCCGGCCGCCGGTCAGGGTCCAGTTCTCGCTGAGGACGAGGAGCATGCGGGGAGGGGTGGGCATGTCGGGTTTCCCTTTCATCTCCGTACAATTTGAGCCCGAACGACTGGACGGCGAGGATGAGCCGCCCGAGCGTGACACGTCGTGATCAGACGAAGGAGCCGCCCGTGCCGGGCCAGCGATCCATCACCGAGGCCGAGAAGCTCGCAGCGGCGAAGCTCGGTGGTTTTCCGATCCGCCGGGAGCAGATGGCGGCGGTGGCGAACATCTACCGGGCCGCCTCCGCCGTGCGGCAGCACCTGGAGAACTCGGTGCTGCGCGGATCCGACCTGACCTGGACGGCCTTCGTGGTGCTGTGGGTGGTCTGGGTGTGGGGCGAGTCGGAGACCCGGCATGTGGCGGAGGAAGCGGGGATCTCCAAGGGCACGCTGACGGGGGTGGTGCGCACGCTGGAGTCGCGGGGGCTGCTGCGGCGGGACGGTCATCCGAGCGACGGGCGGCTGGTGCTGCTGAGCCTGACGGAGGAGGGCGACGCGTTCATGCGGCGGGTCTTTCCGGCGTTCAACGACGAGGAGGCCTTCGTGACGGCCCGGCTCAGCGACGAGGAGTGCCACAGTCTCGCCGAGGGGCTGCGCAGTGTCGTGCTCCAGGTGGAGGAGCACGGCGAGGAGCGGCGGGAGTCCCTGCGGGGCGGTGCCGAGCCCACTCCCCGGCGCAGCGGGCGGCGGCCCCGGGCCTGACTCCCGCGGCGGCCTCATCTGGCGGCGGCCCGGACGAGCGCCTCGAACAGGCCCTGCTGGGCGGGGTCTTCGTGGGCGGTGTCCTCCGGGTGCCACTGGACGGCCGTGAACCAGCCTTGGGCGCCTGGGAGTTCGAGCGCCTCGACCGTACCGTCAGCCGCTCGGGCCGTCACCCGCAGGCCCGCGCCCAGGCGGTCGGCCCGCTGGTGGTGGTAGCAGGACACGTCGGTCTTCTCGGCGCCGGTGGCCGCGGAGACGGCCGAGCCCGGTTCCAGGGTGACGGGGTGCACCAGGTGCCGGTGCTCGCGCTCCGGGCCGCCCATGTCCTGCTCCAGGGTGCCGCCGAGGGCCACGTTCACGACCTGGAGGCCGCGGCAGATCGCGAGCAGGGGCAGGCCCGACTCCAGGGCGTGGCGGGCGACCTCGAGGTCGAAGCTGTCCTGGAGGGTGTCGACGTCGTAGACGGTGTCGTGCGTGCCGGCGGCGCCGTAGCGGGCGGGGGCGAGGTCGCCGCCGCCGGGGAGCAGCACGCCGTCGAAGCGGGCGAGCCGGGCGGCGGTGCCGGTGTCGGCCGGGTGGATGCTCGCCGGTTCGCCTCCGGCCCGCCAGACGGCCTCGATCAGGGCCCGGGCGTTGACCTCGGCGGCGTACCGGAGTGCGGAGGTCCGCGCGGAGAACCGGGCGGGCACGGCGATCAGTGGCCTCACAGCTGGATCCAGGTGGTCTTGAGCTCGGTGTACTTCTCCAGCGCGTGGACGGACTTGTCACGGCCGTTGCCGGACTGCTTCATGCCGCCGAAGGGCACGGTCAGGTCGCCCTCCTCGTAGCAGTTGACCCAGACCGTGCCGGCCCTCAGCCTGCGGGAGACCCGGTGGGCGGTGGACAGGTCGGAGGTCCACAGGCCGGCGGCGAGGCCGTACTCGGTGGCGTTGGCCAGGCGGACCGCCTCGTCGAGGTCGTCGAAGGCGAGCACGGACAGGACGGGGCCGAAGATCTCCTCCCTGGCCAGTCGCGAACCGGGGTCGACCTGGTCGAAGACGGTCGGCTCCAGGTAGGTCCCGCCCGTCTCGGCGAGCAGGAGTTCGCCGCCGGTGCGCAGACGGGCGCCCTCGTCGACGCCGTGTCGGACGTGGTCGCTTACGCGGTCGAGGTGGGCCTGTCCGACCAGTGCTCCCATCTCCGTCGCCGGGTCGAGGGGATCGCCGACGCGCAGCTCCCGGGCCCGCCGGACCACGGCCTCGGTGACCCGCTCGGCGATCGAGGCGTGCACGAGCAGCCGCGAAGGCGCCGTGCACATCTCGCCCTGGTTGAAGAAGATGCCCCAGGCGGCGGTGGCGGCGGCCTTGTCGAGGTCGGGGGCGTCGGGCAGGACGATGTTGGGCGACTTGCCTCCGAGCTCCAGCCAGACCCGCTTCAGGTTGGAGTCGGCGGCGTAGCGCAGGAAGTGGCGTCCGACGGCGGTGGAGCCGGTGAAGGCCAGGACGTCGACGTCGGGGTGGAGGCCCAGGGCCCGGCCGGCTGTGGGTCCGTCGCCGCCCAGGACGTTGAGCACGCCCGGCGGCAGTCCGGCCTCGGTCGCGAGGCGGCCCAGGAGCAGGGCGGAGAGCGGTGAGTGCTCCGAGGGCTTCAGGACGACCGTGCAGCCGGCCGCCAGGGCGGGGGCGATCTTCCAGCCGGCCAGGGTCAGCGGGAAGTTCCAGGGGACGACCGCCCCGACCACCCCGGCGGGTTCCCGGGTGACCAGGGCGAGGGCGTCGGGGGCGGTGTACGGGGACTCGTCGGTGAGCTTGTCCGCGAGCTGGCCGTACCAGCGGAAGGTGTTGACGACGGCGCGCAGTTCGATGGCGTGGGCGTCCGTGATCGGCTTGCCCATCTCCAGGCTGACGGCCAACGCCAGTTCCTCGCGCCGCTCGTCGAGCAGGTCGGCGAGGCGGAGCAGGGCCCGGCCGCGCTCGGCGGGTGCCAGGCGCGGCCACGGGCCGGTGTCGAAGGCCCGCCGGGCGGCGGCGACGGCCGCGTCCACCTCGGCGGTGCCCGCGTCGGCGACCTCGGCGATGATCCGGCCGTCCCGCGGGGACACGACCGGGAACGTCGCCCCGCTCCCGGGTTCGTCGGCACCGCCGAGGTGATGGGCGCCGGAGGGCTGGAACGCCTTGGCGCGGCGCAGCCACTCGTCGTGGGTGACGGCCGGCATGGAACCTCCTTGGGGTTTCCCTGATCAGGTCGGTGTGTCGGCGGACGGTCTGCGCACCCGCGCGGCCACGACGCCCAGTGCCATGACCACCGGGACCGGCAGCGTGAGCCACAGGGCCGTGGTGCGGTCGCCGCCGATGAGGGTGGTGAAGTTGGCGAGGATGAGCCAGATCGCCCCGGCGATGCCGAGCGCGCCCAGGACGGGTGCGATCAGGGTGTTCCAGGGGCGGGCGTCGAGACGTTCGCGGCGGAAGAAGACGACGACGGACACCGAGGTCAGCAGGTACAGCAGCATCATGGCCAGGACGGCGACCCCGCTGAACCAGGAGAACAGCGTGAGCACCGGGTCCTTGCCCGCGAGCGCGAAGGGGAGCACGAGGAGGACGGCCAGAACGGTCTGGACACACCCCGCCGTCCAGGGGGCATGGCGGCGGTTGAGTCCGCACAGCCGGCGTGGCAGCAGTCCGTCGCGGCCGAGCGAGAACAGGTAGCGGTTGGCGGAGTTGTGGAAGGTGAGGATGCCCGCGAAGAGGGAGGTGGCGAGCAGCACCGGCAGCACGTCGCCCACCCAGCCGCCGAACTCGGCCGCGATGGGCGCGAAGACGAACCCGGCCCCGTCGCCGCCCTCCAGGGCCTTGCCCGCGGCCGCGGTGGCCTGGGAGGCGCCGTAGGAGGAGACGATCATCCAGGAGGTCAGGGCGAAGAAGCCGGTGACGACGGCGACCGCGAGGTAGGTGGCCCGTGGCACGGTCTTCCTCGGCTCCCGGGCCTCCTCGCCGTAGATCGCGGTGGCCTCGAAGCCGAACATGGACGCCACGGCGAACATCACGGCCACGCCCGGCGCTCCGTCCAGGGCTGCGGCCGGGGAGAAGCTGTCGGCGAGGCCGAGCCCCTCGGGGCCGCCGCCCTTGACGAGGGTGACCAGGGCGAAGACCGCCAGGATGCTGAACTCGGCCAGGACGAAGACGGCCAGCACCTTGGCGCCCATCTCGACACCGGCCGCGCCGAGCGCCTGGACGACGGCCATGGTGGCCAGCGTCCAGACCCACCACGGCAGGTCGAGGCCGGTGTGGTGCGCGACCAGGCCGCTCACGATGGAGCCGTAGAGCCCGTACATGGCGGCCTGGATGGTGCAGTACGCGAAGAGCGCGAGGCCCGCGCTGCCGGTGCCGGTGGTCCGGCCCAGGCCCTTGCCGATGTAGGTGTAGAAGGCGCCCGCGTCCACGACATGGCGGCCCATGGCGACGAAGCCCACCGAGAACAGCAGGATCACCAGGCCCGCCACCAGATAGGCGGCGGGCACGCCGGGCCCGTTGCCGAGCGCCACGGCGATGGGGGCCGCGCCGGCGATGCCGGTGAGCGGGGCCTGGGCGGACAGGACGAAGAAGAGGATGCCCAGGACGCCGAGGGCGTCGGGCTTGAGCGTGCCTGCGGTGGGCGCGTCCGGTTTCGCCGTGTGCGGGGAGACCGTCTGACTGTCCACTCGGATCACCTGCCAGAGGGAGGAAGGATCGTTTCAGGCCAAACGAGTTGCCTCATCGTGGGGCGGAACTATCCGTTTGGCAAGGGGTGAGGGGCGAGGAATTCCGGGGCTCCGGTCCAGGACGGCCGTGAGGTCCAGGAGGTCCAGGAGGGCCGGGAGGTCCAGGAGGGCCGGGAGGTCCAGGAGGGCCGGGAGGACCGGGAGGACCGGGAGGGTCAGGCCTTGTCGTCCCGGCGCTCGGCGAGCAGCCGCAGTACCGCGCGCAGTTCGTCGAGGGCGTCCTCGATGACCTCGCGCTCGCCGAAGACCAGCTGGTGCAGGACGAGTCCCTCCAGCGTGGCGAAGACCATCCGGGACAGGCCCTCGTCGACCGGTCCGGGCAGCATCTGGGTGAGTTCGCGCCGGGTCGCGTCGAAGTACTCGTCGTACAGCGACCGCAGGTGGGCGAGGAGCTCGGGGCGGCGCCGGGACTCCAGCAGCAGTTCGTACTGGAAGGCCTGGAGGTCCGGCCCGGCCTCCACCATGTCCGTCAGGCCGACCGAGAAGTCGGCCACCTCGCCCGTGCCCGGTTCGAGGGCGCTGCTGCTCAGCGAGGAGCGGATGGCGTGGGCGACGGCCTCCTCGATCAGGGCGTCGCGGGAGCCGAAGTGGTGCACGACCAGGCCGTGGGTGACACCGGCCTCCTCCGCGACCGCCCGGTAGGTGAGCCTGCGCAGCCCGCCCCGGGCGACGACCCGCACGGCGGCCTCCAGCAGGGCCTCGCGGCCCGTGCCGTAGTTCACGCGCTTGCGGGGGCGGCGCCCGGCGGGCTCGGTCATGCCCGCGACCCTACCCGGGCCGTCCCGCTCGGCGGCGCGGACGGGACCCACCTCGGCGACGCCGTATCCGGTCCCCACGGCGGTGACGCCGCTTCCGGTCCCCACGTCAGCGGCGCGGCGGCCGGATGCCACGGAACTCCCAGTCGCCGCCGAGTGCGGTCGACAACACCTCCTCGGACTCGGTGGGCTGGGCGCCCACGTCCGAGCGGATGGCGGTCGGCCCGGTCACGATGTGGTTGGTGAGCCGTCCCAGCCCTTCGACCTCCACCTCCACGACGTCTCCCGGCTGCACGGGGCGCGAGTTGGCGGGCGTGCCGGACAGGAGGACGTCCCCCGGGTGGAGGGTGATGGTGCGGGCTATGTCGGCGACGAGGTAGTGCATGTCCCACGTCATCTCGTCGGTGGAGCCGTCCTGAACGACCTGTCCGTTGACGTAGGTCCGCAGCCGTTTGCCGTGGAAGTCCCAGTCGGTGACGAGGCCGGGGCCGAGCGGGCAGAGGGTGTCGGAGCCCTTGACGCGAAGCATGGAGCCGGCGTCGGTGTCGCGGAAGTCGTGCAGCCCGTAGTCGTTGGCGACGGTGTAGCCGGCGATGTACTCCCCCGCCTCGGCCGGTGCGATGTTCCGCGCGGTCCGCCCGATGACGATGGCGACCTCGCCCTCGTAGTTGAGCCACTTGCAGCCCTCCGGGCGGACGACCGCGCCCTGATGGGCGTTGAGGGCGGAGGTCGGCTTGTGGAAGTAGGTGGGGGTGTCGGGCAGGCCGATCCGAAACTCGTCCACCCGGCTGCGGTGGTTGAGGTGGACGGCGATGACCTTGGACGGCACGACCGGCGGCAGATGCTGTGCCGTCCCGGTCTTGACGCGGCGGCCGTCCCCGGCGACCAGTTCGTCACCGTCGACGGTGACCTGGACCGCGGCGCCGTCGAGGAGGATTCTGCGGTACTCAGGCATGGGCGGACTCCTGCGCGGGGGTGTGGTCAGCGGCGGGGGTGGCGTGGCCCCCGGTCCAGCCGTCGGCCGGCCGGTCGAACCAGAGGTGGACCTGGCCGGTGCCGACGGAGTTCTCGTACTCGCCGTACTGGCGGGCCCGGGCGACGCAGGCCTGCTCGCCGAGGGCGCCGGCCAGCATCAGGTAGTGGAAGAACTTCGCCTCGGGCTTGTACCGCCAGAACGCGTCCATGGTGTCGAGGACCTTGTCGTGGCGGCCCTCCTTGAACCAGGCGATCCGCTCCTCGTCGGCCTCGCGCGCTTCGGGCGTACGAATGTGGACGGGGTCGCTGGCCTCGTGGTCGCGCAGTTCGCGCAGCGGCCAGAAGGTGTGCGACAGGGCGCCGGAGGCGATGACCAGCACCCGTCGCCCCGGGGTGGCGGCGATCCCGTCGGCCAGTGCCCGCCCGAGCCTCAGATGGTCCTCCATGTCGCCGGTCTGGCAGACGCCGATGGTGATCCACCGTTTGTCGGGCAGTCCCTCCCCCAGGTACTTCCAGAGGTTGAGAGTGGCGTAGTAGATCGGCAGGTACGCGTCGTCGATCGGGGTGATCCAGGTGCCGTGCTTGTCGGCGAACCCGGCCATGTTGTGGGCGAGTTCGGGGTCGCCGGGGAAGTCGTACGGCATCCTGCACATGCCGCGCGGCAGCTCCTCGGAGGTGAACAGGCCCGCGCGCCGCTCCTGCGCGGTGACGACGAACTCGACGGTGGTCGCCCAGTGGGAGTCGAGCACGACCACGGTGTCGTAGTCGTCGCGTTCGAAGACGTCCCCGCGGAGCTCCCGGAGCCCGGTCACGAGGGTGATCTCCTTGCCCTCGTTGAGCTCCCGGCGATCCGCCTCGGGGAGCACGATGGTGGGGACGTGGGCGAGCAGCCCCGCCCCGACGATCTCACCCATGGTCCTGGCTCCATCCCTTCGGGGCGGTGACGGTGTTCTTCAGGTCGCAGTAGAAGTCGAAGCTCCAGGTGCCGCCCTCCCGGCCGACGCCGGACTGCCGGGAGCCGCCGAAGGGTGCCTGGAGGTCGCGTACGAAGAAGCAGTTGACCCAGACCGTGCCCGCGACGAGCCGCGCGGTGACCCGCTCGGCACGGTCGCGATCGCCGGTGACGACGGTGGCGGCCAGCCCGAAGCGGGTGCCGTTGGCGAGCCGGACGGCCTCGTCCTCGCCGGTGAAGGTCTGGAGGGTCAGGACCGGCCCGAAGACCTCCTCCTGCACGATCTCGGAGTCCTGGTCGACCTCGGTGAGCAGGGTCGGCGCGTAGTACTGGCCGTCCTTCCGGTGCCCTCCGACGACGGCCCGCGCCCCGGCCGCGACCGCCCGCCGCACAAAGCCGTCGATCTTCTCCAGCTGCCGGGGGTGGATGTTGGGCCCGATGTCGGTGCCTTCGTCCCGCGGGTCGCCCTGCCTGAGCCCGGCCGCCTTCTCGGCGAACCTGCGGGTGAACTCGTCGGCGACCGTCTCCTCGACGAGCAGCCGGGTGCCCGCCAGACAGACCTGCCCGGCGTTGTCGTACTGCTCGACGGCGAGGTCCACGGCCAGCTCGAGATCGGCGTCGGCGAACACCAGCAGCGGTGACTTGCCGCCGAGTTCGAGGCTCAGGGGGGTGAGCTGCGCGGCGGCCGACTCCGCGATCCGCTTCGCGGTCGGCACGGACCCCGTGAAACTGATCCGGCGCACGTCCGGATGCGAGGTCAGGGCGTCCCCGATCTCCGAGCCGTACCCCTGGACGACATTCAGCACCCCGGCCGGCAGCCCGGCCTCGGCCGCGATGTCGGCCAGCAGGGAGGCGGTCAGCGGGGACCACTCCGCCGGCTTGAGGACGACGGTATTGCCGGCGGCGAGGGCAGGGGCGACCTTCCAGGTGGCCAGCATCAGGGGCGCGTTCCACGGGGTGATCAGCACACAGGGCCCTGCCGGGTCCCAGCTGACGTGGTTGGTGTGCCCTCGGGTCTCGAAGTCCTCGTGGCCGAGCGACAGCAACCAGTCCGCGAAGAACCGGAAGTTGTGGGCGACACGGGGCATCACGCCCCGGCGGTGGGAACGCAGGAGGGCGCCGTTGTCGGTGGTCTCGACGATCGCCAGCTCTTCGATCCGCTTCTCGACCCCGTCGGCGATGGCGTGGAGGATGCGGGCGCGTTCCGTACGGGAGGTGGCGGCCCAGGCGGGAAAGGCGTCCCGGGCGGCGGCGACGGCGGCTTGGGCCTCGACGGGACCGCCCCGGGCGATCTCGCCGAGAGCACCGCCGTCGATCGGCGAGTGGTCGGTGAAGGTGGTGGCGGAGGCGACGCGCTCGCCGCCGATCCAGTGCCGGGTATCGATGGAGACACCCGCGACGATGATGTTGTCAGGCATGAGAAGGGTTCCATTCAGAAGAGGGGCTGTCGCACGTCCTCAGGGGCGCGGGGAACTGCGCGAACAATCACGACGGACCCGCACCCGCCCACAAACCTCACTCGGCACACGCTGCTGACGTACCGACCTCAAGCAGCCGCCCCCCGTCCCAGACCACCCCGACCTGCCGGTAGTACGCAGCGATCGGCTCACGCACCTCCAGCCGGGCAAGCTCCTCGGTGGGCGCCTCGAACAACTCCAACTCAGCGTCACCGACCCACGCCTGCCCACCCTCGAACGACGCCGCCCCGGACTCGATCAGCTCGTCGAGAGCCAGCCCCTTTCCGTTCTCGATGGACGGCAGCCACCGGTGATGGGCCATGGGATGGGCATTGACGAAGCCGCCGCTCTCCGATGGCTCGCGCAGCGTCACCACGGCCTGAGCCAGCCGCCGGTCCGCCGCGGCCAGCGTCGCCCCGAACCGCGCCCCCGCCTCGATCCGCGGCGCGGGCCCATACGGATGCGGCCGCGTCTGGTGGATGGACCCGAGCTTCTTCGGATACCCCTGATGCAGCCCTCGCGCGATCGCGAAGTCCTTGTCGACCCAGATGTAGACGCACCGCGAGTAGGTCCGCCCGCGGAACTTGCACCGCACGACCGCGAACGCCTCCTTGTACTGCGCCCGCACAGGATCGAGCAGCTCCTCCCCCGCCCCCGAGCACGACTGCCAGTCCGCCCAGATCAGGGCGACGGCCCCCGGGTCCTCGTCGGCCAACTCCAGTGGCTCGGGCAGTAGTTCGCGCACCCGCGAGGGATCTGTCCGGTATTCGACGGTCAGCAGGTCTCCGGAGTAGCGCCACGGGGGCGCGGGGATCAGCGACGAGGCACCGCTCGCCGTCTTGGGGTGGAAGTAACCCTGAACTACGGTCACTTGAGGGCTCCTTGCACAGTGAGGGCGGGCTGCTTCAGCAGCTCGGCGCGACAGCGGGCGGCGGCACGACCGACGGCCGGCCCGCCGAGCGCGACGACACCGACCAGCAGTCCGTCGCGGTGGTAGCCGACCAGGACGTCCCCCGAGGGATCACCGTCGAGGACGCGGACGTCACCGAGCCCGAGAGCGGGCGCGCCGAAGGACTGGAGCCGGAAGTCGTGCTGGTCGCTCCAGAAGGTGGGCAGCGGCGCGAAGGGCGTCAGACCGGCCGCGCCTCCGACCAGCACCTTCGCGGCGTGCTTGGCCGAGTCGGCCGGGACGGACCAGTGCTCGACCCGGCGCGGCACACCGTCGTAGCGGGCGTTGGGGAAGCGGGCGACATCGCCGACGGCGACGACCTCGGACCGGCCGCCGACGCGCAGGTGTTCATCGGTGAGCACCCCGTCGTCCAGGTCGAGCCCGTTGCCGTCCAGCCACTCGGTGTTGGCGACCGAGCCGACGGACTCCACCACCACATCGGCGGGAAGCACGGAGCCGTCCTTCAGAACGACAGCGGTGACACGGTCCCGCCCCTCGAACCCGGCGACACCCGCACCGAGCACGAAACGCACCCCTCGTTCCTCGTGCCGCCGCAGCAGCACACGCGCGAGCAGCTCACCGAGGGGCCCGACCATCGGAAGGGGCAGCGGGTCGACCACCGTCACCTCACCCGCGCCCAGCCCGAGGGCCGTCGAGGCGACCTCGCAACCGATGAATCCCGCGCCGACCACGACCACGCGCGCCCCGGGCCGGGTGAGTTCGCCCCGCAGCAGCCGGGCGTCGTCGATCGTGCGGACGGTGTGGCGGCCGGCGGCCGGCCCGGGGCAGCGCAGCCGCCAGGGCCGCATGCCGGTGGCGACGACCAGACCGTCGTAGGAGAGCACCGAGCCGTCGTCGAGCACGACGGTGCGCTCGTCGAGCCGGGCCGCGGCCACCTTCGTGCCGAGCCGCCATTCCACGTCCGCCACGGACGCCTTCGGGGTGAAGGCCAGCGACGCGAAGGCCGCCTTGCCCGCGAGGACCTCCTTGGACAGCGGAGGCCGGTTGTACGGCGGGTGCGGCTCGTCGCCGAGCACCGTGATGCCGCCGGTCCAGCCGGCGGTGCGCAGCTGCTCGGCCGCGCGCAGGCCGCCCAGGGAGGCGCCGGCCACGACGATGCGCCCGCTCATGTCAGTCCTCGATCCGGATGGCCTGGAGCGGGCAGACGTCCGCGGCCTCCTCGACCTCGTCGCGCAGCGCGTCGTCGGGGTCGGGGACGTGGGCCAGGCGGCCGGTGTCGTCCAGGTGGAAGACGTCGGGGGCCGCGAAGACGCACTGGCCGTGGTCCTGGCACTTGTTCATGTCGACGACGACCTTCATGGCCGGTCCTCCTGAGTGTGAGGGCGTCGAAGGGAAGGGAGAGGGGCCCGGCCGGAAGGGCCGGGCCCCGGCCAACGGGGTGCGGTGAGACGCGCCCCGAACTCGTTTGGCTTCAAACAAGGTAGGCAGGGGCGGAGGTCTGGTCAATAGCTATCCGGATGGATAAATTCTTGCCCCCGCCCCCTTGCGGCACCCCTCGCCCACCCCTACCGTTTGGCATCAAACAAAGCACCCGGGCGGTCCCTGGCTCCGCCGCGCCCGGCCTGCTCGCTCTCCCGCCACCCGCCTCCCCGGCCCCCGTGTCCCGGAGGTGTCCCGACGTCCGCCCGAGGAGACAACGGTGAGCGCTCACGACCTTGAAGAAGTCCGCCGCCACATGGAGCGGCTCGCCGCCGACGGCATCGACGTGGTCCGGGTGACCTATCCCGACCTCATCGGCACCGACCGGGCGCGCGACGTGCTGCTCGAGGAACTGCCCCGGGCCTGCGCGCACGGTCTCGCGTTCTGCCGGGCCGTCTACCACACCAGCCCGCAGGGCGACGTGGTCCCGGTCAGCGGCGGGCTGGACGCGGGGCTGCCGGACATCTGCGTACGGCCGGACCTCGGCACGCTGGTGTCCCTGCCCTGGGAGCCCGGGGTGGCCGCCTGTCTGGGCGAGGTCGTCGACCCGGCGACCGGCGCGCCCGCTCCCGAGTCGCCCCGCGACCTGCTGCGCGCCGTTCTCGCCCGGTGTGCCGAGCACGGGCTGCGGCCGGTGGTAGGGCCGGAGCTGGAGTACTTCCTGTGCGAGCCGGAGCCGTCCGGCGGCTGGCGCCGCTACGCGCCCGACCCGGGCGTCGTCTACACCGCGGGGCTGCGCGCCGACCCCGGAAACCACCTGCTGCGCACCCTGCGCCACGTACGCGATCTGAGGATCGGGGCGATCAGCGGCAACCACGAGTTCGACGGCGGCCAGATCGAGATCAACCTGGCGCACTCCGACGCCCTCTCGGCCGCCGACCGGTCCTTCCGCTTCAAGGCGGCGATCAAGGAACTGGCCCGCAAGGAGGGCCGGCTGGCCACCTTCATGGCCAAGCCCTTCAACGACGCGGGCGGCTCCGGCTTCCACCTGCACCTCTCCGGCGAGGACGACCGGGGCGGCAACACCTTCGACGACCCCTCGGCCCCGTACGGTCTGTCCGCCGTCGCCCGGCACGCCGTGGCCGGTGTCCTCGCCCACGCTCCCGCCCTGGCCGCGCTGCTCAACCCCACCGTCAACTCGTACAAGCGCTTCGGCCCGGACACCCTCGCGCCCTGGCTGATCGACTGGGGGCTGGACAACCGCAGCGCCATGGTGCGCGTCCCGCCCGAGCGCGGCTCGGGTGCCCGGCTCGAACTGCGGCTGGGCGACGCGAGCGCCAACCCCTATCTGGCGATCGCCGCCACGACGGCCGCCGCCCTCCTGGGCGTCCTGGCCGGCGAGGAGCCGCCCGCCCCGCTGGAGGGCTACGGCTACGACACCTCCCGGTCCGCCGCCCTGCCCCGGACCCTGTCCGCCGCGCTGGACGCGCTGGAGGCGGACACCGCCCTGACCGACCTGCTCGGCAAGGGCTTCACCACGTCCTTCCTCTCCTACAAGCGCGACGAGGTCGAACGCTTCCACCGGCATGTCACCGACTGGGAGTTCACCGAGTACGCCTACCACCTGTGACGCCCCCTGTGACGCCGAGGAGCTGTTCGATGACCACCGAGACCCCGACCGACGCCCTGCGCGAACCGCTGCCGCTGGCCGATGTGAACCTCGCCGACCTGGACCGCTTCACGGACGGCGTCACACCCTGGCGGATGTTCCACACCCTGCGTCACCAGGACCCCGTGCACTGGCAGCCCGAAGAGGCGCCCAACTCCGGTTTCTGGGCGCTGACCCGGCACCAGGACATCGTCCGGGTCGACCGCGACCCGGAGACCTTCACCTCCACGAGGTTCGTCAACCTGGAGGAGGTCGACGACGACCAGATCAAGAAACGCGCCTCGATCCTCGAACTGGACGGGGTCCGGCACCGGGCGCTGCGCAGCCTGATCCAGCGGCAGTTCGGCGCGAACGTGATCAGCGGCTACACCGACTTCCTGCGCGGACTGACGGCACGGACCCTCGACGCCGCGCTCGCCAAGGGCCGCTTCGACTTCGTCGAGGACGTCTCGGCGGACTTCCCGATCAACGTCCTGGCCCGGCTGCTGGACGTGCCCCCGGAGGACAACCAGCGGCTGATCGACTGGGGCAACCGGATCATCGGCCACACCGACCCCGACTACGCGGACGTCCTGCTGCACAGCGAGGAGAGCGAGCGGTACCGCGATCTGCCGTTCCGCTCCCCCGCCTCGCTGGAGGTCTTCGAGTACGGCCGGGAGCTGGCGCGGCAGCGGCGGGGCGGAGACGGCACCGACCTGGTCTCCCGACTGGTCAACACCATGCCCCGGGACGGTGTGCCGCTCTCCCCGCAGGACTTCGACAACTACTTCCTGCTCCTGGTCGTCGCCGGCAACGAGACCACCCGGCACACCATCTCCCACTCGATGCTGGCCCTGATCCAGCACCCCGAGCAGCTGGCCCGCCTCCAAGAAGACCCCTCACTGATCCCGGTCGCGGTGGAGGAGTTCCTGCGCTGGGCCTCCCCCGTCTACCACTTCCGCCGCACCGCCACGCGCGACGTCGAACTGGGCGGCAGGCTGGTCAGGGAGGGCGACAAGGTCGTGATGTGGTTCGCCTCCGGCAACCGCGACGAGGAGGTCTTCGGCGATCCGTATGACTTCGACGTCACACGCGCCGACAACGACCACGTCACCTTCGGCAAGGGCAGCCCGCATCTGTGCCTGGGCAATCTGCTCGCCCGCACCGAGATCCGGATCATGTTCGAGGAGCTGATCCCGCGCCTGGCGGACATCCGTCTGGCCGGTGACGTGCCGCGGGTGCGGTCCAACTTCGTCAACGGCATCAAGAAGCTGCCGGTGGAGGTCACCCTGACCTGAGTCCGCGGGCAGCCGGGCGACGGCCCCCGCCGGACATGCACAGCCGCGCCGTCGGCGGGACGCTGGTGATGTCAGCACGGGCACGCGTCCCGAGGAGATCGTCATGAACAGCGCCACCCTGGAAGACATGCGGACCACGCTGCGAGGACCGGTCATAGGCCCACGGGACGCCGAGTACGACCAGGCCCGCAAGATCTACAACGCGATGATCGACAAACACCCCGCCGCCATCGTGCGGTGCGCGGACGCCGCGGACGTCATGGCCGCGGTCGCCTACGTCCGCGATCACGGCCTGGAACTCGCCGTGCGGGGCGGCGGGCACAGCGGCCCGGGCCTGTGCCTGGTGGACGACGGTGTGACCATCGACCTCTCGCCGATGCGCGGCGTACGGGTCGACCCGGCGGCGAAGACCGCGCAGGCCGGCGGCGGCGCCCAGCTCGGCGACCTGGACCACGCCACCCACGCGTTCGGCCTGGCCACCCCGACCGGCATCATCTCCATGACGGGGGTCGGGGGCCTGACCCTCGGCGGCGGACACGGCTATCTCACCCGCAGGTACGGCCTGACCGCGGACAACCTGATCGCCGCCGACGTCGTCCTGGCCGACGGCAGCTACGTCACCGCGAACGCGGACGAGCACCCCGACCTTTTCTGGGCCCTGCGCGGAGGCGGCGGCAACTTCGGCATCGCGACTTCCCTCACCTACCGGCTGCACCCGGTGGACACGGTCGGGGTCGGGGTGACCGTCTGGCCGGTGGATCACACCCGTGAGGCGCTGGCGTGGTATCGCGAGTTCCTCCCACAGGCGCCCGAGGACGTGTACGGCTTCTTCAACGTCTTCGTCGTCCCGCCCGGCCCGCCCTTCCCCGAGGAGCTGCACCGGCGGAAGGTGTGCGGCATCGTGTGGTGCCTCACCGGCGACCTGGACGGGCTCGACGAGACGCTCTCCGTGGTGAACGAGGCCGGGCCGCCGGCCTTCCACTTCACGACTCCGATGCCCTACGTCGGGCTGCAGAGCATGTTCGACGAACTGATCCCGACCGGCTACCAGTGGTACTGGCGCGGCGACTTCTTCGACCACATCCCGGACGCCGCCCTGGACGTGCACCTCAAGTACGCCGAGAACAACCCCACCCAGCTCTCGCTGATGCACCTCTACCCGGTCGACGGGGCGGCCCACCGCGTGGGCCCGGACGACACGGCGTGGAGCTACCGGGACGCGGTCTGGTCCGGTGTCTTCGCCGGTGTGGACCCCGATCCGGTCAACGCCGGGGCCATCAGGCAGTGGTGCGTCGACTACCAGGAGGAGCTGCACCCGTACTCCATGGGCGGTTCATACGTGAACTTCATGGGGTCGGGCGAGGGCCAGGAGCGGGTCCGGGCGACCTACCGGGGCCACTACGACAGGCTCGCGCGGGTCAAGCGGACCTACGACCCGGACAACCTGTTCCACGCCAACCAGAACATCGCGCCGGCGCGAGCGTGACGGCCACGGTTCCCCGCTCCGGGAGGCGGCCATGGGACAGATGATCGACGCCGGCGGTGTGGAGCTCTGGGTCGAGCGACGGGGCCAGGGGCCCGACGTGCTGCTCATCTCGGGGCTCGGGGACCCGGCCGAGGCGTGGCAGTCACAGCTCGACGGGCTCGCGGACCGCTACCGGCTCACCGCCTTCGACAACCGGGGCGCCGGGCGTACGCCGCTGCCCGAGGGGCCGCTCACCATGCCCCGGATGGCCGACGACGCCGCCGCGCTGCTGCGCACGCTCCAGATCCCGGCCGCCCACGTGACCGGTTTCTCGGGAGGCAGCTTCATCGCCCAGGAGCTGGCGCTGAGGCATCCCGGCCTCGTCCGCAGCCTGGTCCTGATGAGCACGACGGCTCGCCCGGACTCCTACTTCCGCGCGATGACGCGCTTCTGGGAGTGGATGGTGGAGCGGGCTCCGACCGAGCGCGCCATGCTCGAGGCGTTCTACCTGTGGATCTACACACCGCGTGCCCACGCCGACGGCCTGGTCGACCGCCTCATCGACGAGACGCTGGCCTTCGAGCACCCGCAGTCCGCCGAGGCCTTCCAACGCCAGCTCGCTGCGTTCTGCCGCCATGACACGTCCGACCGTCTCGGCGGCATCACCGCGCCGACCCTCGTTCTCTCCGGCGAACTCGACCTCGCCACACCGCCGCGCCTCGGCCGGGAGGTCGCGGAGGGCATCCCGGACGCCGAGTTCGAGGTGCTGCCCGGAGAGGCCCATCAGCCGTTCCAGGAGGTGCCGGAGGTGTTCAACGCGCGGGTCGACGCGTTCTGGCGAGAGGTGGAGGCAGGAGACTGACGGCTGGTCACTCCTCCAGCCGGCGCAGCCGTTCCGTGTCGCAGGTGCGGGGGCAGGTGCCACAGGCCTCGTCCGGCCGGATGGCGTAGTAGAGACAGCAGCCGGCCCGGGTGCGGGTCGTGTGGCGGCGGCCGTCGGTGCCGGTCAGCAGCCGGAAGTCGGCTCCCGAGGGGTACGGGCTGACGGGCTCGGGGAGCAGGGCGGTCGCCGCGCGTACGGCGTCCTCCTCGCGGCCGAGGGTCCGGCCGAGGTACCAGATCCCGGAGACGAGGTCGTCGCCGACCATGCCCCACAGGGCGCGCGGCCCGCGGCGCACGGCGGGGCCGAGGGCGGTGAGCAGCGGGCGCATGTGGTCGGCGACCGCGGCGCGCAGCTCGGCCCGCAGGGCCTCCTCGCCCGCGACGGTCACCGCGCCGGGCAGCCCGGCGACGGGGTCGCCGGGAAGGCAGGCGACACGGGACTCCGGAGTGATCGTGTACGCCCCGGCCTCCAGGTCCAGGCGCACCGACTGCGGCCGGATGCGCGGCACCCGGCGTTCCAGGTACCAGACGCCGCTCATCAGGAGGGCGATCGACCAGGCGTAGTCGTGCAGGGCGCGTGAGGCGGTGACGTGGGGGCGGGGGGTGCGGGCGAAGCGGGTGTGGATGCGCGTCTCCTCGGCCTCCAGGAAGGCGTCGAGGGCCGCCTGGTCCGACGTCAGTCCGGCTGCGGTGAGCTCCTGTTCGTCATAGGCCGTCCGGGGGTCCGCGACCTCGACGCTCAGCGCCTCGCAGATGTCCGTCAGCCGCCGGTAGGCGGTGCCGAGGACGGAGGCGAGGGTCGGCGGTGACTCCAGGACAGTGCGCATCGATCACTCCTACGGGCAGTTGCCACCCGCGATTGGATAGGTAAGGCTAACCTAAGGTACAAGATCGTCGGACGTGCTCCCGACCCACCGATGGAAGACCGCCATGCGCCTGTACCTGCTCGCCCTCAATCCGACCGACTCCGTCACCGAGGGCTTCCTGCCCGCCGCCGCCCGGCTGGGCCTGGACGTCACCGTCCTCACCGACCAGCCCGACGCCCACCGGAGAACCTGCCCGGACGTCGAGGTCCTGGAGTGTGACGTGCGGGACTTCCGGGCCGTCGTGTCACGGATCTCGGTCCACGGCAGCCCTGGTGCCGTCTTCACCAACAGCGACCACCTCCAGACCCAGGCCGCCCTGGCCGCCGCCTACTTCGGCCTGCCCGGCAAGGACTGGCGGGCCACCCTGCGCTGCAAGGACAAGGCCGAGACGCGCCGCCGGCTGACCGCCGCCGGGGTCGACGCCGTCTGGTCGGCCGAACTCGCCGAACCGGCCCCGCTCGACGCGCCCTACCCGTGTGTCGTCAAGCCCCGTGAGGGCGTGGCCAGCGAGGACGTCGTGCTCGTGGACGGCCCCGAGGACCTGGTGATCCGCGCGAAGGAGATCCTGGAGCGCCGGCCGGGCACCGCCCTGGTCGTCGAGGAGTACCTCCCCGGCGAGCTGTGCACGCTGGAGACCCTGGGCGACGGCCGGGTCCGCCACGTCCTGGGCGGCTTCCGCACCACGTTGTCACCGCCGCCGCACTTCGTCGAGCAGCGCCTCACCTTCGTCCCCGCGCACCCCGAGCCGGTCGTCGCGCAGGTGCTCGCCCAACTGGACGCGCTCGGCGTCGGGTTCGGCGCCTGTCACACCGAGTTCGTGGTGCACGAGGGGCGGGCACGGATCATCGAGGTCAACTACCGGGCCATCGGCGACCAGTGCGACCTGCTGCTCGAACGGCTCCTCGGCATCCCGCTGTTCGAGCACATCCTCCGCACCCACCTGGGCGAACCGCTCCCGGCCGATCCGGGCGCCCGCCCCGATCGCGCCGCCCTCCTGGAGTACCCGTGCGCCGACCGGGCCGGGACCCTGACCGACGCCCCGGCCGCCGCCGAGCTCACCGTCGACGGGGTGTGTCTGACGTACCGTCCGCTGCGCGCGGTGGGCGAGCGGCACGAGCTGTACGGCACCAACCGCGACTACCTCGGCGTCCTGCGGGCCACCGGCACCGACCAGGACACCGTGGACCGCGTGGCCGCCGGCTTCCTGGCCGGCCTCCGCTGGGAGATCCGGGCGTGACCGTACTGCCACCCGCGCCGGACACCTGCGCGGCCGAACTGCTCACCCGGGTGCTGAGCGCCCTGCTGCGCGAGGACGTCGTCGGACTGCGCACCCGCGGCACCCTCGTCCACCGGCCGGACGGACCCTGGCTGCGGCTCGCCGCAGGTCGTGACGCCCTGCTGCTGCCGGTCGCCGAGGACGGCTTCCAGTGCCGGTACGCCGCCCGGCTGCCGCTGCTCCTGCGCGCTTCGGACGGCGCCGAGCTGACCTCGTACGAAGAGGTGCTGGACACGCTGCGCGTGCTCGCCGAGCCCGAGGACCGGGCCGGATTCGACGCCTTCGCCGAGGAGTGCCGGCAGACGCTGGCCACGTTACGGCTGCACGCGGACACCCGCGAGGCCCTCGCCGGGCGGCTGACCGGCCGTCACGGTGCCGAGCCCGCGCACTGGACCGGCCTCGGCGGCGGGACGGCGTTCGACGCGCTCGCCGCCCGGCTGGACCATCCGGTGTACCCGACCGCACGCGGCCGGGCAGGGCTGGACGAGGAGCAACTTCGGTCGTACGCACCCGAGTTCCATCCGCGGTTCCCGCTGCGCTGGCTCGCCGTGCCCCGGGACGCGCTCCTGCTGACCGGCACACTGCCCGAGCTGTGGCCCACGCCCGCGCGGCTCGGTCTGGCCGGGCTGGAGCGCACGCACCTCGCCCTGCCGGTGCACCCGCTGACCGTCGGCCCGGCGCTCGACGCGGGCTTACGGGCCACCGGTCTGCGCGGGCGGGCGGTACTGGCGGACCAGGGCTTTCTCGACGTCGTACCGACCCTTTCCATGCGGACGGTGGCGACGGTGACGGACCCGGCGCTGCACCTCAAACTGCCCCTGGACACCTCGTCGCTGGGGCTGCGCAACAAGCGGTCCGTCAAGCCCGGCACACTCGTCGACGGGGCCGCGGGGCAGCGACTGATCCGGGAGGTCGTCGCCCGCGAGCCCCGGTTCCGGGACACGATCCTGCACGCCGACGAGACGACGTACGCCCACGCGGGGCACGAGCTGCTGGCCGTGCTGTGCCGCCGCTACCCGGCCGATCTCGGGGACTCGGTCGTCGTGCCGATGGCGGCGCTCCTCGCCGAGGCGCCGGACGGACGGCTGGTCGTCGACCATCTCGCCGACCGCTTCTACGACGGCGACCCGATCGCCCTGCTCGACGCCTGGCTGACGCTGCTGTTCGACTGGCAGACCACGCTGTTCGGGTACGGCATCGCGCTGGAGTCGCACCAGCAGAACATCTCCCTGGTGCTCCGGCCGGGCGGTCTCCGGCTGCTGTTCAAGGACAACGACGGGCCGCGGGTCAACGCGGGGCGGCTGCACGCCCGGATCCCCCGCGGGTGGGACTTCGACGACCCCCGGGTCCTCGGCACGGAGGACGGGCCGGTGGCCGACCTCTTCGCCACCATCACGGTCCATCTGTGCGCGGGCGCCTACGCGTTCGGGCTGGCCCGGCACGGCCGCGCCCCGCTGCCCGTGCTGCTGCGGCTGGTGCGCCGACGGCTCGCGGAGGCCGTGGAGCGGCTGGGCGGCGAGGCGGGGGGCGTCCTGCGCGCCCGGCTCCTCGACGCCCCGGAGCTGCCGGTGAAGGCGATGGTGACGGCCGGGACGCTGCTCAGCAAGGAGCGTTCGGGCGCCGCCGACATCAACAAGCACTACACCACCGGGCCCAACTACCTGCTGCCGTACCGGAGCAAGCGATGAGAACCCGGGACCGGACCGCCGGTCCCGTCGTCGCCGCCCGTACTCGCCCCGCCCCTCCCCCGCACTCGCGCAACCGCTGGAGCCTGCCATGCCCTCGCTGACCGAATCGCCCGGCCGCACCACCGCGTCGCTCTCCCTGCCCACCGCCGACGACGTGGTGGCCCACACCCTGCTGAACTGTCTGCTGCGCGAGGTGTCCGGGCCGGAGCGGCAGACCGTCGTCGCCGACGGCCGCCTGCTGCTGCGGCTGCCCCGCCGCGGAGTGCTGCTGAGTGTCGCCCTGCGCCGCACCTCGCTGCTCGGCGCGCACCGTTTCACCGGCCCGGTGCGCGAGGAGCGGGACGGCGGCTGGGCGGACATGGACTGGCGGCGGCTCGCCGAGTACACGCGTGACGAGCTGTCGCTGCGCACCGGTGTGCGCAACGAGGAGTTCCTGGCGCAGGTCGCCTCCAGCCACGCCGCCGTCGAAGGCTCGCTCACCGCCCTGCCGGAGGTGCCGGAGCCTCCTGGCGACCTGCTGTCCGCCTATCTCGCCTCCGAGCAGTCCCTGCTCTTCGGGCACCGCTTCCACCCCACACCCAAGGCCCGCACCGGCGACCCGGGTTCCTGGGCCGCCTACGCACCCGAGACGGGCGCCTCCTTCCCACTGCGACACCTCGCCGTGCGGGAGCACCTGATCGCACAGGAGAGCGCCGAACCGTGGGCCACCGCCGCCCTGGACCGGCAGCGCCCGGACGTCCCGGAGGGCTACCGGCTGCTGCCCGCCCACCCCTGGCAGTACGAGACGCTCCGGGATCACCCGCTGCTGCGCGCCGCCCAGGACCGCGGTGACGTACTCGACCTGGGACCGGGCGGCCGGCCCTTCGCGGCCACCGCGTCCGTGCGCACGCTGTACGACGGGGAGACGTTCCTGAAGTTCAGCCTGAACGTGCGGATCACCAACTGCCTGCGCAAGAACAGCAGTTACGAGCTGACCGGGGCGGTCGCCCTCACCCGGGCGCTGGCCCCGGCACTGTCCGACCTCGCCGGGCGCTTCCCGGGCGGTGCCGTGCTCCGCGAACCCGCCTACCGCACCCTCGCCCTGCCCGGCCCCGACGGTGTGCCGGACCGCGAGCTGCTGGAGGGCTTCGGCGTCATCGTCCGCGAGGGCCTGTCCCGGCGGCTCGCCCCCGGCACCACTCCCCTGCTCGCGGCCGCCGTCGCCGACGAGTACCCGACGAGTGCCGCCCAGGTCTCCCGGCTCCTCGCCGGGGCGGATCCGGCCACGGCGCTCGACTGGTGGTCGGCGTACCTGGACCTCCTGCTGCCGCCCGTCCTCGCCGCCTACTTCGACCACGGCCTGGTCCTGGAGCCGCATCTGCAGAACGTGCTGCTCTGCGTCGACGGGGCGGGCCGGCCCGCCCAGGTCCTCTTCCGGGACCTGGAGGGCACCAAGCTGGTGCCCGAGCGGCACCCGGAGACGCTGGCCGCGCTGGAGCCGGAGGTGGCCGGGCCGATGACGTACGACGCGCGGCGCGGCTGGGACCGGGTCGTGTACTGCCTGCTCGTCAACCACGTGGCCGAGATGCTCGCGGCCCTCGCCGACCTGCATCCGGAGACGGAGGCGGCACTGTGGGCCCGCGTGCGGAAGACCCTGCGCGCCTACGCCGACCGGCACGGCTGCCCGCCCCGGCTGGCCGCCCTGCTCGCCGGGGTGCCGCTGCCCGCCAAGACCAACCTGCTCACCCGCTGGGAGCGCAAGGCCGACCGCCGGGCCGGATACGTCCGGCTGCCGTCGCCGCTGGGCGAAGAGGTGCTGCACGAGGCGAAGAGGAGCTCCCGATGACCCTCCCCACCGCCGCGGTGAACGACCGCGCCCTGTCACTGCCGTCATCGGAACTGCCCGCCTACCTCTACGACTTGGCGGCCCTGCGCACACACACCGCCGGGATCCGGGCCGCGCTGCCCGGTCGGGTCGAGCTGTACTACGCGGCCAAGGCCAACCCGGAGCCGGAGATCCTGGCCGCGCTGGAGCCCCGCGTCGACGGGTACGAGGTCGCGTCGGGCGGTGAACTCGCGCATGTCGCCAAGGCCGTGCCGGGCCGGCCGCTGGCCTTCGGCGGGCCGGGCAAGACGCCGGACGAGGTGACGGCGGCGCTGGAGCTGGGCGTCGAGCGCTTCCACGTCGAGAGCGAGCACGAGCTGCGCGTGCTGGCCGAACTGGCCCGCCGCGTCGCGCCCCGGCGGCGTGTCGCGGTGCTGCCGCGCGTCAACCTGCCGGTGCCCGACGGCTCGCTCGCGGGGAGCTCGCTGGCGATGGGCGGACGGCCCACACCCTTCGGCCTGGACCCGGCGCGAGCCGAGTCGATGATCCGGACGCTCGCCGGGGGGACGTACCCCCAGCTCGGACTGCGCGGCGTCCACGCCCACTTGGCGAGCGGGCTGGACGCGGCGGAGCTGCTGGGAGTCGCGGAGAGCGTGGTCGGCTGGGCCACGGGGCTCGGTGTGCCGGTCGAGGAGGTCAACGTCGGGGGCGGCATGAGTGTCGACTACGCCGACCCGGAGCGCCGCTTCGACTGGGCCGCGTACGGCGAGGGGCTGGCCCGGCTCATCGAGGCACGTCCGGGGCTGACGCTGCGGATCGAGCCGGGGCGGGCGCTCACCGCGTACTGCGGCTGGTACGCCACGGAGGTGCTGGACGTGAAGCGCAGCCACGGCGAGGAGTTCGCCGTCGTCCGGGGCGGCACACACCATCTGCGCACCCCGGCGACGAAGGGACACGACCAGCCCTGCACCGTGCTGCCCGTGGACACCTGGCCGCACCCCTGGCCGCGCCCGGCGGCGGAGAACGGGCCCGTCACACTCTCGGGGCAGCTGTGCACACCGAAGGACGTGCTGGCCCGCCGGGTACCGGTGCGTGAGCTCCGGGCCGGGGACCGGGTGGTGTTCTCCCTGGCGGGCGCCTACGCCTGGAACATCTCGCACCACGACTTCCTGATGCATCCCAGGCCCGGGTTCCACTTCTTGGACGAGAACGCCTAGGGTCCCTCGGTCACATGGGCGAGGAACGCGGCGGCGGTGACGCCGTCGCAGACCCGGTGGTCGAAGGTCAGTGAGAGGTGCACGACCTTGCGGACCGCCAGCCGGCCGTCGACCGCCCAGGGGCGGTCGGTGATCCGGCCGATGCCGAGCATCGCCGCCTGCGGGTGGTTGAGGAGCGGTGTGGCGCCGTCGACCCGCAGAGGTCCGTAGTTGTTGACGGTGAAGGTGCCGCCGGTGGTGTGGGCCGCGGTGAGTTCGCCGTGGCGGGCGCGGGCCGTCAGTCGGCGCAGTTCGTCGGCCAGTTCGCCGGGGGCGAGCAGGTGGGCGTCGCGCACCACCGGAGTGAGCAGCCCCCGCTCGGTCTGGGCGGCGAAGGCCAGGTCGACGTGGGGCAGTCGGACGAGTTCGGCGCGGTCGGTGTCGATCCGGGCGTTGAGCTCCGGGTACTTGGCGAGGCCGGTGACGCACCGGGCCGCGAAGGTGGCGAGCACGTCGCGGGCGGGGACGCCGGTGGCGTCGGTGTCCCGCCAGATGGTGACGGCCGGGGTGTCACGGTGGGCGCGCTCGTACTTGCGCGCGGCCGGGCCGAGAGGGGTGCGGGGTCCGGCCAGGTCGGCGGGATCGGCGGGTCCGGCGGGATCGGCGGGTCCGGCGGGATCGGCGGGTCCGGCGGGTTCGGCGCGGGTGCCGTAGCCGGTGAGGACCGCGCCGGAGCCGGTCGGTGTCCCGGCGTGCTCCTGTGCGGGCCCAGGCCGCACGGACAGCAGCGGGGCTCCGACGGCCAGCGTCTCCCCGGCGCCGCAGTGCACTCGGGTGACGGTGCCGGCGAAGGGCGTCGGCAGCGTGACGACGGACTTGGCCGTCTCGACCTCGGCCACCACCTGGTCCACGGCCACCGTGTCGCCGACGGCGACCCGCCACTCCAGCAACTCCGCCTCGGTCAGGCCTTCGCCGAGGTCGGGGAGGGCGAAGACACGCTCGCCTGAGTCCGGTGTGCGGTGGAGGCCGTGCACGACGGCGCGTGGTGCGGCCGTGTCGTCGCCCAGCAGCCGGGCGAGGGCGTTCAGGACGCGCTCCGGGCCGGGCAGATGGGCGTCTTCGAGCAGCGGCGGCGGGTACGGGATGTCGTAGCCGGTGACGCGCAGCACGGGCGCCCGCAGGGACGGGAAGCAGCGCTCCTGGACGCGGGCGGCGAGTTCGGAGGCGACCGAGGCGAAGCCCTGGGCCTCCTGGACCACCAGGCACCTGCCCGTGCGGCGCACCGAGGCCGTCACGGTGGCGTCGTCCAGGGGCGTGAGGGTGCGCAGGTCGACGACCTCGACGTCCCAGCCGCGCTCGCTCGCGGCCCGTGCCGCGTTCAGGGCGACGGCCACGGCGGGGCCGTACGCGACCAGGGTGGCGTCGGTGCCGGGGCGGCGGACGGCCGCGGAGCCGAACCCGGCCGTGCGCGGCGGGAGGACGAGGTCGGCCCTGGTCCAGTAGTGCTTCTTCGGTTCGAGGAAGACGACCGGGTCGGGGTCCTCGACGGCTTCGCGCAGCAGGGAGTAGGCGTCCTCGACGGTCGCAGGGGCGGCCACCTTCAGACCGGCGGTGTGCGCGTAGTACGCCTCGCTGGAGTCGCTGTGGTGCTCCACGCCGCCGATTCCGCCGCCGTAGGGGACGCGGATCACCAGGGGCAGGGGGAGGGCGCCGCGTGTGCGGTTGCGCATCTTGGCCACATGGGAGGCGATCTGCTCGAACGCCGGGTAGGCGAAGGCATCGAACTGCATCTCCACCACCGGGCGGAACCCGGCCATCGCCATGCCGACCGCGAGGCCGACGATCCCGGACTCGGAGACGGGCGTGTCGAAGCAGCGGCGTTCGCCGAACTCGGCGGCCAGCCCGTCGGTCACGCGGAAGACACCGCCGAGCCGGCCGACGTCCTCGCCGAACACCACCACGCGGTCGTCCCCGGCCAGGGCGTCCCGCAGGGCGGTGCGCAGGGCCTGCGCCATGGTCACGGGCGCCATGCCGCCTCCACCTCGGTGCGCTGCTCGGTCAGTTGTGACGTGGGGTGCCGGAAGACGTGGTCGAAGAGGGTGCGGGGGTCCGGCTCGGGGGGCGCGGCCAGGCGTGCGCGCAGGTCGCCGGCCAGCGCCTCGGCGCGGTCGGCGGTCTCGGCGACGGTGGTCTCGTCGAGCAGGCCGGAGGCGCGCAGCCGGCGCTCCAGCCGGGCGATCGGGTCGCGGGCCCGCCACGGTTCGCTCTCCTCGGGGGAGCGGTAGCGGCTGGGATCGTCGGCGCTGGTGTGCGGGCCCACCCGGTAGGTGAGCGCCTCCACGAGCCAGGGGCCGCCGCCGGTGCGGGCGTCCTCGACCGCGGTGGCCAGGACGGCCAGGACGGCCGCGGCGTCGTTGCCGTCGACCTGTTCGGCGCGTACGCCGTAGCCGACCCCGCGGTGGGCGAGGCTCGTGGCCGCCGTCTGCGCGGCGAACGGCACGGAGATGGCGTAGCCGTTGTTCTGGACGAGGAAGACCACCGGTGCGCGCAGGACTCCGGCGAGGTTGAGGGCCTCGTGGAAGTCGCCCTCGCTGGTCGCGCCGTCGCCGAGCAGGGCGAGGGCGACCGTGCCGGTGCCCTTGAGGCGCTCGGCGTGGGCCAGGCCGACGGCGTGCGGGGCGTGGGTGGCCAGCGGGGTGCACTGGGGCGCGGTGCGGTGCGCCACGGGGTCGTAGCCGCTGTGCCAGTCGCCGCGCAGCAGGGTGAGGATCCCGACGGGATCGATGCCCCGGCTCACCAGCGCCACGGAGTCCCGGTAGGTCGGGAAGAGCCAGTCGTCGTCGCGCAACGCGAGTGCGGCGGCCACCTGGCAGGCCTCCTGGCCGAGCGAGGACGGGTAGACCGCCAGCCGGCCCTGCCGGGCGAGCGCGTTCGCCTGCTCGTCGAATCGGCGCCCGAGGACCATCTTCCGATAGGCGGCCAGCAGCGTTTCCGCGTCCGCCATCGGGTAATCCCGGCCGGCCGGCGAGGGATCGGCGTCTTTTTCGGGAAACGCGAAAGGAACGGGCCCGGGAAGCAAAATCTCGATTCCCGTCCGCCGCTCCGGCGCCAATTTCTCGGACATGCCTGGGAAGCCTCTTTCCTCGATGCTCCGGGAAGGGTCGTAGAAAGCCTTCGCGGACGTCAACGCAACGTCCACCAAGGGCAGATGAACACGGGTTGACATCCGGCGCGCAGGTAAGAATTCTTACCCTGGAGCCGCATTCGGCCTCTCCACAGCGTCACCACACCCTCGTACTTGAGCATTCAAGCGGTAGCTACCGGCTGTTTTTCCCGCCCTGAAGCAATGACGTCATGCTCGGTAAGCGGCACTACTCGGTCGTCTGCGCGGCATGCGGCACACGGTATGAGGACGACGGCCTCATACTGGAATGCCCGGCCCCGCACGAACCGGCTTTTCTGCGCACGGAATACCGGGCGCCGTGCGCGGACTCGGCGGATACCGGACTGTTTCGGCACGCCGGTCTGCTGCCGGTCGCGCGTACCTTTCCGGACGTCGGCGGACCCGTGGTCCACCCCGCGGGGCGGCTGGGCCGGCTGCTCGGGCTGCGGCGGCTCTGGGTCGCCTTCAGCGGCTACTGGCCGGAGCGGGGCGCCTTTCTGACGACCGGCACGTTCAAGGAGCTCGAGGCGTACACGGTGCTGGGACGGCTGCCCGAGGCGGCGCCCGTGCTGGTCGTCGCCTCGGCGGGCAACACCGCCGCCGCGTTCGCCTGGGCCGCCACCCTGCATCGCGTGCCCGTCCTGATCGTGGTGCCCGCCTCGGCGCTGGAGCGCCTGCGCCTCCCCGGCCCGCTGGATACTCGGGTCCGCGTGGTCGCCCTCGACGGCACCGCCACCTACAACGACGCCATCGCCTGCGCCGACCGGCTCGCCCGGCTCCCCGGGCACCATCCCGAGGGCGGCTGCCGCAACGTGGGCCGGCGGGACGGGCTCGGCACCGTCATGCTCGCCGCCGCCCAGGCGCTGGGGCGGCTGCCGGAGGTGTATGTCCAGGCGGTCGGGAGCGGCGCGGGCGCGATCGCGGCGCACGAGGCGGCACTCCGGCTGTGCGGCGACACGGACGGTTCCCCCTCCCGGGTCCCCCGGGTCCTGATGTGCCAGAACACGCCGTACGCGCCGCTGTCGCACGCCTGGCGCGGCGGTACGGGCCCGGCGCCCGGCCGGGCCGTGGACGTGATCGCTCCCGAACTGACCAACTGCCGGCCTCCGTTCGCGGTGCGCGGCGGGGTGCGGGACGTGCTCCGTGAGAGCGGTGGCGAGGTGCTGGAGGCGGACAACGAGGCCGCGCTGGCGGCGATGGCGCTGTTCGAGCAGACCGAGGGCATCGACATCGAGCCGGGCGCCGGGGTCGCCCTGGCCGCCCTCGCCGAGGCGGCCCGCACGGGCCGGGTGGGCCGCGACGAGCTCGTCCTGCTGAACATCACGGGCGGCGGCCGGGCCCGCCTCTCCCACGACGTTTCCCTGGCCCCGGCCGAACCGTGGCTCCGTGTCCCGTGGGGCCCCGGCAGTACGGCCGACGACGCCGCCGAGCTCGTCCGCCGTGCGCTGGGGCAGGTGCCGACCCCGAGTGGAGTGTGAGATGACGGCCGGTCAGGAGCAGGTGCACGTACGCCTCGGAGCCTCGGCAGCGCAGCGGGCGATGTGGTTCGGGGAGCAGGCGGACGCCGCCGGTGCCGCGTACAACGTGGGTGAGTACACGGAGATCCACGGGCCGGTCGACGCCGGGCGGCTGCGTGCGGCGATCGCCGCCGCCGTGGACGCGACCGAGGCGCTGCGCAGCCGTTTCGCCGCCGCCGGGCAGGATGTGGAACAGCTGGTCGACGGGCGTCCGGAGTGGTCGATGCCGGTGGTGGACCTGTCGGCGGAGGGGGACCCGCTCGATGCGGCGCGGGCCTGGATGGCGGCCGACTTCGCCGTCCCGTTCGACCCGGCCGCCGGTCCGCTGTTCCGGTACGCGCTGCTGCGGCTCGCCCCGGACCACTGCGTCTGGTACCAGTGCTACCACCACATCGCGATCGACGGCTTCAGTTGCTCGCTGGTGGCCGCGCGGGTGGCCGAGGCGTACACCGACGCCGCGGTTCCGCCGTCGTACCCGGTGGCCGCGCTGGTGGCGGAGGACGCCGCCTACCGCGCCTCGGAGCGGTACGCGGCCGACCGCGCCCACTGGGCCGAGGTGATGGCGGACGCGCCCGAGCCGGTGGGGTTGTCGCCGGTGCCGCCGCGCGTGGACGGCGGATTCCGGCGTCGTACGGCGCACCTGTCGGCCGCGGCCGGAGAGGCCGTGCACGCCTGCGCCGAGCACGGCGGTACGCGCTGGTCCCGGGTCGTCGTCGCCGCCGTGGCCGGATTCCTGCACCGGCTGACCGGAGCCCGCGAGGTGGTGCTGGGGCTGGCCGTCACCGCCCGGCGGTCCGAGGCCGCCCTGACGACCCCCGGTATGGCGTCCAACGTGCTCCCGCTGCGGCTGGCCGTACGGCCCGACGCCCCGGTCGAGCAGCTGGTCCGCGAGACGGCCCGGGCGACCCGGGACCTGCTGGCGCACCAGCGGTACCGGGGCGAGGAGCTGCGCCGTGAGCTGGACTGGTCCGGGGCTGCGCACCGCTTCTTCGGGCCGGTGGTCAACATCATGGCGTTCGGGCCGGAACTGCGCTTCGACGGCTGTCCGACCACCCGGCACAACCTGTCGACCGGCCCGGTCGAGGACCTCGCGGTCAACGTCTACGACCGCTCCGACCGCCACGGTCTGCGCGTCGACCTCGATGCCGCGCGCGGACCGTACCCGGAGGACGAACTCGACGTCCTGCACCGGCGGTTCATGGCATTCCTGGAGCGCTTCGCGGCAGCGGGGCCGGGCACGCCGCTCGGCCGCCTGGACGTGCTGCTCCCGGGCGAGGAGGACGCCGGGCTGCTGATGGGCGAATCTGCGACCGCCGGACCGCTGATGGGCGAGCCCGCGACCGCCGGACCGCTGATGGGCGGCCCCGCGACCGCCGCCCCCGGGACGGTTCCCGCCGTCTTCGCCGCCCGGGTCGCCGAGCGGCCGGACTCGGTCGCCGTAGCAGGCGAGTTCGACCTCACCTACCGCCAACTGCACCAGAGGGCAGCGCGGTTGGCGGAGGTGGTCGGGCCCGGCC
The DNA here is from genome assembly GCF_044457425.1 of Streptomyces sp. NPDC050546. Lineage (NCBI taxonomy): Bacteria > Bacillati > Actinomycetota > Actinomycetes > Kitasatosporales > Streptomycetaceae > Streptomyces > Streptomyces sp. NPDC050546. The sequence continues at coordinate 166,822 of NZ_JBITGX010000010.1, forward strand.
CGGAGGAGCGCGTCGCCGTGCTGATGCGGCACTCCCCCGATCTCGTCGCCGCGCTGCTGGGTGTTCTGTCGGCGGGCGGCGCGTACGTACCGCTCGATCCGCGTGCCCCCGACACCCGGCTCCGCCGGATCCTGGCGCACACGGGTGCGTCCGTGCTGCTGACCGACGCCTCGCTGGCCGAGCGGGCGCGGACGGTGCACGCCGGGCGAGTGCTGGTGGTGGACGACCTCGCCGTACGTCCTTCCGCCGAGCGCGGAGGCGTGCCGCTGCGGCCGGACGGGCTGGCGTGCGTGATGTACACCTCGGGATCGACGGGTGAGCCCAAGGGCGTCGCCGTGACGCACCGGGATCTGACGGCGCTCGCGGCGGACCGGCGGTTCGACGGGGCGGCGCACGAGAGGGTGCTGGCGCACTCGCCGGTGGCGTTCGACGCGTCCAGCTTCGAGATATGGGTGCCGCTGCTGCGCGGCGGCAGCGTGGTCGTCGCCCCGGAGGGGGACGTGGACGCTGCGGCCGTCGCCCGGCTGACCGCCGGGCACGGTCTGACCGCGCTGTGGCTGACCGCGGGGCTGTTCCGGCTCGCCGCGCAGGAGGATCCGGGGTGCTTCGCCGGGCTGCGGCAGCTGTGGACGGGCGGTGACGTGGTCCCGGCGGCGGCCGTGCGCAGGGTGCTGGACGCTTGCCCGGGGCTGGTCGTGGTGGACGGCTACGGTCCCACCGAGGCGACGACGTTCACCTCCGCGCGGGCCTTCGACGCGGCCGGGGCCGTCCCCGACGCGCTGCCCGTCGGCCGCCCCCTGGACGGAATGCGGGTGCTGCTGCTGGACGCGGCGCTGCGGCCCGTGCCCCCGGGCGCGGTGGGCGAGCTGTACGTGGCGGGGCCCGGCGTCGCCCGGGGCTATCTGGGGCGCCCGGACCTGACGGCGGAGCGTTTCGTCGCCGACCCGTCGGGCGGGCCGGGGACGCGGATGTACCGGACGGGAGACCGGGCCCGGATCACCGACGGAGGGGAGCTGGAGTTCCACGGCCGGGCCGACGGCCAGGTCAAACTGCGCGGCTTCCGGGTCGAACCCGGCGAGACCGAGGCACGGCTCACCGCTCTGCCCGGAGTCGGGCAGGCGGCCGTGGTGGTACGCGAGGACCGGCCGGGCGACCGTCGGCTGGTCGGGTACGCGGTGCCGGCCACCGGTGAGCGTCTCGACGGCCCGGCGCTGTGCGAGCGGCTGGCCGGTGAGCTGCCGGAGTACCTGGTGCCGTCGGCGGTGGTGGTGCTGGACCGGCTGCCGCTGACGGCCAACGGCAAGCTGGACCGGGCGGCGCTGCCCGAACCGGCCCGTGTTCTGCCCCGGGCCACTTCCTCCCGCGGCCCCGCCACACCACAGGAGGAGGTGGTCTGCGGGCTGTACGCCGAGGTGCTGGGGCTGCCGGCCGCCGGGCCCGAGGACGACTTCTTCGCCCTGGGCGGCGACTCACTGCTGGCGATGCGGCTGGTGGCCCGGCTGCGCGGGGTGTTCGGTACGGAGGCCGGGGTGCGCGAGGTCTTCGGGGCACGGACCCCGGCGGCGCTCGCCGCGCTGGTGGCCGACACGGGACCCGGACGCTCCCGGAGCGAAGGGCGGCCCGGAATTCCCGAGGCGACGGCGGACGACCGGCTCTCCTTCGCGCAGCAACGCCTGTGGTTCCTGCACCGTCTGGAGGGCGCGGGCGCCGCCTACAACATCCCCCTGGCCGTACGGTTCACCGGCGGCCCGCTGGACACGGAGGCCCTGCGGGCGGCTCTGGGTGATCTCGTCGGGCGGCACGAGATCCTGCGGACGGTCTATCCGGACGTGGCCGGTGTACCGCACCGGCGTCCGGCGCGGCAGACACCGCAGCCGGTCGTCGAGGAGATCACCGAGGCCGAGCTGCCGGGTGCGCTGGCGCGCGAGGCGGGCCGGGGCTTCGACCTGGCGTCGGAACTGCCGCTGCGGGCCTCCGTGTTCGTCCTCGGCCCCGAGGACCACGTGCTGCTGCTCGTGCTGCACCACATCGCGGCGGACGGCTGGTCGCTGCGGCCCCTCGTCCGGGATCTGTCCGCCGCCTACCGGGCCCGCGCCTCCGGCGACGCGCCCGCGTGGGTCCCGCTGCCGGTGAGCTACGCGGACTACGCGGCCTGGCACCGGCGCCTGCTCGGCGACCCGGCCGACACGGACAGCCTGCTCTCCCGACAACTCACCTTCTGGCGCGAGACGTTGAAGGGGCTGCCGGACGAACTGCCGCTCCCCGCCGACCACCACCGCCCGGCACGCCCGACCCACCTGGGCGGGGACATCCCCTTCGCACTGCCCGCCGCGCTCCACCAGCGGCTGCGCGCCCTCGCGGCGCGGCACGGCGGCACCGTCTTCATGGTGCTGCAGGCCGGTCTCGCGGCCCTGCTGACCCGGCTCGGCGCGGGCACCGACATCCCCGTCGGCACCCCGGTCGCCGGCCGCTCCGACGAGGCGCTCGACGACCTGGTCGGCTTCTTCGTCAACACCCTGGTCCTGCGCACGGACACCTCGGGCGACCCGGACTTCCGCACCCTGCTGGAGCGGGTGCGCGGCAACGCCCTGGCCGCCTACGCCCACCAGGACCTGCCGTTCGAACGTCTGGTGGAAGCGCTGAACCCGCCCCGCTCGCTCGCCCGGCATCCGCTGTTCCAGGTGATGCTCACCCTGCGGCCGCCCGGCGGCACCCCGTGGGACCTGTCGGGCCTGCGCGCGGCGGAGGTCCCCGTCGGCAGCGGTGCCACCAAGGTCGACCTGTCGCTGAACGTCGCCGAACGCACCGCCGACGACGGCACTCCGGCCGGTATCCAGGGCGTCCTCCAGTACAGCGCGGACCTCTTCGAGCCCGAGACCGCGCGGGAGCTGGCCGACCGGCTGGCACGCCTCCTCGCCGCCGCCGCCGAGAACCCGGACGCGTCGCTCTCCGTGCTGGAGGTCCTGGAGCCGGCCGAACGCCACCGGCTGCTCGTCGCCTGCAACGACACCGCCCGCCCCGTGCCGGACCTCGCCTTCCACGAGCTGTTCGCCGCCCGGGCCGCCGAAACGCCCGGGGCACCGGCCGTGACGGACGGCCGCGTTGAGCTGACGTACGGCGAACTCAAGGAGCGGGCCGACCGGCTGGCGGCCGTGCTGCGGGACCACGGGGTCGGGCGTGGCGGGATCGTGGCCTTCGCCCTGCCGCGTTCCGTGGACATCGCCGTCGCCGTGCTCGGCGTGCTCACGGCCGGCGCGGCCTACCTGCCCCTGGACCCCGGCCATCCGGCCGAGCGCACCGCGAGGCTGCTGGCCGACGCCGCGCCCGGCCTCCTGCTCACCACGCACGCGGCGGACGACCGGCTGCCCGCCGAGCCCGGCTGCCCGGTGCTGGACCTCGGCGCCCTGGACGTGGAGGTCGGCGGCATCGAGCCGGTCCCGGTCTCGGGGGCCGACGCGGCGTACGTCATCTTCACGTCGGGCACCACCGGGCGGCCCAAGGGCGTGGTGGTCGAGCACCGCAACCTCACCAACTACGTCCTGCGCTGTGCCGAGGCGTATCCGGGCCTGCGGGGCCGGACACTGCTGCACGCGACCATGTCGTTCGACGCGACGGTGACCGCCCTGCACGGTGCCCTCGCCGCGGGCGGCACGGTGCACATCGCGGAACTGCACGAGGCGGGCGCCGCACCGCCGCCCGGCGGCTACACGTTCCTCAAGGCGACCCCGAGCCATCTGACGCTGCTGCCCGGACTGCCGTACGACGTCTCCCCCGGCGAGGAGTTGATGCTCGGCGGCGAGGCCCTGGTCGGCGAGGCGGTGCGCGACTGGCGGGACCGGCATCCGGGCGTACGGCTGTTCAACCACTACGGGCCGACCGAGCTGACCGTGGGCTGTACGGATCTGCGGTTCGAGCCGGGTGAGCGGGTGCCGTCCGGGCCGGTGCCGATCGGCCGCCCGATGTGGAACACCCGCGCCTATGTCCTGGACGAGCGGCTGCGGCCGGTGCCGCCGGGCGTGCCCGGGGAGCTGTATGTGGCGGGCGCGCAGGTCACCCGCGGGTACCTCGGACGGCCGGGGCCGACCGCCGAGCGATTCGTCGCGGACCCCTACGGGACGCTGTTCGGCGAGCCCGGGGCACGCATGTACCGCACCGGTGACCGGGCGGTGCGCCGCCGTGACGACGTGCTGGAACTGCGCGGCCGGGCGGACCGGCAACTGAAGGTCCGCGGGCTGCGGATCGAACCCGGTGAGATCGAGGCCGTGCTGGCCGGACATCCGGACGTCGGGCAGGCCGTGGTGGGCGTGCACGACGGGCCGGCGGGCCCACTGCTGGCCGGCTACCTGGTCCCGGCGGACGGCCGAAGGCCCGGACCCGAGGACGTACGGGCGCATGCCGCGCGGCTGCTCCCTGAGCACATGGTGCCGCAGACGCTGCTCCTCCTGGACGCGCTGCCGCTGACGCCGAACGGCAAGCTGGACCGCGACGCCCTGCCCGCTCCCGATATGACACCGGAGCGCACCGCCGCCGGACGGGCCCCGTCCGGTGAGCGGGAGGAGGTGCTCTGCCGGCTTGTCGCGGAGGTGCTCGGCCTTGACCGGGTCGGGCCGGACGAGGGGTTCTTCCGGCTGGGCGGGGACAGCATCCTCTCCATCCAGCTGGTCAGCAGGGCGCTGGCGGCCGGGCTGCGGATCACGCCCCGGGACGTCTTCGAGCAGCAGACCGCGGCCGGACTCGCGGCCGTGGCCTCCGGCACCGACGCTCTCCAGGCACCGCCCCACCCCGGTGACGGTTGCGGTGACGTGCCGCTCACGCCCGCGATGCATCGGCTGCGCGAACGCGGAGGCCCGATCGGCCCGTTCAGCCAGACCGTACTGCTGCGCACCCCGGCCGGGGCGGACGAGAGGCGACTGGCCGCGGCCCTGCTCGCCCTGCTCGACCACCACGACGCACTGCGCCTGCGGCTCACGGAGAGTGCGGGCGACTGGTCGGCGGAGATCCCGCCGCCGGGCTCCGCGAAGGTCGCGCTGGAGCGCGCGGACATCACCGGTCTGGCACCCGCCGCCGCCGAAGCCCTGATCGGCGAGCAGGTGCGTGCGCAGCCGGGGCTGCTGGACCCGGCGCGGGGCGAACTGGTGCGTGCCGTGTGGTTCGACGCGGGCGGGGCGGCGGAGGGCCGGCTGCTGCTCACGGTCCATCATCTGGCCGTGGACGGCGTGTCGTGGCGGATCCTGGTGGCGGATCTGGCCGACGCCTGGGAGGCGGAAGGGGCACCCCGGTTCGCGCCGGTGGCGATGTCCTTCCGCGGCTGGGCGCGGCTGTTGCGGCAGGAGTCCGCCGAGCCGCGCCGGGCCGCCGAGGCGGAGCGGTGGGGTGACGTGCTCGGCGGATGTCCGCCGTTGCCGGGCGTCGCACCGCTCGACCCGAGCCGTGACACGGTGGGCGGCATGCGGCACCTCAGCCGTGACGTGCCCGCGGGCGATCTGCTCACGGCCGTGCCCGCGCACTTCAACGCCGGTGCCGAGGAGGTCCTCCTCACCGCTCTCGCCCTGGCCTTCGCCCACTGGCGTGCCGGGCGGGACGGCGTACCGGGCCTGCTCGTGGACGTGGAGCGGCACGGGCGTGAGGAGCTCGCCGAGGGCGCCGACTGCGCCCGTACGGTCGGCTGGTTCACCAGTGTCGCCCCGCACCGGCTCGACCTCGCCGGCCAGGACGTCGACGGGGCGCTGCGCGGCGGCGCCGGGACGGGTCAGGTGCTCAAGCAGGTCAAGGAGCAGGTGCGGGCGCTGCCCGACCGGGGTTTCGGGCACGGCCTGCTGCGCCACCTCAACCCCGGCACCCGGGCGGTACTGGCGCACCTGCCCTCACCCCAGGTCGGCTTCAACTACCTGGGGCGGCTCGGCATCCTCGGCGAGGAGACACCCGCGTTCGGGCTAGTGCCGCACCCGGCGCTCGGCCCGCTGGGCGTGCTCGGCGCGGCCCAGGATCCCGCCGCGCCGGTCCCCCACGGTCTGGAGGTGACCGTGCTCTCCCGGGGGCCGGTGCTCGAATCCACCTGGTCCTGGGCGCCGGGCGTGTGGGACGAGCGGGACGTGCGCGAGCTCGTCGGCCTGTGGTGCCGGGCCGCCGAGGCGCTCGCCGCACCCGCCACCCGGCAGGAAGCGGGCGGCCACACGCCGTCCGATCTGCCGCTGGTGTCGATGTCCCAGGAAGAGATCGACGAACTCGAGGCCGAGTTCGCAAGCGAGTGGAGGTAGACGCGGTGACGCGGTCCGGACTGTCCGACATCTTGCCCCTGTCGCCGCTGCAGGAGGGGCTGCTCTTTCACGCGGCCCTCGACGACACCGAGGCACCCGACGTGTACGCCGCCCAGCAGGTCCTCGACCTGGACGGCCGTACCGACCCGGCGGCGGTGCGCGCGGCGGGTCAGGCGCTGCTCGACCGGCACCCCAGCCTGCGGGCCTGTTTCCGCCGCCGCGAGAGCGGCCGGCCGCTCCAGGTGATCCCGGCGGACGTGGCGCTGCCCTGGGCGGAGGCCGACCTGTCCGGCCTGACGGAAGCCGGGCGGGACAAGGAGTGGCGGCGGCTGCTGGACGAGGAGCGTGACCGGCGCTTCGGCCTCGACCGGCCGCCGTTGCTGCGCTGGCTGCTGGTGCGCTGGTCGGCGGACCGGCTGCGCCTTGTGGCCACCAACCACCACATCCTGCTGGACGGCTGGTCCAAGCACCTGCTGGTGCAGGAGCTGACGGCCCTGCTCGACGGAACCCACCCGACGGCTCTGCCGGCCGTAGCTCCCTACCGCGCGTACATGGAGTGGCTGGGGCGACAGGACCGTACGGCGGCGGAGACGGCTTGGCGGAAGGCACTGACGTGCGGGAGCGAGGTTCCGGGCGGGCCCGAGCCGACCCGGCTCGCCCCGGTGACCGCCACCGCCACCGCGCCGCGGCACCGGTCCCAGCCGGACGAGCTCGTCGTCGAACTGTCCCCGGAGCTGTCCGGCGCGGCCGAGACCGCCGCCCGCGCGCTCGGCGTGACCGTCAACACGCTCGCGCAGTCCGCCTGGGGGCTGCTGATCGGCAGGCTGACCGGGCGCCGTGACGTGCTGTTCGGGCAGACCGTCAGCGTCCGGCCGCCGGAACTGCCCGCCGCCGCCGGCGTGGTGGGCCTGTGCATCAACACCGTGCCGGTGCGGCTGGCCTGGGACGAAGGCGGCACCGTGGCCGGGCTGCTGACCGGACTGCAGGAGCGGCAGGCCGCCCTGCTGCCGCACCAGCACCTGGGCCTGGCGGACATCCAGCGAGCGACCGGCGGCACGGACCTGTTCGACACGCTGCTGGCCGTCGAGAACTATCCGGCGGCCCCCGACGGGCAGACCTCCACCGTCACGTCCGTCTCCGGCCGCGACGCGACCCACTACCCCCTCGCCCTGGCACTGCTGCCGGGCCCGCGCATCGCACTGCGGCTGTCGTACCGGCCCGACCTGTACGACGAGGAGGCGGCCCGGCTGCTCCTCGCCCGCTTCACCCGGGTGCTGGAACAGCTCGTCGAGGAGCCCGGGCGGCGCGTGGCCGCCGTGGAGGCACTGCTGCCGGGCGAGCGGGAACGGCTGCTGACGGCGGCGTGCGGTGAACGCCGGCCGGTCGGGGAATCGACCGCGGCCGGGCTGATCGCCCGCCAGGTACGCCGTACGCCCGGCGCGGTCGCCGTGACCTGCGGCGAAGTGACCTTGACCTACGCCGAGTTGTGGGAGCGGGCCGGCCGGGTCGCGGCCGTGCTGCGGGAGCGGGGTGTGGGCCCGGAGCGGGTGGTCGCGGTGGCCGTGCCTCGTTCGGCGGACGCGGTGGTCGCGCTGCTCGCGGTGTGGCGAGCGGGCGGTGCCTGGCTGCCGGTGGACCCGGCGCATCCGGCGGACCGGATCGCGTACGTCCTCGAGGACGCCCGGCCGGTGTGCGTGCTGGGCGGACCCGATGTGGAGCGCCCCGGTTCGCTGCCGCGCGTGGACCTGCTCGCGGCGATGAGGGAGCCGGGTGAGCCGCCCGCCGAGTCCGGCCCGGCGGGCCGGGCGGCCTACCTCATCCACACCTCCGGCTCGACCGGGCGGCCGAAGGGTGTGGTCGTCCCGCACACGGGCGTGGTCAACCTCCTCGACTGGGCGGTGACCGCGTTCGGGCCCGAGCGGCTGGCGGCGGTGGCCGTCTCCACCGCGTTCTCGTTCGACGTGTCGGTCTTCGAGCTGTTCGCGCCCCTCGTCTGCGGGGGCCGGGTCGAGATCGTCCGGGACGCCCTGGCGCTGGCCGAGCACGAAGGCACGGTGAGCCTGGTGAGTGCTGTGCCGTCCGCCGTCTCGGCGGTCGTGGGCCACGGGCGGCTGCCTGCCGGTACGGGCACCGTGGTCCTGGCGGGCGAGGCGCTTCCCGGTGCGCTGGTGGAGCAGGTACGGGCGGCGGCACCGGGTGCCCTGGTGGCCAACGCGTACGGTCCGACCGAGGCGACCGTGTACGCGACGGCATGGATCGCGGAGGACGGTGCGGCGCACCCCCGGCCTCCCATCGGCCGGCCCCTGCCCAACGTCCGGGCATATGTGCTGGACGCGGTGCTGCGGCCGGTGCCGCCGGGCACCCCGGGTGAGCTGTACCTCGCGGGCGCCGGGCTGGCCCGGGGCTACGCGGACCGGCCCGGGCCGACCGCCGAGCGGTTCGTCGCCGATCCGTTCGGGGGGCCCGGGGAGCGCATGTACCGCACCGGCGACCTGGTCCGGCTCCGTCCCGACGGCCTGCTCGACTACCTGGGCCGTACCGACGATCAGGTGAAACTGCGCGGCTACCGCATCGAACCGGGCGAGATCGAGGCCGCCCTGACCCGGCAGCCGTCCGTCACGGCCGCCGCCGTGCTGGTCCGGGACGGCCGTCTGCTCGCCTACGTCACCGGCGAAGACCCCGATCCGGACGGGCTGCGCGGGGAGCTGGCCCGGACGCTGCCCGCGTATCTGGTGCCCTCCGCCGTCGTCTCCCTCGACCGGCTGCCGCTGACGCCCAACGGCAAGCTCGACCGCCGCGCCCTGCCCGATCCGGGGCTCGCGGCCGAGACGGCCGGCGGCGCCCCGCGCACACCGCAGGAGGAGATCCTGTGCGGTGTCTTCGCGGACGTCCTGGGCCTGGACCGCGCGGTCGGCCGGGACGACGGCTTCTTCGCGCTGGGCGGCGACTCCCTGCTGGCGATGCGGCTCGCGGACCGCGTCCGTACGGCGTTGAAGGCGAGCCTGCCGGTACGGGCGCTCTTCGAGGCCCCGACCCCGGCCGCGCTGGCCGGACGCCTGCGCGAGGAGAGCACGCCCCGGCCCGAACTGCGCCCGCTGCCGCGCCCCGACCGGATCCCGCTGTCGTACGCCCAGCGGCGTCTGTGGTTCATGAGCCGCCTCGGCCACGGCACCTCGACCTACACGCTCCCGTTCGCGCTGCGGCTGCACGGCGCCCTGGACGCCGACGCGTTGCGGGAGGCGCTGGCCGACATCGCCGCCCGGCACGAGACGCTGCGCACCCGCTACCCGGACGAGCGGGGCACGCCGTACCAGCTGGTCCTGGACGCCGAGGCCGCCCGGCCCGGGCTGGACGTCGTACCGGCCGCCGAGGAGGACCTGCCCGGACTGCTGCGGGCCGCCGCCGGGCACCGGTTCGACCTGGGGCGTGAACTGCCGCTGCGCGCCACCCTCTACCGGCTGGGCGTCGAGGAGCACGTCCTGCTGCTGCTCGCGCACCACATCGCGGTCGACGGTGCGTCGCTGCGCCCGCTGCTGCGGGACCTGGGCACGGCCTACGCGGCCAGGCTCGCCGGTACGGCCCCGCGGTGGGCGCCGCTGCCCGTGCAGTACGCCGACTTCGCGTCCTGGCAGCGCGCGCTGCTCGGCGACCAGGAGGACGCGGACAGCCTGATGAGCCGTCATCTGGGCTTCTGGCGGGACGCGCTGGCGGGTGCTCCGGAGGAACCGGCGCTGCCCGCCGACCGGCGGCGGATCGCGGAGCCGACCGACCGGGGCGGCCGGGCCGATGTCCGGATCGACGCCGAACTGCACGCCCGGCTGGTCGAGTTGGCGAACGGCTCGCGCTCCACGCTGTTCATGGTGGTCCAGGCGGGGCTGGCCGCCCTGCTGACCCGGCTGGGCTCGGGTACCGACATCACCCTCGGCACACCCGTGGCGGGCCGTGACGAGGCGCGGCTGGAGGAACTGGTCGGCTTCTTCGTCAACAGCCTCGCCCTGCGCACGGACACCTCGGGCAACCCTACGTTCCGTGAACTCCTGGACCGGGTACGGGACTTCGACCTGGCCGCGTACGCGCATCAGGAGCTGCCGTTCGAGAGCCTGGTGGACGCGCTCAGCCCGGAGCGTTCACTCGGCCGGCATCCGCTCTTCCAGGTCATGCTGGCCTTCACCGGCGCCGCCGCGGTGCCCGGCCTCGCGCTGCCGGGGCTGCGGGTGGCGCCCGAGCCGGTGGACACCGGGACCTCCCGGTTCGACCTGACCTTCTATCTCACCGAGCACCGCGACACGGACGGCGGCCCGGCGGGTGTCGACGGTGTCGCCGAGTACAGCGCCGACCTGTTCGAGCCGGATACCGCGCGGCGGCTCGCCCGGCGGCTGGTGCGGTTCCTGGCCGCCGTGGCCGCCGACCCGGACCGCCGCATCGGCGAGGTGGACCTGCTGGACAAGGACGAGCGCCGCGCGGTGTCGGAGCGCACACCCGTCTCCGACGACCTGCCGGTTCTCCCGCTCGCCGAGCTGTTCCGGCGTCAGGCCGCCGAAGCGCCCGGGGCCCCGGCGCTCGTCGGCCCGGACCGCACCCTGTCGTACGGGGAGCTCGCGGACCGCGCCGAGCGACTGGCCGAGGTGCTGGCCGGGCGGGGTGTGCGGCCCGGGGACGTCGTGGCCGTCGTGCTGCCGCGCTCGGCGGACCGGGTGGAGGCGGTGCTCGCGGTGGCGTTCGCTGGGGCCGCGTTCCTGCCGGTCGACCCCGAACTGCCCGCCGAGCGCATCGCCTTCATGCTCAGCGATGCCCGGCCGGCGTTGGTGCTGACGGACACTCACCTGGACGGTGCGCCGGGCGAGCTGCCCGTCTCCTACCACCCCGACCAGGCGGCGTACGTCATCTACACCTCGGGGTCGACCGGCACCCCGAAGGGCGTGGTGGTCACCAACCGGGGCCTGGTCGCGCTGAGCCGTACCCAGGTGGAGCGGTTCGCGCTCGGGCCGGACGCGCGGGTACTGCAGTTCTCCTCGCCCGGGTTCGACGCGTCGGTGATGGAGCTGCTGATGGCGTTCGGCTCGGGTGCCGCGCTGGTGGTGCCGGGCCCCGGGACGCTCGTCGGGGCGACGCTGGCGGAGTCGCTGCGCGAGGGGCGGGTGACGCATGCGCTGATCCCCCCGGCCGCGCTGGCGACACTGGAGCCCGGCACGTTCCCGGAGCTGCGGACCCTGGTGGTCGGCGGTGAGGCCTGCTCGGCGGAGCTGGTGGCGCGGTGGGCACCGGGGCGGCTGATGGCCAACGCGTACGGGCCGACGGAGTCGACGATCTGCGCCACGGTCCACTCGCCGCTCGCCCCGGGCGGGGCACCGCCGATCGGCGTGCCGGTGGCGGGGACCCGGGCGTACGTCCTGGACGGCGCCCTGCGGCCGGTGCCGCCGGGTGTGACAGGTGAGCTGTACCTCGCCGGGCCCGGGCTGGCTCGCGGCTATCTGGAGCGAGCGGGGCTGACGGCGGACCGGTTCGTGGCCGACCCGTTCGGCGGGCGGGGTACGCGCATGTACCGGACCGGGGACCTGGCGCGGTGGCCCGCCGACGGGCCGCTGGAGTACCTGGGGCGCTCGGACGGCCAGGTGAAGATCCGCGGCTTCCGGATCGAGCCGGGCGAGATCGAGGCGGTGCTCGCCGCCCACCCTGCGGTGCGGCAGGCGGCGGTGCTGGTCCGTGAGGACGAGCCGGGCGCGCGCCGCCTGGTCGGCTACACGGTCCCGGCCGAAGGCGCCGCACCCGACCCGGCGAAGCTGCGCCGCCACGCCGGCGTGAGCCTGCCGGAGCACATGGTGCCGGCGGCGGTCGTGGTGCTGGACGCGCTGCCCCTCACCCCGAACGGCAAGCTGGACCGCCGCGCGCTGCCCGCCCCCGGGACGGTGGCCGCCGAGTCCGTCAAGGCCCCGGCCACTCCTGCCGAGAAGGTACTCGCGGACCTGTTCTGCGAGCTGCTGCGACTACCGCGGGTCGGCACGGACCAGAGCTTCTTCGACCTCGGCGGGGACAGCATCGCCTCCATCCGGCTGGTCAGCCGGGCCCGTGAGGCCGGGGTGGTGCTCAGCCCGAGGGACATCTTCGAACGGCAGACGGTGGCAGGGCTGGCCGCCGTCGCGAGGGGCCCGGTCGGTGCGGCTCCGGCCGCGGACGAGGCGGAAGCCCTGGGGCGTATCCCGCTGGGGCCGGTCATGCGGTGGCTGGTGGAGCGCGGCGGGTCCTTCGGGCGGCTCAGCCAGTCCGTCCTGCTGACCGTGCCCGCCGACGCGAACCTGCCCCGGCTGACGGCGGCTCTGCAGAAGCTGCTCGACCACCACCCCGTGCTGCGCTCCCGCCTGGTGGAGGAGGACGGCGAACTCTCCCTGGACGTCCGCCCGACGGGCGCGGTCCGAGCCGAAGACATGCTGAGCCGCCGGGACCTGGCGGGCGCGGACCCGGGTACGGCCGTCGCGGAGGAGTCGGAGCGTGCGAACGGCATGCTGGACCCGGGCACCGGGGCCATGGTGCGGGCGGTCTGGTTCGACGCCGGGCGGGAAGGGTCCGGACGACTGCTCCTGACCATCCATCATCTGGCGGTGGACGGCGTGTCCTGGCGGATCCTCGTCCCCGACCTGGCAGCGGCCTGGCGGGGCGCGGAACTGCCGCCGTCCGGCACGTCGTTCGCCCGCTGGACGCGGCTGCTGGTGGAGAACGCGGCTTCCCGCACGGCCGAACTTCCGCTGTGGCGACGGATTCTCGACGGGCCGAACCCGCCGATCGGCACCCGCCCGCTCGACCCCGCACGGGACACGGCCGCCACCGTCCGCTCCCTCACCCTGACGCTGCCGCCCGAGCACACCGCTCCCCTGCTGGGCGCCGCGCCCTCGCGCTACGGTGCCGGGCCGCACGAGCTGCTGCTGGCCGGCCTGGGACTCGCGGTCGCCGCCTGGCGGGGCACACCGGAGGTGCTGCTCGATGTCGAGGGGCACGGCCGTGAGGAGTTCACCGACGGCGTCGACCTGTCCCGTACGGTCGGCTGGTTCACCTCCCTCTACCCGCTGCGCCTCGACCTCACCGACGCGCAGGCGCCGGACCGGGCGGTCCGCCACGTCAGGGAGCGGCTGGGCGAACTCCCGGACCACGGGCTGGGATTCGGCCTGCTGCGCCACCTCGACGCGCGGGCGGGACAGGAGCTGGCCGCCTTCCCCGCGCCCCGGGTGGGCTTCAACTACCTGGGCCGGTTCGACACCGCGACGCACGACGACGGCCGTCCCTGGGCCCTCGCTCCGGAGTCGTCCGCGATCGGCAGCGGTATGGACCCCGGGCTCGGCACGGCGCACGCTCTGGACCTCAACGCGGTCGTCCGGGACACGGAGGAGGGCCCCTATCTGGAGGCCACCTGGTCCTGGGCGGACGGGCCGCTCGACGAGAGCGCCGTACAGGGGGTCGCGGAGGAGTGGTTCCGGGCACTGACCGCGCTGGCGGCCGGGAGCGCGGAGCCGGTCTCGCCCACCGGGCCGCTGCCCGAAGTCCTGCCCGACGAGTTCCTTCCCGAGGAGTGGGAGGAGCTGGCCGCCGGTCTGGAGGACTGACCGCGCATCCCCGCCACCCCGCACAGCACCGCACAGTCAAGGATCGGTAAGCCCCATGACGCAGCCCGCTCGGGTCGACGTACTCCCGCTGACCCCGCTCCAGGAGGGCCTGTACTTCCACGCCCGGTACGAGGACGGGCCGGACGTCTATCTGGTGCAGCTCGTGTTCGACCTGGCCGGGGCCGTGGACGCCGAGCGCCTGCGGGCCGCGGGGCAGGCACTGCTGGACCGCCATCCCAACCTCCGTGCGGCGTTCCGGCAGCGCCGGGACGGCCGCCCGGTGCAGGTCGTGCCGCGCCGGGCGACGCTGCCGTGGGCCGAGGCGGACCTCACCGGGCTCGACGGGACGGAGGTCGAGCGGGAGTGGCGGCGGCTGCTGGACGAGGACCGGGACCGCGGATTCGACCTTGCCACTCCGCCACTGCTCCGCTTCACCCTGGCCGGACTGGGCGAGGACCGCTTCCGGCTGCTGATCACCCATCACCACATCCTGCTGGACGGCTGGTCGGTCTCCGTCCTGCTCCGGGACCTGCTCGCGCTGTACGACTCGGCCGACCTGCCGCCGGCTCCGGAGTACCGGGCGTTCCTCGACTGGCTGGGCCGGCGCGGCCCGGCCGCCTCGCTCGCCGCGTGGCGCGAGGAGCTGGCGGGGGTCGACGAGCCCACCCGTCTCGCAACCGCCGACTCCACCGCGCCGGGGGCGATCGGCCAGGCGTACGTGGAGTTGCCGGAGGCGGCCACCCGGGCGCTGGCGGCTCGGGCGCGGGAGCTGCGGGTCACGCTCAACACGGTCGTGCGGGCCGCGTGGGCGGTGGTGCTGAGCCGGCTGACGGGACGGGACGACGTCGTGTTCGGGACGACCGTGGCCGGGCGGCCCGCGGAGATCCCGGGCGTGGAGTCCATGGCCGGGCTGTTCATCAACACCGTGCCGGCCCGGGTCCTGCTGCGCCCCGACGAGCCGCTGCGCGCGACACTGACGCGGGTGCAGCGGCAGTACGCCCGGCTGCTCGACCACGAGCACGCCGGTCTCGCCGACATCCAGCGGGAAGCCGGGCTCGGTGAACTCTTCGACACGCTGCTGGTGTTCGAGAACTATCCCGTCGACACCGCCGCCGGGGCGCGGGACGGCTCCTTCCGGATCACCGGGGCGCACGGCCGCGACGCCACCCACTACCCCGTCACCCTGGTCGCCGTCCCGGGCCCGCGGCTCCGCTTCCGGCTCGCCCACCGCACCGGCCTGTTCGGCGGCGACCGGGCCGAACGCACCCTGACCCGGCTGCTGCGCGTGCTGGAGACCATCGCCGCCGACCCCGGCCTCCCGCTCGGCCGGGTCGACCTGCTGGCCGCCGAGGAACGCACGGCGCTCACCACGTCCGAGGCGGCCGCCCTACCCGCCGCGGCCGTGACCCCGGCCGACCTGTGGGAGGCGCAGGCCGCCGCCACCCCGGACGCGCCCGCCCTGCTGGACCGGGGCGCCACGCTCACCTACCGCGAACTCGACGCCCGCGCCGAGCGCCTGGCCTGTCTGCTCGCCGAGCGCGGTGCCGGCCCGGAGCGCACGGTCGGCATCGCCCTGCCCCGCACCGCCGACCTGGTGGTGGCCCTCGTAGCCGTCCTGAAGACCGGGGCCGCCTATGTGCCGCTGGACCCCTCGTACCCGAGGGAGCGGCTGGCCTACATCATCGGAGACACGCAGCCGACCGTCGTCCTCGCCACCACGGACACCGCCTCCGCGCTGCCCGACAGCACTCCCCTCCTGCTGCCGACCGGCCTTGGCGAACCGCCGGCCGGACGGCCCGCGCCCCGGCGCGACCCGGAGCAGACCGCCTACGTCATCTACACCTCGGGCTCGACCGGCCGGCCCAAGGGCGTCGCCGTCACCCACCGCGGTGTGGTGGAACTGGTGGAGTGGGCGCACGCCGAGTTCGGGCCCGAGGGACTGGCCAAGGTGCTGTTCTCCACCTCGCTCAACTTCGACGTGTCGGTCTTCGAGATCTTCCCGGCGCTGCTGTGCGGCGGGCGGATCGAGATCGTGGAGAACCTGCTCGCCCTCGTCGGGGAGAAGCGCGAGAGCTGGGACGTCGGGCTGGTCAGCGGGGTGCCCTCGGTGCTGGCGACGGTGCTCGCCGTCGGGCCGCCGCCCGTGACTCCGCACACCGTCGCGCTGTGCGGTGAGGCCGTGTCCGATCAGCTCGTCACCGACCTCCAGAAGGCCTTCCCCGGCGCGCGGATCGCCAACTTCTACGGCCCGACCGAGACGACGGTGTACGCCACCGCCGGATACACCACCGCCGGACACGCCGGCGACACCCGGTCCGGGGCGCCGCCCATCGGTGCACCGATCGCCGGCGCCCGCGCCTACGTCCTCGACCAGACCCTCCAGCCCGTACCGGAAGGGGCCGTGGGCGAGCTGTATCTGGCGGGCGGCGGCGTGGCCCGTGGGTACGCCGGCGGGCCGGACCTGACGGCACAGCGTTTCGTCGCCGATCCCTGGGGCCGGGCGGGCGCGCGGATGTACCGCACGGGCGACCTGGTCCGGTGGCGGCGGGACGGGCGGCTGGACTTCGCCGGCCGGGCCGACCACCAGGTGAAGATCAGGGGCTTCCGTATCGAGCCGGGCGAGATCGAGTCCGTCCTCGTCCGGCATCCCTCGGTCGCCCGGGCCGCGGCCGTCGTCCGGCAGGACCAGCCGGGCGATCCACGGCTGGTGGCGTACGCCGTACCGGCCGGGGACGGCGGGGCCGACCCGGCGGTGCTGCGCGAGCACACCGCCGCCGCGCTGCCCGGGTACATGGTGCCGGCGGCGATCGTGCTCCTGGACGCCCTGCCGTACACCGCCAGCGGCAAGCTCGACCGGGCCGCGCTGCCCGCGCCGGGCGGCTCCGCGCCGGACAGCGGGGCGCCGGGCACGGAGCGGGAGGAGATCCTGTGCGGGCTGTTCGCCGAGGTGCTGGGACTGCCCGGGGTCGGGGTGCACGACGACTTCTTCGAGCTGGGCGGCCACTCCCTGCTGGCCACGCGGCTGATGTCACGGATCCGGTCGGTGTGCGCCGCGGACCTGCCGGTACGGGTGCTCTTCGACGCGCCCACCGTCGCGCAACTGGCCCGGCGCCTGGGCACGGTCGGCGCGGAGCGCACCCCCGACCGACTACGGCCCACCACCACCGCCCCGGCCCTGCCCCCGACTCCGACTCCGACAACGGCGCTGGCCCCGACTCCGGAATCGGCAACGGCTACGGCCCCGACCCCGGACCCGGCTCCCGCGCCCACCCACGCCCTGGTGGTCGACGCCGCAGCGGGGGAAGCGCCGGCCGGGACACGCCCGGGGAGCCGCCGTGCCCGCTCCACGGATGTGCTGTCCGAGTCCGACGCACGGGACGTCGCCATGCGCAGGAGTGCCGCGCCCGGGCGGTCGGAGGCCGATCAGGCCCGGCCGGCGGACAGTTCCGCTTCCGGGGACCCGCTGCTGCCGTTGCGCAGGCGCGGGGCGCGGGAGCCGCTGTTCTGCGTCCACCCCGTCTCGGGCATGAGCTGGGGCTTCGCCGGCCTGTCCCGGCACCTGGACGCGGACCGGCCGGTCTACGGCCTGCAGTCCCGCGGCCTGCTCACCGGCCGCGGCCTGGCGACCGGATTCGACGACCTGGTCGCGGACTACGCGGCACGGATCCGCCACGTCCAACCGCACGGTCCGTACCACCTGCTCGGCTGGTCCATGGGCGGCCTGGTCGCCCACGCGCTCGGCACGGCCTTCCAGGAGGCCGGCGAGGAGGTCGGTCTGCTGGCGCTGCTCGACTCCTACCCGGAGCAGCGCGGCGCGAGGAAGCGCGTGCCGGACGACCGGCAGGCTGCGTTGCGCAACCTGCTGACGGTCCTGGGGCGTGACGTGCCGTCGACCCGCCTGAGCGAGGCGGACTTCCTGCGCCTGGCCCGCGGTGTCCCCGACATGGCCGCCACCCTGACCGACACCGAACTCCTCGCCCTGGTCCGGGTGACCACCAACAACCGGCGGCTGATCACGGAGTTCGCTCCCCGTCCGTACCGCGGTGACGTGCTGTTCTTCACCGCGGCACAGGACCCCGACGCGTCCCGGTACAGCCACCGCTCCTGGCAGCCGTACGTGACCGGGCGCATCGACAACCACGACGTGCCCTGCACGCACGCCGCCATGACGCGGCCGGAGCCACTCGCCCTCGTCGGCCCGATCACGGCCGGCCTGCTCGACCCCACCCCCGAGAGGAACGCCCGATGACCAACCCCTTCGACGACGACACCCTCCAGCACCTCGTCCTGGTGAACGACGAGGGTCAGCACTCCCTGTGGCCCGCCTTCGCGGAGGTCCCCGCGGGCTGGACGGTCGCGCACGGCCCGGAGAGCCGGCAGTCCTGCCTGGACCACGTCGACGAGCACTGGACCGACCTGCGGCCCAGGAGCCTCGTCGAGGCCATGGGCGAGTAGCGGCGCACAGGAACACCGAGGCAGGAACACGGAGCACGGAGAAGGGGCACGTATGACCACGCGCCGCAGGATCGCGCCGGAGGAACTGGACGGCCTCGACCTGGCCGATCCGAAACTGCACGCCGAGGCCGATCTCACCGGCGTGTGGCGCCACTTGAGGGAGCACGAGCCGCTGCGGTGGAACCCGGCGGCCGGCGCTGCGCCCGGCTTCTGGGTGGTGTCCCGGCACGCGGACGTGACGTCCGTGTACCGGGACAGCGCCCGGTTCACCTCGCAGGGCGGCAATGTGCTGGAGACGCTCCTCGCGGGCGGCGACTCGGCGGCCGGGCGGATGCTCGCCATCACCGACGGCCCGCGCCACGCCGACCTGCGCAAGGTGCTGCTGCGGGCCTTCTCGCCGAAGGCGCTCGCCCCGATCGTGGACAGCGTGCGCCGCACCGTGGACCGGCTGCTGCGGCAGGCCCTGGAGCGGGGCGGCTGCGACTTCGCCGCCGACGTGGCCGCGGGCATCCCGCTGGGCGCGATCTGCGACCTGCTCGGGGTGCCCGACCGAGACCGGGACCACGTCCTGAGCCTCACCTCGTCGGCGCTGGGTTCGGAGCACGCGGACGCCACGGCGGCCGACGCCTGGATCGCCAAGAACGAGATCCTGCTCTACTTCGCCGACCTGGCCCGCGAACGCCGGGGCACCGGCCACTCCGACGTCATCGGTCTGCTGACGACGAGCCAGGTGGACGGCGCCCTGCTGGACGACGACGAGATCATGCTGAACTGCTACAGCCTGATCCTCGGCGGCGACGAGACCGCACGGCTGTCCATGATCGGAGCCGTGCTGGCGCTGCTGGAGCACCCGGACCAGTGGCGCGCGCTCAAGGACGGCGACGCGGGCCTCGACCGGGCGGTGGAGGAGATGCTGCGCTGGACCACGCCCGCGCTGCACTCCGGGCGCACCGCCACCGCCGACACGGAGATCGCCGGCCTCCCCGTCCGCGCGGGCGACATCGTCACCGTCTGGAACGCCTCCGCCAACCGCGACGAGCTGGTCTTCGACACCCCGGACGCACTGGACCTGAACCGCTCCCCCAACAAGCACCTCACGTTCGCCTACGGCCCGCACTTCTGCCTGGGCGCCTTCCTCGCCCGCGCCGAGATCGCCGCCGTCCTCTCCGGGCTGCGCGAACTCGTCACGGAGTTGGAGCGGACCGGCCCTGTCCGGCCGATCTACTCCAACTTCCTCAACGGCCTGAGCAGCCTGCCGCTGGAACTGCGCTGAGTCAGGCCGCGACGAGGGCGGGTGACGCCGCCGCCGGTTCCTCGGCCTCGGCCAGCAGGGCCATGAGCGTCGCCCGGGCACGGGCCACCCGGGAGCGGACCGTGCCGACCGGGCAGTCGCTCAGCGCGGCGGCCTCCGCGTAGGGCAGACCGAGCAGCTGGGTGAGGACGAACGCCTCGCGCCGCTCCTCAGGCAGTCCGTCCAGCAGCTCGAGCAGTGCCACGCCGTCGTCGAAGCCGGGCAGACCGCGCGGCTGGGCGAGCTCGACCGCCAGTTCCCAGTCCTGCAGATCGGCCGGGCGGGGGCGCACGGCGGAGTACCGGAGGCTGTCCGCCACCGCACGCCGGGCGATGGCCAGCAGCCAGACACGTGCCGAGGAACGGCCCTCGAACCGGTGCAGACTGCCGAGCGCCCGCAGGAACGTGTCCTGCGCCAGATCGTCCACGGCCTGCGGATCCGCGCACAGATGGGCGACGTAGCGGATGACGTCACGGTGCAGGGCGCGCACGAAGTGGTCGACGGCCGCGGAGTCGCCGCCGCGCGCGGCCAGCGCCCAGGCGGTTATCGACTCGTCGGACGACGGATTTCTCTCGTGCGAAAGGGGCAGGGCAGGAGTGATCACCTGGTGTCCTTCTCGGAATCCCGGGACCACGCGAACACGCGTGCGACCCGGTGAGCGGGGATACGGCCGCGTCCGTACGGCGTGACGTACGGACAGCGGGACCGAGACCGGGGCACGCGGAATGCCGCCCCGGGAGCGCCGGCTGCCGTCAGGCGGCAGCGGCCCCCGCGGGCGGTCCTCGAGAGGTGATCGCGTGGACGAGAAGGAGAAGGCGCGGCGCGCGGTCCGAGGGCCGGCGCCGGACACGCACGGGTGGGGGCGGCGGCGTGGGCAGGGCGAACAGGAGCCGCAGCGGCGCGGCCAGCCTGCTCCCCACGGCGCGCAGCAGACGGAAGACGGCCCGCTCGCCGTGGCCCAGCCACAGTCCGCACAGCAGCGCGGCCAGCAGGTGGGCGGCGAGCATGCCGAGGGACGAGTCACCGCCCGGGACATGTCCCGTATGCCCCATGTGATGAGACATGGAGCCCATGTCATGCCCCATGGATCCCATGCCATGGCTCATGGCTCCCATGCCATGCCCCGTGGAGGCCATGTCCATGGAGTCCGTGCCACCCGCCGCCCCGGCGGCCGGTGACGGTACGAGCGAGAACACCGAGTGCAGTCCGGTCTGGACGACCACGGCGACGGCGACGACCAGCCGGAGCCCGCGCTCGCGGCCCGCCAAGCACCAACCCGCGACACCCGTCACGGCCCAGCCGGCCAACAGCGTCGACAGGGGGACGTGGTCGCCGGACATCATGACGTGCCCCAGGGCGGCGAGCACGACACAGACGGCCGCGAACACCGCGGCCCGTGTCGTGCGAGCACACCACCCAGCTGTCATGGCGCCTCATCTTCGCATCCGGCCCCGCTCCTGCACCCATGGGTACGGACATCCCCCCGTTCCGGCACTCAATCGGCGACATGTGATCCAGGCCACTTTCCAGGAATCGATGCCTCCGGCCGGGCCACGGCAGAATCCCCGGCGTGGACATCACCGCGCAGGAACTCAACCGGGCGACCCTCGGCCGTCAGTTGCTGCTGGGCAGGGAGGTGATGGAGGCCGGGGAGGCCGTGCGGCGTGTGGTGGCGCTCCAGGCGCAGCATGCCGCTTCGCCGTATGTGGCGCTGTGGAACCGGCTGGCCGGCTTCTCCCCGGCCGGGCTGGACGACGCCTTCGCGCGGCGCGACGTGGTCAAGGCGACCCTGATGCGCATCACGCTGCACGCGGTCCACGCGGACGACTACCAGGTGTTCCGTGAGGCGACGCAGCAGATGCTGTACGCCTCACGGCTGGGCCACCGCTTCGCCGCCGCGGGGCTCACACCGGCCGACGGCGAGGCGCTCGTCCCGGAGCTGCTGGACTTCGCCGACCGGCCGCGGACGGCCGCGGAGCTCCAGGCGTGGCTGGAGGAACGGGTCGGCGCGGACAAGAAGGCCGGCGCGTGGTGGGGGCTCAAGGGGTACGCGCCCCTGCTCCACCTCCCGACCGGCGGGCCCTGGTCGTTCGGCACCCGGGCGTCGTTCGCCGCGGCGCGGACCGGCCCCGTGCCGACGGGCCGGGAGTCGGCGGCGGACGCACTCGGGCAGCTCGTGCTGCGCTATCTGCGGGGCTTCGGGCCGGCCTCGGTGGCGGACGTGGCCCAGTTCGCCATGCTGCCGCGGCAGCCGATACGGCAGACGCTGCTCGCCCTGTCCGGCGCGGTGGAGCAACTGCGCGGACCGGACGGGACGGTCCTGTACGACGTACCGGACGCCCCGCGCCCACCGGCGGACACTCCGGCGCCGCCGCGCCTCATGGCCATGTGGGACAGCGTCCTGCTGGCCCACGCCGACCGCAGCCGCGTGATCCCCCCGGACTACCGCCGCCTGGTGATCCGCGTGAACGGTGACGTACTGCCCACCCTGCTGGTCGACGGCCGGGTCGCCGGCGTGTGGCGCGCGATCGACGGCGGCATCGAGGCCACGGCGTTCCACGACCTGCCGCCCACCACATGGGACGGCCTCGCGGAGGAAGCCGCCTCACTGACACGTCTGCTGACCGACCGCGACACCGAGCCCTACCGCCGCTACCACCACTGGTGGCCGAAACTCCCCGCCGGACACGTACGACTGCTCAAGGCCGGTTGACTCCCCTGCCCCGCACCCCACGACGGCGGCGCGGTCGGCTCCCGCGGGCCCAGAGCCCCATGGCGGCACCCGGCGACCCTGGCGGGGCGCCCAGACCCGCGATGACCAGAAGGGGGAGCAACCCGCTCATGGCGTCTCCTCAGGCCGCCGGGGCCTGATGTGCACCACTCCGGCATCGAGGTCCACGCGGAACGGATCCCCTTCCGCCGGTCTCACGTTCTTGCGCACCCTCTCCTGCTCCATGGCCCGCCTGGCCGCCTGCGCCGCGGGGTCTCCCTCTTGCAGGAAGTCGGCCCCTATGGCCGACAGGCCCTTTCGCTTGCGCCAGTAGATCCAGCCCCGGGCCTCCACCCACAACAGCGCGCGATCGGCGAGGAAAAGGGCCGACGCGGTCCCCAGTATTCCGACGGTGACCTGCCACACGGTATGCGTCATGCGGGGGCAACGGCCCGTTGCGTCGCGTGGTTCCCTTGCGTCGCACCACCGGTGACATCGAGTCAGTGGTGTCCGTGGACGACGGCATGGCCCTTGCCCCGGCCGATCATCCACTTGTTGACCGGTGCCGTGATCAGGAAGGCCACCGCGAAACCGCCCAGCAGCGCGGACCAGAACAGTCCGTCCGTGAGATGGGCCTCCAACGCGCCCGGGGTGAGCGCGATGATCGCGTTGTCGACGAGTTCCATCACCGCGATCGAGACCGTGTCCGCGGCCAGCGCGACCCTGATCGCGGCCTTGAGGCCGAGGCCGGCCCGCAGGACCGCGAACAGGGTGAACGAGTAGCCGAAGAGGAAGGCGAGCCCGATCGCCAGCACCATGGTGGGCACATCGCCCCACCCGAGCGCGGTGCCGATCACCATGCCGAGGATCTCGCCGATCGCACAGCCCGTCAGACAGTGCAGTGTCGCCTTCACGGCGGTCGCCCAGGACGCCGTCCCGCGCGGGTGCCCTTCGGGGTGGTGCGGGGTGTGGTCCATGACGTGCCAGTATGCGGCAGCCGCGTGCTCCCCCCGTGATCGATCCGCATACAGTGTCGGATCATGACGACACAGGCGACCCGGTCGGCACAGGCGTATCTCTCCGAGTTGTTCTCCCTGGACGGCCGCGTCGCGGTGGTCACCGGCGGGAGTTCCGGCATCGGTCGCGCCATCACCGGGGCACTCGCTCGCGCCGGCGCGAGCGTGGTGGTCGTGGCCCGCGGGGAGGCCGGGCTCACCGCGACGGTCGAGGAGCTGACGGCTCAGGGCTGCCGCGCCGCGTGGGTCAGCGCCGACCTGAGCACGCGTGAGGGTGTGCGGATGGCCGCCGAGCGGGCGGTCGAGGCGTTCGGGGAGCCCGACATTCTCGTCAACAGCGCCGGGATCAATCTGCGTCCGCCGATGGACGAACTCACCGAGGACGTCTGGGACCTCACGATGGCCGTCAACCTGGAGGCGCCCTTCCTGCTGGGGCAGCGCTTCGGCCCGGGCATGGCGGAGCGCGGGTTCGGGCGCATCCTGCACATCAGCTCGCAGCAGGCGCACCGGGCGTTCGTGCAGAGCGGCGCGTACGGCGCCTCGAAGGGCGGCCTTGAGTCGCTGGCACGTTCCCAGGCCGAGGCATGGTCACCGCGCGGCGTCACCTGCAACGTCCTGGTGCCGGGCTTCGTCATGACAGCCCTCAACAAGCGCCTGTCGTCGGACCCGGAGAAGGTGGCCGCCCTCGCCGACCGCACGCTGATCGGGCGGAACGGCCTGGCCGAGGACTTCGCGGGCGCGGCCGTCTTCCTGGCGAGCCCGGCGTCCGCCTACGTCACCGGGCAGTCGGTCTACGTCGACGGCGGTATGTCCGTCCACTGACGCGGCAACCCGCTCAGACGGCCGGGCCGTTCCGCCACACGAAGACCTCCGTGCTCGGTGCCCGTTCGGAGAACCGGCCCGAGGGCGAGGCCTCGCGCAGCAGCAGCCGCAGGTCCGCCTCGAAGTCGTCCCGGCGCCCTTCGAAGAGATGCGGAGCCGAGAACGACATGGAGAACACCCAGGCGACGACATCGTCGAAGCTCCGCACCAGCAACTGCCCGCCGGGCACCACGAGACGCCGGGGACCGGAGAAGCCCGCCCGGACGAAGACCTCGTCCTCCCCACCCGGTGTCCCCTGCGCCAGCACCCCGCGGCCCGCTCGTCGCACGGGCCCCAGGTACCGCTTCACCAGTGCGTCCACCCCCGCGTAGGGGATCGCGGGGTGGGGCATGCCGTCGACGGTCCGGGGCTCCGTCTTCAGGTCCGCGATGTGCACCAGCGCCCCGCCGGGCAGGAGCATGTCCCGGACGGTCGCGGCCACCAGGTCGCGGTCCATCCAGTGGAAGGACTGGCCGAAGGTGGCGACGGCGAACGTGCCGAGCCCGAGCCCCGCGGGCAGGGCCTCGGCCCGCGCCCGCACCCACCGGGTCCTGGCGCCCACTCCCCGGTCGGCGGCCCCGCGCCGGGCCTCGGCGATCATCCCGCTGTCGGGGTCCACCCCGACGATTTCGCCGAACAGATGCGCGAGACTCAGGGCGATGGTCCCGGGCCCGCAGCCCACGTCGAGGAGACGCCCCTCCCCGTCGAGCGGAAGTTCCTCCGCGAGCGCGTCCGCCAG
The DNA here is from genome assembly GCF_044457425.1 of Streptomyces sp. NPDC050546. Lineage (NCBI taxonomy): Bacteria > Bacillati > Actinomycetota > Actinomycetes > Kitasatosporales > Streptomycetaceae > Streptomyces > Streptomyces sp. NPDC050546. Next base: position 191,743 of record NZ_JBITGX010000010.1, read on the forward strand.
CCCGGCGGCGTACGGCAGCCGTCCGCGCTCGTAGTACGCGGCGGTCCCCGAGAACAACGTGTCGTCCCACTCCCAGCCGACCACCACGCCCGCCACCACCCTCACCGCACCGAACTCCGCGACCACCCGACCGGCCGACAACCCCGATGATTCCACGGCCGACCGGAGGTCCCCCGTCGGAGAGCGGCCGACGGGCGCTTGTCAGTGCCCGGTGTCACGCTGGGCACACAGGACCTGCGGAAGGGAAGCATCGCCATGATCACCACCGAGTTCGCCCCCGGTTCCCCCTGTTGGCTCGACCTCGGCGCTCCGGACGTCCGGACCGCCGCTGCCTTCTACGGCGCCGTGCTCGGGTGGGACTTCGAGTCCATGGGCGAGAGCGAGGACTTCGAGGGCGGGATGTTCCGGAAGGACGGCAAGATCGTCGCCGGGCTCGGCAAGCTGACCGAGGAGGGCGCGCGCTCGGCCTGGATGCTCTACTTCAGCGTCGCCGACGCCGACGCCACGACGAAGGCCGTGGAGCAGTCGGGCGGCAGTGTGCGCGTCGCGCCGATGGACCTCGAGGAATGGGGCCGGATGGCGCAGTACACCGACCCGCAGGGAGGACAGTTCGCCGTCTGGCAGCCGGGGACGACCAAGGGCCTCGATCTGGTCGACGAGCCGGGCTCGCTGTCCTGGACCGAGCTGTACACGAGCGACGCGGCGGCCGCGAAGGAGTTCTACGGCGGACTCTTCGACTGGCGGTTCAGTGACATGCCGCTGCCGGGTGATGGGGGTACGTACACCCTCATCACCCCCGCCGGACTGCCCGAGGAGCGGATGCACGGCGGTCTCATGGAGGTCGGCAGGACGGACCTGTCACTGGCGAACGGGCGGCCGTACTGGCACCCGGTCTTCGCCGTCGACGACTGCGACGCCGCGGTGGCCAAGGTCAGGGAGAACGGCGGCAGCGTACAGATGGGCCCCGAGGACGCTGAGGGCGTCGGCCGTCTGGCCGTCTGCCTCGACCCGGCGAACGCGGACTTCGTGGTGCTCACCCCGGCCCAGGGCTGAACCGCCCCGCCGCCCGGTGAGCGGGTGCCGGGGGCGGCCCTGGTGCCGGGGGCGGAGTCACCACCAGCGATGGATGTCCCCGGCGATCCGCCGCTTCCCGAGCGGCTGTACCTCGCGGGCGTTGCCCTCGGGGAAGAGGCTCCGGTAGTGCTCCAGCGCGGCGGCGGACGCCTGGACCGGATGGGTCAGGACGGTCCAGCGCACGCCGGTGGTGTAGGGGCAGGTCGTGGTGGAGCCGAGGTAGCGGTACGACTCGGTGCAGGGCGGCAGCAGGGTGTCGATCGCCACGTCCGGGACGTCCCAGGGGTCTTCGCTCCGGAGGGCGGACTCCAGCAGCCGGTCCAGGGAGCGGTTGGCGTCGCCCGGGTGGATGAACACGGCGAGCACCGCGTACTCCTTCGCACCGGCCGCGGTCCCGGCCCCGGCACCGTCCTCGTCCCTCTCCCCGTCCTCGTCCCTCTCCCCGATCGTCCGTGCGTACTTCAGGTGCTGTTCCACCGGGAAGGCCACCCCGCCGACGGTGTGCTCGGACGGCGTGTGCCAGTGGATGTCCTCCAGGTGGTAGGTGGCGTCGCCGACGCTCATCAGGCAGTCCTGCCCGCGCGGCGGCTCGGCCTTCACCGATCCCTCCTCGGCCCGGGCGCAGTCGGGCCGGTGCCGCTTCGGACGCTCGAAGCGCAGACGCATGGTGAGCCGGGCCGGATGGCGCAGGCGCAGGGGTGGCAGGGCCGAGACGTCGATGGCCTGCGGACGGATGTCGACCGGGCTCTGGGACTGCAGCGCGGTGCCGACGGTGGAGTGGGCGGGAGCGGTCAGGGACACGGGTGATCACTTTCGGTCGACGGGCGGACGGCCGTGCAACGACGACCGCATCCTTTTCCCTCGGCGACGCCCGGGACGCGCGAGGTCACCCGGACTGCTGAACACCCCGGATCGCGGCCTTGACGCGTTACGGTCGCGACATGAACCAAGGTCCCGAAGCGGCGGCTCAGGAACCCGGCGAGGACACCGTCCGCGCGTTCACCGATCTGGCGCGGGACTGGGCGGCGGCGATCGTCGCCAACGACCCCGTACGCATCGCGGGCTTCATGGCGGACGAGTGGGTGATCGTCTCCGAGTCGGGGATCGATCCGAAGGAGAGGTTCCTCTCCGTCGTCCGGTCCGGGGAGCTCACCCACTCCGCGATGGGCCTCAGGACCCGGCCCAGGGTCCGCGTCTACGGCGACACGGCGGTGGTCACCGGACGGGTCACCAACACGGCCCACTACCGGGGAGAGCGCTACGACGCCGACGAGTGGACGACGGACGTGTTCGTGAAGCGGGACGGGCGCTGGCAGTGCGTGCTGAGCCAGATCACATCCGCGGCCCCCGGCACCACAGCTGCGGCCGCCGGCATCACATCCGCGGCCCCCGAATGAGCGTTCATGTGATTTGCATATGATGCGCAAATGCATGACTACAGCATCAGGGAAGCCACGCCTGCGGACATCGACGGGGCGCGGGTGGTGATGCTGGACGCCGTGTACCGCGACTTCGACACCGGCTATGTGCCGCGCTGGCACGCCGACATCATCGACCCGGTGCCCTTCTACGTCGAACCGCCGCGGCACACCCTCCTGGTGGCCGTGGACGAGCGGGACGGGACGGTGGCGGCCACCGGGGCGCTGGACGCGCGCGGGCCGGCGCATCCGCCGAACCCGCGCTGGCTCGCCGAGCGGTACCCCTCGGGCGAGACCGCACAACTGCGGCGGCTGTACGTCAGCCCCGCGCACCGGCGGCGCGGACTGGCCCGGAGGCTGGTGGCGGGCCTGGTCGACTTCGCCCGGGCCGACGGAGGTTACCGGTCCGTCTATCTGCACACATTTCCGCACTCGCCCGGCGCGATGGGCCTGTGGCGGACCCTGGGCAAGGTGGTGTGCGACGAGCGGGAGGAAGTGCCCGGCGGCGGCAGCGGCGTGGTGCACTTCGAGATTCCCTTCGCCTGAGCACCACGGGAACGACACTGAACACCTCGCACTCACCCCTGACCAAGGGCCTCACCGCCCTGCGCGCCCTCGCACGGGGCGGCGCCCCGACACTGCTGTGGCGGGCCGTGCTCATGGCCGCCCTGGTGGGCGCGATCGGCCTGCTGCCCTGGCTGTCACGCACCGACCCGGCCCTGACGGTGCTCAAGGCCCGCTCGGCCGACCGCGACCCGACGCCCGAGACACTGCGCGCCATCCGCGACCAACTCGGCCTGGACGACGGCCCGCTGATGCTGCTGGGCCGCTGGCTGGGCGGGCTGCCGCACGGGGACGCGGGCACGTCATGGGTGTCCGGCGGCCAGGTGCTGCCCGGTGTCGTACAGTCGCTCGGCGCCTCGCTGCTGCTGATGTCCGGGGCTCTCGTCGTCGCGGCGGGCACGGTCGCGGCCGTGTGCGCCCGCACACTCCGGCTCGGCTCGCGGGGGCGGCTCGCCGCACGCCGCCCCGGCGGCACGGCCTCGGCCGTACTGGCCGCGCTGCCCGAGTTCCTCGTCGCCTCCGTGCTGGCCTCGGTGATCGGCGTCCAACTGGGCTGGCTGCCCGCTCTCGGCTGGTACGGGCCGCAGTGGATGGTGCTGCCGTCGCTGGCCCTCGGTCTGCCCGCCGGGGCGATCCTCGGACGGATGCTGGACGACCTGCTGCCCGGCGCCTTCGCCGAGCCGTGGGCGCTGGCCGCCGCGGCACGCGGTGTCCCGCCGAAGTCCGTGGCACGGCAGGCGGTGCGCCGCTGCGTGCCCGGGCTGCTGCCCAATCTGGGCCTGTTCGTGGTCGGCCTGACCGGCGGCTCGGTCGCCGTCGAGCAGATCTTCGACATCCCGGGCCTGGGCCGGCTCACCCTCCAGGCCGCCCTCGCCCAGGACCTGCCGGTCCTGCAGACCGGCACCCTCGCCCTCGTCCTGGTCGCGGCCGTCGCCGGGGCCCTCGCCCGGCTGTCGGCCCGGCTGCTCATCGGTCCCGCGCTGCGCGACGGCGCGCTGCACTCCCTGCACCGCGCCGGCCCGTCCGAGCGCCGCGCCCTGCCCTTGCTCTACGGGGCGCTGCTCGCCGCCGTCATCGGGTTCGGGCTGCCCCGCGACGCGCTCGCCCTGGACACCCTCGCCCGGCTGCGGGCCCCCTCCCTGGCACACCCGTTCGGGACGGACGCGCTCGGCCGGGACGTCCTCGCCCGGGTCTCCCACGGCGCTCTGACGACCCTCGGCATCGCCCTCGCGGTGAGCGCAGCCGCCCTCGTCGTGGGACTGCTGCTGGGGCTGCTGCCGAGACTGTCCGGGCCGCTGGTCGACACCGTCAGCGCCGTGCCCCCCGTCCTGGCGGGACTTCTCGTCGCCGGTGTCGCGGGGAGCGGGCCCTGGACGCCCGCGTTCGCCGTGGGCATCGTGGCCTGGTCCCCGCTGGCCGCCCACACCTCCTCGCTGCTGCGGCAGGAGCGCGCCACCACACACCTGGCCGCGACCCGCGCGCTGGGCGCCGGCCGCTGGTATCTGCTCTGGCACGAGATGCTGCCCGCCGTGCTGTCGCCGGTGGCCAAGCACGCCCTGCTCCGGCTGCCCGGCATCGCGCTGAGCCTCGCCGCGCTCGGCTTCCTCGGCCTGGGCGCCCAGCCGCCGTCCCCCGAGTGGGGCCTGCTGCTCGCCGAGAACCAGCCGTACGCCGAACGCGCCCCGTGGGCCGTCCTCTTCCCCGCCGCCGTACTCGCCCTGCTGGGGGCGCTCGCGGTGACAGCCGCAGGCGGCGTACGGCTGCCCGGGCGGCGCAGGCGGCCCGAGGGCCCGGCCGGGCCGTCCGGGGAGCGGGCCCTGCCCCCGCAGCGGAACAGTCCTGACGCCCCCCTGGCCCCCGTGTCCACCTCTGTGTCCACCTCACCGGCGGAAGAACGATGACCGACCCCGTCTCCCGCGTGCCGGCCCGCCGGTCCGCCCGTGCGCCCAAGACCCCGCGCGAGAGCACCTGGCGGCTCTGGAAGGAGCTGACGCCGCTGCTGCGGCTGCTGATCCTGACCCAGCTCGCCTTCAACGTGGGTTTCTACGCCGTACTGCCGTTCCTCGCCGAGCACCTCGGCACCGCGATCGGCATGGCGGGCTGGCTGGTCGGCTTCGTGCTCGGGCTGCGCACCTTCAGCCAGCAGGGCCTGTTCGTGGTCGGCGGCTGGCTCGTCGACCGGTTCGGGGTGCGGCCGGTCGTGCTGGCCGGCTGTGTGCTGCGGATCGCGGGGTTCGCGTGGCTCGGGTACGCGGAGGCGAGCGGGGCCGTGATCGGCGCCGTGTTGGTGATCGGTTTCGCCGCCGCGCTGTTCTCGCCCGCCGTGGAGTCCGAGGTGGCCCGCCAGGCGGTGGTCTGGGAGGAGGAGGGACGCGGCTCGCGCACCCGGCTCCTGGCCCTGTTCAGCGTCGCGGGCCAGGCCGGGGCCTTCGTCGGGCCGCTGCTCGGCGCGTTGCTGCTCGCCGTCGACTTCCGCACCGCGTGCCTCGCCGGTGCGGCGGTCTTCGTGCTGGTCCTGGCCGGGCATCTGTGGCTGATGCCGCAGCACATCCCGGGCCGGGTCCGTATCCGGGAGCGGGGCGGGGCGCGCGTGCTGCTGCGCAACCGCCGCTTCCTGGCCCTGTGCGGGGCGTACGGCTCGTACCTGCTCGCCTACAACCAGCTGTATCTGGCCCTGCCGGACGAGGTGCAGCGCGCGGCGGGCTCCCAGGCGCCGCTGTCCTGGCTGTTCGCCCTGTCCTCGGTGCTGGTGGTCTTCACTCAGCTGCCGGTGACCCGCTGGGCGGGCGACCGGCTGGACCTGCGCCGCTCCATGACAGCCGGACTGCTGCTGATCGCGGCCGGTTTCACGGTGGTGGCCGCGGCGCGCCCCGTCGGCTGGACGGGTGCCGCCGGGCTGCTGCCCGCCGCGGGTTTCGTCGTACTGCTCACCGTGGGCCAGATGCTGGTGGTGCCCGCCGCCCGCGCCTGGGTGCCCGACCTCGCCGAGGAGGGCCGGATCGGCCTCTACATGGGCGCGCTGTCCTCCGTCTCCGGCCTGATCGTCCTGGCCGGCAGCGCGGCCACCGGCTCCCTGCTCGACCTCGGCCTCCCGCCCGCCGTACCCTGGCTGGTTCTCGCGGCCGTCCCGGCCCTGACGGTGGCTCTGCTGCCGCGCCGGGAGGAGCGGCCGGAGGAGACGGACGAGACTGCCTGACCCGGCACGCACAGGCACCAGAAGACGACCCCCGGCGCCCCGAGGCTCGCGCAGGACACCCCCGGCAACCGCGCGCACCGCACCGTCACCCCGCCGGGTGACTCCTCCGCTCCTGGATTTCCGGGACCGTACCGTCTCTCTCCCCCGCTGCGGAGATCATGGGTCACGCGGCGCCAGTATCCTGGGTCGGCTGCGACGTTCCCCACCAACCCCCGCGTCAAAACGGGGAGTTCGGCATGCGGCGACGTACCTTCCCCCCTGCATGAGACGAGGACGAGTGCTGCTAGCGGGCCGCTACCGGCTGGATGTTGAGATCGGGCGCGGTGGAATGGGAGAGGTCTGGCGCGCGTACGACGAGACGCTCGCCAGAGCGGTGGCCGTCAAGCTGCTGCTGCCCCAGGACACCGATGTCACGGCGGCCTCCCGGTTCCGTCTGGAGGCCCAGACCGCCGGGCGTCTCAACCACCCCCATCTGGTCGGTGTCCTGGACTTCGGCGAGTACGACAACCGGCTGTACCTGGTGATGGAACTGGTCGAGGGCGACAGCCTCGCCGGGGTGCTGGCCGCCTCCGGCGCGCTGCCCGCCGAGCGGGTGGCCGATCTCGCCGCACAGGCCGCCGCAGGGCTCGCCGCCGCGCACGCGCAGGGCATCGTCCACCGTGACATCAAGCCCGCCAACCTCCTGCTGGACACCCACGGCACCTTGAAAATCGGCGACTTCGGCATCGCCCGCTTCCTGGACGACCCCGGCGCCGCGCTCACCGCTACCGGCCAGATCGTCGGCACCGGCCTCTACCTCGCACCCGAACGCGCCCTGGGCCAGCCCGCCGGTCCCGCCTCCGACATGTACTCCCTGGGGTGTCTGCTCTACCAGCTCCTCAGCGGACGGCCACCGTTCCAGGCGGACACCGCCGTCGCGCTCCTGCACCAGCACCTCGACTCCGCGCCCGTACCGCCCCGCGAGCTCGGTGTCGCCGGACTCCCGCCGGCCTTCGAGAACTACCTGCTCGGCCTGCTCGCCAAGCAGCCCGAGGACCGGCCCACCGCACAGCAGACCGCCGAGTGGTTCGCCGGTGGCGCCTGGCGAGGGCGGCCCGAGCCGCTGCCGGAGGCCGCGCCCCCGGTGACGTCCGCCACGCCCGGGCCGTATCCAGCCACCGAGACCCGCAACCCGGCCACCTACGCGCTGCCCGGCGCCCCCGGGCTGCGCACCGGCCGCACACCCCAGGCCGGCCGTTCGCGTCGCGCCGCACCCCGGGGCGGCGACGACAACCGGCGCAGAGCGGCCGCGACGGTCGCCGCGGCGACACTCTTCGCCGCCGCGATGCTCGCCGGCATGCTGTGGTTCTCGCCCGACGACACCGCGACGGAGGGCACGGAACCCGACGCGTCCCCGTCCGCGAGCAGCCCGGCCGCCACACCGTCCGCGGACTCCGCCTCGCCCCTCTCCTCAGCTCCGGCGGAGGACACGGATCCGGCCGCCACCGCGCCGGCCGCCGGCACAGTGGCCGATATCACCCCGTCCACCACCGCGTCTCCTCCCCCGACCCCCGTCGAAGTGAAGCCCAGCCCCACGACTCCGGCGCAGGAGACGGCCGCCCCACCGCGAAAGGCGGACAAACCCCAGCAGGAGAAGCCCCGTCAGACCTGGGAGGACGGGGACGACGATGACGCCGGGGGCGACGACTGAGCGGCCCTGCGCCGGTGTGCGAGCGGACGCCCCCTCGCGCGCCCCCTCGGGTGGCTTGTCATCGTCCTTATCTCGGCATTACTGTCACCACGCCTTGGTGAACGGGAAATCCGGTGTGATGCCGGTGCGGCCCTCGCCACTGTGAATCGGGAAGTCCGGCTCCAGCCCACACGGGCAGCCACTGGGTCCTAGGGCTCTGGCGCCACATTCCCGCCCTCCGGGCGGACGACGGGAATGTGGCGCCAGAGCCCTTGCCCCGGGAAGGCGGAGCACGGGCGGTGGTACCCGTCAGCCAGGAGACCGGCCAAGGCACGTCAACCATCCACGAGGTGCTGGAGAGGGTCTGCTGAGCCATGCACATAGCCGAGGGTTTTCTGCCACCCGCACACGCGGTCGCCTGGGGCGTCGCGTCGGCCCCGTTCGTCGTCCACGGAGTCCGGTCGCTCACCCGTGAGGTGCGCGAGCACCCCGAGAGCACCCTGCTCCTCGGTGCCTCCGGTGCCTTCACGTTCGTTCTGTCCGCCCTGAAACTGCCGTCGGTCACCGGCAGTTGCTCCCACCCCACCGGAACGGGTCTGGGAGCCATCCTTTTCCGGCCACCCATCATGGCGGTGCTGGGCACCATCACCCTGCTCTTCCAGGCGCTGCTGCTCGCCCACGGCGGTCTGACCACGCTGGGCGCCAACGTCTTCTCCATGGCGATCGTCGGGCCCTGGGCCGGATACGCCGTGTACAAGCTGCTGCGGCGGTACGACGTGCCGCTGATGGTCGCGGTCTTCTTCGGGGCGTTCTTCGCCGACCTGTCCACGTACTGCGTCACCAGCGTGCAGCTGGCACTGGCCTTCCCCGACCCGGGCAGCGGGTTCGTGGGCGCGCTCGGCAAGTTCGGCACCATCTTCGCCGTCACCCAGATCCCGCTCGCGGTGAGCGAGGGGCTGCTGACGGTGCTCGTGATGCGGCTGCTGGTGCAGTCCAGCAAGGGCGAACTGACCCGGCTGGGTGTGCTCCTCGCCAAGAAGCAGTCCGTGACCGAGACCGAGGCGGCGGCCCGATGAAGAAGAACACGAAGATCAACCTCCTGCTGCTGCTCGCGGTGGCCGCGCTCGCCGTACTGCCGCTCGCGCTCGGCCTCGGCGACCACAAGGAGGAGCCGTTCGCGGGCGCCGACGCCCAGGCGGAGACGGCGATCACCGAGATCGACCCGGACTACGAGCCCTGGTTCTCGCCGCTGTACGAGCCGCCGTCGGGTGAGATCGAGTCGGCGCTGTTCGCCCTCCAGGCGGCGATCGGCGCCGGTGTCCTCGCCTACTACTTCGGTCTGCGCCGGGGCCGGCGCCAGGGTGAGCAGCAGGCTCGGGAGCGGGACGCCGAGGAGCCGGCGGCCGAGAGGGCCTGAGCCGCGTGCTGCCGATCGACGCGGCGGCGCACAGCAGTCGCTGGCGCCGCCGCCATCCCGTGGACAAGGCCGTGCTCGGTCTCGGACTCACCGTGCTGGCCATCTCCCTGCCGCCCTGGCCGGGCGCGGCTCTCGTGCTCGTGACGGCCGTGTCCCTGCTGCTGGGGCCGGCCGGGGTGCCCGGCCGGCGGCTGTGGCGGGCCTACCGCGTGCCGCTGGGCTTCTGCGTGACCGGCGCTCTCACGCTGCTCGTCCAGGTCGGCGGGCCGGGGGGCTTCGTCTCCTTCGCGGACGACGGGCCGCTGCGGGCCGGGGAGTTGCTGCTGCGCACCTCGGCGGCCTCCCTGGGGGTGCTGCTGTTCGCCTTCACCACGCCCATGTCCGACCTGCTGCCCCGCCTGGTCCGGGCGGGCGTCCCGGCGCCGGTCGTCGATGTCGCGCTCGTGACGTACCGCATGAGCTTTCTGCTGCTGGACTCCGTGCGCCGGATCCGCGACGCGCAGGCCGCCCGGCTCGGGCACACCACGCGGGCCGCCGCCTGGCGTTCGCTGGGCGGACTCGGCGCCACCGCGTTCGTCCGGGCCTTCGACCGGGCGGCCCGTCTCCAGGCCGGCCTCGCGGGGCGCGGCTACGACGGGACCCTGCGGGTCCTGGTGCCCGAGGCCCGCGTCTCCGTCCGCTTCACGGCCGCCAGCTGCGCGCTCCTCGCGGCGCTGGCCGTCCTCACCTTCGTACTGGAAAGGCCGCCGGCATGAGCGAGCCCGCCCTCGTCGCCCTGCGGGGCGCGTCCTTCGCCTACGAGGACGGCCCGGCCGTGCTCAGCGGCCTCGACTTCGACATCCGCGAGGGGCGGGCCCTCGCGCTGCTCGGCCGCAACGGCAGCGGCAAGACCACCCTGATGCGGCTGCTCAGCGGCGGGCTGCGGCCGCACGAGGGGCGGTTGACGGTCGACGGGCAGCCGGTGACGTACGACCGCAAGGGCCTGACCCGGCTGCGGACGACCGTCCAGCTGGTGGTGCAGGACCCGGACGACCAGTTGTTCGCGGCGTCCGTGGAGCAGGACGTGTCGTTCGGGCCGCTCAACCTCGGGCTGTCCGACACGGAGGTACGGGCGCGGGTGGCGGAGGCACTCGCCGCCCTGGACATCAGCGGCCTGGCCGACCGGCCCACCCATCTGCTCTCCTACGGGCAGCGCAAGCGGACCGCGATCGCCGGCGCGGTCGCCATGCGGCCCCGGGTCCTGGTCCTCGACGAGCCGACGGCCGGGCTCGACCCCGACGGCCAGGAACGGCTCCTCAGCACGCTCGACGGGCTGCGTGCGAACGGCACCACGGTGGTGATGGCCACCCACGACGTCGATCTCGCCCTGCGCTGGGCCGACCACGCGGCGCTCCTCACCCCGGACGGTGTGCACCTCGCTCCCGCGCCGACGGCACTGGCCCGGACCGATCTCCTCCGGCAGGCGGGGCTGCGGTTGCCGTGGGGCGCCGCCGCCGCGGACCTCCTGCGCGCGCAGGGGCTGTTGACCGGGTCGGCGCCCGGCCCGCGCACTCCCGAGGAGCTGGCCGCGCTGGCGGCGGGGCGGCCGGTGAGCGGCGGCTGAGGGTCGCTTCAGCGGCCTTGTCGTGTATAGGCTGGCGGTGCAGCTGGTTCGCCCCGTCCGCCAGGCGGGATGCGTCGCAAGAGGGAACCCGGTGGGAATCCGGGACTGCCCCGCAGCGGTGAGCGGGAACGACCGCCGTCATACGCACTGGGCCCACGAAGGGCCCGGGAAGCGACGGCCAGTAGGTGTTCTCACATGGTGAGACGTGCCCGCGAGTCCGAAGACCTGCCAACTGCCCGCGTGCGGACGATACGTGCGCGGACATTCCGGTGACCTCGAGGGCGGGTCGGCGTACCTACCAGGCGGACGACCGCGCTGTGCCGCGCGAGGTCGTCTCCGTCCGGTTCGTCACCCCTTCGCGCTCTCGTCCCGTCGCCGGGATCTCAGGGATTCGTCTCGCGAAGGAGATCTCCGTGACCACCAAGCCCGCAGCCGCGGCAGCACGGTCCACCGTGTACGGCTACCCCCGCCAGGGACAGAACCGGGAACTGAAGAAGGCGATCGAGGGCTACTGGAAGGGCCGCGTCACCGCAGACGCCCTCCGGGCCACCGCCACCGAACTCCGCGCCACGAACTGGCGGCAGCTGGCCGACGCCGGCATCGACGAGGTCCCGACGGGCGACTTCTCGTTCTACGACCACGTCCTGGACACCACCGTCATGGTCGGCGCGATCCCCGGCCGCCACCGGGACGCCGTCGAGGCGGACGCCCTGGACGGCTACTTCGCCATGGCGCGTGGCACGCAGGACGTGGCGCCGCTGGAGATGACGAAGTGGTTCGACACGAACTACCACTATCTGGTGCCCGAGCTGGGTCCGGACACGGTCTTCACCGCCGACTCGGCGAAGCAGGTCGCCGAGCTGCGCGAGGCGCTGGCGCTCGGCCACACCGCGCGTCCCGTCCTCGTCGGCCCTGTCACGTATCTGCTCCTGGCCAAGCCCGCCCCGGGGGTGCCAGCGGACTTCGAGCCGCTCACGCTCCTGGACCGGCTGCTGCCCGTGTACGCCGAGGTCCTCGCCGACCTGCGCGCGGCGGGCGCCGAGTGGGTCCAGCTGGACGAGCCTGCCCTGGTCCAGGACCGGACCCCGGCCGAGCTGAACGCCGCCGAGCGTGCCTATCGCGACCTCGGAGCCCTCACCGACCGGTCGAAGCTGCTGGTCGCCTCGTACTTCGACCGGCTCGGGAACGCCCTGCCGGTGCTGGCGAAGGCGCCGGTCGAGGGGCTCGCGCTGGACTTCACGGAGTCGGCGGCGGCCAACCTGGACGATCTGGCCGCGGTGGGCGGTCTGCCGGGCAAGCGGCTGGTCGCCGGTGTCGTCGACGGGCGCAACATCTGGATCAACGACCTGGCGGCCTCGCTCTCCCGGCTCGGCACGCTCCTGGGCCTCGCCGACCGGGTGGACGTCTCGGCCTCCTGCTCCCTGCTGCATGTGCCGCTGGACACGGCGGCGGAGCGGGACATCGAGCCGCAGGTGCTGCGCTGGCTCGCCTTCGCGCGGCAGAAGACCGCCGAGATCGTGACCCTCGCGCGCGGTCTCGCGCAGGGCACGGACACGATCGGCGCGCAGCTCGCCGCGAACCGGGCGGACCTGTCCTCCCGGGCCAACTCCCCGATCACCCGTGACCCGGCCGTCCGCGCCCGCACGGCCGCGGTGTCCGATGCGGACGCCCGCCGCTCGCTGCCGTACGACGAGCGGACCGCCGCGCAGCGCGCCCGGCTCGGTCTGCCCCTGCTGCCGACCACCACGATCGGCTCCTTCCCGCAGACCGGTGAGGTGCGTACCGCCCGGGCGGACCTGCGCGCGGGCCGGATCGACACGGCCGGTTACGAGGAGCGCATCAAGGCCGAGATCCAGGAGGTGATCTCCTTCCAGGAGAAGGCCGGTCTGGATGTCCTGGTGCACGGCGAGGCCGAACGCAACGACATGGTCCAGTACTTCGCGGAGCAGCTCACCGGCTACCTCGCCACGCAGCACGGCTGGGTCCAGTCCTACGGCACCCGCTACGTCCGCCCGCCGATCCTGGCCGGCGACATCTCGCGGCCCGAGCCGATGACCGTGCGCTGGACGAGGTACGCGCAGTCCCTCACGGACCGTCCGGTCAAGGGCATGCTCACCGGCCCGGTCACCATGCTCGCCTGGTCCTTCGTCCGCGACGACCAGCCGCGTGCCGAGACGGCCCGTCAGGTCGCTCTCGCCCTGCGCGAGGAGGTGAGGGACCTGGAGGAGGCAGGGACGTCGGTCATCCAGGTCGACGAGCCCGCCCTGCGCGAGACGCTGCCGCTGCGTGCCGCCGACCGGCCGGCGTATCTGGCGTGGGCCACGGAGGCCTTCCGGCTCAGCACGGCCGGCGTGCGGCCGGACACACAGATCCACACCCACATGTGCTACGCCGAGTTCGGCGACATCGTGCAGGCCATCGACGACCTCGACGCGGACGTCATCAGCCTGGAGGCCGCCCGCTCCCATATGCAGGTCGCCCGCGAACTCGCCTCGCACGGCTATCCGCGAGAGGCGGGGCCGGGTGTCTACGACATCCACTCCCCGCGCGTTCCCGGTGCGCAGGAGGCGGCCGACCTGCTGCGCACCGGCCTGAAGGCCATCCCCGCCGAACGGCTGTGGGTCAACCCCGACTGCGGCCTGAAGACCCGCGGCTGGCCCGAGACCCGCGCGTCCCTGGAGAACCTGGTGACAGCGGCCCGGAGCGTCCGGGCCGAGCTGGCCGGGGAGCGGCCCGGACTCGCCTGACGCTCTGGGCCGGGGGCGGGCTGGCATGGCCCGCCTCCGGTGGGGTCAGGTCGCCGTCGCGGCCGCCGCCGCCCGGCCCGCCGCGCGGCCCGAGAACAGGCAGCCGCCCAGGAAGGTGCCTTCGAGGGAGCGGTAGCCGTGGACGCCGCCGCCGCCGAAGCCGGCGACCTCGCCGGCCGCGTACAGCCCGGTGATCGGCTTGCCGGAGGCGTTCAGGACGCGGCCGGAGAGGTCGGTCTGGAGGCCGCCCAGTGTCTTGCGGGTGAGGATGTTGAGGCGTACGGCGATCAGCGGTCCTGCGGACGTGTCCAGGATCCGGTGGGCGGAGGCGGTGCGGCTGAGGGTGTCGCCGGGGTAGGCGAGGGCGTTGCGGATGCCCATGACCTGGGCGTCCTTGGTGTACGGGTTGGCGATCTCGCGGTCGCGGGCCTCGATCTGCCGTTGCAGGCGGGCCAGGTCGATGAGGTCGTCCCCCGTCAGTTTGTTCATGCCTGCGACCAGTTCGGGCAGGGTCTTGGCGACGACGAAGTCCTCGCCCTTCTCCTTGAACCGCTCGATCGGCTCGGGGGTCTGCCAGATGCGCGACAGCAGCTTCCAGACGTTCTTCTCGGTGAGGTCCGGGTTCTGCTCGGAGCCGGAGAGCGCGAACTCCTTGGCGATGATCTTCTGGGTCGTGACGAACCAGGAGTAGTCGTAGCCGGTGTCGGTGATCGACTTGAGCGTGTGGAGGGTGTCGTAGCCCGGGATGTCGGGGCTGGAGAAGCGCTTGCCCGTGGCGTCGAACCACATGGAGGACGGGCCTGGCAGGATGCGGATGCCGTGGTCGGGCCAGATCGGGTCGTAGTTCTTCAGGCCCTCGGTGTAGTGCCACATGCGGTCGGGGTTGACGATCCGTCCGCCCGCCTTCTCGGTGATCGCGAGCATCCGCCCGTCCACGTGCGCGGGCACTCCCGTGATCATGGACTTCGGGGGTGTGCCGAGGCGCGCGGGCCAGTTCTGCCGGACGAGGTCGTGGTTGGCGCCGATGCCGCCCGAGGTGACGATCACGACGGGGGCGTTCAGTTCGAAGTCGCCGACGACCTTGCGGGAGCTGGGCTTGCCGCGTGCCGCGCTGCTGGGCTCCAGGACCTTTCCGCGTACACCGGTGACGGCACCGTTCGTGACGACGAGGTCGTCCACGCGGTGGCGGAACCTGAAGGTCACCTTGCCGTCGTCGACGGCCGCGCGCACCTTCTTCTCGAAGGGCTCGACCACGGCGGGCCCGGTGCCCCAGGTGACATGGAAGCGGGGTACGGAGTTACCGTGCCCGTCCGCGAGTCCGCCGCCGCGCTCGGCCCAGCCGACGATCGGGAACCACTGCATGCCGAGCCCCGCGAGCCAGGAGTGCTTCTCCCCCGAGGCGAAGTCCACGTACGCCTCGGCCCATTTGTGGGCCCAGTGGTCCTGGCCCGACGGGTCGGTGATGCCACGGTCGAAGCCGGCCGTGCCCAGCCAGTCCTGCCAGGCCAGTTCCCGCGAGTCCTTGATGCCCATGAGCCGCTGCTCGGGGGAATCGACGAAGAACAGCCCGCCGAAGGACCAGAAGGCCTGCCCGCCCAGACTGGCCTCCGGCTCCTGGTCGAGCAGCAGCACCTTGCGCCCGGCGGCGGCCAGTTCGGCGGTGGCGACGAGTCCGGCGAGGCCGTGACCGACGACGATGGCGTCCGCGTCCGACGATCCGGCGCCTGCCGCGAAGGCCGGGAACGCCGACTGCGCGAGCGCGGCACCGGCGAGCACACCGCCCGCCACGGTCAGGGCACGGCGGCGGGTGAACGCGGCGGGTTCTGACGGGTGTTCCATGGGCCGCCTTCCGGAGGAGGTGCGCAGGGGTCGGGAGAGGCCCCTGTGGCAACCAGGGGTGTTACCGACGGTAGCCCAGGAGTTCTCAAGGCCGCCAGAGTCCTGCGCCGATGAACTCAAGGGCTCGGTTCGGGAGTTGGCACAAGGGCGTACCGACCGCCCGAAAGCGTTTGTCCGCCCACGACGCACCCCACTACGGTGCCGAGGTGGATCTCTTCTCACGTTCCTGGACGGCATTGCGCGCGGCGGTCGCGGACCTGGCCGACGAGGACTTCGCCCGGCCGTCCGGCTGTACGGGCTGGCTGGTGCGGGACCTGGTGTGCCATCTCGTCATCGACGCCCAGGACGTCCTGATCACCCTCGCCACCCCCTCCGACCGGGAACCGACCCGTGACGCGGTGACCTACTGGGAGCTCGCCGACACGCCACCGACCGGTGACGACCCGCTCGACGCGCTGACCGTCCGGCTCGCGGCCGCGTACGAGGATCCTCGACTGCTCACGTTCCACCTGGACGACGTCGGTTCCGCCGCAGGCCGCGCCGCCCGGCTCGCCGACCCCGCCGGCCGGGTCGGCACCCGCGACGAGGTCCTCACCGTGGCGGACTACCTCTCGGCGTATGTCCTGGAGTGGACGCTGCACCACCTCGACCTGATCGCGCACCTCCCGGACGCGGAGCAGCCTCCGGCGGAGGGGCTCACCCGCTCCCGTGAACTGCTGGAGCGGATCGCGGGCAGCGCGTTCCCCGCGTCGTTCCACGACCGGGACGCGCTGCTGGTGGGCACCGGGAGACGGGCACCCACGGAGGCGGAGCGGGCCGAACTCGGCGAGCCGGCCTCGAAACTCCCGCTCTACCTGGGCTGACCCGCCTCCCCGGCCCTCCGCGGCCGTTCGTCAGTTCGTGTACACCTCCGCACGGTCCACGCTCACGAACGCGCCCCGGGACTGGGCGTTGTGTTCCCCGGTGACCCGGATCCGCAGGGCGTGCCGCCCGTACGGCAGCTTGGGGCTGACGTACTGCAGCTTCTCGCCGGTGCGGATCGCGCCATGGAAGTCGACGCGCTGTTCGGCTCCGCCGTCGACGCTGATCCCGGCGATGCCGTTGCCGGTGTCGCGGACGGACAGCAGGGCGATACGGGTCCCGGTGAAGGTGAAGGTGGCCGTGTTGCCGGCCCGGTCACTCCAGTGGTCGTCGCCCCAGAAGCACTGGGTGGCGCAGCCGGTGCCGGAGTTCCAGTCGCCCGCGTAGGCCACGCTTCCGGCGCCGCTGGAGCGGCCGTCGTCGTTGATCCAGTACGTGCCGGACCCGGGGTCGCCCGAGGGCAGGTCCTGGGTGGCGCCGAGGGCGAGCGGCCGGCCGAGGTCCGGGCTGCCGTCCGCGTTCCAGGTGATCTTCTGGGCGCGGGTGGTGCGGTCCGTGTAGGTGTTCGTCGAGGTCGTCTTGGCGTGGTAGACGATCCAGTCCTCGGTGCCGTCGGGCGAGCGGAAGAAGGCATGGTGGCCGGGGCCGTAGACGCCTCGGTCGTCGGCGCGGGAGAAGACCGGCCCGGAGTGCTGCTTCCAGTTGCCGGGCACGAGCGGGTCGGCGCCGTCGCGCAGGGACATCATCCAGACCTGGTAGTCCGGCTTGCCGGTGTCGCAGGTCGAGTACGTCATCCAGGTACGGCCGTTGCGGTGGAGGAACTCCGGCCCTTCGCGCACCTCGGGGCAGCCGCCGGCGGCGTCGAGGGGGACGGCGTCACCGGAGACGGTCCAGGGGTTGGACATCGGGGCGATGTTGAGGCCGTTGTGCTGGTACTGGTTGAGCCCGGCGTAGGCCAGGTAGAGGCGGCCGTCGTGCCGGAACACGCCGGGGTCGATCGCGTACTTGTCGGCGTGGTTGGGCGGGGTGAGCCTCGCCTTGAAGCGGTACGGGCCCGCCGGGTCGTCGCGCTCGGACTCCAGGACGTACAGCCGGTGGTGTTCGTCGACCCCGTCGTCGGCCGTGTAGTAGAGGTACCAGCGGTCGCCGAAGCGGTAGAACTCCGGCGCCCAGATGTTGCGGTTGCGGGAGCCGTCGGTGTCCTTCCACACGGTCACCGGGTCCGAGGTGAGCAGTGTGCTCAGCGAGGGCGAGCGCCACATGCGGATGCTGTCGCCCTGGGTGGTGGTGAGGTGGTAGTTGCCCTTCCAGTACGAGACGTAGGGGTCGGGGCCGGGATTGAGAGGGTTGCGGAAGGTGCCCGCGGCGGCGGCCTTCGTCCCCTCGGCGCCGCCGGCCGCCGACGGGACGGCGGTGAGTCCGAGCAGCAGGGCCAGGAGGACGGCGAACAGTGAAGCTCGGGATCGTAAGCGCATGAGCGGTTCTCCTTGCATCGTTGTCATCACCGACGACGCGGGGCGGCCTCGAAAGCGGCCGGGCGGGTCTGGGCGTCGCGCAGGAGCGTGGTGTCGACCTTCTCGGAGCGGTCGAAGCGGTAGACGCCGTTGCGTTCCTGGAAGACGTCGGTGAGCTGGGTGTAGCAGTAGCCGAACATGTCCGGGTCGTCGAGCAGTACGCCGGTCAGGCCGGTGAAGCGGGCCACGAACTCCTCGGCGCTGCCCGGCCGTTGTCCGTAGCCCCATGAGGAGTCCTGGTCGTCGCCCGCCGAGCCGGCCGCCGCCTCCGGGTCCCACCAGATGCCGCCGAACTCGCTGCAGAAGTAGGGCTGTCCACGGTAGGGCACCGACCAGGTCCGTCCGTCCGGCGCCCGGTTGACGTGCGGCCGGTCCTGCGCCAGCCCGTCCATCGTCGTGGCGAAGACGTCGGGGTCCTGCTCGTAGCAGTGGGAGTCGTACACATCGGTCTCCGGCACCCGGTGGGCGTAGCCGGAGGCGTCGATCACCGGGCGGGTGGGGTCGGCCTGCTTGGTGGCCAGGAACATCGCCCGGGTGACGTCGTCGAGCCGGGTGATGCGGTCGTGCAGCGGCTGGTACGTCTCGTTCAGCGGGCACCAGCCGACGATCGAGGGGTGGGAGTGGTCGCGCTCCAGGGCCTCCAGCCACTGGGTGACGTAGGAGGCGTCGGGGCGCTGGTTGTCGTCGCGCACGCCGGTCTCGCAGCCCCAGTCGCCGAACTCGCCCCAGACCAGGTAGCCGAGCCGGTCGGCGTGGTGGAGGTAGCGCTCCTCGAAGACCTTCTGGTGCAGACGGGCGCCGTTGAAGCCCGCGCGCAGGCCCAGTTCGATGTCCCGGACGAGGTCGGCGTCGGTCGGGGCGGTCATCAGGCCGTCCGGGTAGTAGCCCTGGTCGAGGACGAGCCGCTGGAAGACGGGCTCGCCGTTCAGCAGCAGCCGCTTGCCGTGGACGGCGACCGAGCGCAGGCCGGCGTAGGAGCGCGCCGTGTCGACGACCGTGCCGGACGCGTCGAGGACCTCCAGGGTCAGGTCGTACAGGTGCGGGTCCCGGGGTGACCAGACGCGCAGCCGGCCGGTGGGCACGGGCAGGACGAGCCGAGGGCACAGGTCGAGGTCGGCGCGCGCCTCGGCGGTGGCGAGGTCCCCGTGGCCGTCGGCGAGCGTGGCACGGACGCGGTGGCCGGGCGCGTTGGCGGAGAGCGGGAGTTCCAGGAAGAAGGAGCCGGAGGCGAGGTCGGGCGTGATGCGGGGTCTGCGGAGGGCGACGGTGCGCGGGACCGGCTCCAGCCACACGGTCTGCCAGATTCCGGTCGTCCGGGTGTAGTGGCAGTGGGAGTTGGCGTACCAGTTCGCCTGCTTGCCGCGCGCCTGGACGCCGTGACGGCTGTCCCGGGCCCGGACGACGATGGTCAGTTCCCCACCGGGGACGGCGACTTCGCCGAGGTCGGCGGTGAACGGTGTGAAGCCGCCGCGGTGCCGGGCGACCTCACGGCCGCCGGCCCAGACGGTGGTGTCGTGGTCCACGGCCCCGAAGTGCAGCAGCACCCGGGCACCGGCCCACTCCGCGGGTACGGTCACGGTCCGCCGGTACCAGACCGCTTCCATGAAGTCCGTGTCCCCGACGCCGGAGAGCTCCGACTCGGGGCAGAACGGGACGACGATCGTGCCGGTGAGTTCGCGCGCCGCCAGTCCGCGTTCCAGGCCGGTGTCCGACCGGTCGATCTCGAACTGCCACGTGCCGTTGAGGTTCAGCCAGGCGTCCCGGACGAACTGTGGCCTCGGATGTTCGGGGCGGGGCACGGCCATGGGGCTCCTCGTGTCGCGTGTGCCGGGTGTCTCTGGTGCCGGGTGTCTCTGGTGCCGGGTGTCTCTGGTGCCGGTCGGTGCCCATGGCACCATGGGTTTACATCGATGTAAACCCGTCGGACGGCGCCTGGGCGCGGTGGGTACGATCTCGGCAGTCGGAAGGACGGGACAGCGTGGCGGCCAGACCCAGGATCAAGGACGTGGCGGAGTACGCCGGCGTCTCCCCCAAGACCGTCTCCAACGTGATCAACAACTTCGAGCATGTGTCGGAGCGGACCCGTGCCGCCGTCCAGGAGGCCATCGAGGCCCTGGGCTACCGCGTCAACATCGCCGGGCGGCAACTGCGCCAGGGCCGCACCGGCATGATCACCCTGGCGGTCCCGGAGCTGGACGTCGCCTACTTCGCCGAGCTGGCCAAGCACGTCATGGCCGAGGCGGACCGGCGCGGGCACACCGTCCTGCTGCACCAGACCGGGGCGGTGCGCGAACGGGAACTGGCGGCGCTGCACGGCTTCGACGCGCAGTTCTCCGACGGCGTCATCCTGAGTCCGCTCTCCCTGCAGCCGCGTGATCTCGCCGTCCGCGACCGGCGCCTGCCCGTGGTCCTGCTCGGCGAGCGCTCCGCCGAGGGCGGCACCGACCATGTCGGCATCGACAACGTGCGCGCGGCGCGCGAGGCCACCGAGCATCTCCTGTCCCGGGGCCGCCGGCGCATCGCGGTGGTCGGCGGTGCCCTGCACGGCCGCCAGGGCACCGACCGGCTGCGCACCGACGGCTACCGCGAGGCCCTCGAAGCGGCGGGCCTGCCCTTCGAGCCCGGCCTGGTGGTGCGGGTGGACGCCTATCACTGGCAGGACGGCGCGCGGGCCGCCGCCGCGCTGATGGAGAGCGGCCCCCGTCCGGACGCGCTGCTGTGCCTCAACGACCATCTCGCCCTGGGCGCACTGCGGGCCCTGCACGAGCTGGGCCGCTCCGTGCCGGGCGATCTCGACGTGGCCGGTTTCGACGACATCGAGGCGTCCCGTTTCAGCGTCCCCACCCTCACGACCGTCGCCCCGGACAAGCAGGAGATCGCCCGGGCCGCCGTCGCCCAGCTGCTGGCCCGGATCGACGCCCCGGACACCGCGCCGCCCGGCGACCATGTGGCCGGGCACCGGCTCGTCGTGCGGGAGAGCTCGGGCGGCTGAGCTGCGACGGAGCGGCCTTCCTCGCCCCGCGGTGCCGACCCTCCGCTGCCCGGCCCGCCGACGAACCGCGCCGGCCGAGGTGGGAGCATGGCCGCATGGACGTCCGCCGCAGGAACAATGTGAACGTCATCGGCCGCGACGACGCGCCGGTGCTGGTCCTGGCACATGGCTTCGGCTGCGACCAGAACATGTGGCGCCTGGTGGTGCCGGTTCTGGCGGAGCGGTACCGGGTGGTGCTCTTCGACTACGTGGGTTCCGGCGGGTCGGACCTGTCGGCCTGGAGCGAGGAGCGGTACTCCTCGCTGCACGGCTACGCGGCCGATGTCGTCGACGTCTGCGCGGAGGTGGACCTCCGTCAGGCGGTGTTCGTGGGGCACTCGGTCAGCGCCATGGTCGGGGTGCTGGCGGCGCGGGCCGCGCCGGAGCGGATCGCGGCGCTGGTGATGGTGACGCCCTCGCCCCGCTACCTCGACGACGAGGGATACCGCGGCGGGTTCAGCACCGAGGACATCGACGAGCTGCTGGACTCCCTGGAGGCGAACTACCTGGGCTGGTCGTCCGCGATGGCCCCGGTGATCATGGGCAACCCGGAGCGTCCGGAGCTGGGCCAGGAACTGACGAACAGCTTCTGCGCCACCGACCCCGACATCGCGCGTGTCTTCGCCCGTACGACCTTCCTGACCGACAGCCGCGAGGACCTCAAGGGCGTGTCCGTGCCGACCCTCGTGCTGGAGTGCGAGCAGGACGCCATCGCGCCCCGTGAGGTCGGCGCCTATGTGCACACGACGATTCCCTCCTCCCGCCTGGTCACCCTCGACGCCACCGGGCACTGCCCGCAGCTGAGCGCCCCGGAGGCCACCGCCGCGGAGATCCTCGGCTTCCTGGAGTCCCTGAAGTGATGTGCCGTGCGAACGGCGCGCCGGAGCCTGCCGGGACCGGAGACGAGGCGGGCACGGACGCGGCGTTCACCGCGCTGCTGGAGGACAGCGCGGAGGATCTGTACGAGTCGGCGCCGTGCGGTTACCTGTCCACGATGATGGACGGCACCATAGCCAAGATCAACACCACATTGCTGGACTGGCTGGGCCTGGAACGCGAGGCCGTGGTGGGCCGCAAGCGCTTCGCGGAGCTGCTCACCATCGGCGGGAAGCTGTACCACGAGACGCACTTCGCGCCCCTGCTGCGTATGCAGGGCGAGCTGCGCGGTATCGCCCTGGACCTGAGGCGCCAGGGCGGCGGCCGGCTTCCGGTGCTGGTCTCGGCCGTGGTCAAGTACGGCACCGGGGGCGAACCCCTGCTGATCCGGGTCACCGTCTTCGACGCCTCCGACCGCCGCTCCTACGAAGCGGAGCTCCTGCGCCGGCGCAAGGAAGCCGAGCGGGCCCACGCCGAGGCGGACGAGGCCCGGCGGCAGGCCGAGTCCGACCGGGCGCGGCTGGCCGACGCGCTGGCCGTGCTGCAGCGGTCCCTGGTGCCGGACTCGCTGCCCGCCGTACCGGGTCTCGAGACTGCCGTCCACTACCACACGGCCTCCCCGGACCAGCTCGGCGGCGACTTCTACGACCTGTTCCCCGTCGCCGGCGACCGGTGGGCGTTCTTCCTCGGCGACGTGTGCGGCAAGGGCCCCGAGGCCGCCTCCCTCACCTCGCTGACCCGCTACACCCTCCGGGCGGCGGCCCACCACGACCCGGAGCCGGCGACGGCCTTGGCCACCCTGAACGCCGTACTGCACGAGCGGTACACGGCCGACGGCGATCCCCGTTACTGCACCTGCGTCTTCGGGATCGTCGAGCCCGGCGGGGACCATGGCCCCACCGTCGTGCGCCTCGCCTCCGGCGGTCACCCGCCTGCGCTCGTCCTGCGGTCCGACGGCCGCGCCGAGTTCCTGCCCACCCCCGGCGGCCTGCTCGTCGGTGTGCTGCCCGACGCACCGATCGGCACCGCGGAGACCGTCCTGGCCGCCGGCGACACCATCGTGCTGTACACGGACGGTCTCACCGAGGCCCGCACCGGCCCCGGCCGCGACGACCTGTACGGCGAGGGCGCCCTGCGCGCCTTCGGCGCCGACCTCGCTCCCGCCGCCCCGGGCGAGGTGATCACCGCACTCACCGGACTGCTGGACAGCTTCGGCGAAGGGCTCGACGACGACACCGCCCTGCTCGCCCTCGGCGTCCCGGCCGACTCTTCCCCCGTCCGCCCCGCGACGAGTTTCCCCACATGAAGACGCTGACCATCCACCACCGCGACGCCGAGACCGGACCCGTTCTGCACGTGGCCGGCGACCTGGACCACGCCCGGGCCCCCGAACTGCGCGGCCAGGTCGGCCGGCTTCCGCTGACACCGGGGCAGTGCCTGGTCCTCGACCTCTCCGGCCTCGAGTTCTGCGACTCCTCCGGCATCACCGCCCTGCTTGCCGCCCGCCAGCACGCCCTGGCCGCCGATGCCGGCATCGTCCTGGCCGGCGTACCGGCGAACCTGCTGCGTGTCCTCACACTCGTGGGCCTCGACCAGGTCTTCACCCTGCGCCCGGACAGCGGCCCCATGTCGTGATCCGCCGGCGTTCGTCCGCGCCGCGATCAGGGAGTGACCGGGCACGTGCGGCCGACGCGTGCCGCTCCGGCACTGCGGTGGCCGCCGGGATCTGGAAAGAATGGGCGTGGGACGTCTCGAGAAGCACAGGACAGGAGTCGCCGGCCATGTCACTCGCTCGCGTGCACAACTTCTCCATCTCGCTCGACGGCTTCGGCACCGGTGAGGGACTGAGCCGTGACGCGCCGTTCGGTCATGCCGGCGAAAGGCTGCACGAGTGGATGTTCGCCACCCGGTTCTGGCACGAGATGATCCGCCGGCCCGGCGGGACCGGCGGCCTCGACGATGCCTTCGCCCGGCGCCACGGGCCCGGGATCGGCGCCGAGATCATGGGCGCGGGGAAGTTCGGTTACCCCGGATGGCACAACGACCCGGAGTGGAAGGGCTGGTGGGGCCCGAACCCGCCGTTCCACACGCCCACTTTCGTCCTCACCCGTCACACGCGCCCGCCGATCGAGATGGAGGGCGGCACGACGTTCCACTTCCTCGACACCTCGCCCGCCGAGGCGCTCGAGACGGCCCGCGAGGCGGCGGGCGGCCAGGACGTACGCATCGGCGGGGGCCCCACCGTGGTCCGCGACTTCCTCGCCGCCGGGCTCATCGACCACCTGCACCTCACGGTGGTCCCGATCCTGCTCGGCCGCGGCGTACGCCTCTGGGACGGGCTGGAGGGCGTCGAGAAGGACTACGAGGTCGAGGCCACCTCCTCGCCCTGCGGAGTCACGCATGTGACGTTCACCCGTACGGCCCCCTGAGTTTCCGGCAGGCGGCCCCCTGCGACCGGGTTCATAGGATGAGGCGTTCCGTCCGACCACGCACGAAGCGCAGGGGCTGATGTCACGGCCGAACCTGACCACCGCCATGGCCACCCGACTGGTGGACCTGTTCCGTCGCAGTGGGCTGACCGAAGGCGCGCACGTCACCGAGCAATGGGCGGCGGACGCGCTGGAGGTCTCGCGCACCCCGGTGCGCAAGGCGATGCTCTTCCTCACCGAGGTCGGCATCCTCGACCGCGTCCCCAACCGCGGCTTCTTCCTCACGCGGGACGCGAGCGCGCTGGCGCGGCCCGACCTCGGTGACGGCGAGGACGTGGAGCAGAAGGCGTACTTCGAGATCGCCGACGACCACGTGGGCGGGCGCTTCACCGGCTCATTCACCTCGGCCGACATCAGCCGCCGCTACGGGCTGACCTCGCGTCAGGCCGACCGTGTGCTCTCCCGTATGGAGGCCGAGGACCTGGTGCGGCGCAAGGCGGGTGGCCGGGGCTGGGAGTTCCAGCACGTCATGGCCACCGCCGAGGCACACGACCAGAGCTACCGGTTCCGGATGATCGTCGAACCGGCCGCGCTGCTGGAGCCCGGTTTCGCCGTGGACGCGGAGGCCTTCGGCCGGCACCGGCAGCAGCAGGAGGCCCTGCTGCACGGGGACGTCCTGCTGCTGCCGCGGGCTGAGCTCTTCCAGGTCAACGCGACGTTCCACGAGATGCTCGTGGGGTGTTCCGGGAACCCGTTCCTGCTGGATGCCGTGCGGCGCCAGAACCGGCTGCGGCGGCTGATCGAGTACCGGCACCAGGTCGACCGGACGCGGCTGGCCGGGCAGGCCCGGGAGCATCTGCGGCTGCTGGATCTGGTGGAGGGCGGGGACCTGGAGGAGGCGTCGGTCTTCCTGCATCAGCATCTGGACAAGGTGCGGTCGGTGAAGACCGGGGTCGTCGACGAGGCCTAGCTTCGGTCGGCCGTTTGCCGTCCGCGGGTCCGAGGTGGCCGGTCGCGCGGTTCCCCGCGCCCCTTCGGGGCGGCACCATCGAGCAAGTTGTATCAATGCGCGCCTTGAGACAATATTGAGGGCGGTCACCGTCGCACCGAGAGACTCGGAGTCAGGCTTGAGTTCCGATCGCACCAGCCCTGCCGTGCTCACCGTCGACGGCCGTGCCTACCGCTACCGGCCGCTGGACCGGCTGCTGCCGCCGGCGGAGCTGCGGACACTGCCGTACGCGGTGCGGGTTCTGCTGGAGAACGTCGACCGGTGCGCTCCGGACGCCCTGGCGGCTGTGGTCACTCGGGCGCGGGCCGGGCAGGGCACCTGTGAGGTGCCGGTGCGTCCGAACCGCATCATGCTGCACGACACCACGTGTCTGCCGGCCCTGGCCGACTTCGCCGCGATGCGCGACAGCGTCGCCGAGCTGGGCGGGGACCCCGGCCGTCTGCAACCGTCCGTTCCGGTCGACCTGACGGTGGACCACTCCGTCATCGTCGAGGAGTACGGCCGCCCGGACGCCGTGGAGCGGAACCTGCTGATCGACTTCCGCCGCAACGGCGAGCGGTACGCGATGGTGAAATGGGCCGAGCGCAGCGTGGACCACTTCCGGGTCGTCCCGCCCGGCACCGGCATCATCCACCAGGTCAACATGGAGGCGCTGGCCCGGGTGGTGTGGGTGGCGGAGGCTCAGGACGGCGACGGGCCCTGGCTGCATCCGGACATGCTGGTCGCCACCGACAGCCACACCCCGATGATCAACGCGCTGGGGGTCGTCGGCTGGGGCGTCGGCGGTCTGGAGGGCCAGGCGGCCATGCTGGGCGAGCCCGTCACCATCCAGTATCCGGAGGTGGTCGGCGTCCGGCTGACGGGACGGCTGGGCCCGGGCGTCGGCGCGACCGACCTGGCCCTGACGCTGACCGAACTGCTGCGCGCCGAGGGCGTGGTGAACAAGTTCGTCGAGTTCTGCGGCGACGGGGTCACGGCCCTGGGCTGGGCGGAACGGGCCGCCGTCTCCAACATGGCCCCCGAGTACGGGGCTACCTGCGTCTTCTTCCCCTACGACGACGAGACCGCCGCCTACCTCCGGCTCAGCGGCCGGGACGAGGAGCACGTCCGGCTCGTCGACGCCTATCTCACCGCGCAGGGCCTCAAGCGCACCGGCGACCTCCCCGAGCCCCGCTACGACCAGGTGATCGACCTCGACCTCGGCACGGTCGAACCCAGCCTCGCGGGGCCGCACCTGCCCCATCAGCGGCTGCCGCTGTCCGCCGTACCGGATTCCTTCCGCGGCCACGGGCGTGGCACGGGCGCGGAAGGCGATCCCGATGCCGGTGCGTTCGGTGAGCCGCTGCCGGACGGCCCCGTGGCCATCGCCGCCATCACCAGCTGCACCAACACGGCCAATCCCACCCTGATGGTGCAGGCGGGTCTTCTCGCCGAGCGGGCGGTGGCGGCCGGGCTGACCGCCAAGCCCTGGGTGAAGACCTCCCTCTCCCCCGGCTCACGGGTCGTCGAGGAGTACCTGCGGGCGGCCGGACTGCTGCCCGCGCTGGAGAAGACCGGCTTCCACATCGTCGGCTTCGGCTGTATGACCTGTATCGGCAACTCCGGTCCGCTGCACCCGGCGATGGAGGAGCGGGCCGCCGCCGGCACCGTGGAACCCGTCGCCGTCCTGTCCGGCAACCGCAACTTCACCGGCCGGGTCAACCCGCTGATCTCCCTGTCGTACCTGGCCTCCCCGCCCCTGGTCGTCGCCTACGCCCTGGCGGGCTCGGTCCTGCACGACTTCGACCGCACGCCCCTGGGCACCGCCCCCGACGGAAGTCCCGTCCACCTCAAGGACCTGTGGCCCTCCGAGGAGGAAGTGGCCGCGCGGGTCAGGGAGTCCGTACGCCCGGAGATGTTCCGCGCCAACGCCGCCCGCATCCGGCAGGGCACCCCGGCCTGGCAGGAGATCGACGCGCCCGGCGGCACCCGCTTCCCCTGGAACCCGGCGTCCACCTACATCCGCCGCCCCCCGCATCTGACGGACCTGTCCCCGCAGCCCCCCGCCCGGCTGCGGCTCGACCGGGCCAGGGTGCTGCTGCACCTCGGGGACGATGTCACCACCGACCACATCTCCCCGGCCGGCGCGATTCCCGCCGCGGGCGCGGCGGGTCACTGGCTGGCGGACCGCTCGGTCGCCCGCCGCGACCTCAACCAGTACTCCACGCGCCGCAGCAACCACGAGGTCATGCTGCGGGGCGCCTTCACCAACGCCGCCGTCACCAACCGGCTCCTCGCCGAGCAGCCGGCCCCCGGCGGTCACGCGCGCACCGCCGACGGCTCCCGGGTCCTGCCCGTGTACGAGGCGGCGGCCACCTACCGCGACGCCGGCCACGACCTGGTCGTCGTCGCGGGCCGCAACTACGGCGCCGGCTCCAGCCGTGACTGGGCGGCGAAGGCGCAGGCGCTGCTCGGGGTGCGGGCGGTCGTGGCCGAGTCGTACGAACGCATCCACCGCTCCAACCTGATCGGCATGGGCGTCCTGCCCCTGGAGTTCGCCGAGGGCGACAGCAGTGCGGGCCTCTCCTTCACCGGTGCGGAGGACCTGTCCTTCGATGGGCTCGACGACCTGTCCGTGGGCACCAACCGGATCACGCTGAGGATTCGGCGGAAGCAGGGGCCGGACACCACGGCCGTCCTGCGGCTGCGGATCTTCTCCCGCCAGGAGCTGACCTACCTCCGCCACGGCGGCATCCTGCCGTACGTCGTCCGCCGTACGCTCACCCCTTGAACCGACCGAGTCAGGTTCACGCCCCGTCCGCCACGCCCCTTGGCGCTCCCCCGCGCACCACCGCCCGGCCGGAAAAGGCTTGGACGCCGCGGTCGTCGTCGCGGGACACTGCCGGACTCGACCGAAATCCACACATTCGCCGCGGCGATGGCCCCTGCCCGCGTCAGCGCGTGGCGGGCTGCCATCAGGACGACACAGGGGTGGGATGGAAACGTCTGGTTCTCGCAGGGTTCAGCCGGGCAAGCGCTCGGTGTTACTCGCACTTCGCTACTACGGACGGGAGTTGGCCCGGCTGCGCCGGCTGACGGTACCCGCGATGCTGCTCATGGCGCTGGGCAACATCGGAATCAACTACGTGGCGCCGCTGATCGTCGCCAAGCTCGTCGGCGACCTCGCCGGCGACAAGGACGTCACGGTCGACTCGGCGCTGCCGTACGTTCTCGGCTTCGCCGGTGTCCTGCTGCTCGCGGAGGCACTGTGGCGCGTCGCCCTGCACTGCCTCAACCGCCTCGACGCCCTCGGCATCGAGCATCTGTACGTGCTCGGGATGGACGAGCTGTTCGCCAAGGACGCCGCGTTCTTCCACGACAACTTCGCCGGTTCGCTGACCAAGCGGGTCCTCAGCTTCGCCTCGCGTTTCGAGCAGTTCGTGGACACGGTGACGTTCCAGGTCGTGGGGAGCTTCGTGCCGCTGGCGTTCGGCGCGGTGGTGCTGTGGCGCTACGAACCGCTGCTCGTCGTCGGTCTGCTGGTGACGATCGCGCTGACGGCGGTGCTGGTCGCGCCGCTCATCCGGCGCCGCCAGCGGATCGTCGACCAGCGTGAGGAGGCGATCGCCCGGGTCTCCGGCCATGTCGCCGACAGCCTGATGAACATGGACACCGTACGGGCGTTCGCCGCGGAGAAGAGCGAGGCTGCCGAGCACCGCTCCCGGGTCGCGGTGTCGCGCCGGCTCACCGTGCGGTCGTGGGACTACGGCAACCTGCGCATCGACACACTGGTCGCGCCGATGTCCGTACTCACCAACGCGATGGGCCTGCTGCTCGCGGTCACGCTCGCCGGGGGAGCGCACGGCGTGGAGGCGATCGTGGTCGCCTTCGCCTATTACGGCAACGCGACCCGCATCATGTTCGAGTTCAACCAGATATACCGCCGGCTGGAGAGTTCGATGACGGAGGCCGCGCAGTTCACCGAACTGCTGCTGACACCGCCCACCGTACTCGACCCGGCGTCGCCGGAGCCGCTGTGCTCCCGGGCGGCCGACGTCCGCTTCGAGAAGGTCACTTTCGCACACCGTGGCGGTCGACCACTGTTCGACGGGCTGGACCTGGCCGTGCCGAGCGGGGCGAAGCTCGGCCTGGTCGGCCGGTCCGGCGGCGGCAAGACCTCGCTCACCCGGCTGCTGTTGCGGATGACCGACATCGACGCCGGACGCATCCTGATCGGCGGTCAGGACATCAGCCGGCTGCGTCAGGCCGATCTGCGCAGCCGGATCGCCTATGTGCCGCAGGACCCGGCGATGTTCCACCGCACCCTGCGGGACAACATCGCCTTCGCCCGGCCGGACGCCACCGACGCCGAGATCCGCCGGGCGGCCGAGGCGGCCCATGTCACCGAGTTCGCCGACGCGCTGCCGGACGGCTTCGACACCATGGTGGGCGAGCGCGGCATCAAGCTGTCCGGGGGTCAGCGCCAGCGGGTCGCCCTCGCCCGGGCGATCCTGCGGGACGCGCCGATCCTGCTGCTCGACGAGGCGACCAGCGCCCTGGACTCGGAGAGCGAGCTGCTCGTCCAGGAGGCGCTGTGGCGGCTCATGGAGGGGCGGACGGCGCTCGTGGTGGCGCACCGGCTGAGCACGGTCGCCACCATGGACCAGCTCGTCGTCCTCGACCGGGGCCGGATCGTCGAGCAGGGCAGCCACCAGGAGTTGCTCGCGGTCGACGGGGCCTACGCGAAGCTGTGGCAGCACCAGTCGGGCGGCTTCCTGGACGACGGCCCGGGGCGGGCCGAGGTGGTGTGAGAGCGGGCGGCGCGATGTCCGTCTCCCGTTGCGGGAACGGGCACCGCGCCGCCCTTCCGGCGTTGGCGGGCATCGTGGCGCCGTCGGAGTCCGGCTGAGAGGACGGCCGATCGCGACGGCTCTCACCTGCCGTGCAGCAGGGGGAAGCCGTTCAGGATCCGCTGGAGGTGCATGACCTGACGGGGGATGAACTCGGCGATCGTGAGGCCGACGACGTCCGCGGCCCGGTCGATGTCGGCGACGACGCGCCGCACCTCACCGCCGGTGAGCCCACCGGGTACGCATCCGAGTCCGAGGCCGATCTCGTCGCTGTCGACGGTGTCGACGTCGAAGTGGACGGCGACGCGTGAACAGTCGGTGGCCGAGAGCCAGTCGAGGACCGGACGGGTCGACGCGCGGAGTTCGTCCGGGCCGAACGACGTGATCCCCCACTCCTCGACGTTGGGGAAGTCGTCGTCGGTCCACTCGTGCAGGCCGACGAGGGCGACGCGGTCCGGGGAGACGGTCGCCGGCAGCAGCTTCTGGACGTCGGGGTCGCCATGGCCCGTGAGGACGGCGACGGCCATCGCGTGGTAGCCGTGGTACTCGCTGTCCGGTGTGCCGGTGTCGGGGTGCGAGTCGATCCAGACACGGCCGCCTTGGCCTCGACGCCGTCGCGTTCCGCGAGGCCCTCGTCGGTCATGGTGACCGGGACGGTCGCGGTGGGGCCGTCGTGCGGCGCCAGAACCGCTTCGAGGGCCGCGGTGCCGACCGCGTAGCCGCGCCGGGCGATCCCGAGCGGGAACTCGAGGGCGAGTTCCCCGACGACGGCCGCACCGGCGCCCTGCCACTGGGGCCGGACGAGACGCAGGTGATCGCCGGTGCGGCGGTGTGAGGCGTCGGCGGGGGTGGTGGCGTGGCTCATGGGTCTCCTGTCCGGGAGGCGGGTGACGTGCCGTCGCTGCGCTGGGCGTCGGGGGCGCTCCAGCTGGCGAGGAGGGCGAGGGTCTGGGCGGAGGCGGAGCCCGGTTCGGCGGTGTAGACGCACATGGTCTGGCCCGTATCGGCGGGGAAGGCCAGGGTCTCGTGGTGCAGGGTGAACTCGCCGACCACGGGGTGCTGGAAGTGCTGTGTGCCGTGGACGCACTGGGCCACTCGGTGGCTGTCCCACCAGGAGCCGAACTCCGGCATCTTGACGACGGCTTCGCCGATGAGTTCGTTGAGCCGGGCGTCGTCGGGGTGGCGCCCTGCTGCCAGGCGCAGATCGGCCACGACGATCTGCGCGACCTGGTCCCAGTTGATGTACAGCTCGCGGGCGGTGGGGGCGAGGAGGACGTAGCGGGCGAAGTTGCGTTCCCGGTACGGCAGCGCGTCCCAGTCCGTGATCAGGGCGCGGGCCAGCTGGTTGGCGGCCAGCACGTCCTGGCGGTGGTTGGCCACGAAGGCCGGTGAGACGCCGTTGAGGAGGTCCAGCATCTGATGGACCTCGGGGCGCACGCGCTGCACGCGCTCCGGACGGCGGCGCCGGGTGCGGGTGGTGGAGGGCCTGGCGAGGTCGAAGAGATGGCCGCGTTCGTCGTCGTCCAGACGCAGGGCACGGGCGACGGCGTCCAGCACGGCCTCGGAGACGTTGGGGTGGCGGCCCTGCTCGAGGCGGGTGTAGTAGTCCGTGCTCACACCGGCCAGGTGCGCGACCTCCTCACGGCGCAGCCCCGGCACCCTGCGGACGCCATGGCCCGGAGGCAGGCCCGCGTCGTCCGGGCTCAGCCGCGCCCGGCTGCTGCGCAGGAAGTCTCCCAGTTCGGCGTTCTGCTCCATCCCTCCAGTATTCGCTCGGCGCGGGCCGCTCGCCCCGTTCAGGGTGGCCCAGCTGGACCCAGGCTCGGCTGGGCCAGTTCCGCGGTCCGGCCGGGCCTGCTGGACCGTGAGCCTGGAAAGGCAGGCCGGTCCCGGAGGACCGGGCCCACCCTCGTCTCGGACTGTCCTCACGGTCCTTATGGAGTTCGCCCCACCATGCCTTTCATCGTCTACATCCTCGGGTTCGGCACGTTCGCGCAGGGCACCTCGGAGTTCATGCTCTCCGGGCTGCTGCCCTCCGTCGCCGACGATCTGGACGTCCCGCTGTCCGAGGCGGGGCTGCTGGTCTCGGCGTTCGCCGTCGGCATGATCGTCGGAGCGCCACTGCTGGCGCTGGCCACTCTCGGGCTGCCCCGCCGCGCCGCGCTGGCCGGTTTCCAGACCGTGTTCGTCGCCGGGCACGTGGCCGCCGCGCTCGTGCCGCACTTCGCGTTCCAGCTGGTCATGCGGGCGGTCACAGGCATGGCGTACGCCGGGTTCTGGGCGCTGGCCTCCGTCGCGGCGGTCTCTCTCGTCGCCGCGGACCGGCGCGGCAGGGCGATGTCCGTGGTCGTGTCCGGGCTGAGCCTGTCCATGATCATCGGTGTTCCGGGCGGCACGCTGCTCGCCCAGCACACCGGTTGGCAGGCCGCGTTCTGGGCCGTTGCCGTGCTGACCGCGCTGTCCGGGATCGCGCTGCTGCTCGGCCTGCCCGGCGGTCACGACGCCGGGACTCCGCGTCCGGGGCTGCGTAGAGAGCTGCGCTCCCTGGCCGTGCCGCTCCTGTGGGTCGCCTACGCCACCACCGCGCTGACCGTCTCCGCCACCATCGCCGTCTTCTCCTACCTCGGTGCCCTCCTGCAGGACGTCACGGGCGTCTCGGAGGGGTTCGTGCCGGTGGTGCTCGGGCTGTACGGGGTGGGGGCGCTGGCCGGTCTGACCGTGGGCGGTCGCAGGGCCGACCGGGCGCCGTTCGGGGTCCTGCTGACCGGCATGGGCACCGTCGCGATCGTGGCCGCGGGCATCGCGCTGAGCGCGGACAACGCCTCGGTGGTGATCCCGCTCGTGGTGCTCCTCGCCGCCGGTGGCTTCGTGACCAACCCGGCGGTGAACGCCCGGGTGTTCGGGGTCCTGGGCGAGACCAGGACGCTGGGCGGCGCGGTGAACATCGCCGCGTTCAACGTCGGCATCGCCGTCGCTCCCTGGGTGTCCGGCCTGGTCATCGACGCGGGCCCGGGCCTGGCCGGTATCGGCTGGGTCGGCGCGGCCTTCGCCCTGACGGCTGTCGCGAGCACCCTGCTGGACCGGCTCCTCACCCGCCACGACCAAGGCACGACGACGACGGTTCCCGACGCCGCCGAGCCCACCACTGCCGCCCGGTGAGCGACCACTGCTCATCGGACATCCGCACACAACTCTCTGGAGATTCATCATGAAGGCGATCGTGACGCGGCGATTCGGCAACCCGCCTCAGATGGGCGTGGAGGAACGCCCGAAGCCGGTTCCACGCGAGGGCTGCACGCTCGTCAGGCTGCGCGCCGCGACGATCAACCAGCTCTCCAACACGGTTCGGACAGGCGAGTTCGGCTTCCCGAAGGCCCCGCTCGTCCTGGGCAACGAGGGCGCGGGGACCGTCGAGGAGAGCGGTCGCTTCCCCGCCGGCACCCGGGTGGCCGTCTACGGCCATTCCGATCTCGGCGTCACCGTGGACGGGCTCTTCCAGGAGTGGGCCCTGGTCAGGGACGACCGTCTGCTTCAGCTGCCCGACACCCTCGACTGGGCGGAGGGATCGGCCCTGACGGTCAACTACCTGACCGCCTATCTGGCCCTCACCAAGGCCGCGGGGGTCCGGAACGGGCAGACGGCTCTGGTGTCCGGGGCGACGGGCGGAGTGGGCCACGCCGTGATGCAGACGGCCCGGGCGCTCGGGGCGCGGCCCATCGCCCTGGTCTCGACGGCGCGGAAGGCCCGCCGGGCAGCCGAGGCCGGTGCGCCGGCGGTCATCGACTCCTCCTCGCGGCATCTCGGCGAGGCCGTCGCCGAACTCACCGACGGCCGGGGCGTCGACATCGCCCTGGACCCCGTGGGCGGCCCGCGCCTCGGTGAACTGATCCGCTCCGTTCGCCGGCACGGCACGATCGTCTCCCTCGGCTTCACCGGCGGCAGGCAGGCCACGGTCGAGATCATGGATCTCCTCGCCGGCGAACGCGTCGTCACCGGCTACGGCGTGCACGGCGACTCCGACGAGGAGATCGCCAAGGGCCTCGACGGAATCGGCCGCCTGGCAGCCGAGGGACACCTGCGGCCCGTCATCGACAGCAGGTACGCCCTCTCCGACTTCGAGGCCGGCTACGCGCGTCTCGCCTCACGGAAAGCCGTGGGCTCCATCGCGCTGGAGCTGTGAGGCGCCGGGAGACGTCCGCCCGGCCGAGCCCCCACGACAGCGGATGCCGGACATCGCGGGTCAGCGGTGGGAACGCCGTCGCTCCGGGGCCCGGGCCGTCAGGGCCTCCAGGAGGAGGTCCACCGCCTGTGCGAAGGAGCTGTCCGCCATTCCGGGCAGCTCGGTGCGGACCGCGGTGAGGGACGGATAGGTCTCCGGGTCCAGGTCCTGGTAGACGTCCCGCCATGCCCGGTGGTCGGCGTCTCGCTGTTGCCGCGGGAGGGCGTGGAACGCGGCCTCCGTGGCGGCGTGGCTGAGCACGGTGTCGATGAAGGCCAGGTAGAGCCGGGCGGCGTCGGCCGGTGGGAAGCCCGCGTTCAGCAGGAGGCCGATCCCCGTGTCCACGGCGTGGATCTCGTTCCGGCGCCGGGTGACCCGGTGTGCGGCCATGGCGGCCGCCCGGGGGTGGGCGAGGTATCCCGCACGGACCCTCGTCGCCATCTCGCGCAGCGAGGCCACCCAGTCCTCTCCGGGTACGAAGCCGGCCATCGCGTCGCCGATGATCCGGTCGGCGATGGCGAGCACCAGGTCGTCGGTGCCGTGGAAGTAGCGGTACAGGGCGGTCGGGTCGCAGCCCAGCGCCGCGCCGAGGCGGCGCACGCTCAGCGCCTCGGGGCCGTGCTCCCCGATCAGGCGCAGCGCGGTCTCCACGATCACGTCCTCCGACAGCAGGACGCCCGAACGGGTCGGCCGCCGGCGCCGACGCTCCTGCGGGACACGAGTGGACATGACCGGGGCTCCTCTCGCCGTGCGACTGTGCACCGCAGTGAACGACCCCGGGCCGCCTTACGTCAACAGGGTTGACCGAATATGGACGCCGGTTGTTCCATCACAGTCCCGCGCGGCTCTTCCCACCCTGTCCCCCGAGGAGCCCTTCATGTCGTCCGCACCTCCGCCGGCACGTCCCGCGCTGCGCCGTTCCCTCGGCGTGGTCGACGGCGTCGCCATCGCCGCGTCCAGCACCGCGGCCACCACCAGCATCGCCATCGGCATGGGCACGATCGCGACGGTCGTGGGCCTCCAGGCCCCGGCGCTGCTGCTCCTGGCGTTCCTGCCGGTGCTCGGCATCGCCACCGCCTACGCCCGGCTCAACCGTTCGGAACCCAACTGCGGCAACGGCTACACCTGGGTCGGCAGAACCCTCGGCCCCTGGCCCGGTTTCCTGACCGGCTGGGTGACGCTGGTCGGCTCGGTCATCTTCTGCGCCTACACGAGCGCGATCATGGGCTCGGTCGTCCTGCTCTTCGCCAACAAGGCCGGTCTGAGCAGCCTCGCCGGCATCGCCCTCGATCCGACGTCCACCGGTGTCTGTACAGCGGTCGGCCTGGTGATCCTGCTCGCCCTCACGGCCCTGGCCGTCACCGGTGTCCGGGGCGCGACCCGGTTCCAGTTCGCCCTGCTGGTCTTCGAGTACGCGGTGCTGCTGGGCTTCTGCGGCTGGGCCCTGCTCACCGGCGACCACGCCTTCTCCCTCTCCTGGTTCAACCCCTTCGAGATCTCCAGCGGCACCAGCTTCGCCCAGGGCATGGTCCTCGCGGTGTTCTTCTTCTGGGGCTGGGACGCGGCCTTCAGCGTCACCGAGGAGACCAAACGACCGGGCGACTCGGCCCGCGGCGGTCTCATCGCGCTCTTCGCCATGCTCGGTCTGTTCCTCTTCGCCTCGGTCGCCTTCCAGCGGGAGATGAGCCTGGCCGAACTCGTCCGCAACGGGCCCCAGGCCCTCCCCTACCTCGGGGCGAAACTGGCCGCCGAGCCCTGGGCCGCCCTGCCCCTGGTCGCGCTGATGTTCTCCGCCGTCGCCTCCGTGCAGGCCACCCTGATTCCCACGGCACGCGGACTGCTCGCCATGGGCCGCGACCGCACGATGGGGCCGCTGTGGACCCGGATCCACCCGCGGTACGGCACACCCGCCGTCGGGACGGCCGTCGTGATGTCCGTCGCCGCCGTGATCGCCCTGGCCGCCTTCGCGATCCCCAAGCTGAGCGACATGCTGCTGGCCGCCGTCAACGCCATCGGCCTGATCGTCGCCCTCTACTACGGCCTCACCGCGCTCGCCTGCGCCGTGCGCTTCCGCTCGGCGCGTCATGACGGACCGCGCGAGGCACTGCTCGCCGTCGGTGTGCCCGCCGTGGCCGGGCTGGCGCTGCTGGGCCTCGGCGGCTACCTCGGATACTCGTACCTGACCATGAGCGACCACTTCGAACTGAGCCCGGACAACGGCTGGTTCATGTTCTCGCTGCCCGCCGTGATCGTGCTGGCCGGGCTGGGCATGGCGGCCGTGGCCAAGTACGTCCGGCGCTCGCCGTACTTCACGACGGGGCACGGCACGGACGCCGATGCCCTCACCCTCCCGATGGACCGCACGGCGGTCTGAACCCACCCCCATGGAGTTCACCCTCATGTCGCACCCCCACGCCACGGGACCGGCCGACCTCGTCTTCACGGGCGGCCCCGTGCACACCGTCGATCCCGCCCGCAGCCGCGCCACCGCCGTGGCCGTGCGCGGCGGGCGGATCGCCGCCGTCGGTCACGACGAGGTGCGCGAGCTGATCGGGCCGCGCACCGAGGTCGTCGACCTCGCCGGGAAACTGCTGCTGCCGGGCTTCCAGGACGCGCATGTCCATCCGCTGGGCGCGGGCATCGAACTCGGCCAGTGCCATCTCGGCGACACCGTCGACCCGGCCGAGTACCTGCGCAGGATCAGGGCGTACGCGCAGGAGCACCCGGACGCCGAGTGGATCACGGGTGGCGGCTGGTCCCTCGAGGCGTTCCCGGGCGGTTCCCCCACCGCCGCCGCCCTCGACGCGATCGTCCCGGACCGCCCCGTCTTCCTGCCCAACCGCGACCACCACGGCGCCTGGGTCAACAGCCGGGCGCTGGAGCGCGCGGGCATCGACGCCCGTACGCCCGACCCCGCCGACGGCCGCATCGAGCGCGACGCCGGGGGCAACCCCACCGGCATGCTCCAGGAAGGCGCGGTCCACCTGGTCGGCCGGCTGCTGCCGGACCCCACGCCCGAGGAGAAGCTCGCCGCACTGCTGCGCGCCCAGGCCGTGCTGCACTCCCACGGCGTCACGGCCTGGCAGGACGCCATCGTCGGCACGTACGCCAACATGACCGACCCGGCGCCCGTTTACCAGGCCGCCCTCGACCGGGGCCTGCTCACCGCCCGGGTCGTCGGCGCGCTGTGGTGGGACCGCGAGCGCGGCGCCGAGCAGATCGCCGAACTGGCCGCGTCCCGGGACGAGCTGAGCCGGGACCGGTTCCGCGCCGGCACGGTGAAGATCATGCAGGACGGCATCGCCGAGAACCACACCGCCGCGATGCTCGACCCGTACCTGACCGGCTGCGGCTGCTCCTCGGACAACAGCGGGATCAGCTTCGTGGAGCCGGGCGAGCTGCGGAAGTACGTCACCGAGCTGGACGCTCTCGGTTTCCAGGTCCACTTCCACGCGCTCGGCGACCGCGCGGTGCGTGAGGCGCTCGACGCGGTGGAGTCCGCCCGGGCGGCCAACGGCGTTCGCGACACGCGGCACCACCTCGCCCACCTCCAGGTCGTCCACCCCCGCGACCTGCCGCGTTTCCGCGCCCTGGGCGCGAGCGCCAACCTGCAGATGCTGTGGGCCGCGCACGAACCGCAGATGGACGAACTGACGCTGCCCTTCCTGGGCGCGGAGCGCGGCGCGTGGCAGTACCCCTTCGGTGATCTGCTGCGCGCCGGCGCGACCCTCGCCGCGGGCAGCGACTGGCCGGTCAGCAGCCCGGATCCGCTCCAGGCCATCCATGTCGCCGTCAACCGGATCTCGCCCGACGC
Source organism: Streptomyces sp. NPDC050546 (assembly GCF_044457425.1). Lineage (NCBI taxonomy): Bacteria > Bacillati > Actinomycetota > Actinomycetes > Kitasatosporales > Streptomycetaceae > Streptomyces > Streptomyces sp. NPDC050546. Next base: position 229,852 of record NZ_JBITGX010000010.1, read on the forward strand.
GCCCGGGGGCACCCCGGCCTTCCTGCCGGAGCAGCGCCTCGACCTGGGTACGGCCATCGCCGCCTACACGGCGGGCAGCGCCTATGTGAACCACCTCGACGACATCACCGGCAGCATCACCGCGGGGAAGTCGGCCGACCTCGTGGTCCTCGACCGCGACCCGTTCGCGGGCCCGCCCGAGGAGATCGGCGCGACGCGGGTGCTGGAGACCTTCGTCGAGGGCCGGCGCGTCCACACCGCCGGGTAGCGGGCCTGGGCAGGGACCCGCAAGCGTGTTCCAATGCGCCTGCGGGTTCCGCGTAGAACGGGGGGACGAGTCATGGTGGAGTCGCCGGGGCGCATGGCGCTGCGGTCCGTTCTCTGGCTGCTGATCGCTGTCGTGGCTCTCGGGTTCGGGGTGGCGTCGGCCCTCCAGATCCGGGGAGCGCTGGAGCGGGAGCGGGAGTTCCGTGCCGCGCCGGCCTGCGCCTCTGCGCCGGTGCGGGCGTCGGGGTGCGTGTGGGAGCAGGAGTTCACGGTCCGGGAGGCCGACACGAACCGCGGTGAGCGGAACGCCTCCCCGGAGGCGGAGCTGGTGCTGCCGTCCGGCAGACCGTGGCAGGTGACGTTCCTGCGGGCCGATCCCGTGGTCTCCGAACTGGAGCCGGACGACAAGGTCGTCGGCCTGATCTGGCATGGGCAGGTCGTGGAGGTACGGGACGCCGAGGGGCTGCGGCAGCAGACGTCCGACGGGCCCGTGGGCTGGCCCGAGGACCGTCTGGGCGGCGCGCTGGCCTGTGTGTCGTTCGGCCTGACGGCCCTCGTGGGAGGGCTGTGGCCCCTCCTCGCCCGGGGCGACCGGCGGCATGCGAAGGCGGCCATGGTGGTGCGGTGGCACGGCGTCGGCCTGGGCGCCACCGCGATCCTGACCCTCTGGGCACAGTCGGCCAATGACTGGCCGATGTGGGCGATACCGGCGATCTGGGGACCGCTCGCGCTGATCGTCCTGGCCTCCATGACGGCCTTCGCCATCGCCGCCGTCCGCGGCGAACTGGACGACACCGCGCCGCGGGAAGCCCAACCGCAGACCGCCTGAGGCGCCGGAGCAGGTGAGGCCACGGACCACGTGAGGCCACGGACCACGTGAGGCCACGGACCACGTGAGGCCACGGATCACATGGGGCCACGACCACATGGGGCCACGACCACGTGAGGCCGACGACCGCATGACGCCCGGGCACCCGCTCCTCAGGTCTGCCTGGCGTGCACAGGGTTGTTGGCGACATCCTCCGGGCAGGTCCCGTGCGCCTGCGGGGTCCGCCGGTCGCGCCGCCAGTCGAACGTCGCCAGGGCCAGGGAGGCCGCCATGCCGACGAGCGCGGCGCCCAGCGCGACGAGGAGGGCGCCCCGGTAGTCGTCGCTCCCGCCGAGCACCAGATAGAAGAGGCCGGGCAGGGCGGCGGTGCCCACGGCGGCGCCGAGCCGCTGCCCGGTCTGCAGGGCGCCGCCCGCCGCGCCCGCCATGTGCACGGGCACGTCGCGCAGGGTCATGGTGATGTTCGGGGAGATCACACAGCCGCTGCCGGCGCCGCCGAGAAACAGCAGCGGGGCGGCGGCCCAGGGCGCGATGCCGAGGGGCGCGAGGCGGAGCAGCAGCGCGGTGCCGCCCAGGCCGGCCATCACGGCCGCGAGGCCACCCACGGTGAGCAGGCGCCCGAGCCGGTCCACCAGCCGCCCGGCGATCGCGGCCGCGCAGGCCGAGCCGAGGGCGAAAGGCGTCACGGCGAGGCCGGACCGGAGCGGGGAGAAACCCAGGCCGTCCTGGTAGTAGAGCGCGAAGACCAGCCAGACGCCACTGAAGCCGACGAAGTAGAGCGTGCCGACGCCGGCCCCGACGGCGTAGCCGCGCACGGCGGTGAACAGGCGCGGATCGAGCAGCGGCTGGATACCGCGGGCCACCAGGCTGCGCTGCCGACGGGCGAAGGCGACCAGGAGCGCGATACCGGCGAGGAAGAGCCACCACAGCCGGCCGATGCCGCCGGAGCCCGCCTGGACCAGCGGAAACATGAGCGCGAGGACACCGAGGCCGAGGAACAGGACCCCGGGCAGGTCCACATGTCCCCGGCCGGAGCGCCGGGTGCGGGGCAGCAGACGGCGGCCGAGCAGGACGGCCAGGATGCCGATGGGGACGTTGACGTAGAAGATCCACCGCCAGCCCTGGGCGCCGTCGGCCAGGGCGAGGATCATGCCGCCGACGAGGGGGCCGACGGCGGAGGAGATGCCGACGGTGGCGCCGAAGAATCCGAAGGCGCGACCGCGTTCGGCACCGCGGAACAGCTGCTGGATGAGCGCGGAGTTCTGGGGCGCCATGAAACCGGCGGCCAGGCCCTGGGCGAGCCGGGCCGCGATCAGCAGCGTGATGCTGGGGGCCGCCCCGCAGGCCGCGCTGAAGACCACGAAGCCGCTGAGGGCCAGCAGGAAGATGCGGCGGCGGTCCAGCGCGTCACCGAGGCGGCCCGCGGTGACGAGGGCGAGAGCGAAGGCGAGCGCGTAGCCCGACACCACCCACTGGACCTGCGCGGGAGAGGCGTGCAGGCCGCGCTGGACGGAGGGCAGGGCGACCACCACGATCGAGACGTCCAGCAGGCTCATGAAGCCGGCCACCAGCGTGACCCACAGGGCCCGCCACCGGCGCGGATCCGGCTCGTACCCGGCATCCTGCTCGGCCGACGCTGTCACCTGGGCTCCTCTCGGCCGGGCCCCGCCCTCACCCCGGGGAATCACGTTCCCCCACCAGGGGACGAGCACACGCCGCGGCCCGCAAGCGGAACCGGCCGGACGCCGGGAAGATCGTCTGTGACGTGGACGAGCGTTTGAGCGCGCGAGAACTGTGCAGGCGTTGTGCTTGGGAAAACGACCGGCGAAAGGAACGACGTAATGGCGGCGCCCGACAATGACGAGTCGGTGGATCCCGCGGCTGTGAGACGACACCGGGTTCTGTTCCGCGCGATCGAGAAACGACGCCACCCGAAGCTGCGCCGCAGCGACATCACCGTGACCGACGACGCTGCCGTCAAGCGCGCCACGAAGGCCGCCGCCCTCGGCAACGCGATGGAGTGGTACGACTTCGGGATCTACAGCTATCTGGCCGTGACCATCGGGAAGGTCTTCTTCCCGTCCGGGAACGACACGGCCCAGCTGCTCAGTTCCTTCGCGACGTTCGCGGTGGCCTTCCTGGTGCGTCCGCTCGGCGGCATGGTCTTCGGGCCGCTGGGCGACAAGGTCGGCCGCAAGCGCATCCTCTCCCTCACCATGATCATGATGGCGGTGGGGACCTTCGCCATCGGTCTCGTCCCCTCGCACGACGTCATCGGCATGTGGGCCCCGGCCCTGCTGATCTTCTTCCGGCTGGTGCAGGGCTTCTCGACCGGCGGGGAGTACGGGGGCGCCTCGACGTTCATCGCGGAGTACGCGCCCGACAAGAGGCGCGGCTTCTTCGGCAGCTTCCTTGAGCTGGGCACGCTCGGCGGCTACGTCGGGGCCTCCGGCCTCGTCGTCGTCCTCCAGACCGTGCTCAGCGCGGACGAGATGCTGGCGTGGGGCTGGCGCATCCCCTTCCTGGTCGCGGCGCCGCTCGGGTTCATCGGCCTCTATCTGCGGCTCAAGCTGGACGAGACGCCCGCCTTCCAGAAGCTGGAGGGTGGCCAGGTCAAGGCGAGCGAGGCGGCCGACTCCGTGGAGACCTCGGCCACCGGTGACCTCGGCAGGATCTTCACCCGGTACTGGCGGCCGCTGCTGCTGTGCCTCGCGCTCGTCGCGGCGTACAACATCAACGACTACATGCTGCTGTCGTACATGCCGACGTACCTGTCCGACGAGCTGGGCTACGGCACCAATCACGGGCTGCTGATCCTGCTCATCGTGATGGTCTTGCAGATGTGCGTCATCAACCATGTCGGACGGCTGTCGGACCGCTTCGGGCGCAAGCCGCTGCTGATGACGGGGATGCTGGGCTTCCTCTTCCTCTCGCTGCCGTCCTTCTGGCTCATCCGGCAGGGAAGTGTTCTCCTCATCGCCCTGGGTCTGCTGCTGTTGGGGCTGTCCCTGGTGACGATGCTCGGCACGATGTCGGCGGCGCTCCCGGCGATCTTCCCGACCCACGTCCGCTACGGCTCCCTCTCGGTCGCCTACAACCTGGCCACCTCGCTCTTCGGCGGCACGACGCCTCTGGTGATCACGGCTCTGATCAGCGCCTTCGACTCGACCCTCATGCCGGCGTACTACGCCACGGGCGCCGCCGTCATCGGCGTCATCGCCGTCCTGTGCATGCGGGAGACCGCCAACAAGCCCTTGGCGGGCTCGCCGCCGTCCGTGGAGACGGAGGCGGAGGCGACGGAACTCGTCCAGGCGCAGTCGCCCCAGCCCAAGTTCTGACCGCCTTGGAAGGCCCCGTCCGCAGGGTGCGGGCGGGGCCTTTCGCGGTTGGGTCCTGGCAGGCCGGGAACGCGGTGCGCTGTACGCCCCCGAGGCAAGGCAGGTACCGCGATGACCGAGTACGAACGTTCACGCACGATGCCCGCACAGCCCGAGCATGTCTTCGACGAGGCGGCGAACGTCGGACGGCTCGACACCTGGCTGCCGGAAGCCCTGCATGTGCGGGCCGAGGAACTGCCCGCCGTCACCGTGCACGAGGACCGCAGGGACGAGGACACCTCCGCCCTGCTGCGCGCCCGGCGCGACCAGATGCGGATCGAGTGGGGCACCCGGGACCAGGGCGGCTACGCGGGATGGCTCCAGGTCGCCGGCCTCGGCAGCGGCGCCAGCGAGGTGACGGTGCACCTGTCGTTCTTCGACGCCGGCCACGATCCCGGCGAGCGGGCCGTCGGCGACGCGCTGGACACCAGCCTCGAGCGACTGGAGGAGCAGGTGCGGCTGCGCGTCGACCACGCGGCCGGCTGACCCGCGGCACGAGCTACGGCGCGCGGCAGGCCGTACCCCCTCGCGGCATCCGGTCAGGGGAGCCGGGGCCGTAGCTCACGCGAGCAGTCCGGGCAGGTCCGCCACGCTGTCCAGCACATGCCGCGCCCCCGCGGCCCGCAGCGCGTCCGCGTCGTGCGCGCCGGTCAGAACACCGGCGACCAGGCCCGCCCCCGCCCGGACCCCGGTGAGCATGTCGTACGAGGTGTCGCCCACGACGGCGACCTGCCGGACGTCGTCCGCCGCCGCCGTACGGAGGAACGCGGTCAGGACCAGGTCGGGGAACGGGCGCCCCCGGCCCCCGGCGTCGGCGGGGCACAGCGTCAGCGGCACCAGGTCCTGCCAGCCCAGCGCGGCCAGGATCGCGTCCTGTGTGGTGCGCGCGAAGCCGGTCGTCAGCACGACCGTACGGCCCTGGGACAAAAGCGCCTCGACGGCCTCCCGCGCACCGGGCAGGGCCGCGACCCGGCCGCCGTCGACGAGTTCCGCGTAGGCCTCCTCGAAGGCCTGGTTGGCCTCCTGGGCCTTCGCCTCCTGCCCGAACAGCTGCCGGAACACGGAGATCTTGGACTCGCCCATGGTGGCGCGGACGTGGTCCAGCATCGAGTCGGGATCCGCGCCGAGGCGCCGGGCCGCCGCAGCGAAGGCCTGCTCGACGAGCCCGCCGTCTGCGACGGTCGTACCGGCCATGTCGAGGACGACGAGGCGGAGGTCCTCGGGTGCGTCGGGTGCGTCGGGTGCGTCGGGTGCGTCGGGTGCGTCTACCATCCCAGCTCCTCGGCGGTGGTCTCGGCTATCGCGGGCGAGCAGGTCATGCCGCGCCCGCCGGGCCCGGTGACGAGCCACACCCCGTCGCGCACCTGCTGCCGGTGCACGACCCGGGCGGTGTCGGTGCACTGGGCGTACACCCCGGCCCAGCGGCGCCGGACCTTCGGCAGGGGGCGGCCGAGGAGGGACTCGACGACACCGGTGAGGTGGTCGTAGGGGTCTTCGGGGGTGTCGAAGGCGAAGGGGTGCTCGTACTCGTGGGTGTCGCCGATGGTCAGCCCGCCGTCGGCGCGCTGGACCATGAGCAGCTGCATACGGTGGGTTGCGGCGGTCCCGGCCTGCGGCCTGCCGGCATTGAGCGCGTCGAGTGCGGAGGAGGCGTAGGCCGGGTAGTAGCGGAAGCTGTCCGCGTCGGCGACCGAGGTGGTCAGCGGCTCGCCCAGCGGGTCGGTCTGCATCATCTGGAGGCGTACGCGGCGCACGGGCAGGCCGGGTCCGGCCAGCTCGCGGACCAGGCCGCCGAGCCAGGCACCGGTGCAGAGGACGACCGCGTCGCCCCTGTGGATGTCGCCGTGGTCGTCGCGGACGGCGCCCGGCCCGACGACGTCACGGACCTCGCGGCCGGGCAGGAAGCGGTAGCGCGGGGACTTGAGCAGCTCCGCTCGCAGGGCGAGCTGGGCGGTGCGGGGCTCGACGGCCGCGTCGCGCTCGCAGTACAGGGCGGCGCTGAACTCGCCGCGCAGGGCGGGGTTCAGGGCACGGGCCTCGCCGGGGGTGAGCAGCTCGTAGCCGCGGGCGGCGGCGTCCGGGCGGGCCAGGGCGGCCTCGGCGACGGCGAGTTCCGGGTCGTCACGGACGGGGGTGAGGGAGCCGTTCGGGCGGAAGCCGAGGGCCGGGACCCGGCCGCCGATCTCCTCCCACAGCTCCCGGGCCCGCAGGGCGGTGTCCAGTTCCTCGCCGCCCGCGCGGCCGCTCACCCAGATCTGGCCGAAGTTGCGCAGGGACGCGCCGCGCGCCTCCGCCTCGCGCTCGATCTGTACGACCTCATGGCCGCGGTTCACCGCCTGCCAGGCGTGCATGGTGCCCACCACGCCCGCTCCGACGACTGTCACTCTCACGTCCGACACGCTCCTTGTGCTCGGGGTGCCGAAGGGGTCCGGCTCCCCACGACAGCGTGAACCAGGTCGGCACTTTTGGGCTAGACCCGTTATCTTTTCGTGATAAATGGAGGGCGTCAGGACTGGATGTCTCTCAGCCGTGCAGACGGGTCGTGAAGGAGAACCGGTCGCCCCGGTAGAGGGTCCGCACCCGCTCCAGCGGCTGCCCCTCCGTGTCCCGGGACACGCGGTGGATCAGCAGCATCGGCAGCGCGGGCGGCGTGCCGATGAGCAGTGCCTCGCGCGGCGTGGCCAGTACGGTCTCGATGCGCTCGTCGGCGTCGCCGAACCGGATGTCCTGGCTCTTGATCCAGGCGTAGAAAGAGGAGTCGGGGTCGAAGTCGCTGTCGAGCCGGGGCACCCGGGCCACCGCGACGTACGTGCTCTCCAGGCCCACCCGTTCCTCGTCGGCGAGCAGTACGCGCTCCAGGTGCCAGACGGGCTCTCCCCGCCGCAGGCCGGTCTCGGCGGCGAGCGCGTCAGGGCAGGGGAAGCGGTCGAGGGTGACGAGATTCCGTCCCGGGGTCCGCCCCTGCCGCCGCACACCTTCCGTGTAGCTCGCGAGGGACAGCGGTTGCTCCAGCTTGGGCCCCGCGACGACGGTCCCGCGCCCCTGCCGTCGGAGCTTGCCCTCCAGCACCAGCTCGCGGATGGCCTGCCGGACGGTCTCGCGGGCCACCTCGTACCGCTCGGAGAGATCACGCTCGGTGGGCAGCGATCCGCCCTCCCCCAGCTCCTCGACGAGCCGGTCGATCCGTGCCTTGACCGCGTAGTACTTCGGGACGCGGCCGTGCTCCGGGATGCCGGAGCGGACGGGGGCGCCGGGGGCCTGGTCGTTGGGGTAGTCCACGCGGAGATCGTCGCACGGGCGACCGGTCCTGCCGTCAGTCGCTGGATGGGAGCCCTACACCGACGCCCGGCCGTCGCACGCCTGGGCGGTGCCGCACACGGCGGCCCGGGGCCGGATGGGGACGCCGTTGGAACGCAGCACCTCGCGGACGTCCAGGATCAGGGAGAACACCTCGTGGTTGCGGTCCTCCCCCTGCTCGTCCCAGGCCCGCTGCTCGGCTTCGACGGCCATGCGGTCCTCGGCGAACACGCGCTCGGTGAAGCGCCTGATGAACGGCCAGGCCAGCTGAAGCGCGCCGGGGACCCGGGGCTTCTCGATCATCAGCAGACCGTAGGTGTGGCAGACGCGCTGTTCGGTGTCCTCGGGGACATAGGCGGCCCAGAGGCGGAAGGCCGGACGCTCGGCGTTCTCCGGAACCAGGTCGAGCGTCTGGTACGGGTACGCGGTGCGGATGGTCATGACGTCGCTGGAGTCGCTGCCCCTGATGCCCTCGGCGGCCAGCAGGCTGGCGCCGCGGTTCCGCTTCCCCCCGGCGTGGGTGAACAGATAGCGGGCCTCCACCGACCGCGCGTCGGTGCGGTGTTCCAGCAGTTCGGGGTGGAGCTTGCCGACGACGCCCCGATGGAGGAACTGGTGGTTCATGTCGAGCAGGTTCTCGTGCATGAACGAGTAGTGGCAGCGCACGGTCCGGGAGTAGGTCATGGTCCTGTAGCGCGGTGAGCCGAAGGCCGGCAGATCGGGCAGGGCGGTGCCGGCCGCCTTGTCCGGGTCGCCCGGGAACACGAACACCAGGCCGTAGGCCTCCCGGACGGGGTAGCCGCGCACGCCGCGCGGCGGCCGGCCGTCGTCGCGGGACAGGTACGGGATCTGCGAGATGCGGCCGTCGCCGCGATAGGCCCAGGCGTGGTAGCAGCAGCGGAGGGTGTCGCCCTCCACGACGCCCATGCTCAACGGCACCTGCCGGTGCGCGCATCTGTCCTCCAGGGCGTGCACGGCGCCGCTCTCCCCGCGGTAGAGCGCGATGCGCTCGCCCGCGAAGGCGGTCGCCACCACCCGCTTGCGCCGGACGCTGCGGGACAGCGCGACCGGGTACCAGAAATCGGGGTGCGCGCCGACGCGCCGGAGGTCGGCCGTGCCGGTACCCGGGTCGAGGCTCGGCGAGGTCCGGCCGCTTCCGTCCTCGGCGGGGAAGATCCTCGCCCTGTCGGTCTCGGTCATACCTCTCCCTCGCACGCACACGGCCGTCCCGGGCTCCTCCATCCTGAAGGGGGCCTCCCGGCGACGCCTTGCCCAGCGCGTGCGGACGGGTGAGTTCCGCGTTCAGTGGGCGAAGGGTGGGGAGAAGCAGCCGCTCTCCGGGTACGGGCCACCCGCCACCGCCGAGAAGTTCGCCTTCTGGACGAACGCCATGACGCAGGCGTCGTCGTGAACGCGCAGGGCGACCTGCGCCCCCTCGGGCGTCACGTAACCGTCGTCCTTCCAGCGTGAGGACATCTTGGCGACGGTGAGCGTCCCGCCGAGCCGCTTGCCGTCCGCTGTGACGCGCTCCTCCTCGTAGCCGAGCCGGAGCAGGGCCTCACGCACCGTCGCGGGGTCCCACGTCCGCCGCTTCCACAGCCGTTCGAGCACTGGCCTGATGCGATCGGCCTCCCGCTCGGCATCCTTCGCGTGGGCCGGGGACATCTCTCCCGGACGGCGGTGGCCGTTGTTCTCGCTGTAGTGCGGGGCCCCGTCACCGGCCCCGGGCTCCACGTACGGCGAGGCCCCGACGGCGCTGGGCGAGGCTCCGGTGGTACTGGGCGAGGGCCGGGCAGTGCTGGGCGAGGGCCCGGCGGACCTGCTGGGAGCGGCCCCGGCCGTCGTGTCCGAGGCGTGCAGATCACCGCAGGCGGTGAGGGTCAGGATCGCGACGAGGACAAGCCCCACAGCAGCAACAGGGGCCCGGCGGACGGACGTTGAGGCGGACATGCGGCGAGCCTTTCATCTCGGCCGGCCGGCCGGATGGGTGGTTTCGCGGGCCCTGCTGAGTACGCGTACTCATGACGGCATGGCGTCGAGGGGCACGGCGAGTTCACCCAGGAGGCTCGCCGCCGGCGCCGGGTCGACCAGCCACTTCAGGTGGCTGCCCTCGAGGGTGCGGACGTCGTACGGGTTGTGCGGCGTCAGCCGGTCGCCCTCACGGATCAGCCGGTCCTGGAGGGCGAGGGGCATGCTCGCGTCGTCGGCCAGGCGGACGTAGGTCTTCGGGACACGGCCCCAGGTCGCGGCCTGTGCCCGGTCGGCCGGGGCGCCGACGTCCAGGTTCTCGTCGGGCTGGAAGGTGCTCAGGAAGGTCAGGAACTCCTCGTCGGTGCCGTCGGCGAGGAAGGCCGCCTTGAACGCGGCGAGGGCGTCCGGGTCGGCGGTGCGGAAGTTGACGCGGAGCAGGCCGAGTTCGGCGGGGTCACCGGCCATCGCCGCACCCAGCGCGGCGACGTCGACCGTGGCCATCTCCGGCTCGGCGTAGTAGGCGCCGACATCGAGATCGACCGGGCACCAGGCCGCGACGTACACGATGCGGGCGATCAGGTCCGGCCGCGCGTTGGCCGCGGCCGTGGCCGTGATGCCGCCGCGGCTGTGGGCGACGAGGATCACGGGGCCGTGGCGCTCGGCCCGTTCCAGGATCCCGATCAGGTGCGCGGCGTTGTCGGCGAGCGTCACACCCTTGATCGCGCCGGGCGCTCCGGCGAACCCTTCGAGGTCCTGCGGCGCCTGATAGGCGCGGGTGTACGTCGCCCCGAATCCGTGGCCGGGCAGGTCGACGGCGACCGAACGGTGTCCGAGGAGGCCGAGTTCGGCCTGGAGCGGTGCGAAGGAGAAGGAGTTCGCGAAGGCTCCGTGCACCAGCACGAACGTCGGCTGTCGCCGGCCGCTCACGCCAGGGCTTCCTCGACCGTGGGGTGGCAGGCGACGACAGCGTCCAGGCCGACGAGCTGGACGACCCGCATCACCGGCCCCCGGATTCCGGCCAGGCGCAGCCATCCCTGTGCGGCGTCGGCCCGCTGGTGGGTGTGGATGAAGACGTTGATGCCGCTGGAGTCGATGAAGGTCACGCCGCTGAGATCCGCCACGATCCGAGGCGCGCCGGCCTCGCCGTCCCGGGGCGACAGGGCTTGCCGCAGTGCGTCCTTGACTCCGTGGTCGATCTCGCCGCGCAGGGTCACGACGCGGATGCCGTCGACGGTGGAGTGTTCGATGGAGAGCCGGTCCGGCCGGCCCGTCCCCTGGTTGTCGGTCACCGTCTCCTCAACTGCGCCTGGGCTGCCCCGTGCAACGTCTGTGCCGACGATTGTGCCGCACTCTCACGGCCGGACGCATCCGATCGACTGTGCCGAACAACACGCCCGTGGCATGCATGACAAAGTGAGGGGTACACGCACGCGCGTGAACGGGGAGTAGAAGGACGATGCTGTTGGAGCCGCAACCCGACGGGGACCGTACTGAGCCCGGCGCCCGCCCGACCCAGGTCGGCTATGCCCTGGGCGGTGACGACGGCTGTATCGCGCAGGCCCGCCACCACGCGGCGGACTTCCTCACCCGGCTGCGGGACGAGCGCGGCCTGGACGTCTCACCGCGTGCCATGGACCTGACCCAGCTGGTCGTCAGCGAGCTGGTCACCAACTCCCGTAAGTACGCCCCGGGACCCGTCCTCATGGAACTGCGCGTCTCGGGCGCCGCGGTGGAGGTCGTCGTGTGGGACAGCGACCCGGCCGTGCCCGCGGCCCGGGCCGCCGACCCCGACCGCGTAGGCCAGCACGGCCTGGAGATCGTCAAGGCCGTCGCCCAGGACCTCGACATCGAGCGGCAGCCGGTCGGCAAGCGCATCACCGCCCGCATCTCCCTGACGGACACGAAGCCCTGACCGACACTGGGAACTGACCGGCACTGGGCCTGACCGACACCGGGCCTGACCGGCACGCCGCTCGCCGCTACTCCTCGATCACCAACCCCTTCGCCGCGAGCAGCGGCTCGAGCCCGCAGATGTCGATGACTGTCCTGCCCGCGCGGTACGCGGCGATGTAGTCGGCCTCGGTGTCGACCCGCTCCTGTGAGGCGGCGGCCACCTCGGCGGCGTCCTCACGGCGGACGACGACCACACCGTCGGCGTCGGCCCTCATCACATCACCGGGGCGGACGAGGACGCCGCCGACGGTGACGGGCTCGCACATCGGTCCCACGGTCTCCTTGACCGTGCCCTTGATGGAGATGCTGCGGGAGAAGACGGGGAATCCCAGGGCGCGCAGGTCCTCGGTGTCCCGCACGCCCGTGTCGGTGATCAGGCCGCCGAGCCCCTTGGCCCGGCAGGCGTTGGCGAGGACGTCCCCGAAGGACCCCGCCTCCTCGTAGGCGCCGGCGGAGACGACGATGACGTCCCCGGGGCGGGCGTAGGCGATGGCGGTCTGCAGCATCAGGTTGTCGCGGGGTGCGCACTGGACCGTGAAGGCGGGGCCGCACAGGGACATGCGGTGGTCGACCGGCTTGATCACCGAGTCCAGCGCGCCGAGCCGGCCCTGTGCCTCGTGGATGGTGGCCGAGGAGAAGGCCCGCAGTTGCTCGACCAGAGCTGCGTCCGGCCGCTCGAACTTCGTGCTGACGCGGATCATGACGACCTTTCAGACGGAGGGAAGGGCGGAGGGAGCGGTGGAAGGGGCGGAGGTCAGGCCGGCGCACGCCGTGGCGATGCGCGCGCATGCCTCGGTGAGCACGTCCGTCGACGTGGCGAACGAGATGCGGAAGTAGCCGGGCGCGCCGTACGCGGCTCCGTGGATCACCGCCACCTGCCCGCTGTCGAGGAGGTGGCGGGCGAAGTCCTCGTCGCTCTCGATCCGGCTTCCCGACGGGGTGAACTTCCCTATCGCGTCCTGGCAGTTGACCAGGAGGTAGAAGCCGCCGTCGGGGACGGTGCAGCCGAGACCGGGGATGTCGTTGATGAGCTTCACCGTGGCGTCACGGCGTGCGCGGTAGACGCGCACGGTCTCCCGGACGAAGTCCTGCGGTCCGGTGAGCGCGGCAGCGGCGGCGGCCTGGCTCACGGAGGAGGGGCAGGAGGAGGTCTGGGACTGCAGCGTGTTGATCGAGGTCACCAGGTCCGCCGGGCCCACGCCGTAGCCGATGCGCCAGCCGGTCATGGCGTACGTCTTGGAGACGCCGTTGGTGAGGAACACCCGCTCGGCCAGACGGGGTTCGACGGCGGCCAGGGACGGGGCGTCCTCCTCGCGGTACCAGATCTCGTCGTAGATCTCGTCGGTGAGGACGCGCACCTGCGGATGGTCCAGCAGCACCTGGGCGAGGGCCCGCAGTTCCGCGGTGGTGTAGGCGGATCCGGTCGGGTTGCCGGGGGTGTTGAGGACGACCCAGCGGGTGCGCGCGGTGATCGCCGCCCCGAGCCGCTCCGGAGTGAGCTTGAAGCCGTCCGCCTCGGGGCAGTCGACGACGACGGGGGTGCCGTCGTTCGCGCGGACCATGTCCGGATAGGACACCCAGTACGGGGCGGGGACGATGACCTCGTCCCCTTCGTCCAGGGTGGCCATCAGGGCGAGGAAGATGACCTGCTTGGCTCCGCCGCCGACCGCGATCCGCGCGTCGGCGCACTCCAGTCCGTGGCGCTCGCGGAGTTTCCCGGCGATGGCCGAGCGCAGTCGGGGGGTGCCGTTCACGGGGGTGTACTTGGTCTCGCCCGCCTCGATGGCCTCGATCGCGGCGGCCTTGACGTGGTCGGGGGTGTCGAAGTCGGGCTCGCCCACGGTCAGGTCGAGGATGGTGTGGCCCTGGCTCTTCAGCTCGCGTACGCGCTGGGCGGCCGCCGTGCTGGGCGAGGGCTTGATACGGCGTACCCGTTCTGCCGTGTCCATGGGATCAGCCCTCCCTGCGCTCGAAGTTGAGGCCGCCGGGCACCTGGAAGGTGGGCAGGATCTCGATGTGCCCGATGTTGACGTGCCGGGGCGAGTCGACGGCGAACTCGATGGAGTCGGCGATGTCCTCGGGCTTGAGGGACTCGTAGCCGTCGTAGAAGCGCCGCTGGGCCTCCTCCATGTCGCCGAGCAGCCGGCCGAAGATCTCCGTCTCCACGCGGCCCGGGCAGATCTCGGTGACCCGGACCCGGCGGCCGTAGCCGTCGACCCGCAGCTGGCGGGAGAGGGTGTGCACGGCGGCCTTGGTGGCGTGGTAGATGGTGTTGCCGCCGAAGTTGTAGACGCCGGCGATGGAGCTGATGTTGACGATGTGGCCGAGGTCGCGCTCGACCATGCCGGGCATGAGCAGGCGCACCAGGTGCAGAACGGCCTGGATGTTGACGGCGACCTGCTCGTCGACGGCGAACTCGTCGGCGGTCAGGATGTTGCCGGTGCGCGAGACGCCGGCGTTGTTGACGAGGATGTCGATGTCCAGGCCGTCCAGCTCGGCGGTGAGCGCCTCGGTGTCGGTGATGTCGACGGCGTGCGGGATACAACCGGTGTCGCGGGCCAGGGCGTCGAGCCGTTCGGCGTTGCGCGCCACGGCGTGGACCTCGAGGCCGTGCTTGGCGAGTCGCTCGACGACCACGGCTCCGATGCCGGTCGACGCTCCGGTGACGAGGGCCGTCCTGTAGTCGGAGATGGGCATGCTGCTGTGCTCCTAGAAGTGAGGGGAAGGGGTGTCAGGCGTCGCGCAGGGGCAAATGGGCGCGGTCCTTCACCCGGGACACGGCGATGAGGGTGCCGAGGGCGGTGACGACGGCGTAGAAGGCCGGCATGTTGACGTTGCCCGTCTGGGCGATGAGGTAGGTCATCAACAGCGGCGCCGTGCCGCCGAAGAGCGCGGAAGAGACGTTGTAGCCCAGGCCGTAGGCGGAGTAGCGCACCCGGGTGGGGAACAGTTCGACGAGCAGGATGTGGATGACGCCGGTGTGCCCGGCGAACACGACGGCCATGAGACAGGCGCCGATGACGGCGAGGGCGAGGTTGCCGGTGCCGATCAGCAGGTAACAGGGGATGCCGACGACGGCCATGGCGATCGCCGAGCCGGCGATGACCTTCTTGCGTCCGATCCGGTCGGAGAGACGGCCCATGAAGGGGATGGCGATACAGATCGCGACCAGGCTGGAGGCGGTGACGAGCAGCCCCTGGACCTTGCCGAAGTCGAGCTCGCTGCTCATGAAGGTGGGCATGTAGCTGAACAGGACGTAGTACCCGGAGCCGTTCATCAGGGGGATGAACAGGGCCAGCAGCATGGCGCGGCGGTGCTCGGCGGAGGTGAACGCTTCCTTCAGGGGGTTCTTGGACAGGCCGCCCTGTTCCTTCAGGCGGTTGAAGTTGGGGGTGTCGCTGATCCGCTTGCGGATGTAGATGCCGGTGATGCCGAGCGGGACGGCGAGCAGGAACGGGATGCGCCAGCCCCAGGACTCCATGCGCTCGTCGCCGAGTCCGCTGGTCATGGCGGCGGCGACGAGCGTGCCGGTGAGCAGGGAGAGGAACGAGGCGATCTGCGCGTAGCTGGTGTAGAGGCCGCGCTTGCCCTCCGGGGCGTGCTCGGCGAGGAAGCTCATCGCGCCCGAGGCCTCGCCGCCGACGGAGAAGCCCTGGGCGACGCGCAGCAGGATCAGCAGGATCGGCGCCGCGATGCCGATGCTCGCGTAGGTGGGCAGGATGCCGATGGCCGCGGTGGCGACGCTGATCAGCATGATGACGAAGACCAGCATCCGCTGGCGCCCCATGCGGTCGCCGAGATGTCCGCAGATGATGCCGCCGAGGGGGCGGAAGAAGAAGGAGACGGCGTACCCGAGGAAGACGAGCATGATGGCGTCGTCGGAGCCGGGGAAGAAGACGGCGGCGAGCGTTCCGGCCATGAAGCCGAAGATGCCGTTGTCGTAGAGCTCGGCGAAGATGCCGACGCATCCCGCGAGGGTGACCTTCCGGGCTGTTCTGGGGTCGACGGTGTTGGGGACTGGCTGAGCGGCCATGGTGGTCATGGCGTCTCCTGTCTTGCGGCGGGCCGGGGACGAGGGGCGTGGGGCGTGGGGGCTCCGTGCGGGCGAGCGAGAGGGGGCGGTGGGGAGGTGGCCGGGGACATGGCCGGGGAGCTGGCTGGGTGTCAGGCCGTGTCGGGGGCGCGGATGCGCAGGGCGTCGAAGGCGGTGCGGACGCGGGTGCGCAGTGCGTCGACGGCGCCCCGCTGGGCACGGTGGGCGGTGACCGCCTGGTCGAGGGTGCGGTGGCGGAAGCGGATGCTCTGCCCGGGGCGCACCTGCCCGAGGGTGGACAGGCCGGTGGCGGTGACGACGGCGAGGACGGGGTAGCCGGCCGTGACGCCGCGGCCGCGGTGCAGCACGAGGAGTTCGTCCCCCGCCGGCACTTCGACGGCGCCGATGGGGACACCGCGGGAGAGGATCTCGCCCTGGGTGACGCGGCGGGGTACGTCGCCCCGCAGTCGCAGGCCGATGTGGTTGCTGCGCGGGCTGACGGTGAAGGGAGCCTCGAACAGCCGGCTTCCGGTGTCTCCGAAGTCGGCCCGGTCGGGGCCGTCGGTGACGTCGATGGTCCAGGTGGCGGGGAACGCGGGGACGGGGGCGTTCAGGCGGAACAGCGGGATCCGTGAGAAGGGGTGGTCGAGGGGCGGGCAGGTCGCGCGCAGCACGAGTTCGTCGCCGCCGCTCAGGGCGGGGCCGAAGCCCAGGATGGTGTCGGGGGCGCAGCTGCCCTGAAGGTAGTCGGCCTCGAACGAGCCGAGCACGGCCAGGTAGACACGCAGTCCCCGGCGGATGCCGGTGACGCGAAGGGTCTCGCCCGCGCACACGGAGACCGGCTCCCACTGGGGGCGGACGCCGCCCTCGACGGTCACGTCGGCGGGGGCGCCCGTCACGGCGACGAGGATGTCGGCCGAGGGCACGCACGCGAAGTCGAACGCCGTGATCTCCAGCAGCGGGGCGCGGTCGTCGTTGCCGCACAGGACGTTGGCGACACGCGCCGAGTGCTGGTCGGCGGCTCCGCCGGCGGGCAGACCGTAGCGGGAGCGGCCGACCCGGCCGAGGTCCTGCACGGTGGCGATGCCCGGGGTGCGGATCGTCAGGGTGTCAGCCATGGCAGGCCGCCAGGGAGGTGCCGGCGTGGTCGTCCCACTCGTCGGGGGTGATGGGGACGAAGCGGAAGGTGTCCCCCGGCCGGTAGGCGGTGATCGGGTCGCTGTGCGGGTCGAGGACGCGCACGGGCGTGCGTCCGAGGAGCGGCCAGCCGCCGGGCGAGGGCATCGGGCAGATGACCGCCTGCCGTCCGGCGACGGCGACCGCGCCGGGGTCGACGTGGGTACGGGGCGACGCCAGCCGCGGCACCGGCTTCGGGAAGGGCGGGCCGTCCGTCATCGGCGCCCCGGCGGGCGCTCCGAGGCAGCGCACGGTGAGGTCGCTTCCGGAGTGGAGGGCGACGACCTCGCTCTCGGTCAGGCCGATCTGGCGGGCGACCTCGGGCAGGTCGGGCCCGTGCTCGCCGCCGTAGACGACGGGCACGACGAAGCGTCGGGGCGGTGTCGCCGGCGCGGGGTCCGGTCCGAGGCGGGCGGCCTCGTGCGCCACGATCCGCCGGACGATGTCATGGTCGGTGCCGGTGCAGTCGAATTCCACAAGCAGGGCGTCGTAGGTGGGCACCACGTCGTGGACTCCGGGGAGCCGGACCGTGTCCAGGGCGTCGGCCAGGGCGTGGACGAGCCGCCAGGCGTCCTCGGCGTCTAGGCCCACGGCCCTGGCGGTCAGGGCGGAGTCACCGCAGTCCGTGATCGTGATGTTGCCGGTCATGTCAGACGCCCGTCCCGCTCAGCACCTTGTCGAGCGAGGTGATCTCGACACCGGCGGCGAGGAGTTCCGCGCGGATGCGGCCGGCCAGCGCGATCGCTCCGGGGCTGTCGCCGTGCAGCAGGACGGTGTCGCAGACGACCGGGATGTCCTTGCCGTCGGCGCTGCGGATGACTCCCTCGGTGACCATGCGCAGGGTCCGCCGGGCCACCTCGTCCGGGTCGTGGATGACCGCTCCGGGCTCCGAGCGGGGGACGAGGGTCCCGTCGTCGCGGTAGGCGCGGTCGGCGATGCCGACGATGCCCACGCGCAGTCCGCGGGCCCGGGCGGCGTCGGCGAGCTCGCCGTCCTGCGCGAGGACGATCAGCGACTCGTCCAGGGAGGCGACGGCCTCCACGACGGCACGGGCGTAGTCGGCGCGTACGGCGACCAGGTTGCCCAGGCGTCCGTGCGGGGCGACATGCTGCACCCGGGTGCCGTGCGCGACGGCGAACGCCTGGAGGGCGCCGATCTGGTACAGCACGTCCGTGCGGACCTCCTCGCGCGTGAGGTCCATCGCGCGGCGGCCGAAGCCGACCAGGTCGGGAAAGCTCGGGTGGGCGCCCACGGCCACCCGGTTCGCCACACAGGTCCGGACGGTGGCGTCCATGATGCGCGGATCGCCTGCGTGGAATCCGCAGGCGACATTCGCGGACGTCAGCATTTCCAGGAGGGCTTCGTCGTCGCCCATTGTGTAGGCGCCGAATCCCTCGCCGAGATCGGCGACGAGATCAACCTTGGGGGTCATGAAGTCCTCCGGGAGAATATGGGGAAGGACAGTGCGAGGAAGGGGAATGCGATCACGTCTCGCTGATTTCCCGAAATGCATCCTGGCTGGATGTTCCGCTCAACTTAATCCCCTGCTCGCTCGACCGCCAATATGCGTTCGATCTGGCGTTATCGCGAATGGTTATGACCTGCCTCACACCCCGGGCCCTCTCGGGGCTGTGCTTCGGGGTGGGCCCTCCCTACGATGAGGCTCCGCTCCCCGTGGAAGGCCCCGCATGGACACCAGGCGTCTGTACTCGTTCATCAAGATCATTGACGCGGGGAGCATCACGCGCGCGGCCGACATCCTGCACATCGCGCAGCCCGCGCTCAGCCAGCAGCTGTCCGCCCTGGAGGCGCAGTTCGGGCAGCAGCTGCTGATCCGCAGCAAACGCGGGGTGGCCCCGACCGAGGCGGGCCGGGCGCTGTACCGGCACGCCCAGCTGATCCTGAGGCAGGTGGACCTCGCGCACGCCGCCGTGGAGGTCTCCGGCCGGGCTCCCGCCGGCAGCGTGTCCGTGGGGCTCGCGCCGTACAGTCTGGGCGCGGCGCTCGCGCTGCCGCTGCTGAAGAGCGTGCGCGAGCGCTACCCGGACATCCTGCTGCACATTAACGAGAACTTCGGCGGTGTGATCAGCGAGGCCATCATGACCGGGCGGATGGACATGGCGTTCATCTACGGGGCCGGCCCGCTGCGGGGTGTGCAGTTCGAGCCGTTGCGGACGGAGGACCTGTTCCTGATCGGCGCGCCCGGCGGCACGGCCCCGCACGGAGCGGGCGAGGTGGATCTGGACGAGCTCAAGGACGTGCCTCTGCTGCTGCCCAGCCGCATCCACACGATCCGGCAGGTGGTGGACGCCGCCTTCCAGCAGGCCTCGCTCCTGCCGAACGTGGCGGGTGAGGTCGAGTCCGCGCTGACGCTCGTCAACGCCGTCGACGCGGGCCTCGGCGCCACCGTCCTGCCCTGGTCGGCCGCGCGCGCCATCCTCGACGTCCGCTCCCTGTCGGTGCGCCGCATCGTGCATCCCGTGATCCAGGTGAAGCTGTCCCTGGTCACCTCGGACAACCAGCCCCTCTCGGAGCCCGCCCTGGCGGTGCACGATCTGTTCCTCGAGCTCATCACGGACTTTGACGAGACACCGCACGAAGAATAAGAATCCGCAATAGCGTCACACGAAACCTCTATTTGTTTCCGGTGGCAGTCGCGGCTAGTTTTCTGCGAAAGTCGCTGCCCTGGAGACATGAATGCAGAAGCGTGTGCTCACCACCCGTGAAAACCTGCCCGGCAACGGCCTGGACCGTTTGTCCGCTGCGGCGGAAAGGGTGGCCTGGCCCGGTGACGGCAAGCCCGGCCCCGCGGACCTCGCGGCGCTCGCACCCGGAGTCAGCGGAATCCTCGCCCTGGGCAACGACCCGGTGGACGGCGCGCTGATGGACGCCGCCGGCCCCTCTCTGCGGGTGATCGCGCTGGCGAGCATGGGCTTCGACAACGTCGACCGGACCGCCGCCGCCGAGCGCGGCATCGTCGTCACCCACACCCCGCGCGTGCTCGCGGAGACCACCGCCGACCTCACCTTCGCCCTGATCCTCGCCGCCCGCCGGCGGATCGGCACCGCCGGAGCGAGCCTGGCGTCGGGCTCCTGGGGGCTGTTCCGGATGCACGACTACCTCGGTCTGGACATCCACGGCGCCACCCTCGGCCTGGTCGGCTACGGCCAGATCGGCCGCGCGGTGGCCCGCCGTGCCCACGGCTTCGGCATGCGGGTGCTCCACCACGACCCCTACGCGCCCGACGACGACCTCTCCACCTCGGTCGAACTGTCCACGCTGCTGACCGAGTCCGACATCGTGTCGCTGCACGTCCCGCTCACCGACGAGACGCGGCACCTCGTCTCCACCCGCGAACTGGCCGCGATGAAGCCCACGGCGACGCTGGTCAGCACCTCCCGCGGTGGTGTCGTCGACGAGGAGGCCCTGCTGCACGCCGTCCGGGAGGGGCGGCTGCACTCCGCCGGACTCGACGTCTTCGAACGCGAGCCGATGGGAACGGAGTTGTCACCGCTGGTCGCCGAGCCGAACGTGGTGACGCTCCCCCACATCGGCTCGGCCACCGAGGCCACCCGGGCCGCCATGGTCGACCTGGCGGTCGACAACATCCTGGACGTCCTGGCCGAACGCCCCGCCCGGACGCCTCTGCCGGGCAGCCCGGCGGTGCCCGGCGCCCCGGCCGGCACCGCCGGAGTGGGCGCCTGACGGCAGCAGCCCCCGTGGCAGTGGCCTGATCCGGAGACGGGTCGGGCCGTGCCGTCCCGCTCGGCGTCACCCGCGCGCTGTCCGGCTCACCGCACCAGTTCGGCCGGCTTGGTGGCCTTGCCGAGCAGCCACTCCAAAGGGCCTCGCCGGAAGAAGCGGGACCACAGCGTCGCGAGCACGGTCACGGCGGCGATGAAGCCGAGCAGCACGTGCGGCGGTGAGCCGGGGAGTTCCTCGATGCCGAGGAGCCGGATGCCGACGACGTGGAAGACGTACGCGGTCAGGGACATCGTGCCGACCGCGATCACCGGTCGGACCAGCCGGTGGAAGCGCGGGAAGGCGTCGACGGCCGCGAGACAGCCGACGAGGACCGCGATCGCCACACCGGCGTTGGCGATGACCGAGAGGGTGGTCTCGCTGTGCGGGGAGGCCACGAGAAGGGCGGCCGGGGTGTCGCCGCCGGGGTAGCCCCAGGTGTCGGACCACCAGGCGGACGCGGCCGAACCGCCCTCACCCCAGCCGGAGGCGCTGATCGCCGGCAGGGCTCCGGGCACCAGGTGCAGGGCCAGCCAGGAGCCGCCGTACCCGAGCAGGGCGAGCGCGACGCCGGTGATGGCCAGGCGTATGCGTACGGCGGTGGCGGCCAGGTCCAGGCGGGCCACGGCCATGCCGGCGATGACGAAGGGGATCCAGGTCAGGGCGGGATAGCTGCCGGTGACCAGCAGCGAGACGATGCCGTCGGCATCCGCGGGCCAGGCCCAGATGCCCCCGGGGCCTCCTTCCTCGCCGGAGTTCAGGGCGCCTTGCACGACGTACAGGACCTGGGGAAGGACCAGGGCACCGGCGACGGCGATGATCGCCAGCGGGCGGGCGCTCAGCCGGTACAGCGGCAGGACCAGCAGGAAGTAGAGGCCGTAGAAGGCGAGGATCACCTCGACCGGCGTGTCGGTGAGCGTGAGCGCCGTGCCCAGGGCCAGCAGCACCAGCGCCCGGATCACGACCTTGGCGACCGCCTGACGGCCCGCCCGGCCCGTCTTCGGGCTGCGACGGCCGGTGATCAGCATGATCGAGAAGCCGGCCAGGAAGGCGAAGAGCGCGGAGGCCCGGCCGTGCGCCAGCTCCATGAGGAAGCCGGTCGCTCCGCCCTCGGAGGGGTCGGGGCCGACGTGGGCCGCGTACATACCGAAGACCGCGAGCCCCCGGGCGAGGTCCACTCCGATCAGGCGTCCCACCGGGGCGCGCCCACTCGTGGTGGTTTCCGGCCGGGCGGCGGGCGGCGCCGCGAGTGCCGTGTCGTCTGCGTTCTGGGTCATGCTTCCCAGGCTCGGGAGCGGCCTGAGCCGGGAGTATCCGGCATGTGTCCGGTCCGGCCCCGCCGGGCGGCGGGTCCGTCCCCCCCCCGAGTGGCGGGAGCGTCCCGCCGCACCACCGCACCCGGCATTTCTCGTTCTACGGTGGGACCGGTGCCGGTCGGCACCGGTGTGCGGCCGGAGGCGTACGCACAGGGACGACGAGGCGGAGCACGCGTGATCCGGGTAGTGGTGGTGGACGACGAGGCGCTCGTGCGGTCCGGCTTCAAGCTGATCCTGGGCGCTGCGGACGACATCGAGGTCGTCGCGGCAACGGCGGGCGCGGAGGCCGTCGACAGTGTCCGGCGGGAGCGGCCGGACGTCGTGCTGCTGGACATCCGGATGCCGGACGTCGACGGACTGACCGTGCTGCGGGAGGTGCGCGCCCTGCCGAAGCCGCCGGTGGTGGCGATGCTGACGACGTTCGACGCGGACGAGTACGTCCTCACCGCGCTGCGCTCCGGAGCGGCCGGATTCCTGCTCAAGGACACCGAGCCCGACCAACTCGCCCAGTTGGTGAGGACCCTGGCGGCGGGCGGGGTCGTGATGTCGCCCAAGGCGTCCCGCGCCGTGTGGCAGAGCCATCCCGGGGCCGCGGCGGCCGACGACGCCGAGGCGGCGCGCGTGGGGCGGCTCACCGAGCGTGAGCGCGAGGTGCTCGTGCTGGTCGCGGAGGGACTGTCCAACACGGAGATCGGTGCCCGCGTCCATCTCAGCGCGGGCACGGTGAAGGATCACGTCAGCGCGATCCTCACCAAGTTGCGGGTCGGCAGCCGGGTGCAGGCCGCGCTGCTCGCGCAGCGGGCGGGGCTGCTCGACGGGCGACGGCGTTCGGGGTCCGGGCGATGACGACTCGCCGTGCGTGGTGGGCGCGCGTCCCCGAACCGGTCCTCGACGTCGTCATCGTGGCGATCGCGGCCGGGGACGTCTGGTTCAACCTGGACGAGGGCTCCCGCCTGGCGACGGCGGTGGCCGCCGCGGGCTGTGCCGCGCTCGTGTTCCGCCGCCGCTTCCCGCTCGCGGTGTTCGCGTGCACGCTCCCGGCCAGCCTGATGCTGGACATCGTCTTCGCCCCGTTCGCCGCCCTGTTCACGCTGGCGGAACGGTCCCGCGACCGCCGTCTGCTCGTCGTGTGCGCCGTGCTGTTCGCGCTGGCGTCAGCCGCGCCCTGGCCCCTGGACGACTTCGCCTCGCGCGACCGCACCTGGACCCTCGTCTACTTCTTCTACACGCTCGCCACGGCCGCCGCGCCCGTCCTGCTGGGCCAGCTCGTCCAGGCGCGCCGGGACCTGGCCCGTCGGCTCGTGGAGATCGAGGAGGCCCGCGAGCACGAACGGCTGCTGCACTCCCAGGCCGTGCTCGCCCGCGAGCGCGCCCAGCTCGCCCGTGAGATGCATGACGTCGTCTCCCACCAGGTCAGTCTGATCGCCGTGCAGGCCGGAGCCCTCCAGGTCGCCGCCACGGACCCGGATTTCAAGGAGGGCGCCCGCACCATCCGCTCCCTCAGCGTCGACACCCTCGACGAGCTGCGTCACATGGTCACCCTGCTCAGGGCCTCGGGCGGGGACGCCACCGAGCTCACCCCGCAGCCCACCCTCGCCGACCTGCGCAAACTCCTGGCGACGAGCGGCATCGACACCGAACTGCTCGGTGAACTCCCGCCCGACGTCAGCACGCCCGCGCAGCGCGCCGTGTACCGCACCGTGCAGGAAGCCCTCACCAATGTGCGCAAGCACGCGCCCGGCGCCACCGCGACCGTACGCCTCTGGTGTGCCGACGACGGCGAGGCCTTCGGGGTGACCGTCACGAACACACCCCCCACCCGGCCCTCCCTGCCGCTGCCCGGGTCCCGTCAGGGCCTCGTCGGGCTCAAGGAGCGCGCCGAACTCCTCGGCGGCGCCCTCGCGTCGGGCCCCACCACCGACGGGGGCTACGAGGTGAGCCTGCGGATCCCGGACCCCGCACGATGACAGCGGGGTTCACGGCCGGCCCGGTCGGTGTCGTGCCCGCTGTGCGTCCAGGGCCGCGATCGCGACATGCAGCTGCGCCCGGCAGTCGCCGGACTCGAGGTCCGCGCGCAGGATGTCCTCGATGAGGTGCAGACGTTGGTAGAGCGCCTGCCGTGACAGGTGGCTCCGCCGGGCCGCGATCGACTTGTTGCCCGCGGAGGCGAGGTAGTGGCGCAGGGTGGTCAGCAGGTCCGTGCCGTGGTCCGGCGCACCTGGCTCCCCATGAACAGCTCGATGATCGTCACCGAGCCCCTGCCGGAGTCCGTCTGGGAGGAGATCGGCTGGGGCGGGGGCGAGACCCTCAGCGACAAGTGCTACTCCCACATGTACGCCTGCCGACGGCCGGATCGCGATCGGCGGGCGGGGCATCCCCTACCGCTTCGGCTCGGCCACCGACCGCGACGGCGCCACCCAGGAGGCGACCATCCGGTCCCTCACCTCGATCCTGCACCGCAGGTTCCCCGCCACCCGCGGCCACCGGGTGGAGCACGCCGGGTGCGGCGTGCTCGGCGTCCCCCAGGACTGAGCGGTGTGCATCGTGAAGTCGCAGGTCACGGGTCTGGTCTGATTGACGAGTTGGGTACTCGTACCGGTCGGCGGCCGATGACCATGGCGTAGATCATCGGGCAGGTCCGGGTCCGGCGGATGCCGGGTTCGGCTGCGTCCGCGACCGGCCCCCGCCTACGATCCGTGAGCAGGTCGGCACGGCGTGAGAACACGGGAGGGTGCGGGGGACGCAGGTGCGGCAGTGGATCACCGCCCGCCGGAGCGAACTGGACGCCCTCGCGGAGGAGTTGGCCAAGCAGCTCCAGGCCGAGCGGGATGAACTGGCGATCGCGGAGCGGGTGTTGAACCGCCTGACTGAGCAGGCCGGGCCGATGCCGGGCTGTCGCTCCGTTATCGACGAAGGTGGCTGGACGGGCAGTCCTGCTCATCCCGCACCGCAGCGACGCGGCCGACGAGGGCGCGCTGCCCGGCGACTACGGCAAGATCCTGGCCATCGTGCGGGAGGCCGACGGCCCGGTGCAGGTCAGGGCGGGAGGCGAGCGGCCGGGGCTGGACGCCTCGGTGCGCGGCAAGCTGGAATCTCTGCGGGCGAAGATGACCAAGCTCGCCGACCGCGGCTGGGTGCACAAAATGTTGGCCAGCTCGAGCTTGGTCCAGCCCTGTCCGACCCAGATGACCGCGTTCATGATCTCCGGGAGCTCGGTGGCGGTCGGCGACAGCAACAGTGCCGTCACGGTGGCGGACAAGCCGAGCATGGGGCCGATGACGTCCAGCTGCTTCACGAAAGAGTGGGCGGCGAAGATCAACAGGCCGAGCGTCGGCTTGAAGGCGAATGGATCACGGGACTCGTCCAGACTTCCCGCACCGGCGGGGCCTCGAAGGACGAGCGGCGCGAGGAGCGGCGGAACGTCTTCGACCCCGCCGATACGCACTTGATGTCGTCTAAAAAGGGCCGAAGGTCTCGCCCACCCGCAGTCTCAACGATCACGGGCCCGGTCACCGGGAACCCGTGGGCTCCAGTGTGTCGACGACCGGTATTGCGGGGCTACTCCCCTTCCCAGCTGGTCGTGGTACACGGCCAAGACGGCCGCGGGTGTGGCGCGGCCCACCCAATGCTCCAGGGCGGCGGGGTCAGGTGACGGGGAAAGCAGTCGGGTTCAGCGCGAGCGCGCGGATGCAACGCCCGTCCGCGTCGAGTTGGCGCCCCATCTGCTTCATGGTGTGCAGGCAGACGGCTCGGTCGGTCACGGTGTACTCCGGATGGCTCTCGGACAGGACGCGTTCGAACTCCGGGAGCTCGGCCGGGGTTCGTAGCCACACCATCGTCAGCAGGTTGTCGGGACCCGACAGGGAGCAGCTCAGGCGGACTTCGGGGCGCGGGACGAGCGCACGCGCGACCTGGTCGAGAGAAGAGGGCGGTACGCGCGCCCACAGGATGGCGGTCGTCGGCCATCCGGACACCGATTGCGCCACCTCGCATCTGAGCCGCAGGGAGCCGCTGGCAAGAAGCCGGTTCACCCGCCGACGGACGGTGGCCTCGCTGACGCCTGCCTGTTCGGCCATCTCCGTAAAGCCCATGCGCCCGTCTGTGTGGAGCAACTCGTAGAGGGATCGGTCGACCTCGTCCACCCTGATTCCGCGGGCTTCGACGGCCGGCGCCTGGAGGGTCTGCTGCTGTGCTGGGGCAAGACTCCGCAGGCGCCAACGACTCGGTTCGCTGTAACCGACCGTGCGGATCTCGGACTGGTACGACAGCACGCCGGGCATGACGTCCAGGACGTCGCGCAGGAAGTGGGCCACGGCCGCGGGGCTTCTCCGGGCGACCACCACGAGCAGGGAACTCGCTCCCGTCGTGTGGTGCACGTAGCGCACGGCCGGATTCTCCACGAGACGTGTCGCCACGTCATCGAAGTGACCTTGTGCCGTGACGACGCGGACGTACGCCATGCATGAATCGCTGTGCCTGGACGGGCCCACGGTGCAGGTCACCCAGGCCAGACCGGCCGCGCTGAGGCGCTGCCACCGCCGCGCGACGGTGGCCGAATCGAGCCTGAGCGTCCGGCCCAGGACGGCCCACGTCGCCCGTGGGGCGACTTGCAGCGCGTTGATGAGCTCGAGATCGACCTCATCGACGACGAGATCAGGCAGGGCACTGGGGGTCATGTAGCGGAGTATGCAATATTTCGGCTTGATTCAGCGAACATTTGACGAATTTCAGCACCCAGGGTCCGGTGCGCCGCAGTGGGGTGAGTCTGGGGGACACGAACAGGAAGGTGCATCCATGGACCGGGACATTCAGCCATCCAGCGAAGACCGATTCGATCGGGTCGTTCGGGCCGCGGTCGAGGCGGGACTCACCGGGGCCGCGCATCCGGTGGCCGGGTTCATCGACATCGACGGGGTGCACACGACGGTCGGCGAACTGCAGAGCGCGTTCGAAGGGGTCGCGGTTCTGCACGCCTTTGCCGCGAAGGCATGCCCGCTCGTCCCGGTGCTGCGGTTGCTGGCAGCCAGAGGGCTCGGCTGCGAGGTGGCCAGCCCGGGCGAACTGGCACAGGCTCTTGCCGCGGGGTTTCCTGCCGAACGCATCGTTCTGGACTCGCCGGCGAAGACGCGCGCAGAACTGGCCGAGGCGCTCAACCTCGGAGTGGCGGTGAACGCGGACAATCTCGACGAGCTCAAGCGGATCGACGAACTGGTCACGCCACAGACGGCTTCCGTCCTGGGAATCCGCGTCAATCCCCAGGTGGGAGCAGGATCGATCAGTGCGATGAGTACGGCCTCCGCCAGTTCGAAATTCGGTGTCCCGCTCGCCGATCCCGGCATGCGCGACGAAGTGGTGTCGGCATGTGCCGCCCGACCCTGGCTCACGCGCCTGCACGTGCACGTCGGCTCGCAGGGCTGCCCGCTGGAACTCATCGCCGAGGGCGTGCGCGCGGCGTATGAACTCGCCGAAGAGATCAACGCCGCCGTCGGGCGGCGCCAGGTGACCAGCCTGGACATCGGCGGAGGCCTGCCGGTCAACTTCGACGACGACTCGGTCCGCCCCAGCTACACGGAGTACGTAGCGGTGTTGCGGGCGCGCGTGCCCGAACTCTTCAGCGGTCGCTACTCGCTCGTCACCGAGTTCGGTCGGTCCCTGCTGGCAAAGAACGGCTTCGTCGCCGCGCTGGTCGAATACACCAAGGACGCCGGCGGGCGGCGCATCGCCATCACCCATGCCGGCGCGCAGACCGCGACGCGCACCGTGTTCATGCCTCAGGCGTGGCCGCTGCGAGTAGAGGCCTACGATGCCGGCGGCCGACGCCGCCGCGGCCGCGAACTGGTCCAGGACGTGGCCGGGCCATGCTGTTTCGCCGGCGACGTCGTGGCCCACGGCCGCGAGCTGCCGGAGCTGACGGAAGGCGACCTGGTGGTCCTGCGCGACACCGGCGCCTACTACTTCTCGTCCCACTTCTCCTACAACAGCCTGCCCCGCCCGGCCGTACACGGATTCAGCAGTGCCGGTGACGGCACGGTCTTCGTCCCCATCCGCACCGCCCAGTCCACGGCGGAAGTCGTCGCGGAGGCAGGCGCGGAACACCGCGACGCCCTCCTGGCCCTCAACAGCGCCGTGGACCGCTGAAGTCACCTCGAGCACCACACGCGCCACGCGTGGCCCCTGGATACGCCCGAACTCGACTGTCCAGGATCGGGCGCTCCTGCCCGACGTACCTCCGTGAACTGGCCGCTACTGCGAGCACAGAGTGAGCAAAGGATGACCATGCGTGTCTTTACCGCCGGGATCGGCACCGAGACGAACACCTTCTCGCCCCTGCCCACCGGGATCGACGCCTTCCACGAGCAGGGCTACTTTCCCGCAGGAACGCATCCGGAGCACATGACCCGGTACTCCGCCCCCATGACGGTGGCCAAACGACGAGCCCGCCTGGAAGGGTGGACGATCCTCGACGGGGTCTTCGCCAACACCCATCCCGCGGGCCTGGTCTCCCGCGAGGCCTACGAGGGCCTGCGTGACGAGCTCCTGGCGGACCTGCGGCGCAGCCTGCCCGTCGACGTGGTTCTCCTCGGCCTCCACGGCGCCATGGTCGCCGACGGCTACGACGACTGCGAGGGCGACATCATCACGCGGGTACGAGAGGTGGCCGGTCCGGATGCGGTGATCGGATGCGAACTCGATCCGCACGCACACCTGAGTGACGCCATGGTGGCCAACGCCGACGTCCTGATCGCTTACAAGGAGTATCCGCACTCGGACATCGAGGACCGGGCCGTGGAGCTCGTCGACCTGTGTGCGAAAACGTTCGCCGGGGAGATCCGGCCGGTTCCCGCCGTCATGGACACCGACATGGTCATCCCCGTGCACACCTCCCGCGAGCCGGGCCTCTCGTACGTCGCCCGGATGAAGGCCCTGGAAGGACAGGGCGGTGTGCTCTCCGTGTCCACCATCCAGGGCTTCGCCACAGGAGACGTGCCGGACATGGGAACGAAGGTCCTCGTCTACACGGACGCAGACCTGCCGACGGCTCATGAGACGGCACAGCGACTGGCAGACGAACTGATCTCCCTGCGGGAAGAGTTCCTCGTCCGGTACCTGATGGTGGATGAAGCTCTCGACGCCGCGCTGAGTCAGCGCCCCGGGCCCGTCATCCTCGCTGACCGCTCTGACAACCCTGGAAGCGGCGCAGCCGGAGACTCCACCTTCATCCTGCAGCGGCTGATCGAACGAGAAATCACCGATGTGGCCCTCGGACCACTGTGGGACCCGGTGGCGGTGCGGACCGCCTTCGCAGCCGGCGTGGGCGCGCGATTGCCGATGCGCGTCGGCGGCAAGACCAGCCCCATGTCAGGAAGCCCCGTCGACGAGGTCTTCCGGGTGAAGGCGCTGCGCCGCAAGCACACGGAGACCAATCAGACAGGTGAGCCTCTGTCGGTCGGGGACGCCGCCCTGGTGGAAGCCAACGGTATCGAGTGCGTACTCACATCCGAGCGGGCCCAGGCCCTGAACATCGATCTGTTCACCGGACTGGGGTGCACCCTCGATGACAAGGCCGTAGTGGTCGTCAAGTCAGCCCATCACTTCTACAAGTCGTTCTCGCAGCTCTCGCCCCACGTCTTGTATGTCGGTGCGCCTGGTTCGGCGACCCCCCGGTGGAGCGATCTGACCTATCAAAAGGCGAGGCTTCCCAAGTGGCCGATCTCTGAGAAGTAGGCAGCTCGCCCACGTACTGCCGGTCTCCCACAGGCCTGGGCCCGCACACCTGGCACCGCTCTCCCGGCAGGGACCGTCCGTGCCGCCGCTCGAAAGCCACTCATCCAACCGACACGGAGGCACGCCATGAGCGAATTGCACGACAGCCCGCGGACCGGTCCTACGACCGCTGTAGCGACGTCCCCCACCAAGGAGTCCGAGATGGCGCTCAACCCGAAAGACCAATCAGAGCCCAAAGGGCGCCGCCTTGTCCCTGCGACAGCCGCTGTCGGCCTGGTTGCCTCCCTGATCGCAGGGATCGCGACGTCGCCACCGACGCTGTGGGGCCTGCTGCCAGTCGTCTTCTTCTCAACGCTCACCCTGCTGGGGATGGACATCCTCATCGCGACAACCGTGTCGGTGATGAGCGTGCTGCTCATGCTCCTGCCGGCTCCCAGCGCCATCGGGGACATGTTCGGCGCTTCGCTCGGAGAAACCGTGACGATGATCGGCTTGATCATCATGCTCGGCGCCGGCACAGGTGAGATTCTCCGCATCACCGGTACCGCCGACACCATCGTCAAGTCCATGCTGCGGGTGACCGGCGACAAGAGTCCCCAACGCACCATCCTCGGCATCATGCTGGTCTGCCTTGTCCTGGTCGCCGCGCTGGGCACTCTGGCGGGAGCGCTGGCCGTGGCGGCCCCGCTGCTGCTCCCGGTGGCCGCCCGTCTCGGCTTCACGCGTTCCGCGACAGCGGCCATGATGTTTCTGGGCGGCTCCGCGGGCCTGGCCGTCGCCCCCTTCGCGGGAACCAACGTGGCGATCATGGACGCAGCGGGCGTCAGCTACCCGCAGTACCTGCTCTACGGTGCCGCCCCGCTGGCCGTGATCTCTGTCATCGGCGGCATGATCGTCATCCCGTGGATGCAACGGCGTACCGAGAACACCGGTGATGAATATGACGGCTCGGAGGCCGCCGAGACCGACGAGCCGACCCCCGGTATTCGGCGCACCCACGCGACCGTCGCCTTCGCTGTCACCCTGGCTGTCTGCGTCGGTTACGCCATCGCTGCCGGCGCCGGCACATCGTTTCCGTTGCTCGCCCTGCCGGTGATCGCTGTCGTCACCGGTGTCGCCGGCGGCCTGCCGGTCCTTGCGACAGCGCAGCACGTGATGCGGGGAGCCTCTACGCAGCTCAGAATGTTCTTCCTGTTCTGGCTGATGGCCGTCTTCTTCATCGCCGTCGAGCACTTGAAGCCGTTCGACGTGCTGCGCACGATGTTCAACGACGACCTCGGCTCGATGTCCCCCCTGGCATTCGTGGCAGTGGTCGCCCTGCTGGGCATGCTCGGCGCTCCTGGAGCGGCGGCCGCACACGTGGTCCTTCTCGACAAGGTCTTCGGTGACCTCGCGACCAGCATCGGCGTGACCGTCAATGCCTGGGTGATCGTGCTGCTGTTCGCTTCGAAGCTGGACACATACGGTCCGTTCCCCAACGGCAACATGGTGGGAGCGATGGGCCTGGCCCGGTCGTCGAACCTGCGCAACCTGCTCGTCACGGGCGTCCTGATTCTTGTTCCGGCGACCCTGATGTACGCCGTCATCCTGGTCTTCGAGCTGCGCTGACACAGCCGCCCTCCACGCTCGGAAGGTGCTCTGCGGTGGTCGCTCGTACGCCATGCGGCACGAGCGACCACCGCGGTGAAGTTCTCCACAGCAGCACCCCGCACTCGGCCTTCGGTGTGGGGTGCTCCGGGTTGTGATCTGATCCGGACGAACGAGGCTGCATGCGGTGCCAGGCCCGGAGCGGGGCGCCCCATCAGCCCCCGTGTCCGGTCGGGCTGTCCCGATTCGGCACTG
Source organism: Streptomyces sp. NPDC050546 (assembly GCF_044457425.1). Lineage (NCBI taxonomy): Bacteria > Bacillati > Actinomycetota > Actinomycetes > Kitasatosporales > Streptomycetaceae > Streptomyces > Streptomyces sp. NPDC050546. The sequence continues at coordinate 261,358 of NZ_JBITGX010000010.1, forward strand.
TTCTGCTCCTTTGAGCCGCGGACCGCGCGGCGTTCGATGGTTCCAGGGTCGCACCGGACCGGCGCTTGATGCCGACAGACACCGTCTTGCAGATCCCCTGCACCGGGATGTGCGTCGCCGCCCGTGCCACGGGGTGTGATGGGCGGCGAGTCGGGGCGGCGAAGTGAAGTCTCGGCGCCGTGCGCTCCGGCAGGCCGGTCCGCCGTTGCAACCGCCCCCGCGCGGCGACCCGGCGGGCGGTGATCCACTGCCGCTCCTGCATCCCCCGCACTCTCACGCCGTGCCCACCTGCTCATGGACCGTAATCGGGGGCCGGTCGCGGGCGCAGCCGAACCCGGCATCCCGCCGGACCCGGACCTGCCCGATGACCTACGTCATGGTCATCGGCCGCCGACCGGCACGAGTACCCAACTCGCCAATCAGGTCAGACCCGTGACCTGCGACTTCACGATGCACACCGCTCACTGGTGCTACAGCGCGGTGTTCGACCCGGCCACCGGACTCGGCCGGCGTCCCTGACGGCGCGGGGGCAGCGGTCCTGTTCGTCAGAGGGCCGTGAACGTCCAGAGCAGGTTGGTGCTGTTGCCGTACGTCCACTGCTTGGTGACGGAGCCCGAGGGCACGTCGCCACCGCCGTCGAGGACCAGTCCGGTGGCCCGGTTGGCGATCGAACAGCGGCCGTCGCCCCGGTGGGTGATCGTCCACTGCTGGTTGTCTCCGCCGTTCCAGGCGGCCTGCCGGGCGGCGGAACCGTCGGTTGTGGCGCCCCAGCCGTCGGCGACCATGCCGTTGGCGCGGTTGACCAGCTTGTAGTAGCCGCCTCCGACCTCCACCGCCTGCCACTGCAGATGGTGGCTGCCGTCCCAGGTCCACTGCTTGAGGTCGGCCCCGGAGGCGACGTCGCCGCCGCTGTCGAGGGCCAGTCCGTCGGTGACGTTGGTGACGCGGAAGTACGTCGAGGGCCTGAACTGGACCTTGAGCGAGGAGACCCGGTCGTTGCCGCCGGTGCCCCGGAGGTCGGCGGTGTCGGCGGTGAACGTCCAGGAGGTGCCGGTGAAGTGGTCGCCGGACCAGCCGATGACCTGGTAGCCCGGGGCCAGCCGCAGGGAGGAGAGGGTGCGGGTGCCCAGTCCTGCCGCGGTCAGTTCGTCCGCGGTGTAGTCGCCGACGGGGAGCACGGCGGCGACGCCGGAGTGGTTCACATCCCGGTAGCCGACGGCACCGGTCAGCGGGCGCAGGCCGGGGATCCGGCCGGAGAACGCGAGCTTCAGGACGTAGGCGTCGGCGCTGTACGGCGCCTGGGACGGCAGGGTGACCGTCAGCCCCGAGGAGTTCTGTGCCGGCTTCGGCAGGTCGGTGCAGGTGCCCGCGGTGGAGCCGAGCAGCTTCACCGAGGTCAGCGAAGAGAGGTCGATCCGGTCCGAGTTCAGTGTCTTGATGGTGAGTGAGCTGCCGGGCCAGCCGAGCACGGTGGCGTAGAGGACTGTGCTCGCCTTGTTGCGCGTGAAGCGGATGTCCTGTGCGGTGCCGGCCGTGGGCCGGGTGAAGGAGCCGCCGCCCATCTTCGTCGGCCCTTCGCCGTACGCGGTCCACGCGCGGGTCGAGTACACCGACTCGCCGAAGCGCTTCAGATGGTCTCCGATGCCCAGCAGGATGTCCTTCTGGACCTGGGGGATGGTGCCGTCGGCCTGCGGTGCGATGTTCAGCAGCATGTTGCCGTTCTTGCTGACCCGGTCGATGAAGGAGTGCAGCATCTGCTGGGTGCTGTAGTAGCCGATGTTCTGCGTGTGACACCAGCTGTTGCTGGAGATGCTGTCGTCGGTGAGCCAGTACGGGGCGGTGAGGTCGGCGGGGCCGCCGCGCTCGTAGTCGAAGACCTCCCCCTTGCCGTTCATGCCGTCCTTGTAGGTGGCGACGACCTCACGGCCCCAGCCGATGGCCTGGTTGTAGTAGTACGCGAGGAAGTTCAGCCGCTGTGTCTCGTCGACGGCGTCCAGCTTGAAGTCCTGCCAGAGGATGTCGGGTTCGGCCCGGTCGATGACCTCCTTGAGCTTGTCGTACCAGAGCCGGTTCTCCTCCGTCGCGCTCAACTGCCCGTAGAGCTTCTTGAGGCTGGGGTCCGTCTGGGCGGGCGCGTGCTCGTAGTAGCCGTTGTAGTTGTACGCGTGGTGCATCGCCACCAGCAGCTTGAGGCCCTTGGCCCGGATGGCCGTGGTGAAGATCCGCAGCAGGTCGAGCCCCGGGCCCTTGTCCACCGAGTTCCACTCGTTGACCTGGCTGTCCCACATGGAGAAGCCGTCATGGTGCTCCGCCACGGGGCCGGCGAATCTCGCGCCCGCGTCGACGAACAGCTGCGCCCACTCGTCGGGGTCGAAGTTCCCGCCCGCCGACTTCAGCTTCGGCGCGAACTGCACGGTGTTGCCCGCCAGATCCCGCGCGCCGTCGATGAAGTTGTGGAACGGCCACGCCGACGGGCTGCCGTAGGTCGCGATGTGATGCTTGTTCGCGCTGCTGCCGCCGGCGTACATGTTGCGCGGGTACCACTCGCTGTCGTAGGCCGGAACGCTGAAGGCGCCCCAGTGGAAGTAGACGCCGAACTTGGCGTCCTGGAACCACTCCGGGGCCGGCGGGTGCCGGTCCACCGAACCCCAGTCGGGCGTGTACCTCCGGGGCGCCGCCTGCGCTCCGCCGGCACCGAGCACACCTGCGGCGCCGGCCGCCGCGGCCACGCAGGTGGCACTGGCGAGGAACTGGCGTCTGTTGATCGAAGACATCGGCATGGAGACATCCCTGGTATGAGGGGGCAGGAGACGTTACGCACGAAGATCGACCCTGAGTGATGGGATGTCAACGGGTACGACAGAATGGAATGCGTCAGCAAACCCTGCGCATTCCCTGGCATTTCATTACTTACCAGGCTTACCGATCAGCCAGACATGGTATGTTTCCCGGCACCATCCGGCCGGCGAGGAGTGCGCGTTGTCTCTGACGGACAAGGCCATCGAGCAGATTCGCGAGCTGATCAGGACGGGCGCCCTGCCTCCCGGTTCGAAGCTCCCTGCGGAGGCGGACCTGGCCGCCCAGTTGGGCCTGTCCCGCAATCTGGCGCGCGAAGCGGTCAAGGCGCTGGCCGTGGCCCGGGTCCTGGAGGTGCGGCGGGGCGACGGCACGTATGTGACCAGCCTCCAGCCGAGCCTGCTCCTCGGAGGGCTCGGCGGTGCGGTGGAGCTGCTGCAGGGCGACTCGGCCGCGCTCCAGGACCTCATGGAGGTACGACGGCTCCTCGAACCGGTCGCCACGGCGCTGGCCGCCACCCGGATCTCCGTCTCCCAACTGGCCGAGGTCGAGCGGCACTTGGATGCCATGCGCGAGGCCCGTGACGATGTCGAACGACTCAACGCCCATGACGCCGCCTTCCATCGCGCCGTCGTCTCGGCCACGGGCAACGAGAGCCTCCTCACCCTGCTGGAGGGCATCTCCGGCCGCACCCTGCGTGCCCGCATCTGGCGCGGTCTGGTCGACGCCCGGGCCGCGGGCCGGACCCTCGCCGAGCACGAGGCGATCTTCAACGCCCTGGCCGCCCGTGACGCGGCCCTCAGTCAGGCGGCGGCACTGCTTCATGTGAGCAACACGGAGCAGTGGCTGCGGGAACACCTGGGCTCGGGCGCGGCTCTGTCGAGCTGAGGCGGCGGTTCAGGGCGCGGGCGGCAGGTGGACCGTCATGATCAGGTCGCAGGGTTCCGTGCCGGAGCCGCGGTAGGTGTGCGGGGTGTCGCCTTCGAAGGTGGCGGTCCGACCGGCTTCCAGGGTGTGTTCCGTGCCGTCGACGATCAGGGTCATGCGGCCGGAGGTGACACTGACGGTCTCCACGACTCCCGCCTGGTGGGGATGGCTGGGGTATTCCTCGTCGGGCTCCAGGCGCCAGCGCCAGACCTCGACGGGGGCCGGGCCCGAGGTCGTCAGCATGAGGCGGGCCTCGCTGCCCCGCTCGCCGGTCCACAGGGGTGCCACGTTTTCGGCGGCCACGACACGGACCCGGCCTTCGGGCGGACCCTGCATCAGCGCGGAGACCGAGATGCCGAGGGTGTCGGCCAGCCGGACCAGGGTGGCCAGATTGGGGTTGCCCTGGGCTCTCTCCAGGGCGACCAGGGCCCCCTTGCTCACCTGGGCCCGGCGGCCCAGCTCCTCCAGGGACAGGCCGGCCCGGGTGCGCGCCGCGCGGACGTTGTGCGCGACCGTCCGCAGGGCCGCGGCCGTCTCGACCATGTGATCTCCCTCCTCACCAACGACCATTCCACTGCACCACGCGGTCGTTTGGTTGACATCATCCGGTCGTTGCATTGTACGGTCTGGTCGTTCCATTGAATGGTACGGGACGTGCTGTGATCGCTCCGCTGGAAAGGGAAACCCCTCCCATGACCTCCTTCCACCTCTCCCCCGCCGTCGCGGAGGCCTTCCCCAGCACCCTCATCGCCCTGGTCACCGCCGTCGGCCTGCGCGGCCGGGAGCCCTGGCCGCACACCAGCGCGGCGCTGGAGGAGCTGGAGCAGCAGATCGCCGCCGGCGTCTGGCGTCCGGCCGATGAGGCCGACCCCCGCATCGAGGCCTGGCACACCGCCTACCGGTCCTTCGGCACCAACCCCCGCCGCATCCGCCCCAGCGTCGACGCGCTCGGCCGTCGCTTCGCGAAGAAGGGAACGCTGCCGCGCATCAATCCGGCCGTCGACTCCTACAACGCCGTCTCGGTCCGCCACGGCCTGCCCGCCGGCGCCTTCGACCTCGATCAGGTCACCGGCGACATCAGCGTCCGCCACGCGGACGGCACCGAGTCCTTCACCCCGCTCGGCGAACCCGGCACCGTCGAGCACCCCAAGCCCGGCGAGATCATCTACGCGGACGCCACCGGGGTCCTGACACGGCACTGGAACCACCGCGACGCCCACCGCACCCGCGTCACCGAGGACTCCACCCACGTGGCCTTCGTCCTGGAAACCCTCCACGCGGAGCGCGACGGCGACCTCCTCAAGCTCGCGGCCGACGAGCTGCTGGACCTGCTCGCCCCGCACGCCACGCGGACCGCCGGGTACTACCTCACCCCGGCCCGGCCCCGAGCCGCCGTCTGAGGTCCCGCGCCTCAGCCGGGGCGAGCGTGGATCAGCTGTCGCCGATGCCGCATTCCCCGTCCCCGGCTCCGGACATCCCCGCGCCGTCCCCCGGCACAGGGCCCAGCAGGACCTCGATGCCCGCCCGGAGATAGCGCTCCAGGGTGGCGTCCGGCACCGAGGCCAGGGCGGGTGGGCGGATCTCCGATCGCATCAGGCTGGTCCCGAGCATCCAGGCTGCCAGGAGTTCCGCCCGCAGGTCCGCGTCGGGGCCGCCGAGCCGGGCGGCCAGGCGCTGGGAGAACACCTCCGTGAAGTCCGCCCGCAGCCGCGCCACCGCCTCGTCCCGGCCGGAGGAGCGCAGCACGGACAGCACCGGATGCGGGAAGTCGCCCTCCCTCGGCGGGCCCATGAGCAGCGCGCAGAACCAGTCGGGTATCGCCTCGACCGGTTCGTCCAGCAGCGGCTCGAATATCTTGCCCGTACCCGACACGTCGTTGAACAGCGCTTCTTTCGAGCCGAAGTAGCGGTAGACGAGAGCCGCGTCCACACCGACGTCGCCCGCGATGTCGCGCACACTGGTGCCCTCGTAGCCGTACTTGCCGAAGCGGAAGGCCGCGGCGGCCCGCAGTGCGGTACGCGTCCCCGACGCCGAGCGTTTGTGGGCGGGCCGGCAGGCCGCCGTCTTCGGCGCCTCGCCCTTGTGTGCTCCGGTCACGTACCGCACCTCCGTGGTCCACGGCCCTTCGGCCATCCGCCCATGTTCCAGCCTGCGGGCGACTGTCTCAAAGTCACCGACCGATGTCATCAATCGTTGACCTGCGTTCTGACCGCATGACATACCTGACTCAGGTCAACGATTGGTGACTTGAGTCCTCGCTGTTCCCGGGCCGTACGACGGAGTCGGCCCTTCCAGGTCTGCCCGCAGGACGCGACGGCGCACGTCCGGAAGCCGTCGCACCCGGGCACCCCCACCGACCGGAAAAGGTGATCTTCTGTGCCTGCTCGACGCGTCGCCCTCATCGGAACCGGCTACGTCGGACTGACAACCGGCGCCTGTCTGGCCTCTCTCGGGCACCTCGTGGTGTGCGCGGACGCCGACCCGCACAAGGTCGAGCGACTGCGCGAGGCCCGGGTGGACATCCTGGAACCCGGGCTGCCCGAGACCGTCCGGGACGCCCTGGACGCGGCCCGGCTCGAATTCACGGGCGACACCGCGGCCGCCGTCGCCGAGGCGGAGGTGGTGTTCCTGTGCCTGCCCACGCCCATGGGGGCGGGCGGCGCGGCCGATCTCGCCGCCGTGGAGGCCGTGGCCGCGCAGATCCGCGACGTACTGCCGCCCGGCTGTGTCGTCGTCAACAAGTCGACGGTGCCCGTCGGTACGTGCGAGCGGGTGGCCGCGCTGCTCGGCCGGGACGACGTGGCCGTGGTGAGCAACCCGGAGTTCCTGCGCGAGGGCCGCGCCGTCCAGGACTTCCTGCACCCCGACCGGATCGTCATCGGCTCCGCCGACCGGGACGCGGCCCGGCGCGTGGCCGGCCTGTACGCCGCACTGGACGCTCCGCTGGTGCTCACCGACGCCGCAAGCGCCGAACTGACCAAGTACGCGGCGAACTTCTTCCTCGCCATGAAGCTGTCCTTCGCCAACAACCTCGCCACCGTCTGCGAACGCTTCGGCGCCGACATCGCCGATGTCACCGAGGGCATAGGCCGGGACCCGCGCATCGGCTCCGACTTCCTGCGGCCCGGGCCCGGCTGGGGCGGTTCCTGTCTGCCCAAGGACACCCACGCCCTGCTGACCGTCTGCGATCTGGCCGGGGTCGACTTCCCGCTGCTGCGCGCCACCATCGAGACCAACGTCGCCCATCAGCGGCAGCTCGTCGACCGGGTCGCCGCCGCCTGCGGGCGCGCCGAGGACGGTTCGCTGCACGGCGTACGGCTCGCCCTGTACGGACTGACCTTCAAGGCCGGCACCTCCGACCTGCGCGACTCGCCCGCGCTCTCCATCGCCCGGCTGCTGCGCGAGCGGGGCGCCGAACTCACGGCGTACGACCCGGCGTTGCGCGCGGAGCGGCCCGACCTGAGCGATCTGCTCGAGCTCGCCGACGACCCGGTGCGGGCGGCGGAGGGGGCGGCGGCCTGTCTCGTCCTCACCGAGTGGCCGGAGCTGCGCGACCTCGACTGGGCGGCGATCGCCGCGCGTATGACCGGCCACGAGGTCCTTGACTTCCGCGACCTGCTGGACGCGGACCGCCTGGCGCGGGCCGGACTGACCTGGCAGGGCATCGGGCGCGCGCAGGCGCCGGCACGGGTGGCGTGACGCCTCGTCCCTCCCTCGAAGAGACTCCAAGAGAAAGGCCCATCCATGCGGGTTCTGTGCACCACGCTCGGCAGTCCCTCCCACGGCCGTGCTCAACTGCCCCTGCTGCGCGCCCTCTCCAAGGCCGGAAATCGAGTGCTGGTGGTCACCACCGAAGCCCTCGCGCCCGTCTTCCGTGACGACGACGTCCAAGTGAACGCCGCCCTGCCGGAGTTCGATCCGCTCGCCGCGATGGGTCCGTACCTCGCCGAGCTCCAGGAGACCGCCGACCTCACGGAGCCGACGGACGCACTGACCAGGCTGCTGATGCGGCATGTGGCGGGCCCGGGAGTCAAGCCGCACCTGGACATCCTGCTTCCCCTGGCCAAGGACTTCCGGCCGGATGTGATCCTGCGGGACGGCATGGACATGGGCGCGGTGCTGACCGCCGAGCTGCTGGGCGTACCGCAGTTGCCGACGCCTTCGGGGTTCAGCAACATCCTGGACCCCGGCGAGGTGCTGCCGCGGCTGAACGAGCGGCGTGAGGAGCTGGGGCTGCCCGTTCGGGACGACCCGCTGTCCCTCGTTCCGCACGGCCGCGTGGACTACGTGCCCTCCGCCTTCTCCTTCGCCCGGCATCTGCGCGAGGCGTGGGCCTACCGGCAGACGGTGGACGTCGAGCGGGGCGGTGTGCTGCCGGACTGGCTCGCCCGGCTGCCCACGGACCGGCCGCTGGTGTACGCGGCGATCGGCACCGCCCTGCCGGTGATGCGGGAGCGCATGGCGGACCGGGCCACGTCCCTGCCCGTGAAGCTGCCGGACCCCACCGAGAGCCTGGAGGCGATCGTGGGGGCGGCGGCCGAGCTGGACGACTGCACGGTGGTCGTGTCGACGTCCGGGATTCCGGTGGACACCGAGGGCCTGCCCGGGCACGTCCATGTCACCGAGCGGGTGCCGCAGCCGCTGCTGCTGGAGTCGGTCGACGTGTTCGTCACGCACGGCGGCTTCAACAGCATCCGCGAGGCCATGCGCACCGGCACGCCGCTGGCGGTGCTGCCGCACTTCGGGGACCAGCCCGCCAACGCGGACCGGGTGGCGGAGCTGGGGCTCGGCCGTCACATCACGGACCGCAGCGCGGCCGGCATCGCCGACGCGTGCCGGGGGCTCCTCGCCGATCCCGGGCCCCGGGCGCGGGCCCGGTCGGCCCAGCTGGCGATGCTGACGCTGCCCGAGGTCGATCAGGCGGTCGGTGACCTGGCGAAGATCGCCGGCTGACCGCCCGGTTCCCCGGGTACGGGCCGCTCCGGAACCCCCGGGGCGGCCCTTACCCGCGAGCTGTACCCGCCCCCACCCCAAGGACGACACGTGACCTTCTCCGACACCCAAGAACAGGGCGCGTCCGGGGACATACCCCCGCGGCTCAGTCACCGGCAGATCACCACCGTCATGTCCGGCCTGGTCCTCGGCATGTTCCTGGGGGCGCTGGACCAGACGGTGGTCTCCTCCGCGCTGCGGACCATCGCCGACGACCTGCACGGGCTGACGGCCCAGGCATGGGTGACGACCGCGTATCTCATCACCGCCACCCTCGCGACGCCGCTCTACGGCAAGCTCTCCGACATCCACGGGCGCAGGCCCGTCTACCTCGCCGCGATCGCCCTGTTCACCGTCGGCTCACTGCTGTGCGGCTGTGCCACATCCGTCTATGAACTCGCGGCGTTCCGCGCCGTTCAGGGTCTCGGTGGCGGCGGGCTGATGTCGCTGGCGATGACGATCATCGCCGACATCACCTCCCCGCGGGAAAGGGGCCGCTACCAGGGCTATTTCATGGCCGTGTTCGGTGGCGCCAGCATCGTCGGCCCGCTGGTGGGCGGTGCGTTCGCGGACCGGGCCGAGCTGCTCGGCATCGCCGGCTGGCGCTGGATCTTCCTGATCAACGTGCCGCTCGCCGCCGCGGCCGCGGTGACGATCATGCGGGTGCTGCGCTTCCCGCACCGGCGGGTGCGGCACCGGCTCGACTACGCCGGGGCGCTCGCCCTGGCCGTGGGCATCGTGCCGCTGCTGACCGTCGCGGAGCAGGGCCGTACCTGGGGGTGGGACTCGCCCCTGGCCCTCTCGATGTACGCGATCGGTGTGGCGGGCCTTGCCGTGTTCCTCGTCGTCGAGCGTCGGTCGGGCGACGCCGCGCTGCTGCCGCCGCGCCTGTTCCGCATCCGGACCTTCCGGCTGGGGGTCGGGCTGCACTTCGTCGTCGGCATCGGCATGTTCGGCGCGATGACGACGCTGCCGCTCTACTTGCAGCTGGTCCGCGGTATGAGCCCCATCGCGGCGGGCCTGGCGACCCTGCCCACGGTCGCCGCGAACCTCGCGGTGACGCTGCTGACGGGCCGGATGATCGCCCGGACGGGCCGGTTCAAGGTCCATCTCGTCGCCGGTGTCGGCTCGTTCACCGCGGCGATGCTCGTCTTCGCCACGCTACGGGCGGACAGCCCGCTGTGGCACCCGGCGCTCGGCATGGCCCTGATGGGCGCGGGGCTCGGTGCGTCGATGCAGACGCTCACCACACTCGCGCAGTGCGAGGTGCCCCGTACGGACATGGGCGCGGCGACGGCGTCGGTCAACTTCTTCCGCTCCAACGGCGGCACGGTCGGCACCGCCGCGTTCCTGTCGGTCCTGTTCACCACGGCGGCCGGCAGCATCGCCGACCGCCTGGCCGAGGCCCGCCACGACCCGGCCTACCGCCGGCTGCTGGCCCAGCCCGACAACGCGCACGCCCTGACGGGAGTGCTCCGCCCCGACGGCGGCGTCGACCTGGAGGACTCCGCGTTCCTGCGCGCCCTCGACCCGAGCGCGGCGTGGCCGTTCCTGGAGGGCTATGTCGCCTCCATGCGTCTCGTCTTCCTCATGGGCGCCGCGGTGTCCCTGGTCGCCTTCGTGATCGCGGCCTGGCGGGTTCCCGATCTCACGCTGTCCGACGAGTAGCCGGTGACCGGGTGCCGCCCCGCGCCGGGTCTCAGCGCCGGGCCAACGCCAGCAGGCTCAGACCGAACATCAGGACGCCCAGAGGGAGATGGACCGACGGGACGTGCGCGATGCCGACCACGACCTGGACCGAGGCGAGTACGAGGAAGCCCGTGGCGTGCAGGACGGGCCGGGGCGAGCCGCCGCCCGGCTTCCACGCCAGCACCGCCGCGAGCACGTACAGCATCGACGCCCCGTACATCACCCGGGATCCGACGTCGTGCAGCATCGCCCCGTAGGACGAGGTCAGCAGCAGTCCGGCCGAGACCGCCTGGAGGAAGATGGTCAGGGTCTGCAGGGCGATCGCGATCCGCAGGAACGAGGAAGTGCGCCGGGCGTTCGCCGATGCCGTCACCTGAGTGGCCATGTCACAGTCCCCTTTTCCCGCCGTCGGGCGGTAGATCGATAAGGTCTCACCAGCTCGACGACGCGGGTCCGCGAAAGGTAAGGCGAGGGGGCGGCCGGGGGCATGGGGAGTGCCGGGACGAGGACGGACGGGGTAGCCGGCGAGCGACGACGACTGATCAATGTCGCTTACCGGTTGCTCGGTTCGGTGACCGAGGCGGAGGACGCCGTACAGGATGCCTACGCGCGCTGGTACGGGCTGTCCCTGAGCCGGCAGGAGGAGATCCTGTCCCCCGGCGCCTGGCTGACGACGGTGACCAGCCGCATCTGCCTGGACCTGCTCGGCTCGGCACGGGCGCGCCGTGAACGCTATGTCGGCGCGTGGCTGCCCGAGCCGCTGCCCGACCGCACCGAGTGGGACCGTGCGGGCGGCGCCGACGCCACCGGCCCCGCGGACCCCGCCGACCAGATCGTCCTGGACGAGTCGGTGGCCATGGCCTTCCTCGTCGTCCTGGAGTCGATGACGCCCGCCGAGCGGGTGGCGTTCGTCCTGCACGACGTCTTCCGCTACCCGTTCGCCGAGATCGCCGGAGTTCTCGGCCGCACCCCTGCGGCCTGCAAGCAGCTGGCCGCCTCCGCCCGCCGGCGGGTGGGTGTCACGCGCGCTCCAGCGCCGGCGACCGGCCGGGCCGACGTGGTGAGGCACGTCAAGGAGGCATGGGAGACGAAGGACATCGCGGCCCTCGTCGGACTCCTCGACCCGGCCGCCGTGATGACCGCCGACGGCGGCGGCATGGTCGGCACGGTCCTGCGCCCGGTCGAGGGCGGCGCCCGCATCGCCCAGTACATGGTCGCCATCGCCGACAAGGCTCCCGGACTCGAACTCCTGGAGCGCTCGGTCAACGGTGTGCCCGGTCTGGTGGCCCTGCACGACGGCGTCGTCATGACCGTGGCCGCGTTCGACGTCTCCGACGGACGCGTCACCCGGATCTGGGCGATCCGCAACCCGGAGAAGCTGGGGCCGTGGGCACAGGACGACTGACCGCCCCTCGCTCCCCTTGTGGTCGATGACGGTGTCAGGGACGCCGGTCCGGTCGGGACGTGCAGATCCCCGTCCCGCAGCCGGCCGGTCGCCCACACGCTGACCAGTCCGGTCAGCGCCAGACAGCCACATGCCCACCAGGGACGGCCCGAACCGGGTGCCAGCAGGGCGGTCATGATCAGCGGGGTGATGCCGGACGCGAAGATGCCGGGCACCTGGTGGACGAAGGACATGCCCGTGTACCGGACCGGGGTGGCGAAGAGGGCGGCGAACAGGGCGCCCTGCGGGCCGTAGAACCAGGCGTGCACGACCCCGAGTGTCACGATCAGCGCCGCCGCGAAGGCCCAGGTCCCGCCGGTGCCGAAGAGCCAGAACGCCGGGAGGACCGAGACGGAGAACGCGGCCATGCCGGTGAGGTAGACGCGACGGGCTCCGCGTTGGCCGACCGCCGCCCCGAACACGGGGATCAGCACGGCCATCACCAGCGCCGCCGCGGTGACCGCGAGCAGCACCGGCGTACGGTCCAGCTTCAGCGTTCCGATCGCGTAGGTGATGGCGAAGACGACCCAGGTGTTGAAGGCGGCCCCCTCGCCCACTGGGCGAGCATCCCGAAAAGGGGGATGCCCGCAGCCTTGGCCGGTGCGCATGGTGCTGTGGGGACGCGGACGCGCCAAGGCTGACGACCCGGTGGCCCTACGCCGCCGGGGAACTCATGGGCTCTTGGTCGTCAGCCGCGACAGGTCGCGCTGGACTGGCGGCACAGATCGACGTGCGGTCGTCCTACGAGGATGTCGGCGGCAGCGGTCATGCCAGGCACTGTGCGTGAGTCACCCCGCCGAGCTCAAGCAGGACCGTCACGCGCTCGGTCCCAGCGCGAGGTCCTCCAGGACGGTGACCAGTCGCTGTCGGGCGTCGGTGGGCAGGCCCCGCAGGGGCAGCGGGAGATTCGGCTCGGTCGCGAGGCCCAGCTGCGAGGCGGCCGCCGACATCACGCGCAGGCCGCCGTACCGGCGGAAGAGCTCCCAGAGGGGTTCCAGCCGCTCGGAGTGAGCCGTGGCCCCCGCCGCGTCGCCGGCCCGGGCGGCCCGGGTGAGGGCTAGGGCGGTGGCCGGGAACAGGCCGCCGGCGACCGAGTACCACGCGTCGCATCCGGCGTTCAGTCCGGCCGCCGCCGCCCAGTCGCCGCTCACACCGATGCCGACCGTGTCCGGGAGCAGCGCCCGCAGGGCCGCGACACGCTGTCGCGCGGCTGCCGGGTCCTCGGGCACCGGCGGGATCTTGACTGCGGCCACGTTCGGCAACTCGGCGATACGGCCGTGGAGTTCGTCGGTGAAGTGGACCTGGGTGGTGCCCGGGTTGTCGTACACGCACAGCGGCACCGACAGCTCACGGGTGACGCTCTCGTACAGGCCGAACACCTCGTCGTCGGTGAGGGGCTGATACGTCATCGGGGCGAGCAGGACCGCGGACACGCCCGCCTGCTGCGCGTCCTCGGCGACGCGCAGCACCTGCGAGGTGCGCAGTGCCCCGATGCCGGCCATGACCGGCACACCGTCGGCGGCCCGGACCGCGAGCCTCGCCACGCGGGCGCGCTCCTCGCGTGTGAGGTAGGCGTAGCCGCCGGTGGAGCCGAGGGCGCCGATGGAGTCGACACCCGCGGCGGCGAGGCGGGAGACGAGGGCGCTGAACGCCCGCTCGTCGATGCCCTCTTCCGTCGTGGGCGTGAGAGGGAAGGCACTGAGGCCGCGGAACATGGAAGGACTCCTCATGGGTTGCCGGGTTGCTGGTCGCCGGACACGTCGAACCGGTCGGCCGGCTCGATCAGGCGGGAACCTCGAAGACGAGTTCGAGGCCGTCTTCCTCGTCCCACTGCTCTCCGACCTCCACGAAGCCGAACCCTGCGATCGTGGCCAGGGACGCCGTGTTGTCAGGACTGATCGTCACCCGCACGATCCTGACGCCGGCTTCGGCAGCGGCCCACCGCACCAGCGCGGTCAGTATCGCCCTGGCATAGCCCTGACGACGGTGGGCGGGGACCACCGAGTAGCCGAGCTCCACCATGCCCGCCTCGTCCGGCGGGCCGTGGAACCCGGCATACCCGACGACGGTACCCTCCGGCTCGGCCACCACGATCCGCGTGAGCCACCCCGCGCAATTCGGGTCCGCGTCCAGCTGACCGACCCGATACCGCCAGACCCACTTCGCCCTGTCGGTGAGGAAGTAGTCGGGGAGCGCGACACCGGCTTCGGTACCGGCCTGAGCCAAGTCGTCCTTCAGCAAGGCGCTCATGGCCGTGCTCGACAACTCGACGAAACGCACCGACCTGGTGGTGCTCGCGGGGACTGGGGTACGGCGCTCGGCTCTGTCTGTCATAGCGCGAATCGTCATGGAGAGCCCAGGGCATGTCCAACGGATTTGGCGGTGGCCTGGCCGGCGAAGCGCTATGGTGCGCCGATGTCATCGATCAAGCAGTTCCAAGTCACCTTCGACTGCGCGGAACCCGAGCGCGTCGCTCGCTTCTGGTGCGAGGTGCTGGGGTACGTCGTACCGCCGCCCCCGGAGGGGTTCGCCACTTGGGACGAATTCAACCGTTCTCTGCCTCCCGCGGATCAGGGTGCGTGGTTCGCGTGCGTCGATCCCTCAGGGGTGGGACCGCGCCTCTACTTCCAGCGCGTTCCCGAAGGCAAGGTCGTCAAGAATCGGGTGCATCTCGACGTGCGGGCCGGCACCGGACTCGTGGGGGAAGAACGCCTGGCCACGCTTGAGGCCGAATGCGCACGACTGGTCGCTCTCGGCGCGGTACGCGTGCAGCTCCTGCTCGCCGATGAGGACAACGAGTCCTGCATCTCGATGCAGGACATCGAGGGCAACGAGTTCTGTCTCGACTGAGGGCCTTCGGGGGGCGAGCAGCGCAGTGTGCGCCATGTCACGCACGGCAAAAACGACCTAAGTTGCCCAGATCACAGCGCAAATGTCCATTTAAGTCCACTCTCGGAACGGCTACCGAAGCCCGAAGTGGAGCGCGCCGAAATGGACTTGGACACACCGCGCCCAAGTGATCCATGACACAGCGTTCATGATGCTCCGCCTCGCCCCCCGAGAAAGGTGCCCATCATGGCCGCTTACCTGTGCCCGCCCGCCGTGATCCACGGCGAGCACACCGTGAAGACCAGCCAGATCGTGGCGGAGGTGCGCGACCGGCATCCGCACGCGGCGTGGGCGCCGCGGATCGACGCCATCGCGGCCAGTACGGGCATCGAGAACCGCGGGTGGATGCTGCCGCTGGAGACCGCCGTCGCACCCGGCAAGGGGAACGCCCTGCCGGCCGCCGGCGTCGGGCCCGCCCGAGACGCCCTGGCCGGTGACGGGTTCACCGAACAGGACGTGGATCGCGTGATCGCCGCCCTCGAGGCGATACCCGCGCCGCAGAGCGTCCAGGAGCGCACCGCGCCGGCCTGGGCGGCCGTGCGGTCCGGCGGGGAGCGTGCGGCGCGCGGGGCCCTGCAGATCGCCGGGCTGGACCCCTCGGACGTCGACTGCCTGATCACCAGTAACTCCACCACCCCGGCGCTGCCGGGGCTTGACGTCGCCCTGGCCAACGATCTCCCGCTCCGCGGCGACGTGATGCTGCTCCCGGCCACGCAGTGGGCCTGCGTCGCCGGGACCCGCTCACTGGCGCTGGCGGCGGATCTCGTGGCCGCGGACCCCGACCGGGTGGTGCTGGTCGTGATATCGGAGGCGCTGAGCACGACCTACCAGCCCGCGGACGACACTCTGGAGTCCTTGATCGTCCGGTTGCTGTTCGCGGACACCGCGGTCGCCACGGTGGTCACGGGCCGCCCGAGGCCCCAGTCGGTGCTGCGACTGGACGCCGCCTGGCACCACACCCTGCCCGGCACCCAGGATCTGCACCGTCTGGAGACCCGGGAGGACGGCACCCACTTCGTGATGGACCGGCGCGGGCCGCGCGCCGTGCAGGAGACGGTCACCGCGATGTGGGAGTGGCTGCGCGTCCGCTACCAGGACGACCCCGGCTCCTGGCACCCCGACGTCCTGCTCGCGCACCCCGGCGGGACACGCGTCCTGGAGTACATGGAGCAGACGATGCCCGACGGGTGGCCGTCGGGGCTGCTGGACTACAGCCGGGACAGCTACACCAGCGGCAACCGCGGTGGCGCCGCCGTGTTCGACATCCTGCGCAGAGCGCACGACGCCGGGCAGGAACCCGGCAGTCGTGCCGTCCTGTACGCGGCGGCCCCGGGCCTCACGGCCACCGCCCTGGAAGGGGAGTGGCTGTAACCCGTACCAGCGGTCGGGCCGCCCGTACCGCCGGTGGCACCGCTCGACGAGCGCACCTCACCCGGCCCACGCCCAGCCGCGTCATCTCGCGACTGTCGCCACGGACGCCCAGACCACCTTGCCGGTGTCGGTCCACCGCACCCCCCACCGGGTGGTGAGTCCGTGCACGATGTGCAGGCCACGGCCACCGTCGTCGAGGAGCCCGCCCCGGCCGAGCCGCGGCCTGCCGTTGCCGGTGTCGCCCACCTCGCACAGCAGCCCGTGACCGGCCCTGATCAGCCGGATCGTGATGGGTCCCTCGGCGAAGCGGACCGCGTTGGCGACCAGTTCGCTGACCACCAGCAGCACGCTGTCCCGGGTGTCGGCTCTGGTGTGCCACTGCACCAGCAGCGCGGAGACCAGCACACGGGCCCGGGCGGCCGCGTCGCCGCGGGCGGGCAGGCGCCAGGTCGCGGTGTCCCCCTTGCGGTAGCCGATCATGCGGGCGAGCAGCAGGGTCACGTCGTCGCGCCGGCGCACGGGCGCCAGCTCGGAGACCACGCGCCGCGCGGCCTGCTGCAGGGCGTCCCAGGGGTGCACGGTGGACACGACGTCCGCCAGCCTGCCGATGCCCTCGTCGATCGACAGGGCGGGGTCCTCCACCAGGCCGTCGGTGTAGAGGGCGAGCAGCGAGCCCGGGGGAACGTCGAACACGTGCACGTCGAACGGCTCCCGCAGGGCGAACTCGGCGCCCAGCCCGGGGTGCGGACGTACCGCGACGGAGCCGGCGGGCCCCTCCGGGGGCACCAGGACCGGGGGGAGATGGCCGGCGCTGGACAGCGCCACCTGGTGGCTGACCGGGTCGTAGACGGCGATGCAGCAGGTCGATCCGAGGGCGCTGTATCCGGCCACCAGCCCGGACTCCGTGTCGTCCAGCAGCGTCACGGTCTCGTCCAGGTGCTCCAGCACCTCGTTGGGCGCCAGCCCCGCGGACAGCAGCGCGCGGGCCTCCATGCTCAGCTGCCCCATGGTCGCCGCCGCTCCCAGGCCGTGCCCGACGACATCACCGACCACCAGCGCGGTACGGCCGTCGGGCAGCGGAAAGCTGTTCACCCAGTCGCCGCCGACGCCCGCGCTGTCGGGGGTGGCGGGCTGGTAGACACTGGCGGTCTCGATGGTGTCGCCGCCGGACCGCGGCAGCAGTCGGCGCTGCAAGGCCAGCACCTGCGTGTGCTCGCGCTGGTGCTGACGGGCCAGGTCGACGTGATGAGAGGTCCTGGCCACCAGCTCCTGCAGGTCGAGCAGCTCGCCGTCGTGGAAGGGACGGTCCGCCCGCCGCCAGACCTCCGCCACCCCCAGAACGACGGGCGGCGCTCCGTTCAGTACCAACGGTATGTACGCCACACCCGCCGCCCGGTCGCTGGGCACCAGGGCACGGACCAGCCGCGCACTGCCGAGTGCCCGCTCGATCGCCTGCCGGTCGGGTATGACGATGGCCTGCGCGGCATCGTCACGCCGTATCGCCCGCGACAGCAAGCGGCTCGCGTCGCTGGGAAGATCGTCGCCCGGAGTCACATAGCCGTCGGGCCACGCCCGGTCCGGCACCAGGGCGGCACGCCGCAGCCGGATACGCCGCTGCGGCTGCTCGGTGACCACTTCGCCCGTCCACACGGCGAGGTCGAGGTCGATGGCGGCCACGTCTCCCCAGGCCAGCAGTGACTCCGCCAGGGACTGTGCGGTCTCGCCGATGTCCAACGAGGTGCCGATCGCGGTCTCGGCCGCGTACAGGTGCAGCCTCCTGGCCATGGCGATCAGGGAGACGGTCAGGCCCTCCTGAGGCGCCGCGGCGGGCAGGATGCTCATCGACACCACCAGCTCCGACCCGTCGCCGCGCCGCAGGCGCTGGACCCGTGCGACGTGCGGCTCACCGGTCTCGAGGACCTGCCGCAACCGCCGGGTGACCGTCGGTACGTCCCAGGGAGGCAGGAGGTCGACGAAAGAGCTCCCGGTCACGGCCTCCACCCCCGCGAAAACGGGGGCGCCCAGATTGCAGCGGGTGATTCTCAGCTCCCGGTCCAGATTGACCGCGCCGAGGATCTGCTCCTGACGGCCGGGGGCTGGATGGGCGGGTACGCGTCGGCGAGCGGCACTGTCGCCCTGCGGGTCGGCAGCACCGGCGGCCGCTGCCGCCCCGCCCCGTGGGATGTACTGCCCCAAGGCGCCGCTGACCATGTCGAACGGCGACGCGGACGAGGGGGAGGGGGTGGAGTCCATGCGGCTCTCTCAGCTCGCTCGCCAACCCCGGCACAGCGCCGGGGCCGTGCCAGAACCCGGGCGACAGGGCCCCGAGATTCCTGACCGCACACCTCATTCAATAACACCCGGGGCCGCTTCGCCCACACCAGCGGCTCGCACGACGCGCGGGGACAGCGAGGGACGGCGACGCCAGGTCGGCTCGATCAGAGAACGGCAACCCGGCATCGGGCGGCGGACGAGATCACCCCGGGCCGACGCCGCGTCGTCACCCGCGCCGGACCGCGCCGAGCTGGGCCCGGTTGAGGCCGGGGGCGGTGAACCGCTGCGCGACCGCGCGCAGCACACGGGCCATCGCCTGTGCGGGCGGGGTGGCCGGGCGTGCCGCGGCGCGGGCGAGGAGGATGCGGCGGGTGGGGGCCGGTACGTCGGAGGCGAAGGGCAGGAGGCGTACGTCGCTGCGTCGGCTGGTGAGGGCCAGGCGGGGGGCGAGGGCGATGCCGAGCCCGGCGGCGACCATGGCCTGCGCCTCCTGGTAGTCGTGCGAGGAGTAGGCGATGTGCGGCTCGAATCCCGCCTGCCGACAGCTTCGGCGCAGGACATCGGCGACGGGGTGGTTGTCGGCGCGGATGATCCACTCCTGATCGGCGAGGTCGCCCAGGCGCACGGAGGGATGCGTGCGCAGGGGTGAGTCGGCGGGGACGACCAGCACCGTGGGGTCGTCCAGGAGGTGGGTGAGGGAGAGCGCCGGATCGTCGAGGCGGTTCCATTCGTAGTCCCAGAGCAGCCCTTGCTCCACCTCCCCGGTGTGCAGCATCTCCCGGAGCTCCGCGAGGACCCCGGCGCGTACCTCGATGCGGATGCCCGCGTGGCTGCGCCGGAAGCGGGTGAGCGCGAGCGGCAGCAGGGACGCGCTGGCTGTGGGGAAGGACCCGAGCCGCAGTGTGCCCTGGTCGAGGGCCGTGAAGGAATCCAGGTCGGCCTGCGCGGCACGCAGTTCGCGGCGGATCACCTGACCGCGTCCGGCCAGCGCGGCACCCGCCGGGGTGGGGCGGATACCGCGCGGGAGCCGCTCGATCAGGGGCTGTCCGGCCTCCTGCTCCAGCAGGGACATCTGCTGGGAGGCGGCGGACGTGGTCATGCCCAGGGCCTCCGCCGCGGCGGTGAGCGAACCGCGTTCGGTGGCCTCGGTGAGCAGCAGCAGTCGGCGCACGTTCAGCATGCCTCCGACTTTAGCTGAGCTAAACCCATGTGAAGCGAACTGCGATTGTTCCGAAGTCACGCCTCTGCGAAGGTCTCCGCAATCGCCGAGCGGTTCACCGGCGCGCAACGCGCCCTTAACCACCGTCTCGGCCCTTCCCTCCCCTTCGTTGATCAAGGAAGAGTCCAGACGTGCACACTCCCGCGACCCTGGTGCGTGGCGGCACCAGCAAGTGCTGGCTGTTCAACCAGGTCGACGTCCCCACCGGCCGTGGCGAACTGGAGAAGCTGCTGGTCTCCGCGTACGGCGCCACCGATCCCGGGGAACTGGACGGCGTGGGCGGGGCGACCCCCACCACCTCGAAGGCGGCGGTGGTCAGCGCCTCCCCCGAGCCCGGCGTGGACGTGGACTATCTCTTCGCCCAGGTAGGCATCGGCACGGGCTCCGTCGAGTGGACGAGCAACTGCGGCAACTGCGCCACGGGGGTCGCTCTGTACGCGGTCGCGAAGGGCATGGTGGCGATCGCCGGTGACCGGACTCGTGTGGTGATGCGCAACACCAACACCGGCGCGGTCCTCGAAGGGCTCGTGGACACCACCGGCGGCGTCGTTCACCACTTCGGCCGCCAGACCGTGCCCGGCACCCGCGCCGGCGGGGTCGCCGTCGGCCTCACCTTCCGCGATCCGGCCGGCGGCACCACCGGTTTACTGCTCCCCACCGGGCGGGCCGCGCAGGACCTGCGGGTCGCCGCCGCCGAACCGGTACGGGTGAGCATGGTGGACGCCGGGGCCCCCGTCGTCCTCGTCGACGCCCTCGGTTCCGGCCGCACCGGCGCCGAGCCCCTGGAACGGATCAGCACGGACGTGCCCTGGCTGCGCGGCGTGCGTCATACCGCCGCACCGCTGATGGGGCTGCTCGAGCCGGGCGAGGAACCGGGCGACGCGGTGCCCAAGGTGGGCCTGGTGGGCCCGCCGGTGCCGTACACCACCACCCTCGGGGAGCGGATCGGGGCGGAGGACTACGACATCTCGGTGCGCATGCTCAGCATGAACGCCCCGCACCCCGCGATCGGCCTGACCTCCGCCGTCGCCGTCGCGGCGGCCGGGCTCGTCGAGGGCTCCGTGGTCTGCCGGACGGCGGGCGGCCCGACCGAGGAATGGCTGCGTCTCGGCACACCCGCCGGCATCGTCGCGGTCCGCTGCACCGACGTACGGGACGGCCTGCCGCGGCGGGTCACCGTGCAACGCGCGGCCCGGCTGCTCGCCGACGCGCGCATCTACGTCCCGGAAACAGGACGCGTCCACGTCCCGGAAACCGGCCACACGCAAGCCGCCTGAACCGGGACGGACATCACCTCGGTCGGCCGGTCCCCCAGCCGTCCGCACCGGGATACCCTCGCGCCCTCGGGGCGCGCCCCTCCCCATTGCACCAAGGACAAAGATGTCTGCTGAAGTGATCTCCATAGGCGCGCTGCTGGTGATGTTCGTGGTCGGCACGGTGCTGCCGATCAATCTGGGCATCCTCGCCTTCGTCGCCACCTTCGCCGTCGGCACCGCCTCGCTCGGCCTCACCGAGGACGAGATCTTCGAGGGGTTCCCGGCGAAGCTCTTCGTCACCATCGTCGGGGTCACCTACCTGTTCTCCGTCGCCCGCCGCAACGGCACCATCGACTGGCTCGTCGCGGCCGGGGTACGGCTGGTGCGCGGCAAGGTCGCGCTCATCCCCTGGGTGTTGTTCCTGGTGGCCGCCCTGCTGACGGCGTTCGGCACCTTCACTCCCGCCGCGGTCGCGATCCTCGCACCGATCGGCATGAACTTCGCCTACCGCTACAAGCTCAACCCGCTGGTGGTCGGCATGATGGTGATCAGCGGCGGACACGCGGGCGCGTTCTCCCCGCTCGCCGTGTCCGGTGCGCTGGTGCTCGGCCTGGTCGACAAGACGGAACTGCACGTCTCCGCGGTGACGCTGTTCAGCGCCAGCTTCGTGATCAACCTGGTGCTCTCGGCACTCACTTACGTACTGCTCGCCAAGCGGCCCGTCCCGCTGGCCGAGGGTTGCGAACAGGCCGCCGAGGACGAGGACCTCGCCGTGTCCGGCAGGCCCGACTGGCGCCAGTGGCTCACCCTCGCCTGCCTCGTCGCCCTCGTGGTCGGCGCGCTCGGCTTCCACCTGGAGATCGGCTTCCTGGCCCTGGCGGCCGGTGCCCTGCTCGCCCTGGTGGACATGAAGCGACAGGAGAAGGCCGTGGACGGCGTCAGCTGGTCCACCCTGCTGCTGGTCGCGGGCATGATGACCTACATCGCCATGCTGGAGAAGGCCGGCATCATCGAGAACATCTCCGAACACGCCGCGAATCTCGGCGCCCCGATCGCCGTCGCCCTGCTGCTGTGCTTCACCGTGGCCATCACCTCGGCCTTCGCCTCCTCCACCGCGATCCTCACCGCGATCATCCCGATCGCCGTACCACTGCTGCTCTCCAGCCACCTCAGCGCCGCCGGGCTGATCGCCGCACTCGCCGTCTCCACGACGATCGTGGACACCTCACCCTTCTCCACCAACGGCGCACTGGTCCTCAGCAACGCCCGCGGGGTGGACCCCCGCCGCTTCTACCGCCAGGTCATCGGATACACCGGCGGCATCGTCGCCCTCGGACCCATCGTCGCCTGGGGCGCGCTGGTCCTGCCCTGGTCATAGTGAATGAGTCCATTGATTTAACAGTTGCCAATTTTTTGACACCTGTCTAGTCTCTGAGTCATGCAGGATCGACAAGCCCGCCGCGTGCTCCGCTCCCGCGCCGCCCTGATGGAAGCCGCCGTCCGCCTGGTCTCCGAGCGCGGCACCACCGCCCTCCCCGTCATCGACCTCTCCGAGGCCGCCGACGTCAGCAGGCAGCTGGTGTACATCCAGTTCGGGGACCGCGACACGCTTCTCGTGGCGGCCGCGACCGACCTGGTCGAGCGGGAGCTCATCGCCGCCGCGGCGGGGACCGACAGCACCTCGCCCCACGAGCGCCTGCTGGCCATGACGCGGCACTTCGCCCGGCACCGGCCCTTCTACCGCGCGATGCTCACCGGGTCCTGCGCCTTCCCCATGACCCGAGCGCTGAACAGGCTGTTCGGCTCGCTGATCACCACGGCGGGCCTGCGGGAACAGTTCGGCGACCTCGACGAGGCCACGGCCGAGGACCTGAAGGCCCTGGTCACCGGTGGGACCGGCGCGATCGTCAACGACTGGGTGATCGACGCGGAGGACCCCCTGGTCCCCCAGGAGCTGGCGGACCGCCTGCTCCGCGTCACCTCGGCGCTCACCCACAACCGCCCCACGCCCGCTCCCGCACCAGGAGGGCACCCCTGATGAACCTCGGTAGCCATATCGTCCAGCGCACCCTGCGCCTTCCTCCGCCCGTCACCAGGAACCTCACCATCGAGCGCGACCTGCGTGTGCCGATGCGCGACGGAGCCGTCCTGCTGGCCGACCGCTGGATCCCGAAGTCCGGCGGCGACGGCCTGCCGACCGCACTCGTCCGCATCCCCTACGGCAGGGCCGGCCTGGTCGGCGGCCAGATGGCCAGGCCGTTGGCGGAGCGCGGCTTCCAGGTCCTCGTCCAGAGCACCCGCGGCACCTTCGGCTCCGACGGCCCCTTCGACCCGCTCCGACGCGAGCGGGAGGACGGTCTCGACACCCTCGACTGGGTGATCGAACAGCCGTGGTTCGGCGACTCGATGATCCTCTACGGACCCAGCTACCTCGGTTTCGTGCAGTGGGCCGTCGCCGACGCCGCACCACCCCAGGTCAAGGCCATGATCCCGGTCGTCTCGGAGTCGGCCCTCACGCTGGAGTTCCTCCGCGCGGACGGCTTCTCCCTGGAGACGCCGTTCGGCTGGGCCGTCCAGGTCGCGGGGCAGGAACGGAAGTTCGCGATGCCCCGCGCGATGCTGGGCGCGAAGAAGGTCCGGCGCGCCCTGCACACCCTGCCCCTGAACCAGGCCGACACCGCCGCCATGGGACACCGCTACGACTACGTCCAGAACATCCTCGAACACGACGACACCACGCCGTTCTGGAAGGACCTCGACCATCGCCACCGGGTCGCCGGCATCGACCTGCCAGTGAGCAGCGTCGGCGGCTGGTACGACATCTTCCTGCCCGGCCAGCTCCGCGACTACCGTGTCCTCCAGGAGACCGGCCGCACTCCCCTGCGCCTCACCGTCGGTCCGTGGGGGCACACCTCGATGGGTGTGGGCCCCGCGGCCTTCGGCGAGGCTCTCGACTTCGGGCTCGCCCTGTGCCGAGGCGAACAGCCCGCGGAGCGTGCGCCGGTGCGTCTGTTCGTCATGGGCCAGGAGAAGTGGCGCGACTTCCCCTCCTGGCCACCCCCGGGATACGAACCCCGGCGCCTCCATCTCCAGCCGGACGGCGGCCTCTCCCCCGGCACACCACCCGCCGACTCACCCGCCGACACCTATCGCTACGACCCCGCCGACCCCACCCCCGCCGTCGGCGGCGTCCGCATGGCTTTCGGCGTCAAGACCGGCCGCGTCGACAACACGGCCCTCGAAGCCCGCCCCGACGTCCTGACCTACACAACTCCCGTACTGGACGAGGACGTCGAGGTCATCGGCGAGGTCAGTGCGGAGATCTTCTTCCGCTCCAGCCTCTCCCACGCCGACGTCTTCGTCCGCCTCTGCGACGTCGACGAGGCGGGCCGCTCCACCAACATCTGCGACGGCCTCACGAGCCTCACCGAAGCCGACCACACCACCCGCGCCGACGTCCAACTGTGGCCCACCGCCTACCGTTTCAAGCGCGGCCACCGCATCCGCGTTCAGATATCCAGCGGTGCCTTCCCCCGCTACAACCGCAACCCGGGCACCGGCGAACCCCGCACCACCGCCACCACCCTCCGAGCGGCAGACCAGCACATCCTCCACGACCCCACACACCCCTCCGCCATCATCTTGCCGATCGGGTAGGGACCGCAGGGCTTCCCCCAACAGAAATCTATTGCTGCAAAAAATTAGACGCTACAGTGACGTCACGCTTGGGACCGCCACGGAGCCGCCCCTCACCACCACGACAGGGAGACCCGATGCCCAGCAAGGCGCACCAATGGTTGACCGACCGGCTACTGGCAGGGCGTGGTCAACCTCCCCTGACGCTCGCCGAGGAGCGCGCGAACGCGGTGGCCAACGCGGCCGTGACACCAGTACCGGCGGGCATCACCGAGTCGGCGTTCCCCGGCCATGAGGGAGCCCTCCTCTTCGAACCGGCGGAGCCTCGTGAGGACGTGGTCCTGTTCCACATCCACGGCGGCGGATTCCGCAGCGGCTGCGCGGCGGGTACCCGGTCCATCGCGGGACCGCTGGCCCTGCGCACGCGCGCACGGGCGGTGGCCCCCGAGTACCGGCTCGCGCCGGAGCACCCCTTCCCCGCCGGGCTGGACGACTGCGCCGAGGCCTACGCGGCCGTCCGTGCCGCGTATCCCGACGCTCGGATTGTCGTCGCCGGCGACTCCGCGGGAGCCGGCCTGGCTGCCGCGCTCCTGCTTCGCCTGCGTGACGCGGGTGACCCGTCACCGCTCGCCGGAGTGCTGTACTCCGGGGTCTTCGACCTGCGACCGGAGAACTACCTCTCCGGGAGCTGGGCCGAATGTGCCGGCACCGACGCGATCCTGCGAACGGGGCGCGGGCCGATGATGGCCCGGGAGTACCTGGCGGACCACAGCCCGGAGGACCCCCAGGCGTCCCCCGCTCTCGCCGATCTCACCGGCCTGCCTCCGCTCTTCGTCCTCGTCTCCGGTTCGGAGCTGCTGCGGGACGACTCGTTCGGCCTGGCCCGGCGCGCGGGCGGTTGCGGAGTGGAGACGGTCCTGGAGATCTGGCCGGCGATGCACCACGCCTGGCCCGTCTGCGGGGCCATCCTCCCCGAGGCTCTGGAAGCCTTCGACCGGGTCGCCGCCTTCGTGGAGCGCGTCGCGGCCGGGCGTGTGGTGAACGGGCCAGGACTGGCCGACGACCCCGGGATCCTCGCCCAGTTGCCGTCCTGAGCAGTGGCGGCTTCGGCGCGGATCAGCTCGGCGTAGCGTCCTCGGTGGTCGCGGCCGGTACCTCGCCGACGACCTCCTCCGTGGAGGGTGAGACGGCCTCCAGCACCGCGGTGCCCGCCGGCTTGGCCCAGACACCGCCGATGTAGAACTCGCGCCGTTACATCGAGTTGTCCGTCATGGCTGCTGCCTTCCGGAGTACGGAGCGCGGTCGACGACGAGCTGTCGAAGCCCCCGCAGTTCACGGTGGCTGTTCCAGCCGAGGACTCCGACGACCGTGCCCTCGTGGCCGTAGGCGGCGACGAACTTGCGGTCGTCCAGGCTGCCGTGGACCACCGTGATGTCCGCGCCGTCGGGGAAGATGCCGTAGGCCTGGATACGTGCGTCGTACTGGTCGCTCCAGAAGTACGGGACGGGAGCGAACGGGCGTTCCTCGCCGAGGAGGTTGGCGGCCACGGTCATGCCCTGCTCGGTGGCGTTGAGCCGGTGCTCGATGCGCATCCGCCGGCCGAAGTGCGGGTTGTCCCAGCACGCGACGTCACCCGCGGCGTACACGCCTGGGGCGGCCCGGCAGTGGGCGTCGCACTCCACGCCGTTGCCCAGCGGCAGGCCCGAGCCGGTCAGCCAGTCCGTCGCGGGTGTGGACCCGACGGCGACCACGACCGCGTCCGCGTCGAGCTTGGTGCCGTCGGCCAGTTCGACGGCGACCACGCGTCCGGCAACCTCGGCGAACTGCGAGACTCCGACTCCGAGGTGCACGGCGACTCCGTGGTCGCCGTGCAGTTGCCCTACGAGCTTCCCGATCTGTTCGCCCACCTGGCGGATCATGGGCACCGGAAGCGGGTCGACGAGGCTGACGTCGAGTCCCATGGTGCGGGCCACCGCGGCCACTTCGGCCCCGAGGAACCCGGCGCCGACCACGACGACCTTCGGCCCGCCCAGCAGGTGGGTGCGCAGCGTGAGGGCGTCGTCGAGGGTGCGCAGGACGTGCACGCCCGCGAGCTCGTCCCCGGGCAGTCGGCGCGGGGTGACGCCGGTGGCGATGACGAGGGCGTCGAAGCCGACCGGATCGTCGCCGTCCAGCAGGACCCGGCGTCCGGCCAGGTCAAGACCGGTCGCCCGGCGGCC
The DNA here is from genome assembly GCF_044457425.1 of Streptomyces sp. NPDC050546. NCBI lineage: Bacteria > Bacillati > Actinomycetota > Actinomycetes > Kitasatosporales > Streptomycetaceae > Streptomyces > Streptomyces sp. NPDC050546. Next base: position 288,070 of record NZ_JBITGX010000010.1, read on the forward strand.
CAGGCGGAGGTTCGCGCCGAGCTTGGCGATGGCCTCCTCATCGCGCAGGCGTACCCGCTCCGGTTCCCAGGCGCCGGACAGGATCTGCTTCGACAGCGGCGGCCGGTCGTAGGGGGCTTGCGGTTCGTCTCCGACCAGGGTCAGCGCCCCGTCGTATCCCTTGTTGCGCAGGGCCTCGGCCGTGGCCAGTCCGGCAGCCGAGGCACCCACGATCACGACATCACTGGTCATCGGGTTCCTCACCAGGTCACAGGGAGTTCGTAGGCCCCGTAGACGAAGCCGTCGTGCTTGAACGGGATCTTCTCCGGGACCGTGGCGAGCGCCAGGGTGGGGATCCTCCGCAGGAGGGTGGGGTAGACGACCTGGAGCTCCATGCGGGCCAGTGGCTGTCCCAGGCACTGGTGGATGCCGTATCCGAAGGTCACGTGGCGGCGGGCGTCACGTGTGATGTCGAGGCGGTCGGGGTCGGGGAAGACCGACGGGTCCCGGTTGGCGGTCTCGTTGACCGGGATGATGCCTTCGCCGGCGCGGATGACGTGGCCGGCGATCTCGATGTCCTCCAGGGCCACGCGCCGCAGTCCGCCGTGGGTGATGGTGATCCAGCGCAGCAGTTCGTCGACCGCGGAGGCGATCAGCTTCGGGTCGTCGGTGTCGCGCAGGAGGGCCAGCTGGTCGGGGTGCTGAAGCAGGGCGAGGGTGCCGAGAGTGATCATGTTCGCGGTGGTCTCATGGCCCGCGAACAGCATCAGCACCCCCATCTCGGTGGCCTCTTCGCGAGTCAGTTCGCCGGCCCTGACGCGCTCGGCGAGTCCGGAGAGCAGGTCCTCCGCGGGGTGGGTGAGCTTCTCGCCCAGCAGCCCGTCCAGGTAGGTGAGCAGCTCCTGCCGGGCCGTCAGCCGGTCTTCACCGGGGGTGTCGCGGTTGATGATGGCCTTGCTGTTGCGCTGGAAGAAGTCGTGGTCGTCGTAGGGCACACCGAGCAGTTCGGAGATCACCAGCGACGGCACCGGCAGCGCGAACGCCTCGACGAGGTCGGCCGGTTTCGGCCCGTCGAGCATCTTGTCGATCAGGTCGTCCACGACCCGCTGGGTGGGTCGGCGGATGGCCTCGATCCGTTTGATGGTGAAGGCGGAGGTGGCCATGCGCCGCAGTCGGCTGTGCTCGGGGTCGTCCATCATGATGAAGCTCATGCCGACCGAACTCTTGCCCTGCTTCCGCAGGGTGTCGACCATCGCCCTCTCTCCGGGGGAGAGCTTCGGAGCCCCGGGATGCATGGGATCCACGCTGACCCGCTGGTCGGAGAGCACCGCCCGGTGCTCCTCCCAGCCGGTCACCAGCCACGCGAGGGTGCCGTCCCAGAGCTGGACCCGCACCAGCGGGCCCTCCTTCTGACGTGCCGTCATCGCGGGTGCCGGGTCGAGCGGACACCGCACGGACCGGGCGATGTCGTATTCCGGAGCGTCCGCGGGGGGCCCGCCGGTCGGCTGGTCTACTGCGCTGGTCACTGCATGCTCCTCGCTGGTGGGGGGTCTGCCGGCCGGAAGTCGTCGAATCAGCTACCGCGCAGGGCCTCTGGCCTGCCGGTCTCCTGCGACGCGACGCCTTCCGTAGACCCAAGCAACCATCCGGGAACAACTTAAGTCAATTCATTGATTTAATTTTCGGTCACGACCGGCCGGGCACACAGCAGCGTGCCGGGCGGGCCGGGCGTCAGCCCTCGCGCGTGACCGGCGCCTGCCACAGCGCGACGATCGCGTCGATCAGACCGTTCGCCGTCTCACGCCAACTGGCGCGCGCGGTCGGCGTGTTGTCGTCCAGAGCACGCTCCCGTTCGGCCACCATCTGCGTGATCAGGTGGCGGGTCATGGCCGAGCGCTCGGCGTGCACCTCCGCGGGCAGGTCGGGAAGGCAGCGGTTGAGGCCGTCCTGGAGCTTCTCCATCGACGGCGAGCCGGCCGCGAACTCCTCACTGGTGACCGCCCGGAGCGCGGGGTCGGCCGTCACCTGGGCGATGAACCGGCCGTACCAGCTGGAGGCCCCCAGGGCCTCCACATGTCCGGTGACAGGACGCACCGCGCAGGCCACCCAGTCCCGCAGGTCGGCGGAGTCACCGATGTCGGCCAACATGCGCACCCGGCCGGCCTCTATACCTTCGGCGTGCCGACGGGCGATGGCACGCACCAGGTCGATCTTGGTGCCGAAGTGATAGCTGACCGCGGCGTTGTTGCCCTGCCCGGCGGCCAGACTGATCTGACGGTTGGCGACCGCGTGCACCCCGTGCTCGGCGAACAGCCGCTCCGCCGCGTCCAGGAGCGCCTCGCGCGTCGCACTGACCTGCTCGTCCCGCCTCGTCCTGCCGGCCATCCTCACCACCACTTCGGGACATCAGACCAATCCTCGACAGCCCGTCCCCCAGGCCATCGCGGATCCTCGTCCGGGTCGGCGAGGTCAAACGACGAAAGCGTACGCAATCACCTGGCCTGTCCAGGCCATCCTCCTCCACAGCCCCTCCATCCGGCGTTCCCGCTGGATTCGGCCGACCCGACTTGAACCGGATCCATCCCCGGAGTACATTTTAAATCAACCCGTTGATTTAAGCCTGGCGGGTTCCCGTATATCTGCCTGCTCAGACGGAGATCAGTCATGTCCGACAAAACCACCCCACCCGCGACCACTGCGGCGTCAGCGCCCCCGAAGAACCCGAACGTGATCGTGGCGGTGCTGGCCTTTGCCGGGATCGTGGTCTCGCTGATGCAGACCCTGGTCATCCCGATCGTGCCGGAGCTGCCCAGGCTGCTGAACGCACCGGCTTCGGACACGGCCTGGGCCGTCACCGCGACCCTGCTCGCCGCGGCCGTCGCCACCCCCATCGCCGGACGCCTCGGCGACATGTACGGCAAGCGCCGCATGCTCCTGACCAGCCTCGCCGCGCTGACGATCGGCTCGGTGGCGGTCGCCCTCAGCGACTCCCTCACCCCGATGATCATCGGCCGGGTGTTGCAGGGCCTGTCGGCGGGTGTCATCCCGCTCGGCCTGAGCATCATGCGCGACGAGATGCCCGCCGAGCGGCTCGCCTCGTCGACCGCCCTGATGAGTGCCTCCCTCGGCATCGGCGCCGCCCTCGGTCTGCCCATCGCCGCCTTCGTCGCCGACAACTTCGACTGGCACATCCTCTTCTGGGCCTCCGCCGCACTGGGCGCCGTCGCCTTCGTCACCATGCTCCTGCTCGTGCCCGAGTCGAAGGTCCGCAGCGGCGGTCGCTTCGACCTGATCGGCGGACTCGGACTGGCCGGCGGCCTGGTCTGCCTGCTCCTGGCCATCTCCAAGGGCGGCGACTGGGGCTGGGCCGACGGCACCACCCTCGGCCTCTTCGCCGCCGCCGTGGTCGTCTTCCTCTCCTGGGGCTTCTTCGAACTGCGCACCGCCCAGCCGCTCGTCGACCTGCGCACCACCGCCCGCCCCCAGGTCCTCTTCACCAACCTCGCCGGCCTGGCCTTCGGCTTCTCCCTCTTCGCGATGCAGCTGATCGTCCCGCAGCTCCTCCAGCTGCCCGAGCAGACCGGCTACGGCCTCGGGGAGGACCTGCTGACGGTCGGCCTGGTCCTCGCGCCGCAGGGCCTGATCGTGATGGTCGCCGCTCCCCTGTCGTCGAAGATCTCCCAGGCGAAGGGCCCCAAGCTCACGCTGATGATCGGCGCGCTCATCGTCGCCGCCGGCTACGCCCTGAACATCGTGATGATGAGCGAGATCTGGCAGCTGGTCCTGGTCTCCTGCATCATCGGCACCGGCATCGGCTTCGCCTACGGCGCCCTGCCCATGCTCATCATGGGTGCGGTCCCGGTCTCCGAGACCGGCGCGGCCAACGCCTTCAACACGCTGATGCGCTCCATCGGCACCTCCATCGCCAGCGCCGCCTCCGGCGTGATCCTCGCCCAGATGACCACGGACTTCGCCGGTCACGCGCTGCCCTCCGAGGACAGCTTCAAGGTGATCATGGCGATCGGGTGTGGCGCCGCCCTCGTCGCGCTGCTGCTGTCCTCCTTCCTCCCCCGGCACCGTGCCGTCGCCGCCGCGCACGGGGTCCCCGCCGCGGCGGCGGCCGAGACGCCCGCACACCAGGCGTAAGGACCGTCGTTTGGATCAGGTGCTCGACCGTGGCCGCGATGGCGGATCGCGTCATCGGACCGCTCGCGCCCGGCGCAGCGGCCACACGACGAGAACGACCAAGCCTGTCACCTGTCGTGAAGGGATACACCCATACTCTCGCGAGTCGCGCGAAACCTGCCGGTTGTCCCCCAGTACGTAAACACCGCCTGCCGGTACGTCAACGCGCTGCGGCCGGCACACGCCTTCCACTCGGACATCGTCACCGACGAGGTTGCTGTCCCCGCCGGTGGCGGCCACCCGCTTGACCATCCTGCGCCGACTGCTTCCTCCCTCAGGGCCCTTGGCGTCAGCGGTGAAGACCACGATCTGGCCGCGAGCCGGAAAACACCGCGTCAGAACTGTTCTGCGGATCACCAGGAGCCGGTCATCGACAAGCAGCGTCGGCGCCATGGAGTCGGATACGACACGAACGAAACAAGTAAATGAAGCGATCATCGAGAACGTCAGCGTCAGCACGGCCAGATAAACAAGCTCTGCAGTGTGCACTCATCACTCCCTGAGCCACCAGCCCTCGGAGGGTCGGCTTGATCGGCCGACCCTCCGACACGGGCCTGCACGGCTCGTCAGCTCAGTACCATCCTGAAGTCCGGGATGGCAGTGCTTTGGTCTTCACCCACTCTGAGCACAGCCGAGGCTCGCCTCACCTGATATTTGACGTCCCCCAGAAGCACGGGCCCATTCGCCTGCGCCGAGAACGGGGCCGGAAGAAGAGCCTCGTCGAATTCCTCGGGGGTGACGATGTCCAATTCGACGTAGGAAGCCGGTTCGGAGATCAACCGGGTCAGTTCCAAGGGGAACCAGACTGAGTCCGTCTTGAAGGAGTAGTGCACACTGCCACCGGGCACGAAGTTGACGTACTCCGAGGAGTCGGTCCGTGCGCTGTGGAAGTAGGAACGGAGGAACAGGTCCTGCCGCCGGCCGTTGTACACGATCACGGCACGCTGGAGCACCAGGCTGCAGGCCACGAACGATCCCGGATCAGAGACGCTCGGATGGTCCACCAGCGTCATGAAGATGCGGTGACCATTGTTGAGGTAGCTTTCGAATACGCTCATGGCCTCGGGCTCCATCTCGATTCCATGGCGTTCCTGCCAGCGCACCAGTTCGTCGGGAGTCCAGGCCATGCTCGCGTTGAAAACCTCAGAGGTGCGCAGGTTGTCCAGGTACTTCTCCGGGTAGCCCGCCGGAATTCCCGTCCCCGTCACCTGCTCTACCCGCTCGAATATGCCACCGTTCCCCACTTTCACCCGTGCCTCTTCGGGTGCGGGGCCCGCCCAAGTGACGACGAGTCCGTCATCGAAATGCATCGGTGCGTCGCCACACTTCAGGTCGGCATGGACAGACCGCGAAAAGCGGACCATCACGCCTACCAGAATGATTGCCGCGCACGTCATGATGACAATAAGCATAGGAATTCTCCGTCTCTGGCGGTCCGAATCCCCCCTCGCCCCTCTCGCCCTCCCTTTCGCGTACCACCGTAACTGCCGCCACAAGGGTCCGCATCTGCGTAGCGGACGCCTCACCGGGCCTCAAAAAGATCACGAACGCGAATATACAAGCATCAACAATTACGTTCCGGCATGCAGGCGAGCGGAACTTCTCCTAGTGTGAATTCCATACCGATTCACTCTGCGTTCCGCGAAACCGGCACGGGATCCGACTGCATCGCCGGCGTGGGAGCCGACGGGTGCCACGGCCGGTGGTCGGCCCGATGGAGGACCCGCCAGGAGTGCCCCAAGGAGTACCACCATGAGCACACGACGCTCCCTCTTCCGCCGCTCCCGCTCCGCATCCGCGTCTCTCGCGGGGAGAATCGCAGGCGACCTCGCCGAGTACGTCGACCGGCGCATCGGCTGGGACAAGCTGGCCGTGCTTCCGGGCCTGGCGGTCCTCTACGGACTGCGCGTGAGGCTCCGTCAGGAGAACCTCCACGACACCACGCACCTGCCCTCGGTCAACCTTCCCGATCCCGGGCCGAAGTCCGAGCAACACAAGGTCAACCGAAGGGCCGACGGCAGCTTCAACAACCTCGACGAGCCCCGGACGGGCATGGCGGGCACACGCTTCAACCGCAACTTCCCGCTGGACAGGATCCCGTCGGCCACGCCCGAGGACATTCTCTCCCGGCCCAACCCGCGCGAGGTCAGCCGAGCCCTGCTCACCCGTCACGAGTTGATCCCGGCCGAGTCGGTGAACTCCCTCATCTCCACCTGGCTGCAGTTCATGATCCGCGACTGGTTCAGCCACGGCACGAGTCCTGAGGACCGGCCCTGGGAAGTGCCCCTCGTGGACGACGATCCATGGCCGGAGCGCCCGATGCGGATCATGCGGACACCCGACGACCCGACCCGGGACCCACAGGCGGGTGCCGACATGCCCGACACGCGCGTCAACGTCTCCTCCCACTGGTGGGACGCGTCGCAGGTCTATGGGTCGAGTGACGCGGAGCAACGCCGGCTGCGCACCGGTGAGCTGGGCAGGCTGCGGCTGTGGGACGACGAGCAGACCCCGTTCCCCGACCCCTCTCGCGACCCGTCGCGGGTGCCCGGCTTCTGGCTGGGCCTGGTGCTCATGCAGAACCTGTTCGCCCAGGAACACAACGCCATCTGCGACCACTTGCATGCCGCGTATCCGTCCTGGGACGACGAGGAGCTGTTCCAGCGGGCGCGGCTCGTCAACTCCGCACTCATCGCCAAGATCCACACCGTGGAGTGGACACCGGCTGTGATCAGTCATCCCACGACCGTCAAGGCCCTGCAGACCAATTGGTGGGGCCTCGCGGGGGAACGCGTCCACAACCTTCTCGGCCGGATCAGCGGCAGCGAGCTCATCAGCGGCATCCCCGGCGCCGAGACGGATCACTACGGCGCCCCGTTCGCCCTCACCGAGGAGTTCGTGGCCATCTACCGCATGCATCCGCTGATCCGCGACGATTGGCACCTGCGCTCCGCCGTCGACAACGAGACCCTGCGCCACTGCACTTTGCGCGACATCTCCGGACCCGAGGCGCTGAAGGTCCTCGAGACCACGAGCATGGCCGACCTGCTCTACAGTTTCGGCACGCTCCACCCGGGTCTGGTCACCCTGCACAACTTCCCGAAGTTCCTCCAGGAGTTCCAGCGCCCCGACGGGCACCTACAGGACCTTGCCGCCACCGACATCCTGCGCAGTCGGGAGCTGGGCGTCCCCCGCTACAACGAGTTCCGCCGGCTTCTGAGGATGAAGCCCGCGACGAGCTTCGAGGATCTGACGGACAATCCGGAGTGGGCCGAGGAAATCAAGCGGCTGTACGGGAACGACATCGAGAAGGTCGACCTGACGGTCGGCATGTACGCCGAGAGGCTTCCGGCCGGGTTCACCTTCAGCAACACCGCGTTCCGCATCTTCATCCTGATGGCTTCGGTCAGGTTGAGCAGTGACCGCTTCTTCACCTCGTACTACACGCCGGAGGTGTACTCCAAGGCCGGGATGGCCTGGATCGACGACAACACCATGGCCACGGTGATCCTCCGGCACCACCCGGAGCTGCGCCCGGCCCTGGCGGGGCTGAGCAACGCGTTTGTGCCATGGCACACGGCACAGTCCGGCACGGGCGGCTGACGCCATCACCATGCGCCACGCGTCTCACAACTGGATAACTGGCTGCCGGGCAGAGCCCTGTTGATGTTGGTCTTGCTGCACACTCCTTGCTGCGAGCGGACCGGATCCGCCGGATCCTGGACGCGGGAGACGTCGTGGTGCAGATCGACACCAGCAAGGTCAGCCGCTGGGACCAGCACAGCCGGGAGCACGTGGTGCGGGTGCGGCGCGCGGGTGTGCAGCGACGATCAGGTGCGACACCTGCGGCTGGCGCAGAGGCGCGCAGTTCCTGCCCTGGCTGAAGGCGGAGGAGCACCTGGCGGAGGCCCACCAGGCGACGGTGGACCCGACGTCCGCGGCGTGACGCGCCTGGCAAGCACTGGGCGGTTTCATGGCCTACGTGGAGGCCGTGCGGGCCCGTGCCGAGCACGCGGAGCGCACCCGCGAGGAAGAGGCACGTCGCCGTGTCACCGAGGAACGCATGCGCATCGCCCGCGACCTCCACGACGTCGTCGCCCACCACCTCGTCCTGGCCAACCTCCAGGCGCGTACCGTCACCCGGCTGGTGCGCACCCGGCCCGACGAGGCGGACCGGATCGCGAACGACCTCTCCGAGACGACCGCGCTCGCCCTGGGTGAACTCAAGTCCACCGTCGGCCTGTTGCGCAGCGCGGGCGACACCGAGAGCGCCGCGGACCCCGCTCCCGGTCTCGCCCGGCTCCCCGAGCTGGTCGACTCCTTCAAGAGTGCCGGGCTCACCGTCACGGTCATCACCGAAGGCGAGCCGCGGCCCGTGGGGGCCGCAACGGACGTCACGGCGTACCGCATCCTCCAGGAGGCGCTCACCAACGTGACCAAGCACGCCGGGACCGACTCGGCCGAGGTGCGGATCGCCTACACCGGCGACCGGTTGCGCGTCCGCGTCAGCAACGGCGGTGCCGCTGCGTCCCGGGAGCCGGGCAGCGGCGGTTTCGGTCTCCTCGGCATGCGCGAGCGGGCCGCGTCCGTCGGCGGCCCGCTGCGCGCGGGCTCTCTCCCCGAAGGGGGCTTCGAGGTCGTCACCGACCTTCCCCTGCGCCCCCGTTCCGCGACGGATGCCGCAGGCCCTCTTCGCAGCTCCACCCCACACGCAGAACTCCCGATTGTTTAAATGAACCCATTGATTTAATGTCGTGAGAGACGGCCGAGTGTGTCTGACCGCCGGCCCGACGAACGGGAGCCGACGGATTCCCCGGTACGGCTCCCTCCCCCCACCACGAGGAGTGACATGAACCAGCCCTTGGCCCACGCCCAGGACGAGTCCGTCCCCGAGTTCCCGATGCCGAGGGACGCGCGCTGCCCCTTCGCCCCGCCGGCCGGACTGCGGGAGCTGCACGAGGAGCAACTGCGGGACGACCGGCCCCTGACGAAGGTCCGGATCTGGAACGGCTCCACGCCCTGGCTCGTCACTCGCTACGACGACCAGCGGGCCCTGCTGGCCGACCCGCGATGCAGCGTCGACCAGCGGCGCCCCGACTTCCCTTATATGAACCCCGCGTTCGCCGAGGTCGCCAAGCGCGGCATGGAGCCCGCCTTCCTCAATATGGACGACCCGGAGCACGCCCGGATCCGCCGGATGATCACCAGTGCCTTCACGGTCAAACGCGTCGAGGCCATGCGGCCCGCCGTCCAGCGGATGACCGACGAGTTCATCGACGCCATGCTGGCCGGGCCCAAACCCGCCGACCTCGTCAGCTCCCTGGCCCTGCCCCTGCCCTCACTGGTCGTCTGCGAACTGCTCGGCATCCCTTACGAGGACCACGACTTCTTCCAGACCAAGAGCGCCGTCGGCATGCGTCACGACGCCGACCAGGCGGAGGTGGCAGCAGCCCACCACGACCTGCTGGACTATCTCGACCAGCAGATCCAGGCGAGGCTCGCCAAGCCCACCGACGATCTGCTGACCGTCCTCGCGGAACGCCTGCGCGACGGCGACCTCACCCGCCGCCAGGCCACCTCCATGGGCCTGCTGTTGCTCGGCGCCGGCCACGAGACCGCCGCCAACATGATCGCGCTGGGCACCACGGCCCTCCTCGAGCACCCCGACCAGCTCGCGATCATCCGCGACACCGACGACCCGCAGGTCCTCGCACGCGCCGTCGACGAGCTCCTGCGCTACCTGACGATCATTCACCTCGGCAATCGCCGTATCGCCCTGGAGGACATCGAGATCGGCGGGCGGACCATCCGCGCGGGCGAGGGCATGGTCCTGCCCAGCAACACCGCCAACCGGGAAGCGGGCCACTTCCCCGAGCCCGACCGGCTCGACGTCGGCCGCGACGCCCGCCGTCACCAGGCCTTCGGCTACGGCATCCACCAGTGCCTCGGCCAGCCCGTGGCCCGCCTGGAGCTCCAGGTCGTCTGGGGCACGCTGTTCCGCCGCATCCCCACCCTGCGCCTGGCCGCCGACCTGGAGAAGCTCCCCTTCAAGTACGACGGCCTGGTCTTCGGCCTCTACGAGCTGCCGGTGACCTGGTAGCCCACTCCCTCGAACAACGCAGAGCAAGACTGAAACCGGAGACAGACATGCATGTGGAACTGGACGAACCGAAGTGCGTCGCGTCGGGGCAGTGCGTCATCGCCGCGCCCGATGTCTTCGACCAGCGGGACGAGGACGGCATCGCCATCCTGCTCGACGAGAACCCCGGTGACGAACTGCTCGACGACGTACGCCATGCCGTGGCCGTCTGCCCGGCCGTGGCGATCCGGCTGACGGAGCAGTAGAGGCATCACCCCTCGACCCCGCGCGGGACAGGACCGGCCTACTCCCGGCCCTGTCCCGCCCCCCCGTTCCGGCTAAAATCTATTGATTAACCAAATTAGCGGCTAGCATGCGGCTTCATGGACACGAACGACTCGCGCAAGCCCCTGAACGTCAACCCGATCATCCCGGGCTTCTATCCGGACCCCTCGATCTGCCGGGCGGGCGAGGACTACTACCTGGTGACCTCCAGCTTCGAGTACTTCCCCGGTGTACCCCTCTTCCACAGCCGCGACCTCGTGCGCTGGGAGCAGGTCGGCAACGTGCTGGACAGGCCCGGCCAGTTGCGGGTCCGCCGGGGCCGGGAGGGCGCCAGCGCCGGTGTCTACGCGCCCACCGTCCGCCACAACGACGGCGAGTTCTGGATGGTGACGACGAACCGGGACGACGTGATGAAGGGGCACCTCATCGTCCGCGCGAGCGACCCCGCAGGCGACTGGAGCGACCCCGTCCACACGACCGGGGCGATCGGCATCGACCCGGACCTGGCCTGGGACGAGGACGGCACCTGCCACCTCACGTGGTCGGTCCCGCAAGGCATCGCCCAGACCACCGTGGACCCCGTCTCGGGCAAGGTGCTCTCGGAGCCGCGGATCATCTGGACCGGCACCGGTCTGGCCCACACCGAGAGCCCGCACCTGGTCCGGCGTGGCGGCCTGTGGTACCTCGTGGTGGCCGAGGGCGGCACAGGACCGGGGCACGCCGTCTGCGTCGCCCGGTCGGACTCCCCCTCCGGCCCCTGGGAGCCTCACCCGGGGAACCCGGTCCTCTCGCACCGCAGCACCACGCACCCCGTGCAGAACACCGGCCACGGCGATCTGGTCGAACTGCCGGACGGTTCCTGGGCGATGGTGCATCTGGGCGTGCGTCCGCGTGGTTCGTTCCCCGAGTCCCATGTCAACGGGCGCGAGACCTTCCTGACCGGCGTGGACTGGGTGGACGACTGGCCGGTGATCGTCGAGGACCGGTTCGCCGTCCCGGAGGCGCGCACCGCCTTCACCGACGACTTCGGCACCCCGGACCTGCACCCGCGCTGGATCGCGCCGGGCACCGACCCGCGCTCCTTCGCCGTCCCCGAACCGGGTGAGGGTCTGCGCCTGCTGGCCGGCCGGGCACCCGGGGCACGGGACGCCGAACGCCTGCTGTCCGTCCGGGCACGTGATGCCTCCTGGACGGCGACCGCGACCCTGCCGCGGGGCGACGCGGCCCTGGCCGTACGGATCGACGACGCGCACTGGGCCGGGGTGGAACGCCGGGACGGCACGCTGTCGGCCCGCGCGGTCGTCGGCCCGCTCGACCAGGTACTCGCCACCGCCGACGGGATCGCGCCGGAGCACCCCCTCGCTCTCCGGGCGGTGGCCAACACGGAGCAGTACAGCTTCTCCAAGGGGCCGGACGAGATCCACCTCGGGTACATGGCGGACGGCGAGTTCCACACGCTGGCGACGGTCGACGGACGCTACGTCTCCACGGAGGTCGCCGGGGGCTTCACCGGCCGGGTGATCGGCGTCGAGGCGCTCGGCGCGGACGCCCGCCTCACCCGCTTCTCGTATGCTCCGGAGCCCGCCCCGGCCACCACTACCCCGGTATGACGCGTCGGGGCCGGGCCGGATGAGGTGATCCCGCCCAGTCCGGACGGTGTTGGCGGACTACCCCGCGTCCAGGGCACCGCCCTCGCGGGCCACCTCGCCGAGCCAGGCCAGACTCGGCTTGGGTGTGCGCGCGAACGTCTCGCGGTCGACCGCGATCAGCCCGAACGTGGGCGCCCAGTGGCCCCATTCGAAGTTGTCCAGCGCCGACCAGTGCAGGTACCCGCGCACGTCGATGCCGTCGGCGACCGCGTCGTGCAGATGTCCCAGCGCTTCACCGGTGTAGGCGATGCGGCGCGTGTCGTCGGCCGTGGCGATGCCGTTCTCGGTGACGAGCAGCGGGATCGTCCCCTCGGTGGCCTTCCAGGCGTCACGCAGCGCCATGCCGAGCGCGTCCGGCCGGTACGCCCAGCCCGTCAGCGTGTTGTCCGGGTGGTCGGGGTGCGGCACGACGCCTTCCGCGTCGACGGTCTGGCTGGTGTACGACTGCACCCCCAGGAAGTCGTCACCGCGGGCCCCGTGGTGGTAGAGGTCCTCCCACGCCCACTTCAGTTCGGCGTGCAGATCCTCGGCGCCGGGGGCGGGGACGAGACACTGCTGTGCCACGGACCAGCCGACCCTCGCCGAGGTGTGCTCGTGTACGACGGATACGGCTGCTCGGTGCGCCCGCACGAGGGCCTCGCCGATCTCCTGGCTGGGCGTGGGCATCCGGGTTCCCGCGGCGAGGGTGATGTCGGCGCCTGAGGCCACGGCTGCCACCATGCCGCTCATCAGGGCTAGCATGTTCGGCTCGTTGATGGTCACGACCCAGTTGACGCCGTCGAGGATCCCGCAGACACGTTCCACGTACCGGGAGAACCTGTCGACGGCCGTCGGGCCCGTCCAGCCGCCCTCCTCTACGAACCAGCGGGGGCTGGTGAAGTGGTGCAGGGTGACGACCGGTTCGAGACCCAGGTCGCGCGCCGTCTCGATCATGCGGCGGTAGTGGGCCAGTTCGGCCCTGGAGAACTCGCCGGGTTCCGGCTCGATCCGAGCCCGCTCCACGCCGAACCGGTAGGCGTTCAGGCCGGCGTCGGCCAGCAGCCGCATGTCCTCGCCGTAGCGGTGGTAGCTGTCGCAGGCGTCGCGGCTGAGTTCCAGTCGGCCCTGGCTCTGGTGCTCCATACGCCACCAGTCGCTGTTGAGGTTGTTGCCCTCGATCTGGTGCGGTGAGGTGGAGGCTCCCCACAGGAAGTCGGGGCTCAGGTCGGACCTACGGCTCATCGAGTCGCCTCCAGGATCGTGGTCAGGTCATCGGTGGTCACGGGGACTCCGGGGAAGTGCAGGTACTGCCGGGCAGGTATGGAGGGGACCATCTCCATGAGGTCGCCGTTCGCCTCCGCCTGTCGCCGCTGTTCCTCGGTGGCCCCGGCCATGAGGGCTTCCTTGAGCAGCGGGCCCGCGACCGGGTGGGCGAACCAGTCGCCGATGGCAGAGTCGAGGGAGAGCGCGACCGCGTCGGTGTCCCCGGCGAGGGTGATGGTCCGTTCGGCGACGACATGGGCGGCGCTCTCGCCGATCTGGATGCCGTACGCACCAGGGGCGACCGTCCAGCCACGGCCGGCTTCGATGTCGTAGTAGGCGAACGCTCGCCGATCCAGCGGGAGTTCGACGGTTCGGGACTCCCCGGGCCGTAGGGAGACCTTGCTGAAGGCGCGCAGCTCGCGCACGGGGCGGCGGACCGGGCCTGCGGTGGTGGCGACATAGACCTGGACGACGTGCTTGCCTTCCCGTTCGCCCGTGTTGGTCACGCACACCCGGACGATGGCGGTGTCGTCGCCGGTGACGTCGACCGACAACTCGTCGGTGCCGAACGTGGTGTAGGTCAGGCCGTGTCCGAAGGGGTAGCGCACGGCGCGTCCGACGGTCTCGTAGTGGCGATAGCCGACCATCACGCCCTCGCCGTAGCGGACTTGGCCCGCCTCGCCGGGGAAGGTGAGGAAGCTGGGGTTGTCCTCCAGGCGCAGTGGGACGCTCTCCGCCAGATGACCGGAGGGGTTCACGGCGCCGGACAGCACGTCCGCGAGGGCGCCGCCGCCGGCCTGGCCGAGGAGCCCGCCGGCCACGATCGCGTCGACGTCGTCGTGCCAGCCCTCCAGGGTCACCACACCGCCGGCCGAGAGCACGACCACCGTGCGGGGAGCGACGGTCGCCACGGCCCGAACCAGATCCACCTGGTCCGCGGGCAGATCGAGGTGCTGACGGTCGGAGCCCTCGCTCTCCCCGCGCAGACCGAGGAACACCACGGCGACCTCGGCCCCGCAGGCGGACCGCACCGCTTCCTCACGCAGGCCCTCGGCGTCCTCCTGCCCGCCCGTGGTGAAGCCGGGGGCGTATGTGACGGGGTGCCCCAGGGCCCGGATCGCCTCCAGCGGGGTGTCGACACGGGTGGCGTTGACGAGCGAGCTGCCGCCGCCCTGGAACTGCGGCCGGGCGGCGAACTCACCGATGACGGCGAGGCGTACGCCCTCAGCGAGCGGCAGGGTGTACTTCTCGTTCTTCAGCAGGACCACGCACTCCGCGGCCACCTCACGGGCCAGGGCGTGATGCTCGGCGGCCACGTGCGCATCGGATTCCGACGCGACGGAGAGCGCCGCCAGAGCGGCAACGCGCCGTGCGCTCGCGTCGACCAGTGTCTCGTCCAGGACGCCTTCGCGCACTGCCCGTACGATCGCCGCGTCGTGGGTGTCGTCCGGGCCGGGCATCTGCAGATCGAGGCCGGATGCCAGCGCGGCCACCCGGTCACCGACGGCACCCCAGTCGGAGACGACCGCGCCACCGAATCCCCACTCCGTGCGCAGGACATCGGTGAGCAGCCAGCGGTTCTCCGAGGCCGGAACCCCGTTGATCCGGTTGTAGGCGGCCATGACGGCGGCCGGGCATGCCTCGGTGACAACGCGTTCGAAGGCGGCGAGATAGATCTCGCGAAGAGTCCGTTCGTCGACCTCGGCGCTGACGCGCATCCGGTCGGTCTCCTGGTTGTTGGCCGCGAAATGCTTGACGGCCGCGCCCACCCCCGCCGACTGCACACCACGCACGAACGCCGCGCCCAGCACACCGGACACGAGCGGGTCCTCGGAGTAGTACTCGAAGTTGCGCCCGCACAGCGGGGACCGCTTGATGTTCACGCCGGGGCCCAGGACGACTCCGACGCCCAGCGCCCGGGCCTCCCGGCCCACCGCCTCGCCCACGCGGGCGGCCAGCTCGGCGTCCCAGCTCGATCCGACCGCGACGGCCGGGGGAAAGCAGGTGGCCGGCTCACTCGCGTGAAAGCCCGGATGGTCGGCGTCGGCCGACTGGCGCCGGATCCCGTGCGGACCGTCCGTCAGCACCACCGCGGGCACACCCGCCTCGTCGAGTGGCTCCGTGGACCAGAAATTGCCGCCGGAGAGCAGGGACGCCTTCACTTCCAGGGGGAGGGAGGCAGGGTCGGGCTGCTGCATGGGCGGGGTCCCCTCAAGGTCACAGAAACATTTCCGCGTCGAAAATCTATCACTCAAAAATTTTAGGAGCTAGCCTGCGCGCTGGGAGCACAAGGGCTCCACCCGTACGGAAGGGCCGGGGTGCCGCATGACACTCAACGTCGAGTCACCGCACAAGGAAGAGGGCGCCGGCAGGTCGGGCTTCGGTGCGCGGTTCGCACTGATCCTGGTCGCGCTGCTGTGGGCGTCCCAGCTGAACGGCCTCATCGGACTGATGGGTTCGAACGCCCAGTCCCAGATCGCGATCCACTTCCGCACCACGGAGATCGCCTGGTTCACCCAGATCGGCTCGCTCATCGGTGTCTTCGCGACGCCGTTCATCGTGAAGGCCGCCGGGATCTACGGCAAAAAGCGGCTGCTGCTGGTCATCACCACGCTCGGCCTGGTCGGTGATCTGGTCGCCGCCCTCGCCACCAACTACGAGACGCTGCTCGTCGGACGCGCCGTCGCGGGCTTCTACGGACCGTCGATCGCTCTGGTCTTCGCGCTGGCCCGGGACGTCTTCCCGCCTCGTCTCGTCGGTCCGGCGAGTGGTCTCCTCGGCGGCGGCATGGGCGTGCTGGCGCTCGGCGGACCGTTCCTGTCCGGCTGGATCCTCGACGACTTCGGGTACCGCGGCGTGCTGTGGTTCATGGTGATCGCCACCGCGATCAGCCTGGCCGCCGTGCTGTTCCTCGTGCCCGGGAGCCCGGTCCGCGAAGCCCGCACCCCCACCGACTGGGTCGGCGGAGTCCTGCTGGGCGGCGGGATGGCGTCCATCCTCTATGGCGTGGGCAAGGGCGGGCAGTGGGGCTGGACCAGCGGCGACACACTGGCCTTCATCGGGGGCGGCGTAGTGGCCGTGATCGCCTTCGTCCTGGTCGAGCGCAAGGTGGCCCACCCGATGTTCCCCATCACCCTGCTCGGGCGTCGCCGCGTCTGGTCGACGTTCCTGGTCACGGCCCTCATCATGGCGGCGGTCTTCGCCCAGGGCACCGTGCTCAACCTGCTCGTCCTCATGCCGGACATCCCCGGCCTGTCCGACGGCCTGGGCTGGACCGCCACGAAGAACGCCTGGGTCAGCGCGCCGAACAGCGTTCTCCTCCTCGCGGTCTCGGTGGCGACCGGCATCCTGGCCCGGCGCGTCGACTCACGGGTGCTGCTCGGCATCGGCGGCACGTGCGTGGCCGTCGGCGTCGCCCTCATGTCCCAGTTCCACCACACCGTCGCCCAGTTCATGACGATCGGCTTGCTCAGCGGCATCGGGATGGGCATGGTCGTCGCCCTGGTCCCCATCATGGTCATCGAGTCGGTGAAACCGGAGGAGCAGGCACTGGGCAACGGCGCCCAGAGCATGATGCAGGGCGTCCTCCAGGCCGTGCTCACCCAGGTGGCGTTCGCGGTCGTCGCCCAGGACAGCAAGGTGATGAAAGGCACCGCCTTCTACGTCGACGACAGCTACACCAACGGACTCCTGCTCTTCGCCGGTGTGGTCGCCGTGGCGACTGCGCTCGTCACCCTCATCCCCAAGTCCAAACGCCTCGACGAGGCCGAGGTGGGCCAGGCGGTCTGACCCTGCTCCTGCTCCTGCTCCTGCTCCTGCTCCTGCTCCTGCTCCACGGTTGGCTCCGGTTTCCTTCCGGAGCCGGCCGGCGACGTCCGAGCCCGTGGTCGCAGGGTTCGGTGAAGACGCCATTCGGCTGCCGGCCCACAGGCATGTGGAGAGTCAAGCACCATCGGCTCGGAGTCATGTCTTGCGCGGGGGTTTCCAGTCGCGCGAGAGTTCGGGGTGACTTGAGCTCGCAGCTCATGGCGTCAGGACCGGGGGGACCGACTCGTGTGCAGGATGGATCTGGCCGCCAAGGAGGCGGCGATCGCTCGATTCCTCCACGAGTACCCGCGGGCGGTCGACGCGAGCCGTGGCCATCCCGCCCTCCAAGGGTGTGAAGATGTCCGCTGGTCCGAATTCCCGGAATGCCCTGCCGCGATCCCGGTGCTGCTGCAAGCTCTTCTTGATCAGGCCGCCGCGGCCGAGGCCAAGCGAGTGCTCACCAACTCCGTTCTCGGCATCAACGAGATGAACGCGGCCATGCCGGCGGTGCTGCCGTTCCTCTTCCGCCTGGCGAGTGACCCGCAGGTCCCTCTGCGGTCAGGTCTGCTGGATCTTCTGGTTTCGATCGCCCGGTTCTCCGAGTCGATCGACGCCGGCAACGAGGCCATGGTGTGCTGGTTCGGCAGCGACAGCGATCACCCTGAGCGTGAAGCGTGCCGGGCCGTGTTCGCGGAGCACGTGAGTGTGGTGGCCATGCTGGCGGAGGGGCTGCCCAGCCCTGAAGGCCGGGCGACGCTTCGGCAGGCCGCCGGGCTCCAGTGAGGTTCCGGCGGCCGAGGATGACGCCGCGACTCCCCACCGCGCGGCATCAACCGCGGAGCACGGCCGCGAAGAAGTCGAGCGAGCGGTCGACCTCCTCGAGTGACGGGCCCCGGTTCAGGTGTCCGTGGGGCATTCCCGCCGAGAGGTACGTCCGGACCGGGACACCGGATTCCTCCAGCTGCCGGGCGAGCAGGTCGCCGGAGGGGCGGAGGTCGTCGTACTCGGAAAGGACGATGCCGGTCGCGGGAAGGCCGTCGAGGTTCGCCGCCCCGGGCATCGCTTCCGCGGGGAGGCCGGTCAGACGGCCCACGTAGTTGCGCACCATGTACTCGATCGACGCGTTGCTGAACCGCAGGAGCGTCGGCAGTTCCCGCATCCCGGCCGACGTCTCGTCGTCCAGGGCCGGGTTCGGGAAGTGGGCGAAGGGATAGGCGAGCAGCAGGGCGTCCGGGCGAGGTCCGTCCTGGTCGCGGAGCCGGATCGCCGTGGACAGGGCGATGGCCGCGCCCGCGCTCGCACCGCCCAGCCCGACGGGACCGGTCTCGGGCCTGGCGTTCTCGGCGAGCCAGAGCCAGGCTGCGTGCGCGTCGTCGACGGGAACCGGGTAGCGCGTGCCGTCCACGGCCAGCCGGTAGCCGACGGAGACCACCAACGCCTGTGCTCGGGCTGAGAGTTCGGCGGACACGGCATGCGCTTCCGGCATGTCGAGGTCGCCGCCCATGAACCCGCCGCCGTGCAGCCACAGCAGGGCGCGACGGGGCTCCTCACGCGGGGCGTAGACCCGGACGGGAACGTCCCCGTGGGGGCCCGGGACGGTGCGGTCCTCGACGGAGACGTCCGGCATGACCCACTCGCCGGGGTCGCGGAAGTACTCCATGAACCGGGCCATGGCCTCCGGATCCGCCTGGGCGTCCTCCCAGCTGAGGCCGTCGAGGAGGTGCGACTTCGCGGCGAGGAAGGGATCGAGTGGCATGGATGCTCCCGGGTGGTCGAGTCCCTAAAATCTATCATTGTAAAAATTTGAGGCAGCCGGAGTCTGCCTGAGACCACCACCGGACACCGCGTCGGGCATGGTCAGTCGGCCGACTCGTTGTCCGCTCCGGAAGCAGGCGAGGGCGCCAGCAGTCGCGTGAACGTCTCGGCGATCGCCGCGATGTCCACGGTGGGGTCGTGCATCCACTGGATCTGCAGACCGTCCAGCACGGCGAGCAGCGCCCTGGCGAGGTGCTCGGCCGGTTCGTCGGCCCGGATCCCGCCGGCTCGCTGCTCTTCCTCGAAGTCCCGCGTGACCTCGGTCGCGAGCCCCCGGTAGCGCTCGGTGAAGTAGCTGTGCGCGGGGCTCTCCGGGTCGGTGGCCGCCGCGGAGAGCGTGACGTACAGCTTGGCCAGACCGGGGTGGTCGGTGGTGTGGCGGGTGCTCGCGACCATGCCGTCGATCATGTTCCGGTGCTCCGCCGCGGCGGCACCGGCGGACGCCTTGCCCATCACGTCCCGCCGCTCCAGGACCGCGAGCAGCAGTTCGTCACGGGTGGGGAAGTAGTACGTCAGCGCCGGCTGCGTCACCCCGACCCGGTCGGCGATGTCCTGAAGAGAGGCTCTCTCCCCGTACTCGTCGATGGCCTCGTAGGCGGCCTGGAGAATCTGCTCCCGTCGCTCCGCGCTCTTGCGGTACGGGCCTCGTGGCTTTCGCTGGTTCGTCACTCGTCAGACCGTACTTCACCTCGTGTGGGGACAAGCCGGGTGTGGCCTGTGCGGATGCGCCGGGACGGTTGCCTTCAGGGCGCGGGGGGGGGGGGGGGGGGGGCGCGGGGGGGGGGGGGGGGGGGGGGGGGGGGGGGGGGGGGGGGGGGGGGGGGGGGGGGGGGGGGGGGGGGGGGCCGCGGCCGGGGGGGGGGGGCCCCCCCCCCCCCCCCCGCCCCTCGGCCGGCCGGCCGCCGGTGTGTCAGGGCACCGGGGGCCGCCGGCCGATTCAGCCGACCGTGACCGTCGCGGCGCAGGGGAGTGCGTCGGCGGCGAGTCCGGCCAGTACGGTGACGTCGCCCGGCTCGATGCCGCGGCGCCCGTCGGTCAGGGTGTAGTGGAGCCGCTCGACGGGAGCTTCGAGGGTGAGGCCCCGGGTCTCCCCCGCGGCGAGGCCGACGCGGGCGAAGGCGATCAGCTGCCGTACCGGGCGGACGACGGTGGCGAACTCGTCGCGCACGTACAGCTGTACGACCGTCTCGCCGTCGACGGCGCCGGTGTTCGCCACCGTGAGCCGGGCCCGGATCACACCGTCGGCCAGTTCGGCCGAAGGGCGGTCGTCGCTCTCGTCGAGCGCGACGTCGAAGGTCGTGTACGACAGCCCGTGGCCGAAGGCGTAGAGCGGTCCCTGGGTGGCGAGGTCGCCGTAGCCGTGGCGGGTGCCGGTCGGGTGCTCGTAGCCGCTGCCGTGGTGGTGGCCGTGGTAGAGCGGGATCTGGCCCGGATGGCGCGGGAAGGTGCTGGGCAGCTTGCCGCTGGGGTTGATCCGGCCGAACAGGGTGTGCGCGATGGTGGTGCCCGCCTCCTCGCCGAGCAGGGGTGCGAGCAGGACTGCGTCGGATGCCTGCGCCGCCTTCTCCAGGAGCAGTGGCCGGCCGGAGACGACCACGGTCACCAGTGGCTTGCCGGTGGCGGCCAGATGCTCCAGGAGTTCCTCCTGGTCGCCGGGCAGGGACGGCGAGGCCGTCGACTGGCCCTCGCCCGCGGTGTTGTTGCCGACCCAGCCGGTGCGTTCGCCCAGGACCGCGAGAACCACGTCGGCGTCGGCCACCGCGGCCGCCACGACTCCCGCGTTCAGGGAGCCGTCGTCCTCGAACCGGCCCAGCGACACGAACTCTGCCTTCGCGTCCAGCTCCCGTACGGCGTCCAGCACGGTCGGGGCCTCGGGGTGGAGGCCGCGGGCCACGCCCTCGAAGGTCGGGTCCATGCCGGGAATACGGGTCTGGAAGATGTCCGTGAAGTTGAACGTCGCCGGGTCGACGCCGGGCACCTTGCCCTCCATGACCGCCATCATGCCGAGCGGCATCTCGGCGTTGGATACGGAGGTGTAGGCGCCGAAGTGGATGCGCAGTTCGTCGGCGGCGGGCCCCACGACCACGATGCGGCGCTCCCCCGGGGTCAGCGGCAGGACGCCGTCGTTCTGGAGGAGAACCGTGCCGCGTGTCGCGAGGGCGCGTCGGACCTCGGCGGCCTTCTCGCGATCCGGACGTACTGCCGGCGCGGCAGCCGGCCCGAAGTCGGGGATGAGCCCGACCCTGGCCTTGATGGTCAGGACACGGGCCACGGCCAGGTCGACGACCTTCTCGTCCAGTCGTCCGGCGGTCACCTCGTCGGCCAGGCACACGTAGTTGACGTTGTTCGGCAGTTCGACGTCCAGGCCGGCCGACAGTGCCTGCACCGCCGCCTCGCCCTCCGTGCGGGCGGTGCGGTGGTGGGTGCGCAGCAGGTTCACCGCGTCGTAGTCGCCGACCACGAGGCCGTCGAAACCGAGGGTGTCCCGCAGGAAGTCGGTGAGCAGCCACCTGTTCGCGGCGGCGGGCACACCGTCGATCTCGTTGTACGAGTTCATCACCGACGACAGGCCCGCCTCCGCGATCGCGCGGCGGAACGGCTCGGCGTACTCGTCCACCAGCGCGCGCCGTCCCAGCTGGGTGACCGCCTGGTTCAGCGCGCCCTCGGAGGAGCCGTAGCCCAGGAAGTGCTTGCCGGTCGCGAGGACACCGGGCTCGGACTGCGCGCCCCGCACGAACGCGACGGACAACTGCGCGGCCAGCTCCGGGTCCTCGCCGTACGTCTCGTGGACACGGCCCCAGCGCGGGTCGCGGTTGATGTCCATCACCGGGGAGAACATCAGCTGGATCCCGGCGTCGAGCATGTGCGCCGATGTCACCGTGGCGGCCTGCCGGACCAGCTCGGGATCCCAGGTCGCCGCCTGCCCCCACGCCGTGGGGAACTGCGAACCGGAGGCGTGCAGAAAGCCGTTGATGCCCTCGTTGTGGACCAGCGCGCCGATGCCGAAGGGTGAGACCTCGCGGACGACGAACTGGATCTGCGCGAGCAGCCCCCGCATGCTGTCGGCGTCGTGGCCCAGGAACCAGGCCAGGGACAGGTGTCCCACACCGTGCGGGCGCAGGTCCGCGACACGTCGCGCGTCGACCGTGGGGCCGCCGCCGTCGGACGGTTCCTGGGTGAACAGGTCGGCGGCACTCAGGCCGGCGAGCTGGGCGACCTTCTGTTCCAAGGTGAGCCGGGAGACCAGACGCCGGATGTCTTCAGGGGTCCATGCACCAGTGGCCATGTCAGGTTTCCTTCATCAGTGAGTTCGTCGGGGCCGTCAGGGCCGGTAGGGCCGTCAGGGCCAGACGGTGAAGCCCTCGTGGTGGACCTGCCAGCTGCCGTCGCGTGGGAAGCCGGGGCAGTCGGTGCCGGCGGAGTCCCAGCCGGCCGCCATGAGGGACACGGCCGCGAGCAGGCCGCCGTTGGCGGAGTTGTAGAGCGGCAGGAGGCTGCCGAACTGCGGGTTGTGGCCCACCGCCAAGTAGGCGTTCTTCGGGGTGTCCATCAGCAGGGCGTCCACCGCCAGGTCGGGGCGGCCGACCCGGGTGGCGGTCATCGCCATGACGGGGAAGTCCCAGCCCCAGGCGGAGTCCCACTGCCAGTCGCCGAGGACGTCCAGCAGGGTCGCCTCCATCACGCCGGCGTCGACGAGCGGGCCCGCGGGGAGGAACCCGAGCGCGCACAGCAGCGAGGGGTGGTCGTCACGGCGCAGGTAGGGCTCGGTCGCCACAGCGGAGTAGATACCGTCCCGCTGGTGCGGCGCGACCAGGTTGTCCTGGATGTGCTGCCACCGCTTGTCGCGTTCCCGGCCGAGGCGTTCGCGCCAGGTCTGGGCGATCTCCAGCCCGTACCACCAGTAGGCGAGTTCGAAGGTGGGGTCCTCGGTGGCCTGCGCGTCGTAGAACTCCTGCGCGGGCATCACCGGGGCGGGCAGGTGGTAGCTGCCCGAGCGCTCCTCGACGAAGGAGGCCATGAACCGGGCCGTCTCCTCGACGAGTTCGGCGAAGCGGGTGACCAGGTCCGGCCGACGGTCCTCCGGCAGGCTGCGGTGGAGCAGTTCGAGAAGGTGGAGGGGATGGGGCTGCTGCCAGACGAGCAGTGAGCCGATGTCCGAAGGGCTCTCCCGGCCGTCGGGGCCGACCTGCTTGGGCCAGCGGGCTCCCTCGTAGCTCTGCCGCCGGGCGGTCTCGCGCGCCATGTCGAGGATGGACAGGTACCAGTCCATGCTGCGGGCGAGCAGTTCGGGGCGTCCCCACGCAGCGAAGTGGGCCGCGTGCCACCAGTGCATCTCCAGGTGGAACTTGCCGAACCAGGAGTTGGCGACGAGTCCCGACTCCTGGGGCGGGAGCGAGCCGGAGCTGTTCACGGCGGTCACGTACTGCGACAGCACGACGCGGCGCTCGAGCTCGGCCGCCCGAGGGTCGGTGCTCCCCGCGAAGTCGACGGCCGCACCGGACATCCAGAAGTCGCGCCACCAGGCCGCGGCCGCGCCGGAGACCGAAGCGAAGGTCTCGCCGGACGACTCCCCGTCGGGAGAGAAGCCGACCACGAGTTCCAGCGTGGTCGCCGACCCGGTCAGCTCGAACGCGTGCGGCTCCCGCGCCACGGACAGCGCGCCCTCGGTCCAGTCCAGCCGCACCTCGTACGACGTGTCGTCGAGCACCCGCCGAATGCGAGCGGCCCGTTCCCCCGGCAGTTCGAGTGTCGACTCGTGCCGGTCCGGCGAGGCCCAGTCGGAGGTCTGGAAGAAGCCGTCACTCGCGTAGGGGAACCGCAGAACGACCCCGGCCAGGC
Organism: Streptomyces sp. NPDC050546; assembly: GCF_044457425.1. NCBI lineage: Bacteria > Bacillati > Actinomycetota > Actinomycetes > Kitasatosporales > Streptomycetaceae > Streptomyces > Streptomyces sp. NPDC050546. The sequence goes on from NZ_JBITGX010000010.1 coordinate 311,950, forward strand.
CGCTGCTCAGCAGCTCCGACTCGATCCGGAAGGCGACCCGGGCGTGCCGCGGGTCGGCGACCGTGGTGACCCTGACCTCCTGACCGGCGTACTCGAAGCGGCTGGTGAGCGTGCCCGACCACAGGTCGAGCCGCTGGCGGGAGTTGGTGAGCGCACCGGGGTCGCTCTCCGGCTCGGCGCCCGGGGCGGTCCGCAGTCGCAGCCCGACACGGCCGAGGTCGATCCGGTGCGGGTTCATGTGGAGCCAGGCCCCGGCGCGGAGCTCCTCGGCGAGTTCGCCGCCCATCATCGAGGCGGTGTCGAACTTGTCCGGGTACCGCACCGGTCCGCGTGCGGTCCGGTACGTCGACATGGCGTCGTCGAGGACGAACCCGTCGGGGTTGGGCATCGAGTGCCAGCCCCAGTTCGACAGGGTCGCGTTGGTGACGGCGAGCCGCTGCTCGGCGAAGGCCGTGGACTGGTCGTGGTACTCGACGAAGGTCTGCATGCCGGTGATGTCGGCGGTGTAGGCGAAGTCGCCGTTGCCGACGGTCAGGACGTGGGAGGGGTCGGGCCGGCTGATCTCGATGGTGTGGCGGCGGACGAGGGACTCGCGGTCGATCTTGGTCACCGTGTCTCCTGGTGGTGGGGCTCTGCGGTGGCTATTCGGCCGTGACGACGACGTCCACCGGGTCGCATCCCGGCGCGGTCGCGGTGAGGCGGATCTTGCCGACGCCCGTGGGGCGGAGGACGGCCAGCGCGCGGCCCTCGTACGTGCGGCGCTCCGCCGCGTCGAACCGCTCCTCGGTCGACGGGTCGGCGCTGCCGAACCCGATCAGTTCGCCCGCTCCGGAGACCTCGACGCTCAGCGGACGGTCGGCGGCGGGGTGGCAGGTGCCCTGTGCGTCGGTCAGGGTCAGGTTGACGTACGCCAGATCGCCGCCCGTCGCGCCGATGACCTGGCGGTCGGCTTCGACGGTCAGCCGCAGCGGACCGTTGGCCCACCGCAGGCTGGTGCGGCCGGATTCGACGCCGGCCCGGTAGGCGACGGCGACCAGTTCCCCAGGCACGTAGACGATCTCGAACTCGGTGCGGAAGGCGTGCTCCGCGCCCGTCGGCCGCCGCCCGAACGAGTTCCCGTTGCCGATGAGTTCGACCTCGTCGGCGTCGCTGTAGACCTCGACGGTGATCGGCTCGCCCTCGAACCCGGGCCAGGTCCAGCCGGCGAGGCTGTCGCTCCAGGCCCACGGTGACCCCGTCCAGGTCTTTCCGTGGTGCTCGGGTCTGCGGACCGCGATGTACGGCTCGGTCCGCAGGCCGAAGACGATCTCCCGGTAGTAGGAGGCGGGGCGTCGGTGCCCGGTGATGTCGATGTCGCCGCACCCCGCCACCAGGTACGGGTACGGCGCGTTGTGCGCCTGGAGGAAGCCGTCCTCGGCGAGGTACTGGGGTCTGCCGATGCCGGCCTCGCCCAGGTAGTCCCAGCCGGTCCAGGTGAAGTCGCCGATGACGTGGCCGTACCGTTCGACCAGCCGCCAGTTTCCGTGGATGTGGGTGGGGAAGGTCTCGGTGCCCAGGATGACGCGGTTGGGGAACAGGTCCCGGTCGAGGGGGTAGCGCGCCTCTGCGTAGTTCATGCCGGCCACGTCCAGGACGGCGAAGGACTCGGCCGTGCGCTCGGTGACCAGCTCGGAGGAGCTGATCGTGTTCATGGCGTCCCCGGCGTCTGCCATGAGGGTGTTGATGCCGGCGCCGTCCTCGGCCGCCTGCTTCATCCACTGCTCTCGCATCGCGCCCAGCTCGGACATGACCGCGAGCATGCCGTTGACGGCGTTGGTGACGTAGCGGGTCGGGTCCAGGGACCGGATTTTCTCGGCGAGCCTGCGTCCCCACACTGCGCCGAAGGGCGAGCCCGTCTCGGGTATCTCGTTGCCGATCGAGTACATGATGACGCTGGGGTGGTTGAGGTCCTTGGCGACCATCGCCTCGATGTCGCGTTCCCACCACTCGGGGAAGCTCAGGCTGTAGTCGAACTCGCTCTTGCCGGAGGTCCACACGTCGAAGGCCTCGTCCACCACGAGCATGCCGACGCGGTCGCAGGCGTCCAGCATCGCCTTGCTCAACGGCTGGTGGGAGCTGCGGATCGCGTTGAAGCCGGCGTCCTTGAGGATCTCGACCCGGCGCTCCTCGGCCCGGGCGTAGGTCGCCGCGCCGAGCACCCCGTTGTCATGATGGACGCAGGAGCCGCGGAGCTTGACCGTCTCGCCGTTCAGGCGCAGACCGTGCTCGGGGTCCAGGCGCAGTGAGCGGACACCGAAGGTGACCTTCTCCGCGTCCAGGTCCCCCAGGGACACGTGACAGTCGTAGAGGCTCGGTGCCTCGGGGCTCCACAGGGCCGGGGAGGGTACGTACAGGCGCTGCCGGACCGTCACCGACTCCCTGGGCAGCACCGTGACCGGCGATGTGCCGGTGGCGACGACGGTACCGGCGGGGTCCCGTATCTCCGTGACCACGGGGATGGTGCGGACCTCGATCGAGTCGTTGGCCACGTCCGTCGCGACCTCGACCACGGCTCGCGCACCGTCGATGTCGGGGGTGGTGACCCGGACGCCGTCGGGCACGATACGGACCACGTCGCCGACGAGCAGCCAGGTGTCGCGGTAGATCCCCGCCCCCGTGTACCAGCGGGAGTCCCGGTGGGTGCGGGCCTCGACCCGGATCTCGTTCCGCTCGCCCTCGCCGAAGCGCAGGTAGCGGTCGGCGTCGATGCGGAAGTGCGAGTATCCGTAGGGCCGTTGGCCCGCGTAGTCGCCGTTGATGTAGACGGTCGCGTCGCGGTACACGCCTTCGAACTCGACGAAGATGCGCTTGCCCCGGTACTCCTCGGGGACCGAGAAGCTCTTGCGGTACTCGAAGACTCCGCCGGGGAAGTAGGCGCCCGCGGCGTTCTCCATCGTGACGTCGCCGTCCGGAGCGATCCGCTGCTGCTCGATCAGGGCGTCGTGCGGCAGCGTCACCGGCCGGAAGGGGACCACCTGACCGGACAGTTCGGCGAAGGGGTTGACCTTGGGCCGGACCTGCCAGCCGTCGTTGAAGGACGTGCGGATCATGTGGACTCCATGAGTTGTCGGCTCGCCGCCGCACCGGGCGCGATGCGCTGCCCCGACGGCATCGCCGAGAGCGACCGCGATGGGTGCCAGTGCCGAAAATCTATCACCCTAAAAATTTAGCGGCCAGAGGTGATCCGGCGCAGGCCGGACCGACCGGAGACACCGGAGATCCAGGGCCCCGCTCGATGAAGGCGGGACGGGCTGCGAACGGAGCGACGGCCGAGCCGCGGGAAAGGGTCCGGGCCGGGAACGTCAGCCGGTGACGTCGTCCCGGAGAATCAGCTGGAGCAGCCCGGGAAAGCGCGCGTCGAACTCCTCGCGGCGCAGCCGGTTGACCCGCCTGGGGCCTTCGTCACGCTGCTCGACCAGCCCGGCGGCGCGCAGGACCGCGAAGTGATGACTCTTGGCGGCTTTACCGACGGACACGTCGAAGCTCCCACAGCTGCGCGTCCAGTCGGGAGAGCCCGCGAGCTCGCGGATCAGCTGGATGCGCACCGGGTCGGCGACCGCGGACAGGGCGGCTAGAACGGACACATCCGCGGGATCCGTGTGCACCGGCGCCGCACGGTGACTGCCGCCCGCAGCCTGGTTCGACATACACCTCTCCCCGTCCCGCACACCGCCGGGGCACGCTCCGCGGAGCGTCTCGGCCGGTTGCCCAGTGTTCGATGAGTATCTTACAGTCCCAGTGTTCGCTTTTCGTTGAACACTGTCTCGAAGGGTGCGTCCTCTCATGCGTGCAGTCGAGTTCCAGGAGTACGGCGCCCCCGAGGTGCTGAAGATCGTGCAGGCCGAGGCCCCCGAACCGGGTCCGGGCCAGGTGACCATCGAGGCCGCGTACGTCGGTGTGAACTTCGCCGACCTCAAGGCGCGAGCCGAGGGCTACCGGGTGGGCTCGCTGCCCTTCCGCCCGGGCCTTGAGGTGTCCGGACGGATCCGGGCCGTCGGCCAAGGGGTCGAAGGGCTGAGCGCGGGCCAGGAGGTCGCCGCACTCGTCGGCGGCGCCTACGCCGAGGTGGTTCTCGCCGAGTCCGCGACCGTCTTCCCGCTTCCCGAGGGCGTCGACCTGCGCACCGGGGCCACGTTGCCCACGGTGGTGCCGACCGCGCACGCCCTGTTGCACGAGGTGGGTCGGCTGAGGGCCGGCGAGTCCGTGCTGGTGCAGGGTGCCGCCGGAGGCATCGGCACGGTGGCCGGGCAACTGGCCCGGGCGGCCGGCGCCGGCGCGGTGTACGGCGTGGTCTCCTCGACGGCCAAGGCCGGGCACGCCCTGAAGCACGGCTACGACGAGGTGTTCACCGCCGGCTCCTTCGACGAGGACGTCCGTCGCGCCACCGGCGGCAGGGGCGTCGACCTGGTCCTCGACCCGGTCGGCGGCGACACGCTGCGCCGCGGCCTCGGCGTGCTGGCCACCTTCGGACGCCTGGTGTCCTTCGGCAACGCGAGCGGTGAAGAGCCGTGGCAGGTCGGGCAACGCGACCTGTACGCCCGGGGCCGCTCAGTCGGGGGCTTCTCCGTCCTGGCTCTCGCGCAGTCGGCACCCGAGGAGCTGCGAGCGCTTGCCGAGCGAGCCTTCCGCAAGGTTTCCGACGGCACCGTGAGCCTGCCGGTCACCGCGGAGTTCCCCCTTGCGGACGCGGCCGAGGCCCATCGGCTGATGGGCGGGCGTACGTCGACGGGCAAGTTGCTGCTGCGGGTGGCCGACTGAGCACCGCCGCACCCGGAAGACCGCAGAGCAGCACGGGTGAGGGCCGGCGAAACCCGACACGCCGTCCCGCGCCGGCATCCCGTACGACAGGAACCCGAAGCAGACATGCATGACAGCAGGGCGACACGCGGGCTGGCCGCAACCGTCGGGCGCATACCCGCTCCTGGGCTCGTGCTGGGCGGTGTGTGCGGAATCCAGTTCGGTGCGGCCTTCTCGCCGCAGGTGTATCCGCAGGTGGGCGCGGCAGGCGTGGTGTTCCTCCGACTGCTCGTCGCGGGGGTGCTGCTCTGCCTGCTGTGGCGCCCGCGGCGGCGGTCGCTGACCTCGGTCAAGGACGCCCGGGTGACCGTGGTCGGCGCCGGAGCACTGCTGGCGGGGCACCATCTCGCGTTCTACGAGGCCGTGAAGTACATCCCGCTGGGGGCCGTGGCCACGATCGAGTTCCTCGGCCCGTTCGCCATCGCCCTGGCCGGTTCCCGCCGGGCGGCCGACCTGCTCCCGGCATGCCTGGCCGCCGGTGGAGTTCTCCTGCTGGGCGGGGGCGGCGTCCCTCTCGACCCGGCGGGGCTCGCTCTGGCCGCGGCGGCGGCGTGCTGCTGGGCCGGCTACATCCTCGTCTCCGCGCGCATGGCCCGCACCCTCAGCGGCGGTCAGGGCCTCGCGTTGGCGATCCTGTGGGCCGCACTGTTGAGCGCGCCCTACGGCATCGCACAGGGAGGTAGCGCCCTCCTGGACCCCCATGTTCTCTGGGTCGCGGCAGTGGTGGCGGTGGCCTCCAGCGTGCTTCCGTACTCGTGCAACCTGGAGGCACTGCGCCGCATCCCGCCGCGCGTGTTCGGCGTGCTGACGAGCCTGGAGCCCGCGGCCGGCGCCCTGTTCGGCCTGCTCATCCTGGGGCAGATGCTTGCCTGGCCGCAGTGGCTCGGTATCGCGGCGGTCGCCTGCGCCTCCGTCGCCGCCACACTCCTGGGGTCCGGGAAGCGGCCGAGGTCACGTGTGACCGCCAAGGGCGATCCGGAGCACGAACCCCAAAAATCTATCGCTCTAAAAAATTAACGGTTAGAGTTGCCGCAGCTCTCACGCCCCGCCCGACCAGGAGCCCGGCACCCATGGAGACCAGCCACGTCGCACGCCCCACCTGCTGTGCCCCACGGGGCAGTGGAACATCCGCTGCCCCGACGGCCGTGCGGCGCGCGGAGCGCCCTGGCTCCCTGGACGGCATGGTGCGGCTCCCCGGCAGCGACTTCCTCATGGGCGCCGACGACGCCGAGGGCTTCCCGGCGGACGGCGAAGGGCCGGTGCGGACGGTGCGTCTGAGCGCCTTCCACATCGACGCTCACGCGGTCAGCAACGAGAAGTTCGCGGAGTTCGCCGACGCCACGGGGTACCTCACCGAGGCCGAGCGCATCGGCTGGTCCTATGTCTTCGCGGGCTTCCTGCCCGGCGCACTGCGGCGCGGGGCGCCTCGCCCGGCTCGCACGCCCTGGTGGTGCGGTGTCACCGCGGCCCGCTGGGACCAGCCCGAGGGCCCGGGCAGCACACTGGACGGCCGCGAGAACCACCCGGTGGTGCACATCTCCTGGAACGACGCCGCCGCCTACTGCGCCTGGGCGGGCAAGCGGCTGCCCACCGAGGCCGAGTGGGAGTACGCGGCCCGCGGCGGACTGGAGCAGCAGCGCTACCCCTGGGGCGACGAGCTCGACCCGGCCGGCACGTACCGCTGCAACATCTGGCGCGGCACCTTCCCCGCCAAGAACACCGCTGCGGACGGCTACCGGGCCACAGCACCGGTCGACGCCTTCGAGCCCAACGGATTCGGCCTCCACAACACCTCGGGCAACGTCTGGGAATGGTGCGCCGACTGGTGGTCCGTGGACCACACGGCCGGTACCGCGACCGACCCGAAGGGTCCCGCCACCGGCCAGGAGAAGGTGATCCGCGGCGGCTCCCACCTGTGCCACAGGTCGTACTGCAACCGGTACCGCGTAGCCGCCCGTACCGCCAACACACCCGACGGAGCCAGCGGCCACACCGGGTTCCGCTGCGCGCGAGACGCCTGAACACACGTGCCCGACAGCCGAAGGAGCACCACGGCATGAAAGCCATCATGGTGATGTTCGACAGCCTCAACCGGCACATGCTGCCGCCCTACGGCTGTGACTGGACGCACGCCCCCAACTTCGCGCGACTTGCCGAGCGGACCGCCACGTTCGACCACTGCTACGCGGGATCCATGCCCTGCATGCCGGCCCGCCGCGAGCTCCACACCGGGCGTCACAACTTCCTGCACCGCAGCTGGGGCCCGCTGGAACCGTTCGACGACTCGATGCCCGAACTGCTCAAGCGCGCCGGGGTGCACACCCACCTGGCCAGCGACCACCCCCACTACTGGGAGGACGGCGGGGCGACCTACCACGGCCGGTACACCACCTGGGAGTTCTTCCGCGGCCAGGAGGGCGACCCGTGGAAGGGGCACGTCGCCGACCCGCCCATGCCCGAGCAGGACGTCAAGGAGCTGCGGCTGGAGGGCTACCGGCAGGACTGGGTCAACCGGCTGTACATGCGGACCGAGGACCGTCACCCCCAGACCCTCACCTTCGACGCGGGCCTGGACTTCATCCGCACCAACCACGACCAGGACCGCTGGTTCGTGCAGATCGAGACCTTCGACCCGCACGAGCCGTTCTTCAGCCACGAGCGGTACAAGGACCTCTACCCGGAGGACTACGACGGCCCGCACTTCGACTGGCCCGACTACCGGCAGGTCACCGAGACCGACGCACAGGTCCAGCACGCCCGCCGCGAGTACGCCGCCCTGCTGTCCATGTGCGACAAGTCCCTCGGCCGCGTCCTCGACATGATGGACGAACACGGCATGTGGCGGGACACGCTGCTGATCGTCAACACCGACCACGGCCTGCTGCTCGGCGAGAAGGACTGGTGGGGCAAGTCGGTACAGCCCTGGTACGACGAGCTGGTCCATCTCCCGCTGTTCGTCTGGGATCCACGGGCCGGCGTCGCCGGAGAGCGCCGCGAGGCTCTCGTCCAGACCATCGATCTGGCCCCCACGCTGCTGGAGTTCTTCGGCGTGGAGAGGCCGGCCGACATGCAGGGTGTCCCGCTGCCGGTCGCCTCCGACGAACCGGTGCGTGAGGCGGGGCTGTTCGGCATCCACGGCGGGCATGTCAACGTCACCGACGGCCGGTACGTGTACATGCGCGCGCCGGTCTCCGCCGACAACTCCCCCCTGTTCGAGCACACATTGATGCCGACGCACATGCGGGGGCGCTTCACCGCCGAGGAGCTGTCCGGCCTCCAACTGGCCGAGCCGTTCGCCTTCACGAAGGGCGTCCGCACGATCCGGACGACCGGGCGGACCTTCTTCAACCCGTACCGCTTCGGCACACTCCTCTACGACCTGCGGACCGACCCGGAACAGCGCACGCCGATCGTCGACGACGAGGTGGAGCTGCGCATGGCGAACCTGCTCGTCGACCTCATGCGGGCGGGTGACGCCCCGCCGAGCCAGTACGAGCGCCTGGGCCTGCCCGCCGACGGACCGGTGACGGACTCGCACCTGCTGGTGCGCGAGCAGCGCCACCAGGCCGAACAGGCCGCCGAACCGCTCCCCCGCCCCGAGGACTTCCCCGCCGGCCGCTTCTCCCTGCGCACTCCGATCACGGCGCTCGTCTCCGACCCCAAGGCCGTCGAGGTCCTGCGCACGCACGCCCCCACTCTGGTGGACACCGAACTCCTCCAGACGATCGGCTCGACGTCCCTGATCTCCCTGGCCGCCCTGTCCGGCGGTATGTTCCCCACGGCGACGCTCCGCGTGCTCGCGGAGGAACTGTCGGCGTTGTGAACCACCGCGTCGCCCGGCCGCGGACTGGTCTCGCCCCCTCGGTCAGGCGAGGTGGCGGCCGACGGCCCGGACGAGGTGGTCGACGTCCTGCTCGGTGGTCGCGAAGGAGGTCACGAAGCGGACGACACCCGGCTCCCAGCGGTCGTGGTAGAAGGCGTATCCGTCGGCCAGCAGACCGTCGATGGTCCGCTGCGGGAGTCGGCAGAAGAGAATGTTGGCGTCGGCCGCCCCGAGCAGACCGACCTCGGGTATCGCCTTCAGCCCCTCCTGGAGCCGCGCGGCCATCGTGTTCGCGTGGCTCGCGTTGCGCAGCCACAGCTCGTCGGTCAGGTAGGCCTCCAACTGGGCGGCGTGAAAGCGCATCTTGGAGGCGAGCTGGCCGGCGCGCTTGGCGCGGAAGGCGAGTTCGGCGGTGAGGGAGCGGTCGAAGACGACGATCGCGTCGGCGGTCATCGTGCCGTTCTTCGTCGCGCCGAAGGAGAGCAGGTCGACCCCCGCCCGCCAGGTCGTCTCGGCCGGGCTGCAGCCGAGAGCGGCGACGGCTCCGGCGAAGCGGGCACCGTCCATGTGCAGACGCAGGCCCGCCTCCTTGGCGATCCGACCGAGGGTGTGTGTCTCGTCGAGGGTGTACACGGATCCGGTCTCGGTGGCCTGCGTGATGCTCACCACCGAGGGTTCCACGCTGTGCACGTCTCCGGCCTTGTGGCGTACCGCCGCCCGCAGTTCGGCGGGGTCGAGCTTCGCGTCATGACCCCCGAGCGGGACGAGCTTGGCGCCCGCCGTGTAGAACTCGGGCGCCCCGCACTCGTCGTTGTTGATGTGGCTCTCGCGGTGGCACAGCACGCTGCCCCAGGGCGGGGTCAGCGCGGCCAGGCTCAGGGCGTTGGCGGCGGACCCGGTGGAGACGAGCAGCACGTCGACGTCACGCTCGAAGACCTCGCACAGGCGGCGCCGGACATCGCCGGTGACGGTGTCGGCGCCGTACGGGAGTGCCTGGCCGGAGGCCGCGCGGCTCACGGCGTCGACGATCTCCGGTGAGGCCCCGGCGACGTTGTCGCTGCTGAAGACGCGAGCCGTGGGAACGGTGGTGCTCATGGTCGGGTTCCTTGCTGTTCGTGGACGGAGGGCGAGGCGATGGCGGCGGCGATGAGCTGGCGCAGCGCGCCGTAGTAGACCTCGTGGTCGGTGACCGCGGGCACGATCGCGGCGAGGTTGCCGCTCAGCACGGGGAACCGCTCCGGATCGAGCGTGGCCAGCGCGGTGCGGGTGGCCGCCTGGGCGGCCTTGGTGTCCCGGTGGTCGACGAAGCCCGCGCTGCCGAGGGTGAGCAGATACATCCGCCGGTACGCGGTGATCGCCTCCTCGGCAGTCATTCCGGCAGCGAGGCTGTCGGCGAGCTGCGGCTCGACCAGCCGGGCCAGCAGATGAGGGCCGAGCCAGGGCCGTGTGCCGCGCAGGGCGAGCAGTCCCGGATGGGCCGCCAGCAGCCGGTAGAGGGCGGTGAACCGGGTCTCGGTGGCGGCGGCCCAGTCGGTGTCCGAGCCGACCTCGGGCAGCCGGGCGGCCAGATGGTCGATGCACAGGTCCAGCAGTCCTGCCAGGTCGGTGCACCGGCGCTGGAGCGAGGCGAGGGAGATCTCCAGTCGCGCCGCCAGCGCACGGAACGTCAACGCCTCAGGGCCCCCCTCGTCGATCAGGACGAGGGCGGTTTCGGCGATGCGGTCCGGGGTCGCACGGTCCAGTGAAGGTGAGTGCCGAGGCATACGGGTCATCGTACGATACGCCGTATCGATTGCCATCGAGGGTCCGATTCGACCAGATCCCCAGGGCGGCCTTGACACTCGTCGAGAGCTGAGAGGGAACCAGGGGCAGGGCTCCACGAGATGACCTCATCGCCGCGACCGCGGCCGGACGCTGGACCACTCCCGCACGGCCGTCTGACCACCCCCGCACGGCCGTCTCACAAGGCCCCGTCCTCCACCTGAGCCGCCGCCGGATCGCCCACGGCGGTTCAGGGCCGCCCACTACATTGCGCTGCGCAAGGGACACCGAGCGCATGCGGGATGCCGACCGGACCCGACGGGGGAGGATATATGGAAAAATTACGCGGGATGGGCAAGGGGGAACGCCTGTGAGCAGCAGCCCTCCCGGCAAACTGGGCCACGAGGACGCACTGCCTGACCGCACCGGCCAGGCCGAGGCTTTCGACGCCATCGGCGTCCACTACGACGAGGCCTTCCCGCACAAGGAAGGGCAGGTCGCGGCCGCCGAGTGGCTCATGGACACCCTGCCGGCCGGGTCCCGCGTGCTGGACCTGGGATGCGGCACCGGGCTCCCGACCGCCCGGCAACTGGCGGAGGCGGGCTTCGAGGTCGTCGGCGTCGACCTGTCGGGCGGAATGGTCGCCCTTGCCCGCGAGCATGTGCCCGACGGCACCTTCCACCAGGTGGACATCGCTGACCTGCGGCCGGGAGGACCCTGCGACCTCGGCCGGTTCGACGCGGTGGCCGCCTTCTTCTCCCTGCTCATGCTGCCGCGCGCCGAGATCCCCCTCGCGCTGCGGACCGTCCACCGGCTACTCGTGCCGGACGGCATGTTCGTGCTGTCGATGGTGGAGGCCGACGTGGACGACTTCTCGATCCCGTTCCTCGGAAAGACCATCCGGGTGTCCGGGTACCTGCGGGACGAGCTGAGGGAGGTCGTCGAGGCGAGCGGCTTCGAGATCGCCGAGGAGGCCTCCTACACCTACGCGCCCGCGAGCGCCGACGTACCGCCCGAGGTGCAGATCTTCCTGCGCTGCAGGCGGCACGGCTGACGGCTCCCTCTCCACCCGCACCGGCAGGGGCCCACCCGGACGGAAGCGACACTGTGACGAAACACCTGGGAGCTCATGAACACCCCGGCAGGGAGGCCAGGGCGAACGAGCAGGTCACGCCCCCGCGTCAGCCTCAGCTCCTCGGGCCGCAGACCGACCGGCTCCGCTACCTCGACGAGGCGACGCGCCGGATCGCCCGCGGCATCGATCTCGACGAGACGTTGCACGAACTGTGCCGGGCGGCCGTGCCCGCCTTCGCCGACACGGCCTTCGTCCACCTGTCCGATCCGCTGCCGGTCGGGGACGAAGGTCCTGGCGTCCCCGCCGTCCTGCGGCTGCACAGCACGGACCGGGCGCCGCCGAGGGATCCGGCCGCCCATGGGCCCTCTCCCTCCCCAGAGACCTGGGCGGACGTGCGACCGGCGGACGTCATACGCCCGGCCGCCGACGGGCGGCTGGCCGAGCTGCTGCAAGCCGGGCAGCCCGTGTCGGGGGACGCCCCAGGGGTCGCTCCCGCCCTGACCGAGTTGCTGGGACCGGTGACTGTTCCCGCAGCGGCGCAACCCGGACCGCGGCTGATCATCGCCCCGCTGCACGGCCGCCGCCACGTCATGGGCAGTGTCGTACTCGTCCGCCGCCCCGACCGGCCCGACTTCACCGCGGACGACCTGCTCGTCGCCTCCCAGCTCGCCACCCACACCGCACTCGGCGTCGACAAGGCCGCGCTCTACCTCCGCGAGACATCGGTCGCCGCCGCACTGCAGCGCACGATGCTCCCTCCGGCACTGCCCCAGCCGACCGGGGTCCGGCTGGCAAGCCGTTACCTGCCCGCCTCGCGGGCCTCCCAGGTGGGCGGCGACTGGTACGACGCGATCCCCCTGCCCGGCAACCGTGTCGCGCTGGTGATCGGCGACGTCATGGGCCATTCCATGACGTCGGCCGCCATCATGGGCCAGCTGCGCACCATCGTGCAGACCCTGGCCGGGCTCGACCTTCCTCCCGACGAGGTCCTGCACCACCTCGACGAGCAGGCGGAGCGGCTGGGCAGCGAGCACATGGCGACCTGTCTGTACGCGATGTACGACCCCGTACTGCATCGGCTGCTGGTCGCCAACGCCGGTCACCCGCCCCCGGTGCTCCTCCACACGGACGGCCGGGAGGAGGTGCTGCCGATCCCGCCCGGGGCGCCGATCGGCGTCGGCAGCGGCGTCTTCGAGTCCAGCGAGATGCACGCGCCGTCCGGAGCGACTCTGCTGCTGTACACGGACGGGCTCGTCGAGTCCCGCGACTCGGACGTGCTGTCCGGGGTGGAGCGGTTGTGCGCACACCTGCGCGCTGCCACCGCCGGTTCGGAACCCCTGGCGCTGGAAGTGCTGTGCGACCAGGCACTCGGCACGCTGGGCACGCGCGACCGGGACGACGATATCGCCCTGCTCGCGGCCCGGTTCGAGGGCATCCGGCCCGAGACGGTGGCGTACTGGTACATGGCTCCACGGCCGCAGACCGCGGGGCAGGCACGCCGGCTGACGCGGAGGACACTGCACCACTGGGGTCTTGACGCGATGGTGGAACCGGCCGAACTGCTGGTCAGCGAGGTGGTGGCGAACGCCGTACGCTTCGCGTCCCGGCCGATCACCCTGCGCCTGCTGCGCACGGACGTACTCCGCTGCGAAGTGGGCGACGACTCGCCGCAGGTGCCGAGGATGCGGCACGCCAGGCTGAATGACGAGGGCGGCCGGGGACTGTTCCTTGTCGACCAGCTGGCGGAGGCCTGGGGGGCGACCAGGGTGAGCACGGGCAAGGTCGTCTGGTTCGAGCAGGCGCTGCCCGGCCGGGAATGACAGGGGGCGGCGGGTGCGTGTGGCCGGGCCCTGTGGGCGTCGTCCGCCGGGCGGGGTCAGTCCAGGGACGGCTCCCGTTCGCGGTCGGCGTCCCAGACGGCGAGGTCCACGACCCGGTCGTCCGGGAAGAGCGCGCACGTCCGGCCGTCGGCCACGAAGACGCTGAGCGGGGCGGCGTCCAGCACGGACAGGGCCACGGACGTGGCGACGATGTGCGTGACGTCGCAGACGGCACCGATACGGAACAGCGACCGCGACTCCGTGGTGACCTCGTCTCCCCCGGCCCGCAGGACGATGCGCTGGTCGGCGGCGACGGCGCGGGTGGTGACCGCGACGGCGATGTTCTCCAGCCCGTCGGAGGCGACGGCCGCCAGCGCGCGGGCCCGCCGGACACAGAGGCGTTCGAGCAGGAAGCGGTCGCCGCCACGGCCCAGGACTACCGGGATGCCGAGGGCACGGGCCAGGGGCAGACAGGGTGCGTGCGGATTGCGCTCCACGGCGACGACGCGCAGCCCGAGGCGGCGCAGCCGGGCCGACAGACGCAGGCCGACCTGCCCCAGGCCGACCACGACGACATGGCCACGGCGCGGGATCGAGCGGGCTCCCAGGACGGTCGTCATGCGGTGCCCGGTGAATCGGTCGACCACACTGGCGGTGAAGACGGCCGCCAGGACCAGGGCGACGAGCATGGAGGCGGCGGAGAAGATCTTGTACCAGCCGGGTCCGTGCTCGGCGGCCGGTGAGGAGCCGATCGTGGTGAGCGTACGGGCGGCGTGCCAGGTGGCGTCGGGCCAGTGCTCGTGCAGCACGAGGACGCCCAGGGTGACATCCACGGCGAGGACCGTGAGCAGGGCGGCGAAGCTCGCGACGAGTGCCCTGGCGGAGGTGCCGAGCGAGCGGAACCAGGCGGGGAAGGCGCCGCGCGGCCGGGAGCGCCCGCCGGCGGTGAGGGCTCGCCTGGGGACCCGCTCGACGACGGTGGTCCCGCCCTCGCGGCGGACCCCGATCACGTCGTCGCCGGCCGGCAGGAGCACGGCGTACCGCGGTGCGAGACAGCTGGCGAGGAGGCTGGGCACGATGACGTCGGTCGTGCTCAGCACCGTGCAGTTCGGGACCGTCCGGGAGACCTCGTCCGCGACCGTGCGGTCGAAGATGGTCACGACCAGGCGGACTCCGGGCTTGAGATGCTCGGCCAGCAGCGCGTAGCGCAGGGCGACGATGTCGTCCCGGGAGACGATGACGATGCCGTCGGCCGGTTCCCGCAGGCGTCTGCGCAGGGCGTCGTCGTCGGGGCGGCTCAGGCGGTCCGCGGTGCTGCCCCAACGGCTGATGCGCGCGGCGGCCGAACCGCCCAGGGCCTCGTCGTCCTCGATGATGACGACGTGCTGCCCTGGTGCCGGGGCGCCGGCTCCGACAGAGGCTGTGGTGCCGACCGCGGCAGAGGCTGTGGCGTGCGGGTGGGTGTCGTCGTGCGGTGTCCGTGGACTCAACCCTTCGGCCTTTCTGCGGCTGCCGGGGCCCTGAGTACCCCGTGATCGGCGGTGATCGGCAAGGGCGCGGCGGATGGCCTGGTCGAGGCGTGCGCAGGGGTGGGGCGCACGGTCGAGGAACCCTGTACGGGTGCCGAAGCGGTCTTTTTTGTACCACTCCCCCACGCGGGGCCGACTCGTCCGGCTGTCTGAAGTCTCCCGGCCGGATTCGTACGTCTGTCGAACGACGCTCCCACCCCCTGGCGCCGCCCGCGACCGGCAGACCGGCGTCCCCCGGCACCGGCCGACACGAAAGGCCGGTACGCGCCACGGCCTGTAGAACGGAGAGAGGACCACCTGCCCGGGAGTCCCCATGACCGGTACCCACCTGCTCCGCGCCCGCCGGAGAAGGCCTGCTCACACCCCGCAGGCCATCGAGCCACCGGGGAACGCCGAGCTGGTCGTCGGCGTGCTGGCGGTGACGGCCCTGGTCGAGCTCCTCGGCGCCCTGTCCCGGTCCCCGGTGTGGCTCCTCGGGCTGCTGGTCTTCCTGCCGGGCACGGCGTCGGCCCTGTGCACGGTCCGGCAGACGAGGTTCGTCTCCGCGTGGGCCACGCTCGTCGTCACCCTCACCGTGCTGCTCCGCCACGACGAAGGGGGCGGATGGCTCGACCGGACACTGCTGGTGCTGTTCACCCTCGCACTGGGGACGACCTCGGTCTACGCCTGCCAGCGGCGTATCAGGCGTGAGGACGAGATGCTCCGCCTGCGCTCCACCGCCGCGGCCATGCAGCGGCACATCCTGCGTCCCCTCCCCCTGGTCACCGACGACGTTCTGGTCAACGGTGTCTACGAACCCGTGCAGGAGGATCGTCTTGTCGGCGGCGACATCTACGACGTCGTGGCCTGTCCCTGGGGGACCCGGGTGCTGATCGGGGACGTACAGGGCAAAGGGCTGGCCGCCGTGGGGGCGGCGTTCGCCGTGATCGGCGCCTTCCGCGAGGCGGCGCACCGCGAGCCCACGCTCACGGCTCTCGTCGACGCCCTGGACACCGCGGTCGTCCGCCACAACTCCTACGCCGAACAGACCGGCGACGACGAACGGTTCGTCACGGCGCTCATCATCGGTGTCGACGACGGCCCCGAGGCGCAGCTCGTCAACTGCGGGCATGTCCCGCCCTGGTTGATGCACGACGCAGAGGTGACCACACCGCCGCTGGACTCCGGTGTGCCGCTCGGTCTCGCGGGGCTGGCCGCCGAGCCCACGACCGTGGACTGGTTCGACTTCCCGGCCGGTGCGACGCTGCTGCTGGGCACGGACGGACTCACCGAGACCCGCGCGCCCGACGGCACGTTCTACCCGGTCGAGGAGCGGCTGACGAGCCACCTGGGGGTCTCCCCCACCAAGCTCCCCCGGGCCCTGTTCGAAGACGCCCGGGCCTTCACCGACCACGACAGCCGGCACGACGACTTCGCGGTCCTGACCGTCCGCCGCTCCCCGCACCTCCCCTGAGCAGAGCCGTCAGCCGCCCGGGGCGGGGAGCACGTGCGGGCGTGAGCCGCGTCGCATCGAAAGGAGCGGGGCTTGCTATGCAACGAGTTGCATAGCACGATCGTCGTCATGGCGCTCGAACACGCGATCCTGGTGTCGCTCTTGGAGAAGCCGGGGTCCGGCTATGAGCTGGCCCGGCGTTTCGAACGGTCCATCGGCTACTTCTGGACCGCGACCCACCAGCAGATCTATCGCGTCCTGAAGCGCATGGAGAACGACGGCTGGGTCGACGCCCGGGACGTCCCGCAGCAAGGACGGCCGGACAAGAAGGAGTACTCCGTCGCCGACCTCGGGCGGGCCGCGCTGTCCTCGTGGCTGCACGATCCGATCGAGCCGGAGAGCGTCCGCCACGACCTGGCGGTGAAGATCCGGGGTGCCGCCTTCGACGACCCGGCCGCCCTGATCCGCGAGGTGGAGCGGCACCGGCAGGCGCACCGGGACCGGCTGGCGCACTATCTGGCAGGCGAGGCGCGGGACTTCACCGGGCCCGAAGCCGGTGCGGCCGCTGCGGAGGCACCGCTGGACGCGGAGCGGGAGCTCCAGCACGTCGTACTGCGCGGCGGCATCGCGTACGAGCGGATGATGATCGGCTGGCTGGACGAAGTGCTCGCCACCCTGGCCAGGTTCGGCCCTGGCCACTGACCGCGCCACCGCACCGGCCCCAACCGCTGCTCCTCTCCGGCCACAACCGCTCCTCCTCTCCGGTCGCCACACCTCTCGATTCCCATCCGTCCACCAGCCGAAAGGCATCCTCACCATGGCTGACCCACTGCTCTTCAACCCGCGCACCTACGACCCCGCGCACTTCGACCCCGAGACACGCCGCTTGCTGCGTGCCACCGTCGACTGGTTCGAGGAGCGCGGGAAGCGGCAGCTGATCGAGGACTACCGGACCCGCGCGTGGCTCGGTGACTTCCTCGCCTTCGCCGCGAAGGAGAGCCTGTTCGCCGCCTTCCTGACGCCGTCGTCCGCCGCTGGGGAGGGGGAGCCGGACAAGCGGTGGGACACCGCCCGTATCGCCGCGCTCAACGAGATCCTCGGCTTCTACGGCCTGGACTACTGGTACGCCTGGCAGGTCACCATCCTCGGCCTCGGCCCGGTCTGGCAGAGCGACAACGCCGCCGCCCGTGCCCGCGCCGCGGAACTCCTCTCGCAGGGAGAGGTGTTCGCGTTCGGCCTGTCCGAGAAGGCCCACGGCGCCGACATCTACTCCACCGACATGCTGCTCGAGCCCGACGGCGACGGCGGCTTCCGCGCCACCGGCTCCAAGTACTACATCGGCAACGGCAACGCCGCCGGACTCGTCTCCGTCTTCGGCCGCCGTACCGACGTCGAGGGCCCCGACGGCTACGTGTTCTTCGCCGCCGACAGCCGTCATCCGGCCTACCACCTGGTCAAGAACGTCGTCGACTCGTCCAAGTTCGTCAGCGAGTTCCGCCTGGAGGACTATCCCGTCACGTCCGATGACGTCCTGCACACCGGCCGCGCGGCCTTCGACGCCGCCCTCAACACGGTCAACGTCGGCAAGTTCAACCTGTGCACCGCCTCGATCGGCATCTGCGAACACGCGATGTACGAGGCCGTCACCCACGCCCACAACCGCGTCCTGTACGGCCGCCCCGTCACCGCCTTCCCGCACGTGCGGCGCGAGCTGACCGACGCCTACGTCAGGCTCGTCGGCATGAAGCTGTTCAGCGACCGCGCTGTCGACTACTTCCGCTCCGCCGGCCCGGACGACCGCCGCTACCTGCTCTTCAACCCGATGACGAAGATGAAGGTGACCACGGAGGGCGAGAAGGTCATCGACCTGATGTGGGACGTCGTCGCCGCCAAGGGCTTCGAGAAGGACAACTACTTCAGCCAGGCGGCCGTGGAGATCCGTGGCCTGCCCAAGCTGGAGGGCACGGTCCACGTCAACCTCGCGCTGATCCTGAAGTTCATGCGCAACCATCTCCTCGACCCGGCCGAGTACCCGAGTGTGCCGACCCGTCTCGACGCGGCCGACGACGACTTCCTGTTCCGGCAGGGACCGGCCCGGGGCCTGGGCTCGGTGCGCTTCCACGACTGGCGCCCGGCCTTCGAGGCGTACGCGCATCTGCCCAACGTCGCTCGCCTGCGCGAACAGGCCGACGCGCTCTGCGAGTTCGTCGCCGCGGCCGCTCCCGACGCGGAGCAGAGCCGCGATCTCGACCTCGTCCTCTCGATCGGCCAGCTCTTCGCGCTCGTCGTGCACGGGCAGCTCGTCCTGGAGCAGGCCGGCCTGACCGGACTCGACGAGGACGTACTCGACGAACTCTTCGCCGTCCTCGTACGGGACTTCTCCGGGCACGCCGTCGAACTGCACGGCAAGGACTCGGCGACCGAGCGGCAGCAGGAGTGGGCGCTGGCCTCGGTCCGGCGGCCGGTCGTCGACGAGGCGCGCACGCAGCGGGTCTGGCAGCGGGTCGAGGCGCTGTCCGGCACGTACGAGATGGCCCAGTAGGCGCGCCCCGCTCCATCACCGGTGGCCGGGCCTCCGCCCGGCCACCGGTCGAATCCTCGCGGGTCAGCGCGGCGGGGTCAGTTGGCGTTCACGAGGTCGTGCGCCGGCACGGTGACCGTTCGCTTGCCCGGCGTGCCGCCGAGCACGATCTTCCGCAGGGCGCTGTTGTTGCCGAGGTTGGTTTCCTTCAGCCGCTTCTCGGGGTTGGCCAGCACCTGGATGTAGTAGGTGCCGTTGGGCACGCCGGTGATGTCGAACGACTGGCCGGGCAGGTCCTGGGTGTAGGTGTCACCGGATCCGACGTCCAGCACCTCGCGGACGGAGATCGAGTTCTCCTCACCGCAGGCGGTGGCCAGGTCCGTGTTGTACGGGTGCCAGTTGGCGTTCTTCACCGTGTAGTCGATCGCGTCGGTGTTGGCCAGGCAGAACGCTTCCTTGCCGCTGCGCACGGCCTCCTTCTTGTCGGCCTTCAGCAGCCGGTAGCTGGCGAAGTCGGTGAAGTGCCAGTGCACGTGCCCCGGGCGCGGGTCCCACTCCATGGTGCCGGTCGGGGTGTAGCCGACCTGCTTGCCCTTGGCGTCGTAGAAGTACTGGAAGGCGTCCATCTTGGCCTTGCCGGGCGAGCGGAACCCGTCCACCACGAGCTGCGCCGGGCCGGCGTTCCAGACGTTGGCGCTGAACGCCAGGTAGTCCTTGCCCGGGATGTCCTTGTCGCCGTCGCCGATCGTGATGCCGTAGGCCGGCAGCGAGCGCAGGTCCGGCTTGGGGACGTCCGGGACGGAGGCCTTGCCGGTGGGCCGCTTCGACAGCGGTTCGAGAGCGGGCGCCTGACGCGAACCGTCGGTCTGGCCGCCGGTGTCCTTGGCCTGCTGCGACAGTGCGGAGTTCTGCTTCTTCTTCAGCGCCCACGGCAGGGCCGGTGGCGCGGCCTTCAGCGGACCGTGGCCCACGTTGTACGAGGGACCCGCACCACTCGTCACCGGTGCGGCGGCCTCGGCGGGACCCGGGGCATGCCCCGGCCCGTGACCGGTGTGCGCGGTCGGCGCCTGGTGACCGGCACCGTGCCCGGCGTGCTCGCCGGCCTTCGCGGAGCGCGGCGCCGCCCCGGATGAGCCCTCTTCGCCCTCGTCGCTTCGCTCCACCACGGTCACCTTGACCGTGGCCGCCTTGTCAGCGATGCCGAACAGGTCGCGGTACTTCTTGGCGACACCGACCTTGGCCGTGTACGTACCGGCCGGGAGCTGGACCGGCTCGCTGTAGGAGCCCGAGTAGGTGTTGGCCGCCCAGCCCTTCTGGACGCCCCACACGGAGCCGAGGGTGAAGGGGTTGGTGGGGCAGCTCTCCGGATACTTGGAGGTGGAGGGCGCGTCGGGCCGCACCCGGCCGCTGGCGTTGTTCGGGCAGAAGCTCTCGCTGCGGGTGAGGACCTTCTTGCCGGCTTTGTCGGTGACGGTGATCTCCGAGAAGCCGGGCAGCCCGGAGAAGTCCTTCACGGTGCCCGTGGGCAGCTTCTTCGCCTTGGCCTTGCCGCTCTCGTACACGGTCTGGGTGACAGCCACCGGGTCCTTGTAGGACTTGCGGGTCACCTTGAGTTCCAGCGGCGTCCCCTCGGCGATGAGGTAGGTGCCGAGGTCCAAGTACACACCCGGGTCCTCCTTCCAGGTGGTGAGCGTCACCGAAGTGGTCGCCGCGACGAGGCTCAGTTCGGGGCCCTTCGCGGCCTTCGCGGGCTCCTGCGCCGCGGCCACGATGCCGGCCGTCACGGCCGTCACGGCGATGGCCGTGGTGCCGGCGAGCAGCGTTCGCCGCAGCCGAGCGGTGCGTCTTCTGGTCATGGTTCCCTCGTCCTCCGGTGCTGTGAGAAGGAAGCAGGCGGCACGGCGCGTCCGCGAGGTCCGGGCCGGGGCCGTCATGTGAGAGGCGTTTGCTCCGCCCGCGCTGTGAGAGGAACGGACCGGTGGCGCGGTTGTCCGAAAGACGGAAAGGGGGTGGCGTGTTGGCCGAATGCCGTCGTGGTGACGAGATCCGGCCGTCGGTGTGGGCATTCACCTCACCCGAGGGCAGTCCTTGCCGGCGCAGACGCCGCTTGACGGCATGTGGGAGCGCCGCCGAATCTCCGGTGCCTGCCCCCACCTGTCACCGCGACATGCCAGACCCCGTACACGTCGTCAGCGAGCACGCCGGACCGCCGCGCCGGCAGCCCGAGGCGTTCTCCGCACGGCGTGGATACGGCCGGGCGACCTCCCGCGCATACGTGGCAGAGTCGCCGGCGGGTCCTCCGGACGGTGGCCCTTGGTCCACACCCTGGTCCTCGTCCACCTCGTACCTTGGTGCCATGGGAGAAACGAACGCGAAGGGCGGGGCGGCGTGAGGCACGACGACGTCCACGCCGGTGAACACCGTGCCCGCGTTCGGTGCCTGCCCGAGCCGTGGATGTGCGATGTCTTCCACATCGACGGGAGCCTGAGGGACATTCGGGTGCTCGAGACGACCCGCGCCGAGTGGATCGCCACCTTCGAACACCTGCGTGCGGTAGCCGACGAAACAGAGGTGGAGCACCCCTACTCCCAGCTCGATCCCGTGCGTCCCGCCATCGCCGACCTCTTCCGCTTCTGGGCGGACGAGCCGGAAGGCCGGGGAACGAGTTTCTCCTTCCGGGCCCGCTTCGACGCCGTGTGGTTCTTCGCCCTGCCCTACGACGAGGAGGAGATCGAGTTCTCCGTCTGGCCCGAGGACGTCCTCGACGGGGCGGGGGTGGCCGCCGTTCGGCGGTTCCTGGTCGAGGTCGCGACGGCCAGTCAGCGCCGGGCCCTGCTCACGGCCGAGACCGTCCAGTACGACGCGGAGATGCCGACGTTGATCTCCCACGACCCCGTCACAGGCCTCACTTCCCACATCTGAAAGGCGCTGTGGACTTCTCGTATTCGAACGAACTCAACCGAAGCTGATCAGCTGTGTAACGCTCCACTATGTCCGCCCGCCGCCTCGGGCCTGGCGGTCCAGGAAATCAAGCAACCGTGATTCCGAACGTGAAATCCCCGGGAAAGCTGCTCGGCACAGCCGTCCCGGCGAACTCAGGCCGGACATCTTCGACCACAAGGTGGTGGAGGGCTTCATCCAGACCATGGAGCGCACGGGGTCGGCCTTCCGGCCCAGGCGAACGCGTTCGACAAGCTGAAGGAAATCCTGCTGGACGCTCACCGGCTGGGCCTACTCGACGACAAACCGGTGGCCTGGGTGTAGGCCCCCCTGCGCTCCCTCTCAGTGGGTCAGCAGACCGAACCGTCGATGAAGGCTGCTCGGATCGATCCGACGTGGGAGCCGAGGAGTCCCAGGGACTCAGCTGTCCTGCCGTCGGCGACGAAGTTCCGTCCGCACAGGGCGTTGCTCAGGGTGATGAAGGAGTCGGTCAGGGGCATGGAGAGGCCGATCTGGGCGGCCAGCGAGCTCCAGATGACCAGCCCGAAAGGGATGTCCTCGGTGAAGTAACGGTGATTGACCGAGTCCGGCTCGGGGAAGGCCTGCCGGCCGTAGCCCTGCACGATGCGTTCGACGAACGTGCCTTCGGTGACGCCGTAGGCGCTGGTGAGGAAGTCCCAGAAGCTGGTCGCCTCCACGCCGAGCGCGTGCGCCAGGCTGAGGCGCTCGCGGTCGAGTGCGTCGATGACCTCGGCGATGCGAGGCGTCACGAGGGTGTGCTGCGGACGGCAGTCGGAATCCTCGACCGTCTTGAAGTTCAGCACCGCCGGCGGCACGTGATAGATGGGGTTGCAGTTGAGGAGCCCGACGGACAGCGCGTCCCCGCCCGACACATACCGCTCGCCGAAGTATGTCCCCAGGATCGCAAGGGCCTCGGGAGTGTCCGTGCTGGGTACGGCGGCCAGGGGGACGGAGTTCTTGATCGCCCCTATGTAGACGTGGGCGGGCTCGCGCAGGCGGCAGGTGTAGAGGCTGGTCGGCGTTTCCGCGATGAGGCAGCGCTTGCGGCCGGCCAGCGCGAACATGCGGGCGAGCTCGACTCCGCTGCCCAGTACCCCGGGCTGGATCAGGACGAGCTGGGAGGGTTCCAGGATCGCCGCGAGCTCCTTCGAGATGAAGGCGTGCGCGAAGGCCGGCACGGCAACGACGACGACCTGCGCGCCGTCGACGGCTTCTCCCAGGTCGGTGGTGAGCAGGGACGGCTTGCCGTGGCCCTCCACCTCGCCGACCAGGTCGATGCCGCCGCCCTTGGCCTTGATCGGTTCGAGATCGTGGCCCCACCTGTCGAAGAGCCGGACGTCGTGGCCCTGGAGCGACATATGGCCGGCGATGGCCTGGCCGACGTTTCCGGCGCCGATGATGGCGATGCTACCCATGTGAGGGGTTCTCTCTTTCTGTTCTGGTTTGCGAGAGGGCCTCGGTTCCGCCGAGGCACGATTGCGCAGGGGCTGCTGAGGTGATGAGAACCGCCCTGCGGCCGTCAGGCGCCAGCTGCTCGACAGAGGTCTCAGGGCAGCCGGCCCGACAGGCTCATCTGATGGGAACGCCTGGTCCGAGGGGGATTCCGAGCGCGTACCAGAGGGCGAAGAAGGCCGACCAGGAGATGAGCACGGTGAGTCCGATGGGGACCGTGAAGGACAGCACGGTCCCGATGCCGGCGCCCTTGCGGAACTGCTGGACGAATCCCAGGGCCAGGACGAACCAGGCGTTCATCGGGGTCGGGTTGGTCACCGAGTCGCCGATCGCGAAGGCGACCATGGCGGCCTGCGGGGCGAGCCCGATGTACATCGCCAGGGGGACGATCACGGGGGCGAGGATGGACCACATGGCCGAGCCGCTGCTGATGATGATGTTGAGGCCGCTGATGGCCACGGCCAGCACCAGCAGGAGGACGAGGTGGGGCGCGTCCAGCGATTTGAGGAGCTCGGCGCCCTCGACGGTGATCACGGAGCCGATGCCGGTCCAGGTGAAGTAGGCGAGGAACTGCGAGACCGCGAAGAAGAGAACGATCACCGGGGCGATGGACCGGATGCCGTCCGCCATGACGGACGGGACGGACGACAGGGTGGGGATCGTACCCACCTGCCTGCCGTAGACGATCCCGAGGAGCGCGAACAGCAGCGTGATGAACACCGCGATGTTCGCGACGACCACGGACTGGACGATGCTGCCGCCCTCGCCGCGGAACGGGGATCCCGGCAACAGCAGCGCGGCCACTGCCAGGACGTAGACCACCAGCACCGCGGCGGACACCTTCATGGCCCGCTTCTCGACGGCCGTCAGCGCGATCGTGTTCGGGGCGCCGGTGTGTTCACCGGTGTCCGTGTGCCCTGCGTTGAAGATCTTGTCGGCGGCTGCCTCGTCCTCGGGTGTCGGCGTGAACTCCGGCCGCTTCGCCAGCAACAGGTCGACGGTGAGCGCGATGACCGCAGCGAGGAACACCGAGGACGCCGCGGTGAAGAAGTAGGTGGCGACCGGAGTGATGACGTAGTGAGGGTCGACGGTGTGCGCGGCCGCGGTCGCCAGCGAGGAACGGATGGCGTCGGACGGTGTCACGAGCGGACTCGCGTTGAACCCGATCGCCGTCGACGCGTAGGCGACCAGCAGGCCCAGCAAAGGGCTGCGACCCGCGCTCCGATAGGCCAGCGCGCCCAGCGGGATCATCACGATGTAGGCCGAGTCACTCATGACGTGCGCGGTCATGGCGCTCAACGCGATGGAGAAGGTCAGCCAGCGCGTGGGCATCCGGCCGATCGTGACGCGCAGGAGAGCGGTGAGCAGGCCGCTGCGCTGCGTGACACTGACGCCGAGCAGAACCATCACGAGGACCGCCAGGGGCGGGAACCCGGCGAAGTTGTCCAGGGCGGACTCAGCCGCGAACTTGGCCCCAGCGGTGGAGAGCAGGTTCTTCACCACGACGGCGTCGCCCGAAGGCAGCGTGACGGACACGTGGGCTGCGGCCAGTGCCGCGCTCGTCACGGCGAGGACGGCTGCCAGTATCCAGAAGAGCCAGAACGGATGGGGCAGCTTGTTTCCTGCTCGCTCGATGGCGCTGAGCACCCGGAACAGTCGTTTGTCGGAGCCGTCGGCCACCGGTCTGCTGCTCGCGGTTTGGGTCATCTCAGAGGCCTTTCGAGTCGATAGCGCTGGAGGGGTGAGGGCGAATGGGAGGACCTGTCCGGCTCGCGCGTCGGACGGCTGCGGGTGCATCCGTGCAGCGAGGGCCGGCTCGGCGGACGACGAATCGTCTGAGCGACGGGGGCGGAGATCTGCCGTGTGAAACCGCGTCAGGGGAATGTGGACGCGACTGGGCGCCAAGGGGGCCGGGCGCAGCTATGCCCGGCGGGCACACTGTGGAGGCTTGCTTCGGAGAAGCGCCGACCGAAGTGGCGCTTCACGATCTCGATCGTGGGCCCGTCCTGTACGGGAAGGCCATGGCCGCATGCGGACAAAGCCGCGCGTTGGGTGAACGGCTCGACGAGACCCCGGCAGACGGTGTGCTGCGTAGCCTCGCTGAGCGGGCACCGGTCGGATCAACCGGCGGACTTCAGGGGACTAGGAGCCCGGTGCGGGCTCAATAGTCTGTTCGAGAAAGAACTCGACGAGGTCGGGGCGGGTGATGTCCCACCTCGCTTCGGCGAGTTTTCCGTCGGTCAGCCAGGTCAGCCGGCGCAGCCGGATCACTGCCTGGCCCTCGCGTACGCGCAACTGTGCCGCGGTTGCGGCGTCGAGCGCGATGGGATCGATGTAGATGCGGGATTTGGCCGCGGGGATGCCCATGCGGGCGAAGTAGTCGTGCACCGTCAGGTGGCCGAGATCCTCCTCTTGCAGTCGCGGTGCCAATGAGAACGGGATGACGGAGAGCTCGACGGCGATCACGTTGTCGTCGACGTCGAACTTCAGCCGTCGCAATTGATGTACGGGCGTGCCGTCGGCCACACCCGGCATCTCCAGACCGGCATCGCGGGCCTGGACCACCGTCGCAGACTCCACCGCATGCCGCCCGAGAATCTTCGGCCCCGACAGGGACGTGTTGACGAAACGCAGCAGGTTCTCCTGCCGAGCCCCCTCGGTGACGAAGGTGCCCCGTCGCCGGTGGCGCTCCACCAGCCCGGCCTGCGCCAGCTCACTCAGCACTCGCTGCGCGGTCGCGCGACCGATCGAGTACAGCTCCTGGAGCTCGGCCTCCGTGGGAAGTCGGCTGCCGGGAGGAAGTGCGCCAGAGCGGATCTGCTGCTCGTACTCGTTGCGGATCCGCAGGTACGCCGGGACTGCCATGGCCAGAAATGTAGCCCTACCCAATTGACCGGTCAATAGCCGATTTTTGCAGTCAATTAACTGGTCACGGCGGGGACGGCAGCGGCACGCAGGGTGTAGCCCTGACGCGCCGCTTCTTGGTCTCGCCCGGGTGAACGCCCAGGGCGTATACCCGGACCCGGGCCTCGCCGGGGACGGGACTGGGCAGTTCACGTTTGCGTGGTGGGTCGGCATGGACAGATCGTCGAGATGCCGGACGGGAAAGGGAAGGACGCCCGGGGCAGCAATGTCCACTGGCTGACACCTCGGACGTTCCGGCTCTGGGTTGGCATCGGGCTGCGCGGTTACGGCACTGATGGTCTTCCCTCGCCGGGCTGGGTGGGCCGCCTGGAGGACCGCAACGTGGCCTTCGTACAGTTGCTGACCTCGTCGGGGATGCGGCGGCTGGAGGGCGCCTCGTTGTTGACGTACGAGGTGCCGTCACTGCGACTGCAGGGCGGCCGGTACCGGAGCGTCGGCTGGACCCGCATCGCAGCCGGGCGCCGTACACGACGCCGCATTCCTGCCGGCACAGCTTCGCCCTCTACATGCTGATGATCCTGCACCACTTGATGGACCGGCGCTTCGGTCTGAGCCCGGAGGAGCGGCGGGACTACCGGCTGCTGTACGGGGATCCGTGGCGGATGGTGCAGGACCTGTTGGGTCATGCGTTCCTTGAGACGACCCGCGAGCGGCATCTGGCCCCGGTCGCCGACCGTCAGCTGCGGTCGCTGCTGACCACCGCGCCTGCGTTGCGCGAAGGGGAGCGGCCGGTGCGAGGGATGGATGAGGTGTTCGCTCGTCTGGCGCGAGAGGCCGAGGGCATCCAGGACATCGACGCCAAGCTGCAGGTCACCCCGGGGACGGCGGGATGAGCCGGCGCGGGCGTGCGGCGCCATTGCCGACAGCGCCGGTGCACAGGCCACAACTCGTCGCCCAGGCACGCACGGCACTCGCCGAGGAGCCCGACCCCTGGTCGGCCTTCGCCCGCTTCCTGAGGGACGCGCTGTCGGCCCAGGGTCCGGGAGGCCCACTTCTCCCTGTGGTCGGTGGCCGGCTGCCGGCCACCGACGAATCCATGGACGCCGCCGACCGGCTGCGGGCTGCCCTGGACGATCTGGTGGGCGGCGCGCACCGAGCAGGAGTGTTGCGCGCCGACTTCACCTCCGCCGACATTCCGATACTGCTGGAACACCTCTCCGCGCGGCTCCCCTGCGCTGGTGAGCGTGCGGCCGTGTTTCACCTGCGGTATCTCGACATGGTCCTCGCGGGGTTGCGCTCCCCGGGTGCCGACCGGTCCAGCACCCTGGCGGGCCCGGCACCGCACTGGACTGAACTCCGGGAGCTGTGGAACGCACCCGAGGGGTGAGGCGGAAATTCGCCTACCTGGAAATGCGCAACCAGGGGAAAGTTTCTTCCCCCCATCGCCAGTGGACATCATCTCGACTTCGGCGAATCATGGCGTCAGGACCGACCGCCCGTTGGCGGAGCGAGGACGACAAAGGGGCAGGCGCCATGGTCGAGAGTGTTTCGTTCTGGAACAGGGAAGCAGAAATTGTGGGGCGTCTTCACTTGCCGAACGACTTCAAAGAAGACAAGAAGCATCCGGCCCCCTCGTCGGTATTCACCCCGCTGACGGAGTGAAGGGACAGACCATCGGCGTCCGCGAGCAGCCCGGCCCACGCTGCGGACTCTCGGTGGCCACCGTCAGTTCAGCCCCATGAGCGAAGCTTCCAAGGGTCTTCTGGAGCGCCCGTCCCCGGTGGCCGAGTAGATCAGGACGCTGGAAATGGTCGGACACCAAGATCTTCAGCGACCAGCCAGGTGAACTTTACCGAGGACCGAAAGAACTGTTCGCCGTCGAAAGGGTGGCTCACATCGCCGTGTACGGCGTTCCTAGGCACATAGACCAGGAGAGAGTCAGGATGGCGGAATTCCTCGCCGCCCTTCAGGAGATCGCAGCACATTTCCCGTTGAACTGATCCCCCCCGAAGGAGTTACTCGTGCCCAAATCTCCCAATCTCGCCCTCATCCGGCGAGTGTACGAATCCCGAATGGCCCCGGAAGTCACCAGCGAGGTAATGGCCCCGGACCTCATCTGGGATATCACTCCCGGCTTCCCGAGGAGTGGCGTTTACCACGGCTGGGACGACGTGGCGAAGAACTTCTTCGGAACGCCGATGCCGAACATCGCGTCCTTCGGCGCGGTGCCCGAGGAGTTCCACGCCGACGACGACGGCCACGTCTTCGTCTACGGGCACTACCACGCCGAGACGACGACCGGGAACGCGGTCGACGTCCGGTTCATCCACCTGTGGACGATCCGCGACGGGAAGGCCGTGAGTATGCGGCAGGCCGCCGACAGCCACATCCTCCAAGAAGCCCTCAAGGGCTGAAACCCTCACCGGGAGATCAACAATCATGGCGAAGATCCTCTTCGTGATCACTGCGTCCGACCACTGGACGCTGGCGGACGGAACCCGGCAGCCGGCCGGATTCTGGGCCGAGGAAGCCCTCGGCCCGTACCAGGTGTTCAAGGAGGCCGGGTACGAGATCGCGGCGGCGACACCCGGCGGCGTGCCGCCCACGGCCGACGCGCTCAGCCTCAGCCCCGAGTTCAACGGCGGCGAGGAAGGCGCGCAGCGCACGCGCACCGCGCTGCGGGAGGCGACCGAGCTGGCGCAGCCGCAGCGCATCGAGGACGTGAACATCGACGATTACGTGGCCGTTTTCTACCCTGGCGGCTGGGGGCCGATGGAGGACCTGCCCGACGACGTCGAGTCCGGCAGGCTGCTCACCGAGTGGCTCGCCTCGGGCAAGCCGGTGTCCCTGGTCTGCCACGGCCCCGCGGCTCTGCTGGCCACCATAGGTGCCGACGGGACGTCCCCCTTCGCCGGCTACCGCCTGACCGGCCTCTCCAACGCGGAGGAGAAGCAGAACGGTCTCGCGGACCGCGCGAAGTGGCTGCTGCAGGACCGTCTGGTCGACGAACTGGGAGCGGACTACCGCGAGGCCGCCCCCTTCACCCCGCACGTCGAGGTGGACCGCACCCTGTATACCGGCCAGAACCCGGTCTCGGCGGTTCCCCTGGCCCAGGAGCTGGTCAAGGCGCTGAGCTGACGACCCGGCGGTGCGCTCGGCCGGTGGCTCGGTGCGTGCTGTGCCCCGAGCCGCCGGCCCGCTCCCAGGACCGGCCACAGCCCCGGGGACATCTCCCCTGCTGGCTGAACAGGCAGGG
Source organism: Streptomyces sp. NPDC050546 (assembly GCF_044457425.1). Classification (NCBI taxonomy): domain Bacteria; kingdom Bacillati; phylum Actinomycetota; class Actinomycetes; order Kitasatosporales; family Streptomycetaceae; genus Streptomyces; species Streptomyces sp. NPDC050546. Next base: position 341,281 of record NZ_JBITGX010000010.1, read on the forward strand.
AAAGATCTTTCCCCCTCACAAGATGGGGCGTTTGTGCCAGGCTGGAGGTCATGAACCGCAACCCGCACCTGAACGAGCTGGGTGAGTTCCTCAAGGCCCGCCGGGCCGAGCTCACTCCCTCCGAGGTAGGCCTCCGCGGCGGGCAACGGCGGCGTGTGCGCGGTCTGCGCCGCGAGGAGGTGGCTCTCCTCGCCGCGATCAGCACCGAGTACTACGCCCGGATCGAACAGGGCCGTCTCCAGGCGTCGGCTCCCCTGCTGAACGAGCTCGCCCAGGTGCTCCGCCTGAACGAGGACCAGCGAACCTACCTGTTCGAACTCGCGGCGAAGGACACGGTACGCCTCTCCACGTCACGTGATCGTCAACAGGTGGACACCCAGCTGCAGCGCATGCTGGACGATCTCACCGCCACTCCGGCCTTCGTCATCGGCCGGCGGACCGACATCCTGGGCTGGAACCAGCTCGCCGCGGCGTTGTGGACCGACTTCGCGCGTTACCCGGTGCGGGAGCGAGTGTTCGTCCGGCTGCTGTTCACCGAACCATGGATGCGGGAGCTCTACGCGGACTGGGAAGAGGTCACTCGGCTGGCCATCGCTCAGCTGCGCATGGAGAGCGCGCGCTACCCCGGCGACCGGGCACTCACCGCCCTGGTCGACGAGCTCTCCGACCGCGACGCCCAGTTCCGGCAGTGGTGGACCGAACACGACGTCGCGGCACGGGGCAAAGGCACCAAGAAGCTTCGCCACCAGGTGGTGGGCGAGCTGACGCTCGACTGGGACACCCTCACGTGTGCCACGGACCCAGAGCAGCACATCATCGTGTGGACCGCCGCACCCGGTTCCCCTACCTACGACGGACTGCGCCTCCTGGCCTCCTGGGCGACGGACCAGAACCTAACGGCGTCCGACCCTGTCGGTTGACCTGTTCCTCAGGTTTGCTGCTCACTATCACCCTGCTGGGCTTCACGACGGTTTCCGGGCAGCTCCTCGCTCCGCTGGCCGGTGACCTGGCCGACAACGACAACCGGGGTGCTGTGGTCGGGACCGTGGCCTCCGGCATCCTCACCGGCATCCTGGTGTCCCGGACGATCAGCGGGCTGATCGCCGGACCTGCCGGCTGGCGCACCATCTACGTCGTGGCGGCGGCCGCGGCCGTACTGTTCGCGGCGCTGCTCCACCGGGCCATCCCGTCGCTTCCGCCGCAGGCCCGCATGCCCTACCCGGCGCTCATCGCCTCCGTCGGCGGGGTCGTGCGACGCGAGCGCACCGTGCGGTGGACGCTGGCCCTGGGAGCCACGGCGTTCGCATCGTTCACCATGTTCTGGACATCGCTGACGTTCCTGCTGAGCGCTCCGCCCTTCAGCTACTCCGTGACCGAGATCGGGTTCTTCGGGCTCGCCGGGGTGTCGGGCGCCCTCGCCGCCCAACAGGCCGGCCGCCTGCACGACCGCGGACTGTCGCTGCCCGCGACCGGAATCGCGTGGACCCTGGCCCTGGCCGCGTTCGTCCTGGCGGCGTTCGCCGGGCACTCCGTGGCTCTCGTCCTGGTCGTCATCGTCGTACTCGACGTGGCGGTCCAAGGCATCAACCTGCTCAACCAGTCGCGGATGTTCGCCGTGTCGCGCGAAGCGCGAAGCAGGCTCAACACCGCCTTCGTCACCAGCAACTTCCTCGGCGGCGCGGCCGGCGCGGCCATTGCCTCGGTGCTGTGGACGGCCGGAGGCTGGCCGGCCGTGACCATCGCGGGCATAGCCCTCAGCGGATTCGCCCTCGTCCTGTGGGCGCTCGGACGCCGGGGCCCACTCGTCGTTCCGAACTCTGGATGACCATGCCTCGGCCGGCCAGGCCCGCACAGGGGGAAAGATTCCTCCCTCCTACGAACGCATCCCAGTCAAGAACTCTCCCCTTTTCCCGCCGCACACGGGGCGGGAAGGTCGGACACCTCAACGAGCCCATGCCGAGCAATGAGGTATTCGAATGAAGGCTGTAGGTTTCACGGAATTCGGCGGGCCTGAGGTGCTGCGGATCCTGGAGCTGCCCGCACCCGAGGCCGGTCCGGGCGAGGTGCGGATCCAGGTGCACGCCGCGACGGTCAACACTGTCGACGCTTTGCAGCGCGGCGGGCCCTCGGGGCCGCCGGACACCCGGCCGCCGTTCGTTCCCGGGATGGAGGCCGCAGGAATCGTGGACCAGATCGGCCCGGGTACGGACGTCGATCTGACGGTCGGCGACCACGTGACGGCGATCGTGGTGCCCAGCGGCACGCACGGTGCCTACGCCGAGCAGGTCGTAGTGCCGGCGGAGTCGGTCGTGCGCGCGCCTCGGGGCGCCACCGACGCGCAGGCCGCGTCCCTGCCGATGAACGGCCTGACCGCACGCCTGGCGCTGGACACGCTCGGTCTGAAGCCCGGGCAGACCGTCGCGATCACCGGAGCCGCCGGTGCGGTCGGCGGCTACGCGGTCCAGCTGGCCAAGGCGGACGGGCTGCGAGTTGTGGCCGACGCCTCCGAGCAGGACGAAGCACTGGTCGAGGAACTCGGTGCCGATGTCGTACTCCGTCGCGGTGCCGAGTACCCGAACCGGGTACGCGCGGAGATTCCTGAGGGCGTCGACGGAGTCATCGACGGTGCGTCTCTCGCCGGCCTCACCGCTCGCGCGGTCCGTGACGGCGGCCGGGTGGTGACGCTGCGTGGCTTCGACGGCCCCGGCGAGCGGGACATCGTCTTCGAACCCATCGTCGTGTACCGGTACGCCCGGGAGCGGGCCAAGCTCGACCGGCTCCGGCAGCAGGTAGAGGAGGGCCTCGTCACCCTCCGGGTCGCGAAGACGTTCCCGGCCGAGCAGGCCGCCGAAGCGCACCGCCTCCTCGCCGCGGGCGGCGCCCGGGGCCGACTGGTCCTGAGGTTCTGACCCGGCCGCAGCGCGGGCGGGTGGGTGACTGCCGCGACCAGGCGGCGATCTCGGTGAACGCGTCCGCGACCGCGGCGCCTTCACGGACGAAGACCGGGGTGCGCTCCGCTCCAGTGGCGCGGGTACGTCGAAGGCGGTGCCACCGTGCATCCCGCCAAGGCGGTGCCGGTCCGGCCTACGCCGGCCGGGAGGCAGACGGACGACTGCGGGCTCCCCCCCTCGGCCACCGGCGCGAGGAGAGAGGGCGCATCACTGACGCCCCGTGCGGTTCACCTGCTCGGAGCACTCCAGCAGCCGCAGGTGCACCGTCGGGGACGGGATGACTGCTCTTGCGAGGCTGAGCGGGCGGTCGACGAAGGCGCAGTCAGCGAACATCGCTTCCGTCAGGTTGTCGCATCCCGTGTCCGCCAGTACGGGTCGGCGGTCCACGACGCCAGGAAGGCCAGTCCGTCGTGGGACGGGGTCCCTGGCTCGGCGGTCCACAGCACCAGTCGTTGTACGGGATCGGCTGTGCAGGTCAGGCTGTCCCAGTCGAGAGTGAGGTCGCCGGCAACCGGGTGCCGCAGCCTATTCGTGCCCACACTCAGGCCGGCGATCGGGCGGCCGGCCCACCACTTCCGGAAGTCGGCGTCCGCCACCGACAACTCGCCGATGAGCGCAATCAACTCGGGGTCGCCTGGGTACCTGGCAGCTTCCAACCGCAGTTGGGCTACGAAGCTGCGGGCGATCGTTTCCCAGTCGAGGTAGAGCTCCCGGAAGCAGGGGTCGGTGAAGAGCAACCGGGCGTAGTTGCGCTTCTTCTCCGGTACCTGGCCGAAGTCGGTGAACAGAGCGGCCGCCAGAGCGTTCCAGGCCAGGATGTCCATTCGACGCCCCAGGACGAGCGAGGGAGTCGCCGGCAGCTCGTCCAGGAGACGTCTGAGTTGGGGCTGGACCTTCTGCGCCGGTCTGTGGCGCGGCGAGCGCTCGTCTTTCGCGGCCAGCTCCAACAGGTGGTCTCGCTGGTCATCGTCGAGATGCAGGACACGGACGAGTGTGGCGAGCACCGATGCGGGCATGGGAACGCGCCCCTGTTCCAACCTCGTGTAGCAGTCGGTGCTGATCCCTGCGAGCTGAGCCACTTCCTCGCGGCGCAGTCCCGCCACTCGCCGTCCTTTCCCGGAATCGGGCAGGCCCACGGTACGCGGGCTGAGTTGTGCGCGACGTTGCTTGAGGAATTCAGCCATTTCCGACGAATATGCTTCGCTGTACATGGCAGCTAGTGTTGCAGCCCTCAGCCCTGAAGTGAGGGGGAGGGTTTTCTCCCAGGGTCCGGGCGATCGCCATTCTCAGTTTTCGCCCGGTCGGATCACCCGACCCGACCGGGCGCGGGCCCACCCACGTGACTGGCGGCCCACGATGCGAGAACGCGCAGGCCGTCGTACGACGGAGTGCCGGGCTGCGCCGTCCAGACCACGAGTTCCTGATCGGGATCCGTGCCACAGGTAAGGGCGTCCCAGTCAAGGACGAGTTCGCCGGCGACGGGGTGCAGGAACCTCTTCGTGCTCGTGCTGCGCGACGCCGTGTGGTGGCCTCCCCACCACAACCCGAAGTCTATGTCCTTCACAGAGAGTTCGCCGACCAGACCGGTCAGCCGCGGGTCGTCCGGGTACTTGGCGGCCCGCATGCGCAGATGGGACACACAGTCACGGGCGACGGTCCGCCAGTCCGCGTACCGCTTCCTCATGGACGGGTCGGTGAAGAGAAGACGGACGTAGTTCCGCTTCTTCTCCGGCACCTTGGCAAAATCGGTGAGCAAGGCGGCGGCGAGCGGATTCCACGCCAGGATGTCCATACGGCGGCCGAGCACCACGCCGGGAGCCGCGGTGAGGTCGTCGAGTAGGCAACGCAACGTCGGCCGCACCTTCTGTGCGGCCTGGCGGCGCGGTCGTGCCACCTGCCGACCGGCCAGCTCGAACAGGAGGTCGCGCCGGCAGTCGTCCAGATGCAAGGCCTGGGCGAGAGCAGCCAGCACCTGCCCGGACGGCTGAATGCGGCCCTGCTCCAGTCTCGTGTAGTAGTCCGTGCTGATGTCGGCGAGCAGGGCGACCTCCTCTCGGCGTAGGCCGATCACCCGCCGGGGGCCAACGGAGTCGGGCAGGCCGACGGTGCGCGGGCTCAGCTCGGCCCTGCGCGCCTTGAGGAAGTCTCCCAGCTTGTTCGGAGGAGCGTCGCTGGTCATGATGGCCAGTCTCGCACCGGTCCGCCCCCGCAAGGGGGGTAAGGATTTTTCCCTGGATAAGCCTTTCCCAGGATGGAATTCTCCCCTTTGCGGGCTCACAAGAAGGTGACAGGGTCGCTGACGTGGCCGGCAACAAGGCCCGATGTGCCGCGGAGAACACGCGCCGCCCCGAAAGGCGATGCCGACAGCTCACCTCTGCTTCCGGTGAGCCGCTGCATCTGAACCCGGGACCCAGCCGAAGACCGGTCACCCCGGTTCCCTGAACATACGCTAGGAGCACCACCCCATGACCGAACGGAAGAAGTTCGCGCCGCCGGCGATCCAGGAACTCGCCCCCAAGCTCGCGGAAGTGACCGACACCGTCCTGTTCGGCGACATCTGGGAGCGTCCGGGGCTGTCCCCGCGCGACCGTAGCCTGGTCACGGTCACCGCTCTCGTCGCCCTGTACCGCACGGACCAGCTCGGCTTCCATCTCGGCAAGGCGCTGGAGAACGGCGTGACCAAGGACGAGCTGGTCGAGGCCATCACCCACCTGGCCTTCTACGCCGGATGGCCCAACGCCATGACGGCGATGAACCAGCTAAAGACGGTCGTGGAGAGCACCGACCAGGCTGGCTGAACCTCACCGACCGCACGCCCCCATCGAGGGAACGACACACCATGGAACTGCTGAAGCAGCCCCCGACCATGAAGCTTCCGGCCGAGTGGTTCACCGGCAGCGCCTACGCCGACGTGATCTACCGGGGCGAGGAACCCTCCCGGATGCGGGCGAACATGGTTCGGTTCACTCCTGGCGCCCGCACCGCCTGGCACTCCCATGCCTTGGGCCAGACCCTCTACATCGTCGAAGGCATCGCCCTGGTGCAGTCCCGTGGCTGCGACATCGTCGAGGCCCACCCCGGCGACGTTATCCACACACCCCCGGGCGAGGAGCACTGGCACGGCGCCGCGCCCGACCAGTTCATGACCCACCTCGCCCTGTGGGAGACGGACGACGCCACGTGGCTCGAGCACGTCCCCGACGACGAGTACAACGGTCCGCGCGTCAGCACCCGTACCTACCCCTGACCACGGCGACACAACAGACCTGACAGGACTTCGGGCACATCATGAGAGCAACCGTCATTCACGGGCCCGGTGATATCCGGGTGGAGCACACCCCCGAGCCGACGATCACGGCACCCACGGACGCAGTCATACGTACCGTCGCCACCTGCGTGTGCGGCTCCGACCTATGGAGCTACCGAGGCATCAACCCGGTCACCGGGCCTCAGCCCATCGGCCACGAGTACGTCGGCATCGTCGAGAAGGTCGGCAGCGACGTGTCGACCGTCAAACCCGGCCAGTTCGTCATCGGCTCCTTCATCGCCTCCGACAACACCTGTCCGATCTGCCGGGCCGGCTACCACACCTCCTGCCTGCACCGGGACTTCCCCAACGGCTGCCAGGCCGAGTACGTCCGCGTCCCCCTGGCCGACGGCACCCTCGTCGCCACCCCGGAGCAGCCGGCCCAGGACCTGATCCCAAGTCTGCTGACGCTGTCCGACGTGATGGGCACCGGCTGGTACGCCGCCAAGGCAGCCGAGGTCAAGCCCGGTTCGACGGCCGTGGTCGTCGGTGACGGCGCGGTGGGCCTGTGCGGCGTCATCGCCGCGAAGGAACTGGGCGCCGAACGCATCATCGCCATGAGCCGGCACGAATCCCGGCAGAAACTGGCCCTGGAGTTCGGCGCCACCGACATCGTCGCCGAGCGCGACGAGGAAGGCGTCGCCCGCGTCAAGGACCTCACGAACGGCATCGGCGCCGACTCCGTCCTCGAGTGTGTCGGCACCCAGCAGTCCATGCACCAGGCCGTGCAGTCCACCCGGCCCGGCGGCAACGTCGGCTTCGTCGGCATGCCACACGACGTGCTGATCGACGGCCAGGAGCTCTTCTTCTCCCACGTCGGTCTGCGTGGTGGCCCCGCCCCCGTGCGCGCCTACCTCCCCGACCTGATCGACCACGTCCTCGGCGGCCGTATCAACCCGGGCAAGGTCTTCGACCTCACCCTTCCCCTGGACGAAGTCGCCGAAGGTTACAAGGCCATGGACGAGCGCCGCGCCATCAAGGCACTGCTGCGTCCCTGACCTGCGGCCCGGTGGTGGTGCGGGCCAGCCGCGCCCACCACCACCGTCACAAGGGCGGCAGCCATGCCCGCTCACAGGAGCCACAGCAGAACGGACCGACCGCCATGCCCAACAAGGCGATCCTCACCGTCGAGGCGTACCTCGAAGCCCTCGGCTCACGCGACATGGAGCGGATCCTCTCCCACTTCGCCCCCGATGCGAGCTGGACGATCCCGGGCGATCCGGCACTGACGCCCTGGGCCGGGCGCCGCACCGGACCGGAGCAGATCCGTAGGTCACTCACCGCGTTCTTCGCTGCCGTCGAGCCGCTCGCATTCGAGTTGCAGAGCATGGTCGAGGCCGACGGGCAGGTACTGGTGCCGGGCCGGTACGCCTCCAGGTTCCATCCCTCGGGGCAGGTGCTCGAAAGCGAGATGATCCTTCGTTTCACCGTCGCCGACGGTTTGATCACCGACTACCGCGTCTTCGAGGACTCGCTCGGGATCACGCGCAGCCACGTTGGTAGGCCCCTCCCCGCCTCTTCCGCCTGACCACCGGTTGCCCGACGCCCTCCAACGCCGCGGTGCCCGTCCCCACCCCCTTCGCCAAGTGGGCGGAGCCCGGGCCGAGGCGGCGTTGGGAGCTCTGCTCGCGGGTCAGAACGGCATCCTGCACGGCCCGCCCGCGAACCTGGCCACCCGACGGCTGTGACGAACGCATCCGCTCGCCCCTCAACGGAACAAGGAGATCGGAGAACACCGATGACGACATGGACCAGCGACGAACTCGACCGTATCGCCATGTCCGACGAGTTGGATATGGCGCCGCTCCGCCATGACGGCACCCTTCGGGGGCCGGTGCCGATCTGGGTCGTCCGCGACGGTGACGACCTGTTCGTCCGTTCCTTCCGGGGTATGGACGGCGCTTGGTGGCGCACGGCCCGCGCGAGCCACGCGGGCCACATCCGCTCCGGCGGCGTAGACAAGAACGTCACCCTCGTCGAAGTCAAGGACTCCGAGGTCAACGACCGCATCGACACCGCGTACCGCACCAAGTACGGCCGCTTCGGCGGCGCGTACGTCAACCCCATGCTGGCGGCCCGCCCGACGACGCTGAAGCTGGTGCCGAGATGAGCAGGAGATTCCCGGTCGAGACGGCTGGGTTGCCCCCGGCAGTACGCTCAGGACAGGAGCAAGAGTCGTGATCGGACTCGAACTCGTCGTGCTCCTGGGCATGGCTGTACTGGCCGGCCAGGCCGTTGCGCAGCGCCTCGGCGTCGCGCCGCCTGTCGTGCTGCTTGTCGTGGGAGCTCTTGTCGGGCTGGTACCAGCCGTGGGCCAGACCCAGCTTCCGCCGGAAGTCGTGCTGTTGCTTTTCCTCCCGGTGTTGCTGTACTGGGAAAGCCTCACCACCTCCACGCGCGAGATCCTCAGCAACTTGCGCGGCATCGTCCTGCTCAGCACAGTCCTGGTGATCCTCACCGCAGGGGCCGTGGCGGTCGCCGGGCACGCGCTTGGGCTGCCGTGGGGACCGGCCTGGGCGCTGGGTGCGGCTGTGGCTCCCACCGACGCGACAGCGGTCGGCGTCCTGGCCCGCGCGCTGCCACGCCGCCAGGTCACCGTGCTGCGGGCCGAGAGCCTCGTCAACGACGGCACCGCGCTGGTCATCTTCGGCCTGGCGGTCGGTCTCACCGTGGGCGAGGAGCACCTCACCCTTTTGCACGTCGGCGCGCTGTTCCTGCTGGCCTACGGCGGCGGTGCAGCGGTCGGTGTGGCGGTCGCCTGGGTCAACATGAGCCTGAGGCGCCGCCTGGCCGATCCACTGCTGGGCAATCTCGTCATGATTCTGGCGCCGTTCACGGCGTATCTGCTCGCCGAGCTGATCCATGCCTCGGGTGTCCTCGCGGTCGTCGTGAGCGGGCTGATCATGGCCCAGGTGGCGCCCAGTCTCATCCGTGCCGAGCATCGTCGGCAGGCGTTGGCCTTCTGGCCGCTGGCCACGTTCATCATCAACAGCGCGTTGTTCGTCCTGGTCGGAGTGGAACTCCAGTACGCGTTGCGCCACTTGAACCGATCCGACCTCCAGGACGCTCTGATCGCGATCGGACTGGTCAGCGTGGTGCTGGTCGTGGTCCGCTTCGCCTTCCTGTTCTCCTCCGCCTATCTGATCCGCGCGATCGACCGGCGTCCCGAGCAACGGCTGCGCAGAATCAGTCACCGGGCCCGTGTCGTAAGCGGGTTCGCCGGGTTCAGGGGTGCGGTGTCGCTCGCCGTGGCGCTCTCCGTACCGGAGACCCTCGACTCCGGCGCCCCCTTCCCCGACCGTGCCTTCATCGTCTTCGTCACATCCGGCGTCATCGTCGTGACCCTCGTGGGGCAAGGGTTGCTGCTGCCGCGCGTGGTGCGCTGGGCTCGGATGCCACGCGACACCTCTGTGGACGAGGAGCATGTCCTCGCCGAGACCACGGCAACCAAGGAGGCCGTCGAGGCGCTGCCGCGACTCGCCGCCGGACTGGACACCGACCCGAAGGTCACGGAATGGCTGCGCCAGGAATACGAGGCCCACCTGGCGACTGTACGGGCCAGGGGCGCGGGCTCCGACGACGATCCCGCCCTGCTCCACAACCGCCACTACACCGACCTCCGCCTCGCCCTCATCGCCCACAAACGGGCGACTGTCGTCCGCCTGCGCGACGAACGACAGATCGACGACACCGTGCTGCGTCGGCTCCAGGCGACGCTGGACTACGAAGAGGTGCGGCTGGCAGGACGCGAGGAGGTGGAGTGACCCAAGTCCGGCGCCCAGCCTCGACAGCTATGGCACAAGAAGGGATCAATGTCATGTCCTCCGGCCTGATCGACGTCCACGCCCATCTTCTTCCCGACTTCTACGTCCAGCAGGCGACCGCGGCAGGGCACGCCCACCCCGACGGCATGGGCGACTGGCCGTCGTGGTCCGTGGACGCCCACCTGGAGATGATGCATCGCAACGGTATCGGCACCGCGATGCTGTCCATGTCGTCTCCTGGCGTGCACTTCGGCGACGACAGTGCGGCCCGGCTCCTCGCGCGCCGTGTCAACGAGTACGCCGCCGAGCTGACCCGCAACCACCCTGGCCGCTTCGGCAGCTTCGTGTCGCTTCCGCTGCCGGACGTGGACGGTTCATTGGAGGAGATCGCCTTCGCCTTCGACGAACTCGACGCCGACGGCGTGGCATTGCTGACTCAGACGCAGGGGGTGTACCTGGGAGACGAGCGCCTCGACCCGGTCTTCGCGGAGCTGAACCGCCGGAGGGCCGTGGTCTTCCTGCACCCCACCTCCCCTGTGTGCTGGGAGCGGTCCGCTCTCGGTAGGCCGCGTCCGATGGTCGAGTACATCTTCGACACGGCTCGCACCGTCACTGACATGTTGTTGGCGGGCGTCCTGACACGTCACTCGGACATACGGGTGATCGTCCCGCACTGCGGTGGCGCGATCCCGGTCCTGGCCGACCGCATCAACGAGTTCATGGAACTGTTCGTGCCTTGGCAGAAGGCACCGTCGCTCGATGCAGTGCAGCAATTGCGCGCCCTGTATTACGACATCGCGGGTACAGCCTTCCCTCGCCAGGTTCCCGCACTTCTGAAGCTGGTCGGCACTGACCGCCTGCTCTTCGGCAGCGACTACTGCTGGACACCGTCGTCGCTGGCCGACGCCCACATCGCGGCGATCGACGCGGCCGATCCACCGGCGGAAGACACCACGTGGCGATCGCTCACCACAGCGAACGCCAAGCGCCTGTTGCCCCAGGCACTGCGGTGAACCGCGGTGCCTGCCACTGAGCGCGATCCAGCACTCGACTCGCCGGCCCGTGGCCGGTCGCGTTTACAGGCCACTCATCGCGCGTGACGCCTCCGCAGCAACTCTTTCGCCGGCGCACGGCGTCACCCAGCACCGCGAGATGCTTCAGGCACCGGCCCCATCGTGGACGCCAGGTAACGCAAGGCGTCGGAGGTCGGGGTGCCGGGCTCGGCGGTCCACACGACGAGTTGCTGTCGGGGATCCTCGGCGCACATGAAGGTGGAGCGCTCCAGGGCCAGGTCCCCGACCACAGGATGACGAAGCAGCCTGGTGCCGCCGGCCCGCGCGGCGACGTCATGCGAGGTCCACCACAGCCGGAACTGCGGATCCACCGCGGAAAGCTCCTCGACAAGGGCTGTCAGCCGAGGGTCGCGGGGATTGCGCCTGCTGTCCATGCGCAGGTGGGACACAGCCAGACGGGCCATGGCCTCCCAGTCCCGGTACAGCACGCGGATGGCAGGCTCGGTGAACACCATGCGCACGTAGTTGCGCTCTTCCTCGGGGATACGTCCGAAATCCATCACCAGCGCCGCGGCCATGGCGTTCCACGCCAGGAGATCCGTGTTGTGTCCGATGACGAATCCCGCGGTCAGGGTGAGGTCGTCGAGCAGGCGCCGCATCTGCGGATGGACTTCCTGGCGAGTGCTCCGGCCTTCCGTGGGCGGGGCGGTCTTCCCCGCCAGGGTCAGGAGGTACTCGCGCTGATCGCCACCGAGACGGAGCACTTGCGCGAGCACATCCAGGACGGCCTCCGACGCCTGGACACGGCCCTGCTCGAGCCGGGCGTAGTAGTCGGTGCTGATCGCCGCCAGTCGGGCGACTTCCTCACGACGCAGACCAGGGACCCGCCGGGGCGCAGTGCTGTGAGGCAACCCGGCCGTACCGGGGCTCAGCTGGGCCCGGCGCGCCCTGAGGAATGCCCCCAGTTCCTCCAGGCTCGGCTCATGGCGCACATTCACAGCTTCGCACGTTGCCGCGATCCCGTGTGCCAAACACCCAGGGCATGAGTTGTGTGTCCCCGAGCCGCCCGGTCGACCGTCGCCCCAGCGACGGCGGCAGCGACTCGCTACGCGCCTGAGAGCTGTCAGCGGGCCGGTGGCCGGTCGGCGGCGCTCATGCCAGTCGCGTTCCGAGGCGTGTAGTGCTCCTCGAGAGCGGAGATTTCTTCGTCCGTCAAGGTGATGTCGAGGGCCGCGGCGGCGTCCGCCAGATGCCGGGGTTTGGAAGCCCCGACGATCGGAGCGCTGACGACCGGATTTGCCAGGACCCACGCGAGCGCAATCGTGGCCATGGACACCCCGCGGGCCTGGGCCACCGACTGCACCGCCCGGACGATCTTCCGATTCGACTCCTCCTCGGTGAACAGACGCCCGTACGCGGGGTCGGTTCCGGATCGAGTCGTCTCCTCACCCCAGGGCCGGGTGAGCCGGCCGCGCGCCAGCGGGCTCCAGGGAACGCTCCCGACGCCCTGGTCGGTGAGCAGGCCGAACATCTCCCGCTCCTCTTCACGCATGAGGAGGTTGTACTGGTCCTGCATGGACACGAACCGTGTCCATCCGTTCAGGTCGGCGGTGTACTGCAGCTTGGCGAACTCCCACGCCAGCATCGACGAGGCGCCGATGTAGCGCACCTTGCCCGCCTTCACGACGTCGTGGAGGGCCTCCATCGTCTCCTCGGCGGGCGTCTCGTAGTCGAGGCGGTGTATCTGGTAGAGATCCACGTAGTCGGTGCCGAGCCGAGTCAGCGATGCATCGATCTGCTCCATGATCGCCTTACGTGAGGTACCGGAGCCGCCCGGGCCGACGTGCATCGGGTAGAAGACCTTGGTGGCCAGCACGATGTCCTCGCGGCGCGAGTACTTCTTGATCGCGCGCCCGACGAACTCCTCCGACGTGCCGAAGCTATAGGCGTTGGCAGTGTCCCAGAACGTGATGCCCAGTTCGACGGCCTGCCGGAACAGCGGCTCCGATTCCTCCTCACCAAGTGCCCATTTACTGAAACCGGTCGCGGTGTCCCCGAACGTCATACAGCCGAGCGCGAGCCGACTGACAACGAGTCCTGAGCTTCCAAGTCGTGTGTATTCCATACGTACTCCAGGCGAATCAATGTGCCGCTCCCGCCGACGGATCGCATCCATGAGGCGGCCGGCAGGGCAACGGGCGTGTTCTCGGCGGCTCTAACCTGGATCGAGCCGCCTTCCTTGTCTCCTTGCTCACCGAGCTACCAGGCGTACGCTTCGGGAGCCTCTCCACCCGGCCCGGGCCAGATCTCGTCGAGCTCTTGCAGGATCTCCGCCGACAGGGTCAGGTGCGGGGCCCGGAGTGTCTGGTGCAACTACTCGGACGTTCGCGGCCCGACGATGGTGGCCGCGACCGCCGGGTTGTGCAGCAGCCAGGCGAGGGCGACGTCCGCCGGTCGCTCACCGAGGTCCGCGCACAGGGTTTCGTACCGTTCGAGCTGAGACCGATGCTGCTCGACAACGGCCAGGAAATCGGGAGACGAGCGCCGACCGCTGTCGGCCTTCTTCAAGGCGCCGCCGAGCAGGCCTCCGCCCAGCGGGCTCCACGGAATCAGGCCAAGGCCGTAGTGGCGCAGTGCGGGGATCAGTTCCAGTTCGACCGTGCGGGCGTTGAGGTTGTAAAGGCTCTGCTCTGAGACCAGACCGAGGAAGTGGCGCTTGCCCGCTTCCTGTTGGGCGGTGGCGATGTGCCAGCCGGCGAAGTTGCTGCTGCCGACGTAGGTGACCTTGCCCTCGCGGACGAGTTGCTCCATTGCCTGCCAGATCTCGTCCCACGGTGTCGAACGGTCGACGTGGTGCATCTGGTACAGGTCGATGTGATCGGTCTGCAGCCGTCGGAGGCTGTCTTCGGCCGCCTTGCGGATCTTGTAGGCCGACAGGTACTTGTCGTTCGGGCCGGGCCCCATGGGCTGGTAGAGCTTGGTCGCCAGCACGATCTGGTCGCGTCGGCCACCGCCCTGGGCCAGCCACCGGCCGATGATCTCTTCGGAGAGGCCATAGCCCAGTTCCATGCCGGGAGACTGTGGCCCCCCGTAGACGTCGGCGGTGTCGACGAAGTTAATGCCTTCCTCAAGAGCCCTGTCGAGGATGGCCAAACTGGTGGACTCGTCGGTGACCCAGCCGAAGTTCATGGTCCCCAGACCGAGCCTGCTCACCTTCCGACGCCGACGCGGTCACCGACGGCGTGCTTCCCGACCTCGGAACCGACCTGGGTGACTACTCCTGTGATCTCGTGCCCGGGTGCCACCGGATAGTGGACCGGGCCCCGGTCTTCACGAACGTGGTGGATGTCCGAGTGGCAGATGCCGGCGTACTTGATCTCGATGAGGACATCGTGCGGGCCGACGTCGCGGCGCTCGACGGTGGTCCGGGTGAGCGGTTCGGTCGCGGACGTAGCGGCGTACGCGTTGACGGTGAACACGTTTCTCCCAACAGGGTGTATCTGAAGGCAGCCCTTGCCATCACGATTGGTTCACGCAAGGTGCCGGTTCTTCACTGGAGCCAAAAATTCTGCATTCAGGACCCTGCGGCAGATAGGGCAACCCGGGCCGCTGTCTGCCGCGTATTGACGGTCGCACGGTCGACCGGCGTTGTGCAGGGGAGGAAATCATCCGGGGAAGATTCCTTCCCCCCTTCGGAGATTCAGAGCGGGGTACGGTGATGAGAGCTCGAGGCCGGAAAGTCGGAAATGCACGCCGAACGGTCGACTCATCAACGATGCGCAAACCGCTTCGCTCAAGCAGATGCCGTGGGCATCGAGCACCAAGAACACCGGCAAGGAGGAAGAATGCACACGCGAACGCTCGGGCGCGACCTCCGGGTCTCCGCCATCGGCCTCGGCGCCATGGGCATGTCGCAGAGCTACGGCCCGAACCCCGGTGACCGGAGCGACATGATCGCCGTGCTCCGTGGAGCCGTCGAACTGGGGGTCACGTTCTTCGACACGGCGGAGGTGTACGGCCCCTACGTCAACGAGGAACTCGTCGGAGAGGCCCTCTCTCCGGTGCGTGACCAAGTGGTCATCGCCACCAAGTTCGGATTCCGCATCGAGGACGGTGCGATCGCCGGACTTAACAGCCGGCCCGAGCAGATCCGCTCCGTCGCGACGGCCTCCCTCAGTCGGCTCGGGGTCGAGAGGCTCGACCTCTTCTACCAGCATCGCGTTGACCCGGAGGTGCCGATCGAAGAAGTCGCCGGCACGGTGGGCGAACTCGTGCAGGAAGGCAAGGTCCGCTGCTTCGGGCTGTCGGAGGCCAGTGCGGAGACCATCCGCCGTGCTCACTCGGTCCACCCGGTGACGGCAGTGCAGAGCGAGTACTCGCTGTGGACCCGGGATCCCGAGCCAGAGGTCCTGCCGACGTGCGTGGAGCTCGGGATCGGATTCGTGCCTTTCAGCCCCCTCGGCAAGGGGTTCCTGACCGGGGCGGTGGACGCATCGACGCCGTTCGCGGCCGACGACGTCCGCACAACCATTCCAAGGTTCACGGCCGAGAACCGGACGGCGAACCAGGCGCTCGTCGAGCACATCACCACCCTCGCGCGGGCCAAGGACTCCACGCCGGGGCAGGTGGCCCTCGCCTGGCTGCTCGCCCAGCATCCGTCGATCGTGCCGATCCCCGGAACCCGGCGCACCACCCGCATCGAGGAAAACGCCGGCGCCACTCGACTCCCGCTCTCCGCCGACGAACTGGCGGACCTCAACGAACTCGCTGGCCGGATCGGGGTACAGGGAGATCGCTACAACGAGCACCACATGTCGCTGGTCGACAAATAACGGACCCGGTCATGCGAGTCGTGCCCCCCTGACGAGCCGGTTGGTGAAGTGATCGCCACCGCGGAGACCGACGCGCAGGCCCCCCCACTGGACCCAACCACCTGATAGCCGGCATCCGCGAGGAGCTCCATGAACGGGCCGTCGGCCAGGAGCTGGGCCAGTCCGAGCTGAGCTGTCGGGCCTGGGGCGATGTCGGCGCAACTGCCCGGCCGGACCGGGCTGCAGAACGACACGCGCCCCTCGGCGTCCGTGGGAATCATGGGCTTCAAGGCCCTCTGAATCCGGGATGGCCTCGGAAATCACCAACGGGGTCATGGAGCCTGGCTTCGTCTGGGACATCACCCCGGGCTTCCCGGACAGCGGCCTGTGCCACGGCGGGGACAGTGCGGCTGTGGACTTCTTCGGCGTCGTGATGCCGAACTACGAGTCCTTCAGCGGCCGAGACCGGCGAGTGCAACCCGTACATGGCCAGCCCAGTCATCGCCGTCGCGCAGGTCGTGCGCTCCGACACCTCCCGGAGCGGCGCTGGAGGCCACCACGTCCGGCCGTAGCGAGGCGAGCAGTTTCAGGCTGCTCGCCAGTGCATCCGGGTCGCTGAACGACAGATTCCCGGCAGCCCATGTGCCGTCGCGCTCGGTGTAGATGGTGTCGCCGGTGAACAAATAACGTTCGCCGCGCGCACCACGCACGAGAAAGCAGGTGCTGCCCGAGGTATGGCCGGGCGTGGGGATAACCTCTACCCCGTTCTCGTCCACCTGCCGGCCATCCAGCCAGAAGGCGCCGTCGACGACGTTCGCGATCCGCTTGGCGTCGCCGCGCCCGGCGTGCAGCCGAGAGCCGAACCGCTTGGCGATCTCGCGCACCATCGGCCCTGCCTCGTCGTGATGGCTCAGATACTGGTGCGCGACGCCACCCCGACGCTCGATTTCATCGAAGTCTGCGTCGGTGACGGTCGAGTAGAACAGCACGTTACCTCCGGACGGCGGCGTCCACAGATAGGCATGCGTGGTGAGCCCCGGAAATGGGGACTCGCCCTCGGTCTCCCACAGGTCGTCACGGATCTTCCTGAGCATCGGTCCTCCATCTCGGTCCGGTCGTTCGCTCTACCGACTCGCGAAAACTTGAAGCACCCTTCCAAATCCAGATTTGATGGGATAGCAATTCGCGCCCCCGTTGACCTGTCATTGGCTCCACAGCGCCGATACAGTCGACTTGATTCTCTGCGCCGCTTTCGCACAGTGAGCAGACTGCCTGGCTGCGGGCGCGGCGGAGTCGATCGCGCATGAGGGATCGGGGCGTGTCGCGTGAGTCAGGGGAGTTGCGGCCGTGCCCGTCCCGTCCGGATTATTGCCATACTACGCGTCGGCGTCCCTTGTTTCGGTCAGCCGCCGACGGCGGCATAGACCTTGGCAAGGTCGAACATGTTGTGAACCGAGACGAACTTCTCCGACTCGATGTCAATGGTGAAGATCGAGGTCGCCGGGATCGCGACATGCTTCACCTCCGAGCCCGTATCGACGGAGAAGGTCGGCAGGGCGGTGGACACGACGGTCACCGTGGAGGCGGACCGAGCAGGCGCCAGGTTCACCGGCACGACGTCACCCATCAGCGGGGTGGTCCAGATATCGATCATCGAATGCCTGACGGAGGCGATATGGAAGAGCTGCGCCGAGAACTCCTTGATGGCCTCGACGGTCACGATGGGGTCGTCGGCGTTGAACTGCAGCGTCGTGTTCGGCGCCACGAGGTAGTTGTTGGCGACGCGAGCGGCGTCCCGTGAGTCGACGGAGTCGTAGTACTCCTGGACGATCTGGACGAGATCGCCCTCGGGTATCGCGGTCTGGGTACTCATTGCTGGCTCACTTTCTTGTGGTTCTGAGATGGACTCTCGTCCCCGGGCGGACGACACCTTGGCGGGGCTGAGGCGTCAGGGCAGGAGGACGACCTTGCCCTTGTTGTGGTGGGCCTCGATCTCGGCGTGAGCCCTGGCGGCCTCACTGAGGGGGAAGGTGCGCCATACCGGCACTTCGAGCCTGCCGTCGGCGATGAGGTCGGCCAGCAGGGGCAGGGCCTGCGGGAAGCGGTCGGCAGGGTCGAGTCCGGTGAAGCGCACCCCGTGCTCGGCGAAAGCCAGATCAGCGATGGTGATGACCCGCGTAGCATCGCCGGTCAGGGCGATGGACTCGGCGAGGACGCCCGTGCCGGCGGTGTCGAGCACCCGGTCCACCGTTCCCGGCACCGCGTCCCGGACCCGCTTCGCCCAGCCCTCGCCATAGCGGACCGGCGTGGCCCCGAGCTTGGCGACCCGGTCGAGGTCATGGTCGCCCGCGGTGCCGACCACCGTGACACCGCGCGCAACTGCCAGCTGCACAGCTACGGCACCGACGGCGCCGCCCGCGCCGTGGACCAGCAGGGTCTGCCCGGGCGCCACGTGGAGGTGTTCCAGCGCCCGGTAGGCAGTCTCGCCGACGGTGACCATGGCTGCCGCGGTCTCGAACGACACCCCCGCGGGCTTGGCGAACGGCCGATCCAGCACTACGCACTCGCCATAGCCGCCGAGGTGCGCCGAGCCGAAGACCTCATCACCCGGCGCGAAGGCGGCACCCTCGCCCGCCTCGTCAACCACGCCGGCCACGTCCTGGCCGGGGACGAACGGGAACTCCAGCGGCATGATCCCGGCCAGCTCGCCGGAGCGCAGCTTGAGATCGATGGGATTGACGGCGGTGGCCCGGACCCGGATGCGAACCTCTCCCGGTCCGGGGTGCGGCGTCGGAACGTCGGACAAGGTCAGCACGTCGGGCGCACCGTACTCGGAGAAGGTGATCGCAGCAAACAACAGGGACTCCTAGAACGAGAGGGGTTCGATTCCCAAAAGCAAACTCACACAGCATGTGTGATTACTGAAAATTTATCATACGTATCGTATGATTTATGAACCGAGTGACGCACACCATAGGTGCCGTACAAGGCCGGATCGGCCGATTGACCATGTGTGAACTCCGCGTACTGCGGGCGATCTCAACCACCCGCCCCGCCGACTACGCGGCGCCCCTGAGAAGCACTCCAGGGAGTTCCGAACGGGCCGGGGCTCTACGGATCCTCGACCCGTTCCTCTGCGCCTGGCCGTTGGTCCCACTCGCCCTCGGGTGCGCCGAGACTGCCCAGGATCTCCAGCAGTTCGGCACTGCGACTGCCTGGCTCGGCGTGGTAGACGACCAGATTGAGGCCGTCCGTGCCGTCCACGGACAGCTTGTGCGAGCGTAGTTCGAGCTCGCCGACCTGAGGATGGGTCAGATGATGCACGCGGCCGCGGCGGGGCCGTACCTCGTGCCGGGCCCACAGGGTGCGGAAGCGTTCACTGCGCAGGGATAGATCACCGACCAGATCGCGCAGCCGCGGATCCTCCACATCCGCCCCGGCCTCGGACCGCAAAGCGGCCACGGCCTCCGAGGTCAGGTCCTCCCAGTCGCGGCGCAGCTCGCGCTCGGCCGGGTCAAGGAAGACGGCCCGCAGCAGATTGACGCCGGGACGGAAGATGGGGGTGAGCGCCGTGGCGAGCGCGTTTGCGGCCAGGCAGTCGTAGTAGCGATTCTGGACATAGGCGGGGTTACGCGGCCAGCCGTCGATGAGCTGGAGCAGGCCCGCCGGCACCTGCCGTGTCCGGTGTACGCCCCCGGTGGGCCGTTCCTGGGCGAGACCAACGAGGTGAGCCGTCGCGTCGGCGTCCAGCCGCAAAACACGGGCGACGGCCTCCAACACCTGCACGGACGGGTTGCGGTCCCGGCCCTGCTCCAGCCGCAAGTAATAGTCGGAGCTGATCCCGGCCAGCATCGCGACCTCCTCGCGGCGCAGCCCCGGCACCCGGCGTAGACCGCCACCGGGCAACCCCACGTCCTCGGGCCCTACCATCGCCCGGCGGGCGCGCAGGAACTCCCCAAGCGCGTTCGATCCGTCCATGCATCCCACCGTACGGCCGCCTGGCCGACAGTGGCTGGCCCTGTCACTCCCAGGAACGCTGGGGCACTGCCACCCCGGGCGCGAGGGGCGCAAGGTGGAAGGCAAGGTCACCGGAACGACTTCGATGGCCTGGACATCCTGAGCACCATCTGGAGAGGTACGACATGTCTGCACAGCTAGGTGGCACCCTCACCCCGGCCGACGGTCTGACCCTGACCCGCGTCGGGTACGGCGCCATGCAGTTGGCCGGACCGAACGTGTTCGGCCCTCCGAAGGACCGTGCCCGGGCTGTGGCGGTGCTCCGTGCGGTGGTGGAGGTGGGCATCACTCACGTCGACACCTCCGACTACTACGGGCCGGTGGTCGTCAACGAGCTCATCCGGGAGGCCCTGCACCCCTACCCGAAGGGGCTGCACATCGTCACCAAGGTCGGAGCCCGCCGGGGGACAGACGGCAGCTGGATACTGTCCCGGCACCCCGAGGACCTGAAGGCGCAGGTACACGACAACCTGCGGAACCTCGGTCTGGAGGCGCTGGACGTCGTCAATTTGCGACTGGGTGACGCGGATGCCCCGAACGACGACTCGCTGGCCGAGCAGTTCGGCGCGCTGGCCGAGCTGCGCGAACAGGGACTGATCCGGCACCTGGGGCTGAGCACGGTGACGGCCGCGCAACTCGACCAAGCCCTGGCAATCGCTCCTGTGGTGAGCGTGCAGAACCTGTACAACCTTGCCAACCGGCAGGACGACGCCCTGGTGAAGCGCACGGCCGCGGAGAACATCGCATTCGTGCCCTACTTCCCACTAGGCGGCTTCTCCCCACTACAGTCCGAGACGCTGGCGAAGGTCGCAGCCCGGCTGGAGACCTCACCCCAGCAGGTGGCGCTGGCCTGGCTGCTGCGCCGTTCGCCGAACATCGCGCTCATCCCCGGCACCTCGTCCCGTGAACACCTGCGGGAAAACGTCGCCGCCGCGAGTCTGATGCTGCCGGACGATGCGGTCGCGGACCTGAACAAAATCGCCGGCTGACGGCCCGACCGACCATGTACACGGGCACATGAGGCGGATGCGGAACCGCGCCGGCCTCGGAGGACAGACAGCGTGCAAACCACGGCAGGCGTGCAACGTTCAACACATGTGCGGGCCTTCGAGATGGGAGCGTCATGCCGCTGGGCCCCCCTGACGTCGAGCCGCGATCTCAGCCGCGTTGCCAGGGAACCGGGCCACGCACATGCTCAAGGAGCTGAGATGCCAATTGAGTTGAAGCACATCATCGTCCATTGCCGCGCCCCGGCGGCACGGTCCTGGCCGAGTTTCATGACCACGCGATATGGCGACACCTCATGACGAGGCTGCCGGCTGGCGGTGCGTCCCGGTGGTAATCACGCATCTGCGGTCAGGCTTCGGTCGCGGCGTTTCGTGGGGGCAGGGCGCCTGTGCCCTCCAGCGCTGTGAGCCACTGGGTGACGACAGCGTCGATGAAGGTATCGGTCGCCTGACCACGGTCGAGGAGGAGCCGAGCAAGGACAGGCCCGTAGAGCATAGTGAATTCGTCGTCGCCAATCTGAACGCCGGAAGGTACCAGCAGTGTGTTCAAGGCAGCATGCCGGTCCTCGATGATGCGGACGAGGGTCTGAGCGCTGTCAGGGTCGTGGTCGGCCTGGGCGGTGACCGCGAGGACCGCGGCACGGATGGCAGGCTCGTTGGTGCCGTTGCGCAGGCTTCGGAGCCAGGCGGTGGCCACCGCTCGCACATCGCTGCCCGGCTCAGGGTAGTCACCGAGGTCGGGCCCTTCCAGGATGAGGTCGAAGAGCAGGGCGGCACGGTTGGGCCAGTGCCGGTAGAGGGTCTGGCGCGTGACGTCGGCCCGCTCCGCAAGCAGGGCGTAGGTCAGTCCGATCGGTCCGACCTCGGGCAGGAGCTCCCGCGCGATGCTCAGGACGCGGGCGCGGGTGCGCTGGACACGCGGGTTACTCAGGGTCGGTTGTCGGCGGTGAACGGGCGTGGGGCACATAGCGTCACCCTACCCAAAAATCATACGATGCGTGTGATAAGGGCTATGGGCCCACCGGGCTTCGTGAAGACGCGCTTATCAGGGCTCGGCCCCGTCCGCCGCCCATCAACCTCTCGCGGCCACGCACCCATCCCACTCCTACCCCGCGGCACAACGAGCCCTTGTCTTCACCCTGCGCCGCGACGCACTTCCAGTAGTCCCAATTCTCCCCGCCGGTTGACCAATCCAGCAGGGCCCCCCACAGGAGGACGCATGCGCATAGGTTTTGCCCTTCCCCAGTACGGTGCGATGGCTCAACATCTCGACCAGGTGGCCCACTTCGCTCAGACCGCCGAGGAACTCGGCGCGGACAGTCTCTGGGTAGGTGACCGCGTGCTGGCCGCGGTGGACCCGACCGTAGGCTACGAGGGCACGGACACAATCCCATGGCAGATGAACGCTCTGCTCGACCCGTTCGTGGCATTGTCCGTGGCGGCGACCGCAACCGAGCGGGCATTGCTGGGCACCAGCGCACTCGTCGCACCCTGGTACTCGCCGTTGCTCTTGGCCCGATCACTGAGCGGCGTTGACGTGGTGAGCCGGGGGCGGCTAGTCCCCGGTCTCGGGACCGGCTGGTCGCCGGAGGAATATCAGGGAACAGGTGTGCCCTGGAAGGAACGGGGCGCGCGGCTGGACGAGTGCCTGGACGTGCTGGAGGCAGTGTGGACCACCGACCCCGTTGAGCAGCACGAGGGAACGCACTATTCCTTCCCCGCCGCCCACATCGGTCCGAAACCTGTCCAGCGCCCCCGGCCACGCATCTACCTGTCCGGCTTCACCCCGGCCTCGCGCCGCAGGGCGGCCCGCCGAGGAAGCGGAATTCTGCCTGCGGCAGCGCTGTACCCCGGATACAGGTTCGACCCCGCGGCCACCGTCAGCGGGCCCCTGGAGCACGTCCGCAAGATGGCCGCGGAAAAGGGCCACGACCCGGCGGACATCGACGCGATCCTGCGGATCAACCCAACGCCCGAGTCGAGCGTGGAGGCGGTCGTGGACGTCATCCTCCGCACACGCCAAGAAACCGATGTCAACCACGTCTTCGTGGACTTCGCCTACCTGGCCGACCGGAGCGTGGACCAGGCCTTGGAGCTGGCCCAGAAGACGTTGGAACTGACACGCTAGCCCAAGGCGGTCGTCAGGCGTGGGTTTCGCCCGGCCTGACAACGTCTGCGACCGCCGAGCCCTCTGCCGGGCCCTGGTGACCTCACAGTGCGGCAGACGGCCGACCAGGGCACTGACTGCAGTGACCGCCTCTGTCCTGGAGCTGCCGCTCCCAGAGCGCGGCGAAAGCGCATCTGACCTCGTGCAACAGGTTTGACCAAATCGACGCCTCGGCCCTGCCTCACTACGAGTTCGGCGTGGCCGAGGCGTCCCGGTCCTGGGCCTGCGGAGACCAGTCGGCGATACCTGCGGCGCCGGCCCGAGACCTCCTGGGGGCCATCACCTGCCTGCGAAGCCAGCGAGACCCCGCATACCACCTGTCCAGTGGCCGAAACTCATCTCATCAGCGGAGCTTCCAGGAGCATCATGTGAGGTAGGTGGTTTGGAACCGTCGCACATCCCAGACACCAGCACAGAGAGGCACGCTCGCCCCACAGCCCTCATCGGAGGTGGAAGCTTATCCCCCATCGGATGCCAGACCATGTCAGTTCCACCGGCCGAGTCGATGGCTCGTGATCCGGGCAGCTGCCGCTCACACGGCCGGTCGTTGCGTGCTCGCGTGAGGGTTCGGTCTCGTTCTTCCCTCGTGCGCTAGTCCGACTCGCCAGTAGACCTTGGTTCACACCTCGACGGACTCGCGTCGCTCGCCCTTCAACGTGCGTCCCAAAATCTGTCTCGGCGAGTCCGCAGACGTAGGCGTCCGCAGTGTCGAGAGTCGTGACGGGTGTGTCCAATACTGTACGAACGCATCGTTCAGCTATTGCGTGTCGATCAACATGCTGTCGAACAGCCCATTGCCGTACGCGATTTCCGACACTTGTACCCCAGAGCGACTACGGTCACCAGCGTTCGTACCTGCCGACCGAGTGCGGCACCCCAGCCGAGTGCCACGAACTCTCACTACCACGACGTCGAACCTGGGCCCGGTGCGTCGAGCGCGGCGTCACATGCGTACCGCGTAGATGTCGCACGGCGGGTTCAGCAGGAGCTCCCGCGCGAGGCTCCCGGTAACGATCTTGCCGACGGCGGAGCGTTTGCGCAGACCGATGACGAGGAGTTCGGCGTCGATTTCCTGGACCGTCCGCGTGATGGCGTAGTGCGGGAGGGCGTCGTCGGGCTGGGTGGTCGTTACAGCGACCCCCGCATCCGCGGCTCGCTGCTGGGCGGCTGCGAGCTGGGCGGGAGTGGCGACCTTGCGCCCTGAATCGATGTTGCCGTGCGAGACGTTCACGATCACCGCGTCGGTGCCGCGAAGCTGCGCTTCGGTGATCCCGGCTGCGAGCGCCGCCTCGCCTGAGGGCGATGGACTGTAGGAAATGACGATGGTCACGGTGTTTCCTTCCCTTGTGAGCTGGGCTCAGGAGATGAACAGGCTGAGGATCAGCACCATGCAGAAGCCGGTCAGCCCCACGAGGGACTTCATGACGGTCCAGGTCTTCAGGGTCTCGGCGACGCTCATACCGAAGTAGCGGTTGGCCATCCAGAATCCTGAGTCGTTGACGTGGGAGAACCCTGCTCCTCCGCAAGCGATGGCGATGCACGTGAGGGCGATGGTCGCGTCGCTGGCACCGAGTGATTCGGCAAGGGGTGAACTGAAGGTGGCGCCAGTGATCATGGCGACGAGTCCGGAGCCCTGGGAGATTCGCATGACTGCCGCGACGAGGAAGCCGAACACGACCAGCGGGACGCTCGCATCTCGCATGGCAGTGGACAGGGTGTCCCCGAGTCCGGACGCGATCAGGACGCCACCGAAGACACCACCGGCGCCAGTGACGAGGATGATCATGCCGGCCGGGCCGAGGGCATCGCTTGCCATACGCTGAAGGTCGCCCGGGGATGCACCGCGCTTGAGGCCGAATGCCCAGAGGCTGAACAAGGACGTGATGAGCAGTGCCATGACCGGGTGGCCGACGAAGGTCAGGAAGGTGACCACGGTGGAGTCCCCACCGATGACACGCCCGACGGTCCCGATGAGGATCAGCACCAGCGGCATGAGCAGCGCACCCACCACGCCCCAGAAGGAGGGAAGGGTATCGGGGTTTCCGGGGCGCCCGGGCGACATCTCCATGACGCCGGTCGCCTCGGCGCCGGGTCCGGTGGACCTGGCGGAACTGCTGCTGTCGGCAGTCCCGGGTCCACCACCGGACGATGACGCCGGGGAAGCCAGGGAAGCCGGAGAGGCACTGCCTGAGGCGCTGCCGCCACCGATGCCGGCCACAGCCAGAGCCGGAGGGACGACCATGATCTTCTTGGCGATGAATCGGCCGAAGAGCGGTCCCGCGATGGACACCGCGGGGATACCGCAGATGACGCCGAACAGGATGACCAAGCCGATGTCGGCGTTCATGATGCCGGCCGTGGCCAGGGGGCCAGGTGCGGGCGGCATGAAGGTGTACGCACAGCTCAGACCCGCGCACAGCGGGATGCCGTAGTGCAGCAGGGACTTACCCGTGCGCTGGGCGACGCCGTAGAGCATCGGCACGAGGATGACGATGGCGACGTCGATGTAGACGGAGGTGGCGACGAGGAAGCCAGCGAGGCCCAGGCCCCATGACACAGTCCGGTCGGAGAACTTCTCCACCAAGGTCAGTGCTATTCGTTCGGCTGCGCCGGCGCGTTGGAGAACGGTGCCGAACATGGCTCCCAGGGAGATGACGAGCGCCAGCTGGCCGAGCGAGTCCCCCATCTCGGCGACGATGAGCTTCATGAGGTCGTTCGGCTGGTTGCCGACTGCGAGACCGAAGATGAGCGTGGTCAGCAGCAGTGCCAGGAACTCCTGGACCTTGAACTTGATGATGAGGAGAAGAAGGACGCCGATCGCCAACACAGCGGCGGTGCAGACCCAGGTTTCGTGGCTCACGATGAGCCCTCCTGACTTGGCGTTGATGCCTCAGAGGACGTGTGGGACGGAAGTGGTGGTGTCGGGGTTCTGCAAGAACCGGAAGTCGCATCCCTCTTCGGCTTGAGTCACCTCATTGGCGTAGAGCTTTGCGTAACCGCGTCGCGGCTTGGGCCGCTCCACGACGTCCTTGGCTCGCGCGGCGAGTTCTTCGTCGGAGACTTCCAGCGTGAGGATGCGCCGGCTCACCGACAGCGTGATCATGTCGCCGGTGCGGACCAGGCCGATCGGACCTCCGGTCGCCGCTTCGGGCGAGGCGTGGAGGACGATTGTCCCGGCTGCGGTGCCGGACATGCGTCCGTCGGAGATGCGGACGATGTCCTTGACTCCGGCGCGCGCGAGCTTGCGGGGAATGGGGATGTAGCCCGCTTCGGGCATGCCGGGGTAGCCCACGGGACCGATGTTGCGCAAGACCAGCACGTCGTCCGCCTCGACATCGAGGTCGTCGGAGTCGATACGGGCGGCAAGATCCTCGGCATCGTCGAAGACGACGGCGCGGCCCCGGTGCTCCAAGAGGCCTTCGGTGGCTGCCGACTGCTTGATGATTGATCCACCCGGGGCCAGGTTTCCACGCAGGACGGCGATGCTGCCGCCGCTGTGGATCGGGTTCTGTCGGGCGCGGATGACATCTTGCTCAAAGGGAGCGGGGGCGTCGTCGAGTTCCTCGCGCAGCGTCCGCCCGGTGACGGTGAGGGTGTCGAGCTCGAGCTGGTCGCGGATCTCAAGCATGAGGCGCTGCACGCCGCCCGCACGATGGAGATCTTCCATGTAGTGGTCCCCCGAAGGCTTGAGATCGACCAGAACGGGGGTCTCTCGGCCCATCTGGTCGAAGGCCTCAAGGTCGAGCGGGTAACCGCAACGGCCCGCGATGGCCGCCAGGTGCACGAGGGCGTTGGTGGAGCCGCCCATGGCCAGCAGCACACGGAAGGCATTGTTGAAGGCTGCTGGAGTCAGGATCTGGTCGATGGTGAGCTGCTCGGTGGCCAGACCGACGGCTCGACGGCCGGTCTCCTCTGCGACGCGCATCCGGTCAGCCGTCACGGCGGGCGGGGAGGCGCTGCCGGGCAGGGCGATGCCCATGGCCTCTGAGACGGCCGCCATGGTGCTCGCTGTGCCGGCTACCGAACAGGTGCCGACCGAGCCGACCAGCCGACCGTTGACTTCGGCGATCTCCTGGTCGTCGATCTCACCGGCCCGGTAGCGGCCCCAGAAGGATCGGCAGTCGGTGCAGGCGCCGACCGTTCGACCGCGGTGGCTTCCGGTGAGCATGGAACCGGTGACGAGCTGGATGGCGGGCTTGCCGGCGGAGGCAGCGCCCATCAGCTGGGCAGGCACGGTCTTGTCGCATCCACCGATGAGCACGACGGCGTCGACCGGGAGTGCGCGCAGCATCTCCTCGGTGTCCATCGACATGAGGTTGCGCAGAAACATGCTGGTCGGATGGGCGAAGCTCTCATGCACCGAGATCGTCGGGAACGACAGGGGGAACCCTCCGGCCAGCATCACGCCACGTTTGATGGCGTCGATGAGCTGGGGCACATTGCCGTGGCACGGATTGAACTCGCTCTCGGTGTCGACGATGCCGATGACGGGGCGGTCCAGCGCATCGTCGCTGTAGCCGGCGCCCTTGATGAACGCCTTGCGAAGGAACAGCGCGAAGTCCGGGTCGCCGTAGCTGGTCAGGTTGGAGCGCATCCCGGTGCGCACCACGTCGTGGTCCATTTCATCGCCCTTATTATTGATAATCCAGTTGGCGGGTTATCACAGCATAGGGTTGAGGGCGACGCAAGCCCCCGAACGGATCTGGGGCCGACGCGCCGTGGGACCATGACGCCCCGAGAAGAAGGGCCATCGACGCACATGACCGCGCAGTCCACCTCGCAGCCTTCGGCGACTTCGAGGCAGCGGGCCTCCCTCCGGGTGCAGGCGATCGCATCCGAACTCGAAGAGGACATCGCGATGGGCCTCCTCCACCCCCGCGAGCGCCTGGTCGAGGACGCGCTGATGGAACGGTTCGACGCCAAGCGACACGTGGTTCGTAGCGCACTCACCGCACTGGAATCCCGAGGGGCGGTAGAGAAGCGGGCGCACGTCGGCGCACTGGTCAGGTCGTTCACCGCGCAAGAAGTACGGGACCTTTATGAGGTTCGCGAGCTCCTCGAGGTCGCCTGCGCCAAGGCGATCCAGATGCCGGTGTCGAGTTCGCGGCTCGCCCCGATCGAGGAGGCCATGCGCGAGCACGCGGCCGCGGTGACGCGGCGTGACCGTCGGTCTGCCCTCCGGGCGAACCTGGCGTTCCACGAACGACTGTTCGGCTTGGCTCCCAACCGGCTCCTCGTCGACGACCTACGCCGGCACGCCCTCATGGCCTCGCCGATCCGATCCCTGACCGTCGTCAACGACAACTTGCTGGAGCGCGCTCGCGACGAGCACGAAGCGATGGTCGAGGCTTTGCGCGACGGCGACACTACACAGTTCATGCGCCTGTGTGCGCTGCACCTTGAACCGTCGCGAGATGCCTACCTCAGCCTGCTCGAGCCCGATGCGGACGTGCGGAAGATGCCGAACGGCTGAACGATCAGACAGTGCCGTGCGCATCACCTCGACGTCATCCCGGTATCGACCCGGACGCTCCACCGTAGCCCGAGTGGCGCACTTGGCCCTCTGGGGGATCACATCAACGTGAATGAGAGTCGCATCTTGCCGATGCCCTGCCAAGGCGGGTGGTTTGAAACCGTCGCAAGTCCCAGACTCCCGGCACCGAAGGGCATCCTCACGCTACGTCCATGGACGACGCGCTCTGTAATCATGGAGGGTCGGGACGGAAAGGCGTGAGCGCACATGCCGTTGGCGTTGTAGCCGTCCTGGAAGACAAACTCGCCGCCGAGTGGTACACGGACCACGTCGGCCGGGGCGGGCAACTCTTCCCCGGCGACCGAGTGGAAACCTGTACAGCACGGGGGCGAACGAGTCGGTGACCCAGACCCCGTCCCGGGTAAGGACGAGGTCGTTGACCAGCCCGCCCTCGGCGTTGACGTCGTAGGTGGTGATGACCTGCCCGGTACCGGCGTTGATCACGGGAACAGTGCCGTTTCTCCCACCCGCGACAAACAGTCGGCCGCGGGCGTCGAGGTGGATGCCTGCGGCACCCACTCCCGGGCCCCGAGTGAGGATCCGGCCTCCGCCGGTGGCCAGGTCGAGTTTGTACACGTCGCCGTTGGCCAGGGAGGTGACGTATGCATACGGGCCGCGACCGGTGATGATGCCTTCGGGGAAGAAGCCGGTGGGCAGGGAATAGGCCCTGGATAGCGGCCGCTCCGGCTCACGGCATGCGTTCGGCCGGGTGCAGCGGCCGCAGGCGCTTTGACGGCGGCGGTCAGTGCCGCTCCGGCTCCAGCGAGGGCGGTCAGGAATGCTCGGCGGTTCGACAATGTGGCTATCTCCTTGCAAAGCGAGCAAACCGGGCGCCTGCAGGAGCAGCTGCGATCCCCCCCCCAGAAACCTTCAATTTTTCCTGCCAGTCCTGGGACGCCCCCGCAAACTCCGGCTGCCGGAGGCCTATTTCTTCGTGAGCAGTCGCCGTACGACGCGTGGTGCCCCCAATGCCGTCCTGGGGACTGGCTCCGGGCGGGTCCGCTCGGGCAGGCTCTGCCGGCCTGGCTCGCTACGGTCCGATGGACGGGTGGCTTTCGAGCGCCCGTCCGGGGCCTGGTTGCTGTGTGTCGGGTGGTGTTTTGTTAGGGGGTGGGGGGTGTGGTTCAGGGGAGGAGGACGAGCTTGCCGCGGGGGTGGCCGGCTTCGCTGAGCTGGTGGGCCTGGGCGGCGTCGGTGAGGGGGAGGGTGCGGTCGATGCGGACGTTGAGCCGGCCGTCGGCGGCTTGGCGGGCGTATTCGGCGAGTTGCGGGCCGAACTGGGGCCTGGGGCCCGTGGACATGGTGATGCCCAGCTCGGGGGCCCGGGCATCGTGGATGGTGACGATGCGGTCGGTGCTGCCACCGCGCAGTTCCATAGAGATCTCCAGGGCGTCGACGCCGGCGTCGTACACGGCGTCGACGCCCTGCGGGGCGACCGTGCGTACCCGGTCGACGACGCCGTCGCCGTAGGTGACGGGGATGGCTCCGAGCGAGCGCAGGAAGTCGTGGTTGGCCTCGGACGCAGTACCGATGACGGTGGCACCACGGCGCACCGCGAGCTGGACGCCGACCGAGCCCACGACACCGGCGGCCCCGTGCAGCAGCAGCGTCTCGCCGGACGTCACGTGGAGAAGGTCCAGCACGCGGTCGGAGGTCTCGACGGCGACGGGCAGCGCCGCGGCCAGCTCCCAGCTGAGCCCGGCCGGCTTGGGCGCGACGTCCCTGGCCATGGCGAGGGCGTACTGCGCGTACGCGCCGGTGATGCCGGCGACGGGAAAGCGGGGGGCGACGTTGAAGCCCAGCACCTCATCTCCCACCGAGACGCCGGTGACGCCTTCGCCGACCTCGTCGACGATGCCGGCCACCTCACCGCCCGGCACAGCGGGGAAGGCCATGGGGAACATTTGATGCAGCCAACCGTTGCGGATCCTGTAGTCGATGGGGTTGACGCCGACGGCCATGACCTTCAGCCGGACCTGGCCGGGGCCGGCGTGCGGCTCCTCGACCTCGGCGACCCGCAGGACCTCGGAGCCGCCGTACTCGGTGTAGATGACTGCCTTCATGTCTGGATACTCCTGTCACATGCACATGCCGCCGCGGAAACGGACGGCTTGACAACAGCTCCCATCCTCCGCAGGCACGGACCGGCAGTCGCTGTCCATTTGAACGGTTACGGCCAGCCGAAAGGACAGCACCACAACAAGACAGGCTGGCAGGCATATGGCGGGTCGGTCGGTTTGACGTCGGGCAGCAGATCACGCGCGATCGTCCAGCAGGCGGGCGCGGGTGCGCTGGACTCCACCGGGCGTACCAGGTGGTCCGCCGACACCGCTGATAGTCGCGAGCGATGGGGAACGATGCGGCATCCAGGCCCGGGCGAGTTGGACGGGCAATCCCTGCCGAACGAGCTGCCGCTAAACTCCGGGCTCTTCCGGCAGCGCCCGGGGGGACCACTGGTCGGCCGACGAGACAGTGCGCTCTATGGCCGATCCTCCGCTAGTGGTGCTCCGCGCTCATGACCTGACCAGCGCCGCGGCCACTGTCGAGCAGGCGAGGCTCCAGGCGATCAGCGTCGACGGCCTGACCCGACTCTCCCTGCGGACCGTCTCCGCCGGCAGGACCCGCATCGACTGCTGGCCGTGACCGCCCAGGCCGCATGGAAGACAGGCATGCGGACCTGAACAGACTGTTGGAACCCTCCTGTATCCAGATCAACGCCGACGAATTCACGCTGCTCTACGGCCCCCTGCTCCCCCGGCTCTTCTTCGACCGTGGCCAGGTCACTGAGAGCCTCTAAGCCGCCTGCCCGGGAACCTCGTCGTAGACGCTCTGCGCGGGCCCGGCCACCGCGCCGCCGTGGGCACGTGTTTACATCGCGTGGGCCGCAGCGAGTCACACTCTTGGCAAGCTTTCGCTCATGTGCGTGGAGTCCGTCCAGGGTGCGCCGAGTGTCGATTTTTCAGTCGGGTCAGCGGCTGCGGATCTTCTCACACCCCAGTCGTTCATGATGGCGTTTCCCCCACCACGTTTGGCGCGCGCTATTTAGGGCCCCATTGATGGGCGAGTGCAGCTGCCTCTCCGCGGGAGCTGACGCCCAGCTTGTCGAAGATCTTGGCCAGGTGGAACTTCACCGTCGACTCGCTGATGTGCAGTTGCTGGGCGATGTCCCGGTTGCGACGCCCCCGGGCCAGCTGTTCCAGCACTTCCAACTCTCGTGCGCCGAGTCCGGTGACTGGGTCCTGGCGGGGCGTGTCAGGCGGTGTGAGAGGGACTTCGATTGTCACCGTTGTACCCCAATCCGGCACCGCGTCCACTTTGAGCCGCCCGCCGAGCGGCGACAGCCGCTCGATGACCCGACGGCTATCGAAGGAGTGCCGGGACAAGGCTCCGGGCCCGTCGTCCCTGACGGTGGCGCGCAGATCTGCTTTGTCGACCTCCCAGCCGACGTGGATCCGGCTGACTTGACGGCCGTCCGATACGCCCTGATCCTCCAGTGAAGCGTGCACGACTGCCCGGACCGCCGCAGATACCGTGTTGACGACATCGCCGGGCAGCATCCGGTCCGCGCCTTCCTCCGCGCCGGGTATGCCAAGGTCCAGCCGTACTCCGCCGGGGCGCAGGATCCGGCGCAGCGAGTCGGTGAGCCGCTCGAAGGCGTCCGAGGCACGCTCCTCCACCAGCACCTGATCGAGTTCGGCTCGCGAACGGAGTTCGGACAGGGCGGAGACGGTGAGGTCGATTGCCCGTGTCCGGGCGTCGCTGTCGTCCAGGTCGCGATCGCGGAGCGTGTGAAGAAGTGCGGTGAGGGCGGTTGCGTGCGCTTCGCCCAGCTCGGAGATGGCCGTCGCACGTGCGGCTGCCACGGCGCGCGACGCAGCCAGTCTCCCCGGGGGGATCCCGTCGGTCTGCACGCCTACCCTGTGGGCGGTCAGCAGGTCCCACAACGCCAACACGGGTGCCAGATGCTCATCTGGCATGGGAGTGTCCTCGGTTCGCAGGAGGACCAGCAGTGCGCTCGGCTCGGAGCGGGCACTGGACAACGCCACCACGGGTACCTCGATGCCCGCCATGGTGGCACGGCCCTGCCAGCTTCCCCCGGCGGGGATCAGGGGTCGCAGTGCGGCCACCTCGGCGATGGCGACGGCCGAGCCGGCATCACCGGGAGATCTCCCATGGAGCTGGAAGGGCGACTGCGCACAAGTGATCAGTTCGGCCAGCCCGGCATGGGGAATGACGTCAGCCAAGGCGGCGGACAAGCGCGGCAGGGTCTCGGGCTTGGGTGCCGCGATCACTTCGGCTGCGACGGTGAGCTCCATACCTTCCAGGTTAGCCAGCCTGTCTTGTAGTGGTGCTGTCCTTTCGGCTGGCCGCAACCGTTCAAATGGACAGCGGGTGCCGGTCCGTGCCTGCGGAGGATGGGAGGTGTTGTCAAAGCCGTCCGTTTCCGCGACGGCATGTGCATTCACCACGTGTCACGGTTTCTCCGAGACGGAGTGCGTCTCGCGGCCCGCGGCTGCGAGACGCACTCCTAGGTCAGCTCCGCCTGTGGTGGACTCCCCCGTTGGCAAGCGTGTCGTCACTGTAGGGGACGGTGAGGAACTCCATGATGTGGCTGTCGGGGTCCTGGATATACACGCCGCGACCGCCGTCCAGATGGTTGATGGTCTGAGGCTCGGTGCACTGAGGGTCAGCCCAGTACGGCATGTTGCGCTCCTGGATCCGCGCGAAAATGTCATCGAACTCCGCGTCCGTGACGAGGAAGGCGTAATGGGTGGGTACCCAGTCCTTGCCCTTGACCAGGTGCTCGGCGTAGTCGAGGGAAACCTCGTTGTCGAGACGGACGACGACGAACGGGCCGCCTGCCTTGGGCTCGGGTGCGCCGAGCAGGTCGGCGATGAAGCGGGCACCGGCAAATTTGTCGGTGCTGTGGACGATGGTGTGATCGAGCCTGGGCATGGGTTTTCCTTCCCCGATGCGACGTTCGCGATCGGTGCCCATTGACGCTAAAACCTCGACCACACTTGAGGTCAAGTGAGTGGATCACGTCGTCCGCTCCGCGCTGCCCCGCTCGTCTCCACCTCTCTTCTGTCTGATCTTGCGGGATGGCGGTGCACCGGCTCGATACGAACGGGAGCCCGCGGGAGTGGACCGACGTCCCGCCCACGAACAAGCCAGCCAGCCCGTCTCCGCGGCTGGAGGACCGGCAGCGCGCGCACTGCCGCAGGCGGGACGTCGAGGCCAACCGCTACCCGTCGAGGCGTCCACCAGGCCACAGAGGCAGAACGGATGACCGTGCCCGCCAGCACTACGAAGTCGCGTTGGCATCACTGGCCCCTGGTTCACCGGGCGGGATCGGCCAGTCGGCGACGGCATCCCGTTCGGCAGCGGCGTCGTCCGACAACCCCAGGCTCGCGGCGGGGATGTTCCATGCCGAGCCCGGCAACCGCAGCGCCCAGCTGCTGGACGTCCTCGGTAACCGCGCCGCGCGCTCGCGTAGGAAGGCCCGGCGGGACGACAGGGAGCGTGGTAGCGGTGTCGACGCCCGGCACGGACCGGCCCCGCCGGCGGCACGGGCCAGGCGGGGCCGGGCGAGGCCGGGGCCAGGGCCGGGAACTCGTCTCTCGGCAGCTACCTGCGATTCCCCATCGGATGATTCCCCTGTATCGGCCTTGCGGAGAGGTGTTGTGGCCGGGCTGTCGAACATGGGGCCACGTTCCACGGCGAGGACCCTGTGCTTGCTGATCGTGGCCGCGCCGGATGCCCTCGGGCCGCTTCCCGTCCACACCCCGCCCCCAACCTGCCGACGTGTCACACTCATCAGGGATCGCAACCGGGCCTGGCCGCCGAGGACGACTGTCAGCAGTGCCCGTGCTCTCCCTTGCGGGCGGAAGCGGCGAGTGCAGTTTTGCCGCCGTTTCCGGCGGCCGCCCCCGTCCCGCAACCGGCACAAGAGGAAGTCGCCGCACCCGCAAGGGCACCTTCCAGCAACCTCAAGGGGAAGGTTCGCCTACCCCGCGAACCCTATGGAGGGGAACAGGCCCACCTACCGGGGAGAAATCCTTCCCTCCCTTGAAAATACGGGGTGGATCAGCGCCGACAAACGCCGAACTTCGGAGATCAGCACGGGAGGCACGGCGGTAGGACGCACACAGCGCTCGCTCCGCCGATGGCCTCTGCCTCCTGGGTGTCACGGGCAATGCGGTGGACCACGAGGTTGCCCAGGTCCCGGGACAACTGCGCGACGAGCACGGTCACGCCGACCTGCCAATCGGCCGGGGCGTCCACGGGCGGGACAAGGATGAGCTCCAATACATCTGCGGGATGTGCGGCAGTCCCCTCTACGACGGCGCCGCTCAGCGCGAGGTACTTCGGCACGGGGTGGAGGTGGACTCGTGTCTGCTCTCGGACCGTGTCGATGACGCGGTCACTCAGGTCCGCCAGCTGACGTAGCGCGCCCCAGGCGATGTGACCGGGGACGATGCGGACGGCCTCTCCTTTGCGCCTGGGAGCGACGAGGCCGAGCAAACCAAGCCGGAAGAGCGCCGCCTCGATTTGGGCGGGGGCAACCGCGGCGTTCTTGGACAGCTCGTCAAGGTGCAGCGGCCGGGCGGCGTCGGCAAGGTGATGGTCGACAAGAGCGGTGAGAAGCCGGCCCGAGGTTCCGGGGAACAGCGCGGACAAGGGCGTCCGGAAGTTCATAACGCGTCCTGACGTAAGGAGGATCTCGTCGGCTCCGCAGGCAGATGGCATCGACGACGAAGCCGACGAGAGTCTGTAGCTCCGCACGCAGCGTTTCGAGTGGTCAAATGCCAGAGCGCGGATCGTTTACGAGCGTGGAGGCGACCTCGTGAAACTCCTTCAGAACGTCAAAGAATCCGGTCCTACCCCACAGCGTCAGCCCCAGAACGGCGACACCCACAGCGGTTATGTGCACGGCCCCTGAGAGATCTCGGCACGACACCGCGCGCATCGCCGACTGGTCGCCGCGAGCCCAGGCCCGGGTTGCCTCGCCCACGGCGAACTCATAGTGAGGCGGGGCCGAAGTGGCGAGCTCGTCGGCCTGGCGTACCAGGTCGTCCAACGTCCACGACTTACCGGTCAGCTCCATGATGCTGATCGTGGAGCGCAACAGACCGTTCAGGATGGCGTACACCTCGATCGAGCCGCCCGGGTCCAGACCCTCCAGCGCCTCTCGGACCGCGATGCCGTCGTGATCCGTGTAGCCCCGGACAACGTTCAATGCCCGATCGCGGGAGGTCTCGTGTGCTGCATCGCTCATGGGACTCACACTATGGACGTCAGGCTGGGCCTGAATCGGTCTCTTGGCGCAACGCACCTCGGAAGAAAGCACTAGGACCTACGGCCGCCCCCTCAGCGTCCATCTTGAGGTCACCGTGGCGTGCTTCGACGACTGCACCTCCCCTCTCTATTGCGAAGACCGTCACCGGAGGCACGGTTGAGGGACAGAGCATCCACGGCGCACATCTACGATGTCGGCCTCCGTGAGGGGGCGATGCGGATCGTGATGGACACCGGTAAGCCGACTCGGGGTGGCGGAGGATCTGGGTATCCGTCCCGGGACACTGCAGTGGGTAGTCGCGCCAACCTCTGCGCCTGAGACGAGCAATTGCGGTTGCTGGTTGAATCCATTCGCCACTGGGCACACATTCTCGGACGCGAAGTCAATCACCAGCGGATGGCTCTGCCGTCGCGCCACGAGTTCGGCTGTGCGGGCCTTCTTCTCGGCCACTGCACTGGCCCGCTGTGCCGGGATTCGAGCCTGCCGTGACTCGGCCGACGCCGGGGCACGACTTCCGACTCCGCACGATCTTGGACCAGCCCGCGGGTCCACCATCACACCCTCGATCCCAGAGAGCCAGCGTTCGGGCAGCCAACCATCTGCCCCGTACGGTCCCGCTCGCTCCCAATCCCTCGCACCGCAGCCCCAGCATGACCCGAACCGGCGCCGCCAGACCAAGATCCGGACCACCCCCTGGCAAAGGCTGCGTCAACTACCGATTTGCCTGGTCAGCATAGGTACAGCTGCTGTACCACCAGCAGACGAAGAACCTGCTAGCCCCTCTCCGGCGCAGCGCTTTTCGGATCAGACACAAGCGGCGCTGCCGACAGACAGCCGTGACGTCGAACCTTATAGAACTTCAACAAGGCGAGAGCGTGAGCGACGCCGTCCCTCCACAACGCCTGACCCGACCGCCAGCCAGGTCAGCATCGGTCCGGACGTCACCGACCCTGCAGGCGCCTACACATGCGCTGAAGCTGGGGAACGGACCTCGCATCCCAGCCTGACAAGGCGTCAGCAAAGTCAGCATTAGGTCAGCAAGAGTCCTGCCACAGCTACCCACAGAGAGCCACACCATGGAACCGCCAACCGCACCGGCCTGAGCAGCCTGCTGTTGGACGCCTTCCGGCAAGACCGTCTTCCGACCTGCGGCCACCAATGCTCACGCGTTTCAGCAGGTCAGCGCGCCCTGCCTCGCGGCTTCAACGGCACGGCCGGCAGCTCCGGAGAGGGCAGCGGGGCGCCGTCGTAGCCCTTCACCTCGCCGAACCGTGTCCCTTCCGTCCAGTCCTGCCGAGCCTGCACGATCTCCTCCTGCGACCGTCCGATCCAGTTCCAGAACATGATCAGCTCCTCCTCGAACGGCTCGCCGCCCAGGAGCATCAGGCCCGCGTCCGACTCCGCCCGCAGAGGCAGTTCGCTGCGGCCGCAGCCGAGGTAGAGCATCGAGCCGGGCAGGACCGGGACGCCGTCGACGTGGGCTTCGCCGGACATGGACAGGACGGCGTACTCGAAGTCCGGTTCCAGGGGCAGGCGCACGTCCGCACCTCGGGTCAGGGACAGGTCGGCGCCGACGATCGGGGTGAACGCCGTGCCGGGCGAGGTCGCGCCGTCGAGGTCGCCGAGGATCAGCGTGGCCTCGATGCCGGGTGCCGTGACGACCGGCAGGTCGGCGTGGTGTTCGAAGCGCGGGTCGGTGTGGCGGTGGCCGTCCGGGAGGGCGACCCAGAGTTGCGCGCCGTGCAGGAAGCGGGCGTGCGGGCGAGGGCTCTCCTCGGAGTGGCTGATCGCCCGGCCGGAGGTCATCAGGCCCAGTTCGCGGGGGCGGATCGTCTGGAGGCTGCCGGTGGAGTCGCGGTGCAGCACCTCCCCCGCGTGCAGCCAGCTCACCGTCTGAAGACCCATGTGCGGATGCGGCGGAACCTGCATGCCGGGTTCGTCGGCGATGTCGTCGGGGCCGTAGTG
The DNA here is from genome assembly GCF_044457425.1 of Streptomyces sp. NPDC050546. Taxonomy (NCBI): domain Bacteria; kingdom Bacillati; phylum Actinomycetota; class Actinomycetes; order Kitasatosporales; family Streptomycetaceae; genus Streptomyces; species Streptomyces sp. NPDC050546. The sequence goes on from NZ_JBITGX010000010.1 coordinate 379,116, forward strand.
GTCGACGAAGCACCAGGCCCCCACCATCCGGCGGCCGAGGTTGGGCAGCAGCCGGCGGACCTCGCTGGACTCGCCCAGTTTGACGCGCCGAGGACTGAGGAGTTCCCGCACCGGCTCCGCCACCACGAAGCCCCGGCCACCGCACAGAGCGGGGGCCGCCTCGCGCTCAAGATTGCTCATGGCCACAACCTAGTCCGGCGGGAGGTCTCGCGTCAGCGCGTCGCCGCGCCACTGCGTCATCCGGGCGGGCGGCCGCCCCCAGGGGGCGACCCTTCGAAAATAGTAGCCATGTATATAGTAGCTATGTACTGTATCGGTCATGAGGAATGGTTCCGAAGGCGCGACGCCCGGGTTCCTGGTGTGGCGGCTGTCGATGAAGTGGCGGGTGGCCGTCGACCGGGCCGTCGCCCCACTGGGGCTGACGCATGCGCAGTACTCGCTCATGGCCTCGCTGTACGGCATGCGGCGTTCGGGCGAACGGCCCAGTCAGCGCCGGCTCGCCGACCACACCGGACTCGAGCCGCTCTACGTGTCGAAGCTCGCCCGCGCACTGGAGGCCGCCGGCCTCCTGGAACGCACCCGGGACCCGCGCGACCCGCGCGCGGTGCAGCTCGCGCTCACCGAGCAGGGGCGCGAGGTCAGCGCGCGGGCGATCAGCGTCGTACACGGGCTGCTTCAGCAGCTCCTGGAGCCGCTCGGCGGTCTCGACAGCGCGCGTACGAGGGAGTTCGCGCGCGACCTGACGGCCTTGCTCGACGCACCTCTTGATCCCTTGCGCGAGAACGAGAAGGAGCAGTCATGACCACCACCACACCCCTGGTCGGCCCCCGCGTCGTCGCCCTGGCCCACTACGCGGGCCGCGCGATCCTCGAGAACGTGCTGGCCCGGCACGGCGTCACCTTCCAGCAGTCCGTCGCCCTCCGCCTCGCGGCCGTCGCCGAGGGCCCGGTCGGGCGGGAGCGGCTCGCCGACGGGGTCACCGGCGCGCTGAAGATCGACGCGACGGAGGTGCACGCCGTGATCGACGAGCTGATCGCCGCGCGGCTGCTGACCGCGGACGAGGCATCGGACGTGCGGATCACGGATGCCGGGCGGGAGCTCTACGACAGGACCTCCGGCGAGACTGCGCCCATCACCGCCCGGATCTACGAGGGCATTCCGGCGGAGGACCTGGCCGTCGCCGGCCGGGTGCTGAGCCTGATCACCGAGCGGGCCGACGCCGAGCTGGCAGCCCTGACCAAGTAGTGGAATATTGAACCAACCCGCTCGGTTGTCGGCCTCGAAGGAGGCCACGAGTGAACACGATCCACGACGCCACGTACTACGGCCACGGGACACCGACGGAGCGCTGGGAGCGCGCGCAGTCGTTCTTCGACGCCAAGGACTACGCCGCCGCCGCGCGCGTCCTGGCGGGGCTGGTCGAGGAGGTGCCCGAGCAGACCGGGCCGCGGCTGCTGCTGGCGCGTTCCTACTACCACTCGGCCCAACTGTGGCGTGCGGAGACCGAGTTGCGGACGATCGTCGAGCGTGACCCCGTCGAGCACTATGCCCGGCTGATGCTCGGCCGCACGCTCCAGCGGCAGGGGCGGTACGAGGAGGCGGAGTCGCATCTGCGGATCGCCTCGGCGCTCGCGGGTGACTTCGAGCAGCGCTGACTGTCGGTGATACGAGCGGTGCCCGGCTCCTTTTGGAGCCGGGCACCGGTGACAGAGGGCCGTCCGCTACCGCGCCGGCGTCCCGGCTCCGTACGACCGCCGTCCCCGCCGGTGGGCGATCTCGCCCAGCACGATGTCGACGGCGAGGAAGACCGCCAGCGGGATTCCGAACAGCGGCAGGAAGTAGCCGAGCACGGCGACCCCGGCGAGCAGCGGGACCAGGATCTGCGGCGGTACCTGCTGCCAGGCGCCGCGCGGGATCGGCCGGCCGAAGGCGGAGCCGCGGCCGCGCTGCCACCACATGCGGTAGCCCCACACGATCAGCAGGATCAGGGAGAGCGTGAGCAGCATCAGGACGATCTGGTTGGCCAGGCCGAACAGGATGCCGGTGTGCAGGTCGATGCCCCACCGGGTGAGCTTCGCGAGCACCGGGTAGTCGGCGAACCGCAGTACGTCCATGACCTCGCCGTTGGACGGGTCGATCGCGACGGAGTCCTGCTTCTCGGGCCAGCTGCGCTGCACCTGCTTGACGACGTACGCCGAGGTCGCGTCGGCCGGCGGCACGATCTCCACCGGGTCGCCGAGGCCCTCGGCCCGCGCCGCCGCCAGGACCTTGTCCAGGCCCACGCCGTGCGCGGCGTCTCCCGCCTGCCCGGCCGCGGAGCCGTGGCCGGAGTGTTCACCGCCCGCCGCCGCCGACACCGACGGCGTGGCGTGGCCCAGCGAGGTGCGCAGCTCGTCGATGTTGGCCCCGGCGTAGGCCGACCAGGTGAGACCGGTCGCCGAGAGGAAGAAGAACCCGGCCGCCGCCCAGACGCCGACGCTGCCGTGCAGTCCGAGCGTGCGGCGCCGCCCGTTCGTCCCCCGCACCTTGCGCAGGGCACGGCGGCGGGAGAACCACAGCACCAGCCCGCCGGCCGAGATCACCCAGAGCCAGCTGGCCGCCAGCTCGCTGTAGTGCCGCCCTGTCTCGCCCAGATGGAGATCCCGGTGGAACTCGTCGATCCAGGTGCGCAGCGGCAGCGCGCCGGTCGAGCCGTACTGTTCGAGGGAGCCGCGCACCTTCGCGGTGTAGGGGTCGACGAACACGGCGAGCGCGTGCCCCTCGTCGACACCCGGGACGCCGGACAGCATGACCCTGGTCGTCGCGTCCGCCTCGGGTGAGGGGCGTACGGCCGAGATGGTGCCCTCGGGGTGGGCCTCGCGGGCGGCGGCCACCTGCTCGCTGATCGGCAGCTTCCGCTCGCCGACGGGGACGGTCAGTTCATGGTCGTACACGATCTTCTCGGCCTGGAACGAGGCGGCGTACAGCAGGCCGGTGACGGCGGCGACGAGGAGGAACGGCGCCACCAGCACCCCGGCGTAGAAGTGCAGGCGAAGCACCAGCGGGCGCAAGGGGGCCCAGCTGCTCTTCGGCGGTGCCGGGGTGGCTGGCTGCGGGGCCTCGTCCGTGGTGGTCGAGGGAGCGGTGGTCATCGGCGGGCTTCTCCGGGGGACGTCTTCTTGGCCGTTGCGGTGCGGTGGTGATCGTTCGTTCGCGAGGCGGTGGTGGTTGTTGCGGTGCAGTAGTCGGAGCGGCGGGGCGTTCAGTTCCCGACGAGTGCATGTGACGTGCGTCACGCGAGCGGGGAGGGGGCCGTGTCATCCTGACGCGATGGGAACTCCGAGTCATCGCGCACCGCTGGCCGAGCGGGTCGAGGAACTCCTCGCGGAAGGCGTCCCGTTGACCATCGTCGCCGCCGGGGACCCGGTGCTGCGGCGCGGCACCGAGCCGTACGACGGTCAGCTGGAGCCCGCGCTGCTGGCCCGGTTCGTCGAGGCCCTGCGGGTCACGATGCACGCCGCCCCGGGGGTCGGCCTGGCGGCGCCCCAGGTCGGAGTGCCGCTCAGGATCGCGGTGATCGAGGACCCCGCTCCGGTGCCGGAGGAGGTGCGTCTCGCGCGCGGGCGGGTGCCGCAGCCCTTCCGGGTGCTGGTCAATCCCGTCTACCAACCCGCCGGCGACGCGCGGGCCGCGTTCTTCGAGGGCTGTCTGAGCGTGCCGGGCTGGCAGGCGGTGGTGGCGCGCCACGCCGAGGTGCGGCTGACCGGGCAGGACGAGCACGGGCGCGCGCTGGACGAGGTGTTCTCCGGCTGGCCCGCGCGGATCGTGCAGCACGAGACGGACCACCTCGACGGCTTGCTGTATCTGGACCGGGCCGAGCCGCGTTCGCTGTCGTCCAACCTGGCGATGGCGGAGCGCTGGGCTCAGCCGACGCCGGAGGAGGCCGCGCGGGCCCTCGGGTTCGAGCTGCCGTAGGGCACGGAAAACCGGAGGCGCTCCGCAGGGCGCCTCCGTTACCGTGCCCCCCATGTCTACGCCCCGAATTTCCTAGCCGAGGACCCGCTTCCACACCACCCGTGTGTCCTCTGCCTGGAAATCTCGTTCGGAGCGTTTTCTCATGATCACCGTTCGTGACGTCGACGTGCGCGTGGGCGCGCGCCTGCTGCTGTCCGGCGTCTCCCTCCACGTCTCCCCCGGCGACCGCATCGGCCTGGTCGGCCGTAACGGCGCGGGAAAAACCACCCTGTTGCACACCCTGGCGGGCGTCCTGCGGCCCGCCGCCGGAACCGTCGCCCGCACCGGCGACGTCGGCCATCTCCCGCAGGACTCCCGCGCGGCCGACCAGTCGGCCATCGTCTCCGACCGGATCCTGTCCGCGCGCGGCCTGGACCGCGCCGTACGGGCGCTGCGCCGCGCCGAGGCCGCGATGGCCGACGGCGCGGAGCGGTCGATGAACGCCTATGTGCGGGCCGAGGCGGAGTTCCAGGCGCGCGGCGGCTACGCGGCCGAGGCGGAGGCCGCCCGGGTCGCCGCCGGGCTGGGGCTGCCGGCGGGTCTGATGGACCGGCGGCTCAGCGCCCTGTCTGGCGGTCAGCGCCGGCGCGTGGAACTGGCCCGCATCCTGTTCGCCGGGCACGGCACCCTGCTGCTGGACGAGCCGACGAACCATCTGGACGCGGACTCGGTCGCCTGGCTGCGCGGGTTCCTCGCGAGCCATCAGGGCGGTCTTGTGATGATCAGTCACGACACATCCCTGCTGGCCGGTACCGTGAACCGGGTGTTCCACCTGGATCCGGGACGGGCCGCACTGGACGTCCACAACACCGGCTGGGACGCCTATCTGGCGCAGCGGGACGCCGACGAGCGGCGACGGGCGCGCGAGCGGGCGAACGCCGAGCGCAAGGCCGCGTCGTTGCACGCCCAGGCCGACCGGATGCGGGCCCGGGTGGCGACCGCGGTGGCCGCCCGGAACATGGCCCGGCGCGCCGACCGTATGCTCGCCGACCTCGAACCGGCCCGGCGCGCCGAGAAGACGGCCAGGATCCGGCTGCCCGAGCCGGCGCCCTGCGGCCGGATCCCGCTCGGCGCCGTGAGCCTGACCAGGTCGTACGCCGGGCAGCACGTCCTGCGGGGGGTGGATCTGGCCGTCGACCGGGGCAGTCGCGTGGTCGTGCTCGGCCCCAACGGCGCGGGAAAGACGACCCTGTTGCGCATCCTCGCGGGTCAGGACGCACCCGACAGCGGCCGGGTGGTCCACGGGCACGGGCTGCGGCTCGGCTACTTCGCCCAGGAGCACGACACGCTGGACCCGGAGCTGACGGTGCGCGAGCACCTGGCCGGTGCCGCCCCGCACCTCGCCGACGGCGAAGTCCGCCAGGTGCTGGGCTCGTTCCTGTTCACCGGCGACGACACCGGCAAGCGCGTCGGCGTCCTCTCCGGCGGCGAGAAGACCCGGCTCGCCCTCGCCGGCCTGGTGCACTCGGGCGCCAACGTCCTGCTCCTGGACGAGCCCACCAACAACCTGGACCCGGCCTCCCGCACCGAGGTCCTGGCCGCGGTGGGCACCTACCCGGGCGCGATCGTCATGGTCACCCACGACGAGGGCGCGGTGGACGCGCTGCGGCCGGACCGGGTGCTGCTGCTGCCCGAGGCGGAGGAGGACCTGTGGAGCGACGACTACCGGGAGCTGGTGGTGCCCGCGCACGCGTGACCCGGCCCCGGCGGCCCGCGGCCTCCGCGCGAGCCCGGAGGGGGCGGAACCATCACGGGTGTGCCCCGGCCCGGCGACCGGTGGCCGCTGGACGGGCACAGCCGCCCGCCCAGGGGGACCGGGTGCCCCGTCCCGGCGGCCTGTGCCGCTGGGCGGGCACCGCCGGCCGGCCCGGCCGGGCCGGTCAGGCGTCCCGGTACGCCTCCAGCAGCCGGAGCCACACCTCGCTGATCGTCGGGTAGGACGGGACCGCGTGCCACAGACGGCTGACCGGGACCTCTCCGGCCACGGCGATCGTCGCGGAGTGGATCAGTTCGCCGACGCCCGGGCCCACGAGGGTCACTCCGCGCAGGATCTCGGCCTCGAGGTCGACCACCATGCGGGCGCGGCCCTTGTAACCGTCGGCGTAGAGGCCGGCCCCGGCGACGGTGGACAGGTCCACGTCGACGGCCTTCACGCGGTGGCCGGCCTGTTCCGCCTCGGCCAGGGAAAGGCCCACCGCCGCGGCCTCCGGGTCGGTGAAGACGACCTGGGGGACGGCGGCGTTGTCGGCGGTCGCGGCATGGGCGCCCCAGGGCTCGGCGAGGAGGGTCTCGCCCGTGGCCCGTGCGGCGATGGCGGCGCCCGCGACGCGCGCCTGGTACTTGCCCTGGTGGGTGAGCAGGGCCCGGTGGTTGACGTCGCCCACCGCGTACAGCCAGTCATGGCCGGTGACGCGGAGGCTGTCGTCGACCGGCAGCCAGGAGCCGGGGTCCAGGCCGATCGTCTCCAGGCCGATGTCGTCGGTGCGCGGTGCGCGGCCGGTGGCGAAGAGGATCTCGTCGGCCTCGATGCGGTCGCCCGTGTCGGTGACGGACACGACGATGCCCTCGCGGGTCACCGACTCGACCGACGTGCCGGTGCGGACGTCCGTGCCGGCCTCGGTGAGCGCCTCGGCGATCAACTCTCCGGCGAAGGGCTCCATCCGGGGCAGGAGGCCCTTGCCGCGGACCAGCATGGTGACCTCGGAGCCGAGGGCCTGCCAGACCGTGGCCATCTCGGTGGCGACCACACCACCGCCCACCACGATCAGCCGGCCGGGCACGCTCGGGGAGCTGGTGGCCTCCCGGCTGGTCCACGGCTTGACCTCGTCGAGTCCTGGCAGCTCGGGCAGGGACGCGCGGCTGCCGGTGCAGACGGCGACGGCGTGCCGGGCGGTCAGGACGTGCTCGGCGCCGTCGGGGCCGGTGACCGTCACCGTACGGGGGCCGGCGAGCCTGCCGTGGCCGCGGAACAGATCGGCGCCGGTGCCGTCGAGCCACCGGACCTGACCGTCGTCCTTCCAGTGGGAGGTGTAGTAGTCCCGGTGGGCCAGGACGGCGGAGGCGTCGAGGGGGCCCTGGACCGACTGGCGCAGGCCGGGTACGCGGCGGGCCTCGGCCCGGGCGATGACCGGCCGCAGCAGGGCCTTGCTGGGCGTGCAGGCCCAGTACGAGCACTCGCCGCCGACCAGTTCGCTCTCCACGACCGCGGTGGTCAGACCGGCCGCGCGGGTGCGATCGGCGACGTTCTCCCCCACGGGCCCGGCCCCGAGCACCACGACGTCGTACACGTTGGTTTCCGTTTCCGTCATGGGGTCAGTCTGGTGGGTGGTGTGCGCCCTGGCCACACGGGTAGGGGCGCGGAATACGTACCAGGTCGGCCGTGTTGTGCCGACGGTTTGCCCCCACACCAGGAAGAGGGATTTACACCATGAGCAGCACCGTGGAGCTCACCAAGGAGAACTTCGACCAGACGGTCACGGACAACGAGTTCGTCCTGATCGACTTCTGGGCCGACTGGTGCGGGCCGTGCAAGCAGTTCGCCCCGGTGTACGAGAAGGCGGCGGGCGAGAACCCGGACCTGGTGTTCGGCAAGGTGGACACCGAGGCTCAGCCGGAGCTGGCCGCGGCCTTCGGTATCCAGTCGATTCCCACGCTGATGATCGTCCGCGACCAGGTCGCCGTGTTCGCCCAGCCGGGTGCCCTGCCCGAGGCCGCTCTGACCGACGTCATCGGCCAGGCCCGGGGCCTGGACATGGACGAGGTCCGCAAGGCCGTCGCCGAGCAGCAGGCCCAGCAGCCGCAGGGGACCGAGTAGGCCGCCCGGGGCAACGGAAGCCCCCGAGCAGCCGGGCCGGACACGACCCAGGGTCGTGTCCGGCCCTTTGCCGTGTCCGGCCCGGAAGCCCTCTCCGGCCCCGAAGGTCGCACCCGGCCCGAAGGTCACACCCGGCCCAGAAGTCGCGCCCAGCCCAGAGGTCGCGCCCGGCCCAGAAGGGGTACGGCCTAGAAGGGGTACGGGGCCACGTCTCCGCGTACCGTCGTCCAGCGCAGTTCGGTGAAGGCCTCCAGATTGGCCTCGCCGCCGAAGCGGGCGCCGGTGCCGGAGGCGGCCACCCCGCCGAACGGCGCCACGGCCTCGTCGTTCACGGTCTGGTCGTTGATGTGGACGATGCCGGTCGGTATACGGTCGGCGAGGTCCAGACCGCGGGCCGGGTCCCGGGTGACGATGCCCAGGGAGAGGCCGTACGGGCTCTGCGCGGCCAGGGCCGCCGCCTCGTCGGCGGTGCTGAAGGAGCGGACGGGCGCCACCGGGCCGAAGACCTCCTCCGTGTACGCCGGGGTGTGGTCGTCGACATGGGCGAGGACGGTGGGCCGGTAGAAGAGCCGGTCGTGCGTGCCGCCCGCGGCGATCTTGGCGCCCGCCGCCCTGCTGGACTCGACCAGGCCGCTGATCTTGGCGAGCTGGCCGGAGTCGATGATGGGGCCGAGGTGGACCTGGTCGCGGTACGGGTCGCCGACGGCGAGGGAGTCCGCCTTGGCGGCCAGCCGCTCGACGTACTCGTCGTACAGGGACGCGTGCACCAGATGGCGTCCGGTCGTCATGCAGATCTGGCCCTGGTGGAAGAACGAGCCCCAGGCGGCGGTGGAGATCACCGCGTCGAGGTCGGCGTCCGCCAGCACGATCATGGCCGAGTTGCCGCCCAGTTCCAGGTGCGCCCGCTTGAGATGACGGCCCGCGGCCTCGCCGACGGCCCGCCCCGCGGCGGTGGAGCCGGTGAAGGAGACGACCGGTACGCGCGGGTCGGAGACCAGGGCCTGTCCGGCGTCCGGACCGCCGGGGAGCACATGCAGCAGGTCCTGCGGGAGGCCCGCGGCGGCGAAGACCGCGGCGAGGGCCAGACCTCCGCAGACCGCGGTGCGCGGGTCCGGCTTCAGCAGGACCCCGTTGCCCAGGGCCAGGGCGGGCGCGACGGAGCGGATGGACAGGATCAGCGGGGCGTTGAACGGTGAGATGACGCCCACCACTCCGGCCGGGACGCGGCGCGTGTACGACAGGCGCGGCGCCTCGCTGGGCAGGACCTGGCCGGCCGGGCGGGAGGCGAGCGCGGCGGCCTCGTAGCACTCCTGGGCGGCGACGTGCAGTTCGAAGTCGGCCTTGCCGGGGACGGAACCGGACTCGCGGACGATCCATTCGCGCAGTTCGGCGGCGTGCGCGGTGAACAGGTCGCCGGCCTTGCGGAGTACGGCGGCGCGGGCGAAGTGCGGGGCGCGGGCCCACTCGCGCCGGGCGGCGGCCGCGCGCCCGGCTGCGGCGCCGACGTCCTCAGGGGTGGCGAGGGCGAGGGTGCCGAGGGCCCCGCCGGTGGCGGGCTCGGTGACGGCGTACCCGGGCCCCGCCAGGGCGTACGGCTGCCAGGTCCTGGTGTCGAGCAGGGGCATGACGGCTCTCCGATCGATCGGTCACCGGCGTACGGGAGGTGCGAACTCCCGGCAGAAATGGGCCGGTTCGGCGGTCACAGGGCGGGGCGCGGCGATCCGGGGCAGCCGTGTGTGCTGCGACCGCGTTCGCACGCGCCCCCATTTTGTTGATGATGCAACATCCTAGTCATGCGTGGGGCGATGACCGGTGCCGCCTGCCTGCCGGATGATTCCGGCCGTGCGCCGGGGAGTTGTCTTCCCGCCGGGTCAACTCGAGTCGCGGTGCAGCACCGTCGCGCCCAGCACCTTGTGGGTCTCGGGCTCGGTCCCGGGCTTGCGCACGGCTCGGTCGACCAGTTCGGCGAGTTCACGGCCGGAGGGCAGTTCCAGGTGGACGGTGCTCAGCCGCGGCCGCAGCAGCCGGCCGAGCATCAGATCGTCGGCGCCGACCACGGCCGTCTCCTCCGGGATGCGGACGCCCTCGTCCTGCAGGGCTCGCATCAGGAGCATCGCGTACTCGTCGTTGTAGGTGAACACGGCGTCCAGGCCGAGGGTCCGCCAGCGGGCGGCGAGGCGCGCGGCGGCCTGTTCCTCGTGGGCGAGGGGCAGTTCGGTCACCGTGGCGTCGGTGCCCCGCAGGGACTGGCGTACGCCGTCCAGCCGGGGCGCGGAGAACGCCTCGAGGCCGGGCTCCTGCGGTACGACGACGCCGATCCGGCGGCGGCCGCGGTCGTAGAGGTGGGCGCCCGCACTGTAGCCGACGACATCGTGGTCCATGAGCAGGGCGTGCGCGCCCTCGATGGTCTCGGGGCCGAGGGTGACGACGGCCCGGGCCCCGGAGCGCTTGAGCACGGCCACGCCGCGCGGACCGAGTCCGGAACCTGGCACCAGCACGGCCACGGGCCGCAGTTCGGCCCAGGCGCGGGCGGCGTCGTCGCCGTGCGGGGCGCCGGTGCCGTACTGCACGACCGTGTAGTCCAGGCCGCCGAGCGCGACCTGGAGGTCGGTGAGGAACCGGCTGTAGAGCGGGCCGACGGGGAAGGTCGGCGCGGGGATCAGGACCATGCGGCTGTGCCCGGCGCGCAGGGAGCGGGCCGCCGCGTGCGGCACGTACCCGAGTTCCTTCGCGGCCTGGTGGACCCGGCGGCGGGTGGGCTCGCTGATCCGTACGGCGCTGGTGTTGTTGAGGACGTAGGAGACGGTCGCGCGCGAGACGCCGGCCAGGCGGGCCACATCGGCGCTCGTGGGCACGGAGCGCATCGGTGCGGGGGACGGGGGCGCGGGCGTTTTCGGTATCTGCACCATGACGTACGGCATCTTGGCAGAAGCCTCAATGCGCCCTTCCGGCGGGGGAGTTGTGACGAAGCCGTGAGCGTTCACGGAGGGCGGCGGGCGCCTCTAGGGCGTGGATTCCGCGCCAGTCAGCCGGTCGACCAGGTCGGTCCACGCCTCTTCGAGGCGCGTCAGGGGAATCCCGCACTGCTTGGTCAGATGGTGGATCAGGGCCGGGTCGAGCTGGCCCATCAGCGTGTGGGAGAGGAGTTCGCAGTCCGCGTCGGGGACCGCCTGCCGCAGGAGCATGGCCATGTGGTGACGCAGCACCCGGCGGGCGGGGACGACGAAGCGGCGGTTCGCGCCCGGCTCGGCGGCCAGCTGCAGCTCCAGCTCGTCGATCGACCGGCGGAGCATCGCGCGGCCGAACGCCCGCAGCCGCTCCACGGGCGGCGCGCCGGGTCCGAGCGGCGGCGGGCCGCTGAGGAACGCGGCCTGGAACTTCTTCTCGGAGTGGTCGAGCAGCGCCGTCAGCAGGCCGGTGCGGTCGCCGAACCGGCGGAAGACCGTGCCCTTGCCGACGCAGGCCGCCGCGGCCACCGCCTCCATCGTGACGGCGTCGGCCCCGCGCTCCGCCACCAGCCGCCCGGCGGCCTCCAGCAGCCGGGCCCGGTTGCGCGCGGCGTCGGCCCGCAGGCACGGCTCGTCGGCCTCCGGGCTGGTCTCGAGCTGGAGCAGCTCGGGAAGGGCGACGGGCTCCTGGGGCGTCGGGAAGGGCGGCGGGGCGGTGGACATGAAGCCAGCGTAAAGCATCGGGAACAAAACTGGACCGCGGTCCGGTTAGGATGCTAGAACATTAAACGGACCTCGGTCCGGATCGTAACGGCTGTGTTTCGCAGCAGTCTTTCTCTATGTGGGAGTCAGCATGTCTGTTCGCATCCTCGCGCTCGTCGGCAGCCTTCGCGCCGGGTCGCACAACCGCCAGCTCGCCGAGGCGGCCGTCAAGCTCGCCCCCGAGGGTGCCGAGGTGAACCTGTTCGAGGGCCTCGCCGAGATCCCCTTCTACAACGAGGACATCGACGTCGAGGGCACCGTTCCGGCCGCCGCCGTGAAGCTGCGCGAGGCCGCAGGCGCGGCCGACGGCCTGATCCTGTTCACGCCCGAATACAACGGCACCATCCCGGCCGTCCTGAAGAACGCCATCGACTGGCTGTCCCGCCCGTACGGCGCCGGTGCCCTCAGCGGCCTGCCGGTCGCCGTGGTCGGCACCGCCTTCGGCCAGTTCGGCGGTGTCTGGGCGCACGACGAGACCCGCAAGTCCGTCGGTATCGCCGGCGCCAAGGTGCTGGAGGACGTCAAGGTGTCCATCCCCGGCTCGCTGACCCGCTTCGCCGAGACGCACCCGGCCGACGACGCCGAGGTCGCCGCGCAGCTGACCGAGGTCATCACCCGTCTGCACGGCCAGGCCACGGAGCCGGCCGCCGCCTGACGCGTCGCACGACCGGTGCCAGGGAGGGGCGGGGGGGGGGGCCGGCCCCCCCCCCCCCCCGGGGGGCCCCCGGGGGGGCCCCCCCCGGGGGGGGGGGGGCGCGCCGCGGGGGGGGGGGGGGCCCCCCGGGGGCCGCGCGGCCCCGCCCCCCC
>NZ_JBITGX010000011.1:0-354839 GCF_044457425.1 Streptomyces sp. NPDC050546
GGGCTTTCCTCCGGGCGCTTCCCTTCGGTCTTGCGTTTCCGACTCTATCAGATCTTTCCGATCCGATTTCCTCGGTGCTTTCCAGGTTCCCGCTTTCGCGTTTCCCTTTCCGGCGGTTCCGACTTTATCAGAAGTTTCTGAGTCGGATTTCCCCTCCCTCGGCCGGAGCATGATCCCCGGCGCTGAGTTGGCCGGGTGCCCCGTCGGGAGGAGTTGTAAACCTACTGGAGCGGGGCTCCTCGATGCAAATCGAGGAGCCCCGCTCCCAGTTGGCGCCTGCTCGGGCCCGACGGTCCGTCAGACCTCCACGACCACGGGCAGGATCATCGGCCGGCGCCGGTAGTTGTCCGAGACCCACTTGCCCAGCGTGCGCCGAACGAGCTGCTGGAGCTGGTGGGGTTCGACCACGCCGTCCTGGGCGGATCGTTCGAGCACCTCCGTGATCCGGGGGGCCACGTCGCCGAAGGCGGAGTCCTCGATGCCGGAACCGCGGGCCTGGATGTGCGGGCCGCCGGTGATCTTTCCGGTGGACGAGTCGATGACCACGAAGACCGAGATGATGCCCTCGTCGCCGAGGATCTTGCGATCCTTGAGGGCCGGCTCGCCCACGTCGCCGACCGAGAGGCCGTCGACGTAGACATAGCCCGCCTGGACCTTGCCGGAGATCTTCGCCTTGCCCTCGATGAGGTCGACGACCACACCGTCCTCGGCGATGACGATGCGGTCGTGCGGGACACCTGTCAGGGCGCCCAGTTCGGCGTTGGCGCGCAGGTGGCGCCATTCGCCGTGCACCGGCATGAGGTTCTTCGGGCGGCAGATGTTGTAGAAGTACAGCAGCTCGCCCGCGGACGCGTGGCCGGAGACGTGGACCTTGGCGTTGCCCTTGTGGACCACGTTGGCGCCCCAGCGGGTGAGGCCGTTGATCACGCGGTAGACCGCGTTCTCGTTGCCGGGGATCAGGGACGACGCCAGGATCACCGTGTCGCCCTGGACGATGCGGATCTGGTGGTCCCTGTTGGCCATGCGGGACAGGGCCGCCATGGGCTCGCCCTGGGAGCCCGTGCAGACCAGGACCACCTCGCTGTCCGGGAGGTCGTCGAGTGTCTTGACGTCCACGACCAGGCCCGGGGGGACCTTCAGGTAGCCCAGGTCCCGCGCGATGCCCATGTTGCGGACCATGGAGCGGCCGACGAAGGCGACCCGGCGGCCGTACTCGTGTGCCGCGTCCAGGATCTGCTGGATGCGGTGGATGTGGCTGGCGAAGCTCGCGACGATGATGCGCTTGCGGGCGCCGGCGAAGACCTGCCGCAGGACGTTGGAGATCTCCCGCTCCGGCGGGACGAACCCCGGGACCTCGGCGTTCGTCGAGTCCGAGAGGAGGAGGTCGATACCTTCTTCGCTCAGACGTGCGAATGCATGGAGGTCCGTGAGGCGGCTGTCCAGCGGGAGCTGGTCCATCTTGAAGTCGCCGGTGTGGACCACCATGCCCGCGGGGGTGCGGATGGCCACGGCCAGCGCGTCCGGGATGGAGTGGTTGACCGCGACGAACTCGCAGTCGAAGGGGCCGATGCGCTCGCGGTGTCCTTCCGTCACCTCGAGGGTGTACGGGCGGATGCGGTGCTCCTGGAGCTTGGCCTCGATGAGGGCGAGGGTCAGCTTGGAGCCGATCAGCGGGATGTCCGGCTTCTCGCGCAGGAGGAACGGGACGGCGCCGATGTGGTCCTCGTGGCCGTGCGTGAGGACGATGCCCTCGATGTCGTCGAGGCGGTCCCTGATGGACGAGAAGTCCGGCAGGATCAGGTCGATTCCGGGCTGCTCCTCCTCGGGGAAGAGCACTCCGCAGTCGACGATCAGCAGGCGGCCGCCGTACTCGAAGACCGTCATGTTGCGGCCGATCTCACCGAGACCGCCGAGCGGGGTGACGCGCAGGCCGCCTTCGGGGAGCGGCGGGGGCGGGCCGAGTTCGGGATGCGGATGACTCAAAAGACTCTCCTCACCACACGCGCCACGTACCGGTAGGGCACGTGGCGCGCGTGACGTTCGTGCAGAAGCAGTTGTCTGTGTGGGGTGCGCGGGCACCGGTGGCCCGCTTATTCAGTTGTGAAGCACGCGCGCGGGGGTCCCGCGCGAAGTCTGATGTCAGAGCTGTACCCCGCCGGCGGCAAGATCGATCTTGAGTTGCTCGATCTCTTCGGGCGCGCACTCGACCATGGGGGCGCGCAGCGGCCCGGCGGGCAGGCCCTTCAGGGCGAGCGCCGCCTTGGTCGTCATCACGCCCTGGGTGCGGAACATGCCCGTGTAGACGGGGAGCAGCTTCTGGTGGATCTCGGTGGCCTTCTGGACGTCTCCCGAGGTGTACGCATCGACCAGGGCGCGCAGCTCGGGGGTGACCACATGGCCGACGACGGAGACGAAGCCGACCGCGCCGACGGAGAGCAGGGGAAGGTTGAGCATGTCGTCGCCGGAGTACCAGGCGAGGCCGGAGGTGGCGATGGCCCAGCTGGCGCGGCCGAGGTCTCCCTTGGCGTCCTTGTTGGCGACGATGCGCGGGTGCTCGGCGAGGCGGACGAGCGTCTCGGTGTTGATCGGGACACCGCTGCGGCCGGGGATGTCGTAGAGCATGACCGGCAGGCCGGCGGCGTCGGCGATGGCCGTGAAGTGCCGGTAGAGGCCCTCTTGCGGGGGCTTGTTGTAGTACGGCGTCACGACGAGCAGGCCGTGTGCGCCGGTGCGCTCCGCCGCGCGGGCGAGTTGCATGCTGTGGTGGGTGTCGTTCGTGCCGACGCCGGCCACGACGTGGGCGCGGTCGCCCACGGCCTCCAGGACCGCCCGTACGAGATCCGCTTTCTCCGCGTCGCTGGTGGTCGGGGACTCGCCGGTGGTCCCATTGATGATCAGGCCGTCGTTGCCTGCGTCCACCAGGTGGGTGGCGAGCCGCTGCGCGCCGTCGAGGTCGAGTGCGCCGTCCGCCGTGAAGGGCGTGACCATGGCGGTGAGGACCCGCCCGAAGGGGGTCTGCGGAGTGGAGGTCGGAGCCATGGGTTACACGCTACTCGTTGCTCAGGACCGGGTCTGCCCTAGGGGCAGGCGACAAGTCGCGACAAAGGTGGAGCCCGGCACTGCCTGCTCGGGGGTTCAAGCAGTGCCGGACCCGTTCGATCAGGCTAAGTGAACTTCTCGAAGTGCCGCAATACGGACACTTCGCACGGCTGAACCGTACATCTGTGCCTGGCCGGGGAACCGGGCCGCGTTACGGCGCCACGCGTCCGTTCGCGTTGAAGGCGGCGTAGGTGAGCGGCATGAGCCGGGCCCACTCGGCCTCCATCTTCTCGCCCACCATCTCGATCTCACGCTGCGGGAAGGACGGGACCTTGGCCAGCTCGTGCTGGGTGCGCAGGCCGAGGAAGTGCATCAGCGAGCGGGCGTTGCAGGTGGCGTACATCGAGGAGTACAGGCCGACCGGGAGGACCGCGCGGGCGACCTCGCGGGCGACTCCGGCCGCGAGCATCTCCTGGTAGGCCTCGTACGCCTGCCGGTAGGAGTCCTCCATCACACGGCCGACCAGCTCCTGCTGCGCCTGCGTGCCCTCGACGAAGACGTACTTGCCGGGACGGCCCTCCTGGACAAGCTTGCGGGACTCGTCGGGGACGTAGAAGACGGACTGGAGCTCCCGGTACCGGCCCGACTCCTCGTTGTACGACCAGCCGACGCGGTGCCGCATGAACTCGCGGAAGACGAAGATCGGGGCGCTGATGAGGAAGGTCATCGAGTTGTGCTCGAACGGGCTGCCGTGCCGGTCCCGCATCAGGTAGTTGATCAGGCCCTTGGAACGCTCGGGGTCCTTGCCCAGCTCCTCCAGGGACTGCTCGCCGAGGGTCGAGACGCGGGCGGCGAAGAGGACGTCCGCGTCGGACGCGGTGTGCTTGACCAGCTCGACGGTGACGTCGCTGCGGTAGCTGGGCTTGGGGTCGTCGGCGGGGGTGTCGGTCACGGTTGGCAGGGCCTTCCCATCTCGTCGTGTGGCGACGTCACTCTACGGCCCGCCGAAATCAGAGCGATCGGTGGCGTGCCGCAATGAAGTCGGTGAAACAGGGCACCTCTGAGGGAGTTCTTTCGTCTCTACTGATGAAAGTGGTCCGTTCCACATCCGAAGGAGAAGCACCCCTGATGTTCGGTCGGCGTGAACCCGTACCGTTTGCCTTCGTCGCCGAGGCCGACAGGTTCCGCAGCAATGTCACTCCCCCACCGCGTGAGCGGCTTTCCGTCGGTGAGAGGGCCGGCCGGTGGCTGTTCGGGCTCACCGTCGTGGCGGGGCTCGTGGGATCCCTGGTCATCGGGACTCCCGCGCTGAAGCCCGACTCCGCGGCGAATCAGCCGCAGCAGTCGCAGGCGTCCCAGAACCACTGAGCCACCGCGGGCTGGCGGTGACTCCATCCGGCCCCCTGGCGGTGGTGACCGCGGAAGCAGATCGGTAGCCTCACCGGGCACAGCCCACGCATGGATCGAGTGAGGACCAGCCGTGCCCCTGCCCTTCCTGACGGCCGACCGCGTTTTCGACGCGGCGGACGACGTCCCGCTGCCGCACGAGGACCGTGACACCTGGCGGCGGCCGTACCGCCCCGGGCCGTGGCGGGTGGGGGCGTCGGCGCTGGCGCTGCTGCTCGCCTCGTTCGTGCTGTTCGCCGCGGTCATCATCGCGGCCACGGCCGAACCGGCCTCGGCCGGGCTGGTCTTCGCTCTCGCGCTGCTCGTCATCGCCGGAGCGCTCCGGCTGCTGCGCATGGGCGTGTGGGTGAGCGCGCGCGGGCTGCGGTACGTGGGTTTCCTCGCGACGCGTACGGCGCCCTGGGCGCAGGTCGTCTCGGTGCGTACGGTGCAGCAGCCGGTGCGCTGGCTGGGGCTCCCCCGGACCTTGCAGGGCCAGGCGCTGCTGCTCGTCCGGCGGGGACAGGCCGCGGACGGTGTGCCGCCACTGCTGACGACCCACAACGCGGACTTCCTGGGCCGGACGGAGGCCTTCGAGCGGGCGGCCGACGCGGTGGAGGCGTGGGCCGAGGAGTACGTCCAGCGCTGACGTCCTGGTGACATGACGGCGGGGCCGGACCGTGCGCGGTCCGGCCCCGCCGTCATGTGTGGGTGCGGCTCAGCCGGCATGTGTGGGTGCGGCTCAGGCGGCTTCGGGCTGCTTGCCGTCGTGCAGGGCGATCGCGCGTTGCATCGCCTTGCGGGCACGCGGGGTGTCGCGGGCGTCGTGGTAGGCGACGGCCAGGCGGAACCAGGTGCGCCAGTCGCCCGGTGCGGCCTCCGTCTCGGCCTTGCGCCGGGCGAAGACCTCGTCGGCCGAGTCCCGGTCGATGCGCCCGCTGGGGGTGCGCTTCAGTTCGTCGACGGGCAGACCGCCCTCGGCGTCGAGTTCGGCGGCGAGCTGGTTGGCCCTGCGGACGAACTGCGTGTTCTTCCACAGGAACCACAGGCCGATGACCGGCAGGATCAGCACCGCGACGCCGAAGGTCACAGTGAGGGGTGTACCGGTCTCGATGAGCAGGACGCCGCGGCTGCCGACCAGGACGAAGTAGACGACCAGGACGGCGGCCGTGAGGGCGTAGGTGAGCTTCGCGCGCATGACGGTCAGGGGCTCAGCTCAGGTCCAGGAAGTGTTCCAGGCCGAAGGTCAGGCCGGGAACGCTCCCCACGCGGCGGGCGCCGAGCAGGATGCCCGGCATGAAGCTGCTGTGGTGGAGCGAGTCGTGCCGGACCGTCAGGGTCTCGCCCTCGGCGCCGAGCAGGACCTCCTGGTGGGCCAGCAGCCCGCGCAGCCGGACGGCGTGCACCGGGACGCCGTCGACGTCGGCACCGCGGGCGCCGTCCAGGGCGGTGGTCGTGGCGTCGGGGGCCGGGGCGGTGCCGGCTGCGCGGCGGGCCTCGGCGATGAGCTGGGCGGTGCGCGTGGCGGTGCCGGAGGGGGCGTCCACCTTGTTCGGGTGGTGCAGCTCGACGACCTCGACGGACTCGAAGTACGGGGCGGCGAGCTGCGCGAACTTCATGGTCAGGACGGCCCCGATGGAGAAGTTCGGCGCGATGAGCACGCCGGTCTCCGGGGAGTTCGCCAGCCAGCCGTTCAGCTGCGCGAGGCGCTCGTCGGTCCAGCCGGTGGTGCCGACGACCGCGTGGATGCCGTGGCGTACGCAGTAGTCGAGGTTGGCCATGACCGAGTCGGGCGTGGTCAGTTCGACCACGACCTGGGCGCCGGTCTCGGCCAGCGTCTCCAGCTTGTCGCCCCGGCTCAGGGCGGCGACCAGTTCCATGTCCTCGGCGGCCTCGACGGCCCGTACGGCTTCCGAGCCGATCCGGCCCTTGGCGCCGAGGACCGCCACGCGCAGCTTGCTCATCTCTTGTGCTTCCTTCAACCAGGGGGTTCGTCAGGCGACAGCGTCGTGCAGGCGGGCCGCCTGTTTGTCCTTCAGCGGGCCGATGACCGACAGGGAAGGCCGCCGTCCCAGGATCTCGCGGGCGACCGAGCGGACGTCGTCCGGGGTGACCGACGTTATCCGGGCCAGCATGTCGTCGACCGACATCTGCTCGCCCCAGCACAGCTCGCTCTTGCCGATACGGTTCATCAGCGCGCCGGTGTCCTCGAGGCCGAGGACCGTGGAGCCCTGGAGCTGGCCGATGGCGCGCCCGATCTCGTCGTCGGACAGGCCGTGCTCGGCAACCTGGTCGAGTTCGTCGCGGCAGATCTTCAGCACGTCGTGCACCTGCGAGGGCCTGCATCCGGCGTACACGCCGAACAGGCCGCAGTCGGCGAAGCCGGAGGTGTACGAGTACACGCTGTAGGCCAGGCCGCGCTTCTCGCGCACCTCCTGGAAGAGGCGGGACGACATGCCGCCGCCGAGCGCGGTGTTGAGCACGCCGAGCGCCCAGCGCCGCTCGTCCGTGCGGGACAGGCCCGGCATGCCGAGCACGACGTGTGCCTGCTCGGTCTTGCGGTCGATCAGCTCCAGGCGGCCCGCGGTGCGCAGGGCGCGACGGCCGCCACGCGGGGCGACGGGCTCGGCGCTCGGTTCCTTGAAGGCACCGGCCTTCTCGAAGGCGGCTCGGACCTGCCGTACGACCTTGGCGTGGTCGACGTTGCCCGCGCAGGCGACCACGAGGTGGGTCGGGTCGTAGTGCTTCTTGTAGAAGCGGCGGATGCGGTCGGCGGTGAGGGCGTTGACCGTGTCGACCGTGCCGAGGACCGGGCGGCCGAGGGGGTTGTCGCCGAACATCGTGTGCGCGAACAGGTCGTGCACGCAGTCGCCCGGGTCGTCCTCGGTCATGGCGATCTCTTCGAGGATCGCGCCCCGCTCGACGTCGACGTCCTCCTCGAGGATCCGGGAGCCCGTCAGCATGTCGCAGACGACGTCGATGGCGAGCGGCAGGTCGGTGTCGAGGACACGCGCGTAGTAGCACGTGTACTCCTTCGCCGTGAACGCGTTCATCTCGCCGCCGACCGCGTCGATCGCGGCGGAGATGTCCAGGGCGGACCTGCGGTCGGTGCCCTTGAAGAGCAGGTGCTCGAGGTAGTGCGTGGCGCCGTTCAGAGCCGGGGTCTCGTCGCGGGAGCCGACGTGTGCCCAGATGCCGAAGGTCGCGGAGCGGACCGAGGGCAGGGTCTCGGTGACGATGCGCAGGCCGCCGGGCAGGGTGGTCTTGCGGACCGTGCCGATGCCGTTGGTGCCCTTGATCAAGGTTTGGGTACGGGCGACGGCCCGCGCCTCCGAGGAGATGCGGGCCGTCGCCGTCGAGCTGCTCGACGTCACTTGTCGGTGTCGTCCTTCGTCTCTGCGTCTTCCTCGCCCTCGATCACGGGGATGAGGGAGAGCTTGCCGCGGGAGTCGATCTCGGCGATCTCGACCTGGACCTTGTGGCCCACACCGAGGACGTCCTCGACGTTCTCCACGCGCTTGCCGCCGGCGAGCTTGCGGATCTGCGAGATGTGCAGCAGACCGTCCTTGCCCGGGAGCAGCGACACGAACGCGCCGAAGGTGGTCGTCTTGACGACCGTACCCAGGTAGCGCTCGCCGACCTCCGGCATGGTCGGGTTGGCGATGCCGTTGATCGTCGTACGAGCGGCCTCGGCGGAGGGGCCGTCGGCGGCACCGATGTAGATGGTGCCGTCGTCCTCGATGGTGATCTCGGCGCCGGTGTCCTCCTGGATCTGGTTGATCATCTTGCCCTTGGGGCCGATGACCTCACCGATCTTGTCCACGGGGATCTTGACGGTGATGATCCGCGGGGCGTTCGGGGACATCTCGTCCGGCGTGTCGATCGCTTCCATCATCACGTCGAGGATGTGGAGGCGGGCGTCACGGGCCTGCTTGAGGGCGGCGGCCAGGACGGAGGCCGGGATGCCGTCCAGCTTGGTGTCGAGCTGGAGGGCGGTCACGAAGTCCTTCGTGCCGGCGACCTTGAAGTCCATGTCGCCGAAGGCGTCCTCCGCACCGAGGATGTCGGTGAGGGTGACGTAGTGCGTCTCGCCCTCGATCTCCTGGGAGATCAGGCCCATGGCGATACCGGCGACCGGGGCCTTCAGGGGCACACCGGCGTTCAGCAGCGACATGGTGGAGGCGCAGACCGAGCCCATGGACGTCGAGCCGTTGGAGCTCAGCGCCTCGGAGACCTGGCGGATCGCGTAGGGGAACTCCTCGCGCGTCGGCAGGACCGGCACGAGGGCGCGCTCGGCGAGGGCGCCGTGGCCGATCTCGCGGCGCTTCGGGGAGCCGACGCGGCCGGTCTCGCCGGTGGAGTACGGCGGGAAGTTGTAGTTGTGCATGTAGCGCTTGCGCGTCACCGGCGACAGCGTGTCGAGCTGCTGCTCCATGCGGAGCATGTTCAGCGTCGTGACGCCCAGGATCTGGGTCTCGCCACGCTCGAACACGGCGGAGCCGTGGACCCGCGGGATGGCCTCGACCTCGGCGGCCAGGGTGCGGATGTCGGTGACACCGCGGCCGTCGATGCGCTTCTTCTCCTTGATGACGCGCTCGCGGACCAGGGTCTTGGTCAGCGAGCGGTACGCGGCGGAGATCTCCTTCTCGCGGCCCTCGAACTCCGGCAGGAGCTTCTCGGCGGCGAGCGCCTTGACGCGGTCCAGCTCGGACTCGCGCTCCTGCTTGCCGGCGATGGTCAGCGCGGAGGCGAGCTCCGGCTTGACGGCGCCGGTGAGCGCCTCGAGGACGTCGTCCTGGTAGTCCAGGAAGATCGGGAACTCGCCGGTCGGCTTGGCGGCCTTGGCGGCGAGGTCCGACTGGGCCTTGCACAGGACCTTGATGAAGGGCTTCGCGGCGTCCAGACCGGCGGCGACGACCTCCTCGGTCGGGGCCTCGGAGCCGCCCTCGACCAGCTTGATGGTCTTGTCGGTGGCCTCGGCCTCGACCATCATGATCGCGACGTCGCCGTCCTCCAGGACACGGCCGGCGACGACCATGTCGAAGGCGGCGTCCTCGAGCTCGGTGTGCGTCGGGAAGGCCACCCACTGGCCGCGGATCAGCGCGACGCGGACGCCGCCGATCGGGCCGGAGAAGGGCAGGCCGGCCAGCTGCGTGGACGCGGAGGCGGCGTTGATCGCCACGACGTCGTACAGGTGGTCGGGGTTGAGCGCCATGATCGTGGCGACGACCTGGATCTCGTTGCGCAGGCCCTTCTTGAAGGAGGGGCGCAGCGGGCGGTCGATCAGGCGGCAGGTGAGGATCGCGTCCTCGGAGGGACGGCCCTCACGGCGGAAGAAGCTGCCGGGGATCTTGCCGGCGGCGTACATCCGCTCCTCGACGTCCACCGTGAGCGGGAAGAAGTCGAGCTGGTCCTTGGGGTTCTTGGAGGCGGTGGTGGCCGACAGCACCATGGTGTCGTCGTCCAGGTACGCCACGGCGGAGCCGGCGGCCTGCTTGGCCAGGCGGCCCGTCTCGAAGCGGATGGTGCGGGTGCCGAAGGCGCCGTTGTCGATGACGGCCTCGGCGTAGTGGGTCTCGTTCTCCACTAGCGTTATCTCCTCGTCTTCGTCTCCTGCTGCCCGTGTGGCAGGGAGACGGTTGCGGAGAGCGCGCCGTGCTGTGCGGGCCGGTCTTCGATCGAAGCACCCGGGGCTCGCATTCCCCCGGGGGCCACTACCGAGGACCGGCGGCGGCTAGGTGCGCTTCTCCTCGTTCTGTGTCGTACGTCCTGTGTCGTACGACATGCGTTGTGCTACCACACTACAAAGCGGTGGTGACACTCCGCACGTACAGCAAAGGGAGCGGTCCCCTTTCCCCGGGAACCGCTCCCCTCACGACGTCTTACTTGGCGCCCGCCGCACCACGGCGGATGCCGAGGCGGTCGACCAGCGCACGGAAGCGCTGGATGTCCTTCTTCGCCAGGTACTGGAGAAGACGGCGACGCTGACCCACCAGGATCAGCAGGCCACGGCGGGAGTGGTGGTCGTGCTTGTGGGTCTTGAGGTGCTCGGTCAGGTCCGTGATACGGCGCGAGAGCATGGCGACCTGGACCTCGGGGGAGCCGGTGTCGCCCTCCTTCTGGCCGAACTCGGTGATGATCTGCTTCTTCGTAGCGGCGTCGAGCGGCACGCGTACTCCTCGTAGTCTGTGATGGCCACCGAGTGCCCCCGGTCTGTGTCTCGGGGGAGCTTCCATGACTCGGAAGGCGGGGATCCGCTGGGCGCGGCCTCCAGAGCGGTGCTCCGGGGGTGCGTACACAAACGGCCGTCGACCAGGGTACCAGGCGGTCAGGGGCCTCTCTGCCCTGGTCTCCGAACCTCCCTGCCGGGGCGGAGGCGGCCACTAGGGTGAGCGGGTTCGGATCGTCCGCACGTCGATGATCCGCACTTCGGGAACGGGTACGTCGGGAAGGGGTCGCTGCGGCATGGCGGAGACGGCTGAGGAGATCAAGGCACGCAAGGAGCGGGAGCGGGACGAGCTCTACGCCCTCGACATCTCGGGTGTCGAGTGGCACAGCGCCCCGGGCACCGAGGAGCACGAGGAGCGGGTCGAGATCGCGTATCTGCCCGAGGGGGCCGTGGCCATGCGGTCGTCGCTCGACCCGGACACGGTGCTGCGCTACACGGAGGCGGAGTGGCGGGCGTTCGTGCTGGGGGCGCGGGACGGCGAGTTCGATCTGGAGCCGGGGGCGCACGACGGAGGGCCGCAAGCCGGGCAGTAGGTCCGGCGGGTTTACGAGGGGTGAGCCACTACCGGCTCACCCCTCGTCGCGTTCTGGGTCGGGGGCGCATGCCTCAAGCCGCCTGCGGGGCAAGGTGGTTCGACATTCTTCACAGGTATCGCCCTTTTTGTTCACCAAAGTGAGTGCTGCGTATGTCAGTTCTGAGCACCTTCCGGGCGGGTTGTGACGCGACGGACGGGTGCTCGGGGGTGGACGGGCCTGCCGGGGTGGGGCTTGTGGTGATTAGGCTGGGACGGGGGCGCGACGTCAGAACCCGTGGAGTGGGCGTCGGTGTCCCAGGGGGAAGCGGGGGAGTTTGTGGATTTGGACGACCCCGGACGACAAGCAAGGGTCGCCCCAGCACGGCATGAGGGTGCTCGACCACACCAGGAGGAACACTGTGAGCAGCGATCGGGACGGGATCCGCGGGGGCTGGGCGACACCCGGCGATGACCAGCCCGACGCGGAGTCCGCAGCAGAGGTGACGGGCGAGTTCACCATCGACTACGCGCCGCCCGCCTGGTACACGCAGAACGCCTCGGCGAGTTCGAGCTCCGGGCAGGGCGCGGGTGCGTCCGAGGACTCCAGCGCTTCCGGGGCACCCGCGAACTCCGGGGGTTCGGGGGCGCCGACGGGGGCTTCCGGGGTACCGAAGGGGCCGGTGCCGCCGCTGCCGGGGCTCACTCCGCCGCCGCACGCGAATGCCTCCGGCGGGACCTCGTCCCTCCCGGGGCAGAACTCCGGTTCGTCTCCGGCTCCGGCTCCGGCGCCGGGGGCGCCTTTCACGCCTCCCGCGCCGCCGCCCGCTCCGGGCGCTCCGTTCACGCCGCCCGCGCCCGCGCCGGGTACGCCCTTCACCCCGCCCGCGCCCTCCGGCGAGGGTCCTTCCGCCGTTCCGAGGCTTCCGATGAAGGGCGGTTTCGAGCCGCAGGTGTCCCAGTCGCAGGGGCGGCCCGAGACGCCCGCGGCGGATCCGGCCTCTCCTACGGCGTTGCCGAACATCCCCGTCGGTGGGTACCAGGCGCAGTGGACGCCGCCGGCTCCACCGGAGGCCCCGGCCGCGCCCACCACTCCGGAGCAGCCGCCGGTGGCTCCGGCCGCTTCGGTTGCCGAGGAGTCCGAGGACGCCGAGTCGGGGAACGGGGATCTGGAGAGCGGTGCCACCATGCGCTTCTCCGCCGTCGCCCTGAAGCGGGAGATCGCGGAGCGTGCCGCCGAGGCCGAGGCGGAGTCCGATTCCGAAGCGGAGTCCGATTCCGCAGCGGAGGCCGAGTCCCGGCTGGAGCCCGTGGCCGAGGAGCGGGACAACGACGAGGCCGAGGACTCGGGCGATGACGTCGAGGATGCGCCCTCCGGTGATGCCGACGAGGACGATGACGGCGTTTCCTCCGAGCCTGCGGATGCGGTCGGCGCGGTTGACGTGGCGGACGTGGCTGATGTGGCTGACGCGTCCGGAGCGTCCGGAGCGACCGATGCGGATGCCCCCGCTTCCGATGATGCAGAGGACGAGGACGAGGAACGGTCTTCGGCTGCTGCGGCGGAGACCGAGCCCGACGAGGCCGTGTCGCAGGATGCCGAACCTCAGGACTGGATGCCGGCGCCCCCGGCACCCCTGGCGGCCGTGGATGCCGAGCCCGTGGACGCCCTGCCCGCGGACGAGGACCCCGCTGCTCCCGAGCCGGCCGACGCGCAGCCCGACGAGGCTCAGCCCGACGACGCTCCGCCCGCGGACGCTCCTCTCCCGGACGCCCGGCCCGTGAGCTCCGAGCCCGTCGACGCGGAGCCCTCGGACGCCGTGCCCGCCGACGCCGCTCCCCACGACAGCGTGCCGCAGGACGCCGCCGGGCCGGGTGCGCCCGACGCTCCGCCCGCCTGGACTCCCCCGGCCCCGACGGGCGTGCCTCCGCTGCCGCCGTCGTACCAGCCGGCCGCGCCGGCGCCCGCGAGCCAGTGGCCCGCGCAGCCGCAGGCACAGCCCACGGATCCCAACGCCCCGGTTCAGCCGCAGCCGACGGCCGCGCAGGGGCAGCCGCCCGTGCCGCCCCAGCCGTCGGTACCGGCCCAGCAGCCGCCGTTCCAGCCGCAGGCGCCACAGCCCGCGCCTGCCGCCTGGAACCAGCCGGCCGCACCGACGCCGCCGCACCAGCCGCCTGCCCAGCCCGCACCGCAGCCCGGCGGCTACGGCTTCCCGCACCAGGGCGGTCCGGCCCCGGCCGCGCCCGACGCACAGGGCGGCTACGGCTTCCCGCAGCAGGGCGCACCCGCCCCGGCGGCCCAGCAGCCCCCGGCCCAGCAGCCCGGCACCCCACCGGCCCCCGCACCCCACGCGCAGGCTGGCTACGGCTTCCCGCACCAGGGCGGTCCGACCCCGGCCGCGCCCGACGCACAGGGCGGCTACGGCTTCCCGCACCCGGGCGCACCCAACCCCCAGGGCGGCTACGGCTTCCCCCACCCCGGCACCCAGGCCCCGGCCGCCGCACAGCCCCCGGCCCAGCAGCCGGAGGTCCCGCCCGCCCCCGCACCCGGCCCGCAGGGCGGCTACGGCTTCCCTCAGCAGGGCGCACCCGCCCCGGCGGCCCAGCAGCCCCCGGCCCAGCAGCCCGACACCCCACCGGCCCCCGCACCCCACGCGCAGGGCGGCTACGGCTTCCCCCAGCAGGGTGCTCCGGCTCCTGGTGGGCCCAATCCCCAGGGCGGTTACGGCTTCCCCCAGCGGCCCCCGGCCCAGCCGCAGCCGCAGCCGCAGCCGCAGCCGCAGCCCGGTGTACCCCCGCAGGCGCAGCCGCCGTACCCCGGTCAGGCCGAGCAGCCGACGCATCCGGGGCAGCAGCCCGTGGACCCGCGGACCGGGGCCGCCTGGCCGCAGCCCATGCAGCACGACCAGCGGCAGCCGACCAACCCCGGGGCCGCTCCGCTCGGTTACACCGCTGCCGTGGAGCTGTCGTCCGACCGGCTGCTCAACAGCAAGAAGCAGAAGGCGAAGAGCAGCCGTCCGGCGGCCGGTGGCGGCCGGTTCAAGATCGGTGGCAAGAAGGAGGAGGCCGAGCGGCAGCGGAAGCTGGACCTGATCCGCACGCCCGTGCTGTCCTGCTACCGGATCGCCGTGATCAGCCTCAAGGGCGGCGTGGGCAAGACGACCACGACCACCGCCCTCGGTTCCACGCTCGCCACCGAGCGGCAGGACAAGATCCTCGCGATCGACGCCAACCCGGATGCCGGCACCCTCGGGCGCCGTGTGCGCCGGGAGACCGGGGCCACCATCCGTGACCTGGTCCAGGCGATCCCGCACCTCAACTCGTACATGGACATCCGGCGCTTCACGTCCCAGGCTCCGTCCGGGCTGGAGATCATCGCCAACGACGTCGACCCGGCCGTGTCCACGACCTTCAACGACGAGGACTACCGGCGCGCGATCGACGTGCTGGGCAAGCAGTACCCGGTGATCCTCACCGACTCCGGTACCGGTCTGCTCTACAGCGCCATGCGCGGTGTGCTGGACCTCGCCGACCAGCTCATCATCATCTCGACTCCGTCGGTGGACGGTGCGAGCAGCGCGAGCACGACGCTGGACTGGCTGTCCGCGCACGGGTACTCCGACCTCGTCTCGCGGTCCCTCACCGTCATCTCGGGTGTGCGCGAGACGGGCAAGATGATCAAGGTCGAGGACATCGTGTCGCACTTCGAGACGCGCTGCCGTGGCGTCGTCGTCGTGCCGTTCGACGAGCATCTCTCCGCCGGTGCGGAGGTCAACCTCGACATGATGCGGCCGAAGGTGCGGGAGGCGTACTTCAACCTCGCGGCGTTGATCGCCGAGGACTTCACCCGCCACCAGCAGGCGCACGGCCTGTGGACCTCCGACGGCAACCCGCCGCCGGTCGCGGCCCCGCCG
Organism: Streptomyces sp. NPDC050546; assembly: GCF_044457425.1. NCBI lineage: Bacteria > Bacillati > Actinomycetota > Actinomycetes > Kitasatosporales > Streptomycetaceae > Streptomyces > Streptomyces sp. NPDC050546. Next base: position 15,077 of record NZ_JBITGX010000011.1, read on the forward strand.
CTGCCGGGCCAGCAGGTCCCGGGCCAGCCCCCGTACCCCGGCCAGCCGGGCCCCGACCAGCAGGTCCCCGGGCAGCCGTTCCCCGGCCAGCCGGGCCCGTACCCGCAGCAGCCGCAGCCCGGACAGCCGTACGCCCAGCCCGGTCAGCCGTACGCGCAGCCCGGACAGCCCTACCCCCAGCCGGGCCAGCCCCCGGCCCAGCCGGGTCAGCCGTATCCGCAGGCCGCGGGTCAGCCGCCGTACCCGCAGCCGGGCCAGCAGCCGTATCCCCAGCAGCCGCAGCAGCCCCAGCCCGGGCAGCCGTACGCGCAGCCCGGGCAGCCCCCGGCCGCGCCCCCGCAGCCGGGCTACGGCTACCCCCAGCAGGGCCAGCCGGGTCAGCCCGGCTACCCGGCTCAGCCCGACGGTCAGACCCCGCCGCCTCCGCCTCCGACGCAGTAACCGCCTCACCCGATCGGCCCCTTTCGAGGGGCCGTTCGCCTTCCTGGCCCGCGCCGTTCCCACTCGGCGCGGGCTTCGGCGCGTTCAGGGGCGAAATCCGTTGCCAGCCCCTGGCCAGGAGGGCGTCAGTGGTCTCGACCAATGGGTGCGGAAAGCTCGCCAATTCGTTATTTCCGCAGGCCACAAGGGGTGAACGCGCCGTTGACGGGTGGAGACGGCCGCTGATACACACACATCAAACGTCTGACAGCTGATCAACCCGTCCTTCCCGTCCGAGCGATGACGCGAGGTCCGACCATGGGCACGAACGATCAGACACGCAGCCTCCCGCGCGGCCTCCGGCTCGTCGCCATGGCCGGGGCGGCCGCGCTCACCCTCACCGCCGGGCTCGCGACCCCGCTCGATCCGGCGCCCCAGCAGGCCCGGGCGGCCGACGACGGCAAGGTGCTGACCGTCGCGGTGGCGCAGAGCGTGGACTCGCTCAGCCCGTTCCTGGCGGTCCGGCTGCTCAGTACGAGCATCCACCGGCTCATGTACGAGTACCTGACCAACTACGACCCCAAGGACAACCACGCCATCCCGGGCCTGGCCACCAAGTGGGAGTCGTCGCCGGACAAGCTGACCTGGACGTACACGATCCGCTCGAACTCCAAGTGGTCGGACGGCAAGCAGGCCACCGCCGAGGACGCGGCGTGGACGTTCAACAAGATGATGACCGACGAGGGCGCGGCCACGGCGAACGGCAGCTACGTCGGCAACTTCAAGAAGGTGACGGCCCCGAGCCCGACCGAGCTGGTCATCGAGCTGAAGAAGCCGCAGGCCACGATGACGTCCCTCGATGTGCCGATCGTGCCGAAGCACGTGTGGGAGAAGGTCTCGGACTTCTCCGAGTTCAACAACGACAAGAACTTCCCCGTCGTCGGGAACGGGCCGTTCACGCTGACCGACTACAAGGCCGACAGCTACGTCCGGCTCGAGGCCAACAAGGGGTTCTGGCGCGGCGGGCCGAAGTTCGACGAGGTGGTCTTCCGCTACTACAAGGACCAGGACGCGGCGGTGTCGGCGCTGCGCAAGGGCGAGGTGTCGTTCGTCGCCGGTTCGCCGTCCCTGACGCCCGCTCAGGCGGCGTCCCTGGAGGGCGCGGACAACATCCGGGTCAACGACGCCCCCGGCCGCCGCTTCTACGCCCTCGCCACCAACCCGGGCGCGAAAGCCAAGAACGGCAAGAAGTTCGGCGACGGCCACCCCTCCCTGCTGGACCAGCGGGTGCGCAACGCGCTGTTCATGGCCGTCGACCGCGAGGCCATCATCGAAAAGGTGTTCCAGGGACACGCCGTCGAGGGCGAGGGTTACATCCCGCCGCGCTTCCAGAACTACTTCTGGAAACCGTCCGCGGACCAGAAGCTCTCGTACGACCCGGCCGAGGCGGCCCGGCTGCTCGACCAGGCGGGCTACAAGAAAAACGGCGACGGCAAGCGCGTCGGCAAGGACGGCAAGCCCATCAGCTACCGCGTGCTGTGCCACGCCACCGACCCGAACGACAAGGCGGTCGGCAAGTACCTCCAGGAGTGGTGGGGCGAGCTCGGCATCGGCGTCCAGCTGAACTGCCTGGACAACGTGACCGACCCCTGGCTCGCCGGGAAGTACGACCTGGCGTTCGACGGCTGGTCGGTCAACCCCGACCCGGACTTCGTGATGTCCATCCACACCTGCGGCGCCCTCCCGGCGACCCCCGAGGACACGGGCGCCACCGACAACTTCATCTGCGACAAGAGGTACGACGAGCTCTACGCCCGGCAGCTCGCCGAGTACGACCCCGCCAAACGGGCGGACATCGTCCAGCAGATGGAGTCGCGGCTGTACGACCTCGGGTACATGAACGTCATGGCGTATCCGAACGCGGTCGAGGCCTACCGGACGGACCAGATCAAGTCGATCACCACCATGCCGGCGAAGGCGGGGAACATCTACGGCCAGGACGGCTACTGGAGCTGGTGGTCGGCGGTCCCCGCGGACTCCGGCGGGTCGTCGGACAACGCGTCGTCGACGGGGGTCGTGGTCGCGATCGTCGCCGGTGTCGTCATCCTCGCCGGGCTCGGCGGGTTCGCTGCCCTGCGGCGGCGGGCCACCGCCGAGGACCGCGAGTAGCGCGGGCGAGCGGGCGCACATGACCGCTGACGCGACACCCGCGCTGGTCGAGGAGCGGGAACCGGCGGCCGGGCCTCGGGTACGCAAGGGCTCCGCGTACCCGAGGTACCTGGCGGGCAAGGTGGCCGGGGCCGCCGTATCGCTGCTGGCCGTGCTCGTCACCAGCTTCTTCCTCTTCCGGCTGATCCCCGGCGACCCGGTGAAGACCATGACGGGCGGCCGTCAGGTGTCGGCCGAGCAGCTGGCCGCCTACCGCAGGGAGTTCGGGCTCGACCTGCCGCTCTGGCGGCAGTTCACCGACTACTGCGGCAAGGCGCTCACCGGCGACTTCGGGACGTCGTACCAGTTCCGCTCGCCCGTCGTCGACAAGATCACCGAGGCGCTGCCGAACACCCTGCTGCTCACCGGGACCGCCTTCGTCCTGTACACCGCGCTGGGCATCTTCCTCGGCACGCGCTCGGCGTGGCGGCGCGGCACGGTCGGGGACCGGGTCAACACCGGTCTCGCGCTGACGCTGTACTCCATCCCGTCCTTCTGGCTCGGGCTGCTGCTGATCATCGTGCTGTCGGTGGGCATCGGACCGCTCCCCGGGATGTTCCCCACCGGCGGCATGGAGTCGGGCGGCAAGGAGGGCTTCGCGTACGTCCTCGACGTGGCGCACCATCTGGTGCTGCCGGTGGTGACGCTGGTGGCGGTGGAGTACGGGCAGACGCTGCTGGTCACGCGGTCGGCGCTGCTGGACGAGATGGGCAGCGACTATCTGACGACCGCGCGGGCCAAGGGGCTGCGCGACGATCTCGTGCGGCGCCGGCACGCCGTGCCGAACGCGCTGCTGCCGACCGTGACGCTGATCTTCATCAACCTGGGCCGGACGGTGGCGGGCGTGATCCTCGTGGAGACGGTGTTCTCCTGGCCCGGGCTCGGCGGGCTGTTCTACCAGGCGCTGAGCGTGCCCGATCTGCCGCTGGTGCAGGGCCTGTTCTTCGTGTTCGCCGCCGCGGTGATCGTGATGAACACTCTTGCCGACCTGGTCTATCCGCTGCTGGACCCCCGGGTGGCCCGATGACGACGACCGAGACCGTCCTGAGTCCGCGCGCCCTCTCCCGGCAGCGCCGCCGGGCCTCCGTCGCCCGCTTCTGGCGGCAGTACCGCGCGGAGCGGGCGGGGCTGTACGGGCTGACCGCGCTCGCGTTGTGCGCGCTGCTGGCGTTGTTCGCGCCGCTGTTCGTCGGCTCGGACGTGAGCAGTGTGACCGACGCGCCGGGGCGTCCGATGCAGAGCCCGAGCGCCGAGTTCCCTCTCGGTACCGACCAGTTCGGCCGTGACCTGCTGGGCCTGGTGATCTGGGGCTCGCGGGTGTCGTTGCTGGTCGGGCTGCTCGCCGCCGTGCTGTCGGTGGCGATCGGCACGCTGATCGGGGTGACGGCCGGGCATTTCAAGGGCTGGTACGCGACGGTGATGATGCGGATCACCGACTGGTTCCTGGTGATGCCGACGCTGGTGCTGGCGATCGCCCTGGCCACCGTGATGTCCCGTTCGCTGACCACGACCGTCGTGGCGATCGGCGTCACCACCTGGCCGACCACGGCCCGGCTGGTGCGGGCGCAGACGCTGGCGGTGGAGACGCGGCCGTACATCGAGCGGGCCAAGGCGCTCGGCGGCGGGCACGGACACATCATGTCCCGGCACGTCCTGCCCAACGTCATGCCGCTGGTGCTCGCCCAGACGACCCTGATCATCTCCTCGGCGATCCTCGCCGAGGCGACGCTGGCCTTCCTCGGCCTGGGCGACCCCACGGTCGTGTCGTGGGGCGGGCTGCTCCAGGACGCGCGGGAGGCGGGCGCGGTCAGTGCCGGGGACTGGTGGTACCTGGTGCCGCCGGGCATCGCCATCGCCGTGGTGGCGCTGGCGTTCACGCTGTGCGGACGGGCCGTGGAGTCCGTCCTCAACCCCAGGCTGGGGGTGTCGCGTTGAGTCTGCTCGACGTCAGGGACCTGGCGGTGACGTACGCGGGCGGGGCGGCCGCCGTGCGCGGCGTCGACCTGCGCCTGGACGCGGGCCAGAAGCTCGGCCTGGCCGGCGAGTCCGGCTGCGGCAAGTCCACACTGGCACTGGCCCTGCTGCGACTGCTTCCGACGGGCACCCGGATCACCGGCGAGGTGCTCCTCGACGGCGAGGACGTGCTGACGATGAAGTGGGGCCGGGTGCGGGCGGTCCGCTGGGCCGGGGCCTCCGTCGTCTTCCAGGGCGCGATGCACTCCCTGAACGCCGTGCACCGCATCGGCGACCAGATCGCCGAGCCGATCCTGCTGCACAGGAAGGCGACACCGGCCGGGGCGAAGAAGAAGACCGGCGAGTTGCTGGAGCAGGTGGGCCTGCCCGCCGCCCGCGCGGACGCCTATCCGCACGAGCTGTCCGGCGGCCAGCGCCAGCGCGTGATGATCGCCATGGCGCTGGCCTGCGACCCGCGGCTGGTCATCGCCGACGAGCCGACCACCGCGCTCGACGTGATGATCCAGGCGCAGATCCTGCGGCTCATCGAGCAGCTCGTGGCGGACCAGGACCTCGGTCTGATCATGATCAGCCACGACCTCGCGGTGCTCGCCGACGCCTGCGACCGGCTCGCGGTGATGTACGCGGGCCGGGTGGTCGAGGAGGGCCCGGCGGCCCAGGTGTACGAGGACGCCCGGCACCCCTACGCCAAGGCCCTCTCCGCCGCGTTCCCGCGCATCGGCGACCCCGCGTCCCGGTTCGCGCCGCAGGGACTGGCGGGCGACCCGCCCGACCCGGCCGCGCTGCCGTCCGGCTGCACCTTCCATCCCCGGTGCCCGGTGGCACTGGAGTCCTGCGCCGAGGAGGACCCGATGCTGCGGGAGGCGGGGCCGGAACGCCGTGCGGCGTGCGTCCTGGTCGGTGATCCGGCGCACGAAGCCCGCGAGAAGCCCGATGCCCTGGAGGAAGCGAGGCCCGGCACGCCATGACCATGTCCCCCACGACATCCGACGTCACCACGGCACCCCTGCTGAGTGCCCAGGGCCTGTACGTCACGTTCCCCGGCCGGCACGGCGGGCCCCGGGCCCGCGCGGTGGACGGGGTGGATCTCGACATCCGGCCCGGCGAGATCGTCGCGCTGGTCGGCGAGTCCGGCTGCGGCAAGACGACCCTGGCGCGCTCCCTGCTGGGCCTGGTCGAGCCGACCGCGGGCCAGGTCACCTTCGACGGCCGCCCGCTGGAGTACTCCGGCCGCTCCCTGAAGGCGTACCGCAAGCGCGTCCAGCTGGTCCTTCAGGACCCGAGCGGCTCGCTCAACCCGCGGCACACGGTGTACGACGCGGTCGCCGAGGGGTTGCGCATCCACGGGTACGGCGGCGACGAGCGGACCGCGGTCGCCGAGGCCCTGTCCCGGGCCGGGCTACGGCCCCCGGAGCGCTTCTTCCTGCGCTATCCGCACGAGCTGTCCGGCGGGCAGCGCCAGCGGGTCGTCATCGCGGGCGCGCTCGTCCTGGAGCCCGAACTCCTCGTCGCCGACGAGCCGGTGGCGTCCCTGGACGCCTCCGTGCGCGGTGAGATCCTCGCCCTGCTGCTGCGGCTGCGCACCGACCTGGGCCTGTCCGCGCTGGTCGTCACGCACGACCTGGGTCTGGCGTGGAACATCGCCGACCGGGTCGCGGTGATGTATCTGGGCCGGATCGTGGAGACGGGCGCGGTGGAACAGGTGCTGACCGCACCCCGGCATCCGTACACCCAGGCCCTGCTGTCCGTGCTCCCGGAGGCCCCGGGCGCCCCGGTGATCCTCACCGGCGAGCCCCCGGACCCGTCACGTGTACCGAACGGCTGCCGCTTCCACGCCCGCTGCCAGATCCTGTCGAGCGGCGAGGCGGAGGCAGCAGGCGTGGCGGACGCGTGCAGGGGCCAGGACTTGGAGGTGCTGCACGGGAGCGGAGACTCCCAGGTGGCCTGCCACTGGGCAGTTGCGAAATCGCCCTAGAAGGGGCGCGGGGAACTGCGCGACAAGCCACAGCGCACCCGCAGCCGACACTCAAGAGGACTAGGCAGCCCCCTCCGCCGCCACCAACTCCCGGCACTTCTTGACGTCCTGTCCCATCTGCTCCAGCAACGCGTCAAGCGTCTCGAACTTGGCCTGCCCCCGCACGAACGCCAAGAAGTCGACAGCGACATGCAACCCGTACAGATCCAGCCCGACCCGGTCGATGGCATACGCCTCCACCGTCCGCTCGGTCCCCTCGAACTGCGGATTCGTACCGACGGAGATCGCGGCCGGCATCACTTCGCCCTGGGCGTGCAGCCAGCCGGCGTACACACCGTCGGCAGGGACGGCCGTGTGCGGCAGCGTCTCGACGTTGGCCGTCGGGAAGCCCAGCTCGCGCCCGCGCTGGGCACCTCGGACGACGACACCCTCGACCCGGTGCGGACGGCCCAGGATCTCCCCCGCGCCCTCGACATCGCCCTCGGCGACCAGTCGCCGCGTGAGCGTGGAGGAGAACGGCTCGCCGCCGCCCGCCTCACCGGTCACGTACAGGTCGACGACCTCGACCTCGAAGTCGTAGGTCTTGCCCTGCGTGGCCAGGAACTCCACGTTGCCGGCGGCCTTGTGCCCGAAGCGGAAGTTGGGGCCCTCGACGACGGCCTTGGCGTGCAGCTTGTCGACGAGCACCTTGACGACGAAGTCGGCCGGGGAGAGCTTCGAGAACTCGGTGGTGAAGGGGAGGATGAGCACCGCGTCCACGCCCAGGCCGGCCATGAGTTCGGCGCGGCGGTGGTGCGGGGCGAGCAGCGGAGGGTGGCTGCCGGGCCGGACGACCTCGCTGGGGTGCGGGTCGAAGGTGACGACGACGGCGGGCACCCCCAGCTCCCGGGCGCGGTTCACGGCATGCCGGATGATCAGCTGGTGTCCGCGGTGGACTCCGTCGTAGGAGCCGATGGTGACGACGCTGCGCCCCCAGTCCTGGGGGATGTCCTCCAAGCCACGCCAGCGCTGCACTGTGCCTGCTCCTTGTCGAAAGCTCGTCGAACCGTGTCCGTGGTTGTCCGTGGTTGCCTCGTGCGCAGGTCTAAGGGTGCCATGCCCCATGCCTCGGGCCCGCATCGGCATGGTCAGGCGGGGACGCGTACGCCCGCCAGGTTCTCGATCGTCCGGAGCGAGCTCGGCCCGACCACCGCCGCCCACTCCACGGGCGCGTCGGCGAGCCAGCCGGCCACGCGGGCGGCGAAGCCGGGCACGTGCCGGCCCAGGTCGACCAGGGCACGGTCGAAGCGGCCTGCGCCCTCGGGGGTGCGCACGAGGAGCAGGCCGACGCGGTGGACGAGGTCGCGCAGGTCGTCGCCGCTGTTCCGGGCGGCGGCCTGGAGCAGCGCGTCCAGCACGTCGATGTCGTGCTCGCGGGCCAGGAGCGCGTCGCGCAGCTCGCGGCGCAGCGGGCGGGAGGCGGGGATGCCGGGCGGGGTGAGGACGGCGGCGAGGGCGCACCGCAGCCGTACCGTCCCGCCGTCCAGCAGGCCGGTGACCAGGGGCAGCAGCACGGCACGGGCTTCAGGGCCCCGGTCGAGCCGCTGGTCGACGTACGCGGCCAGCTGCCCGGCGAGTTCCGGCCGCTGCTCCGCCGCCTCCCGGACCAGTGCGGCGACCCTCCGGGCCAGGCCGGGCGGGGTGGCGTCGACGAGCGCCCGCAGTGCCTCCTCCGCGTCCGGCCGCCGCAGTCGTGCCGCGAAGGCGCCGAGGACCGGCTCGGGGTGGGCCGGCAGGGCACGGGCCGGCACGTCCTGAGGGAAGCGCGGGTCGCCCGCCGCGAAGCGCTCCAGCGCCCGCGGGAGGTACTTGGCCTGGGTGTGCGGGTCCTGGACGAGGAGGGCCAGCGCGCCGCCGTGCAGGGTGTGGCCGGCGGGGCGGGCGAGCAGGGCGAGGGCCGCGTAGCGCAGGAGGGCGCGGTCGTCTCCTGTGCTCGCGTGGGGTGCGACGCGCAGTCCGTGCGCCACCGCGGCCTCCCGGCGCGCGGGCCGCTCGTCGAGCGCCCACCGGTCCACGGCCCGGCACACCGCCGAGGGTTCCTCCTCGGCCAGCACGGCGAGCAGTTCGTCGGCGCGCCGGTGAGCACGGTCGACGAGCACGTCCGTCAGCTCGTCCAGGGCCCGCCGGCGATGGGTGTGCAGCAGCGCCTGCGCGGCCGTGGCCACCGTCGCGTCCGGGGTGGCGGGCAGCGGCCGCTCGTCGTCGAACCAGTCGGCGAGCAGCGGTTGCACCCGCGTGGGGTCGGCGGTGAGCAGCCGCGCCACGGCGTCCAGGAAGCGGGGACCGGCCTCGCACGGCGGGCCGTCGGCGTGGACCAGCCGCCGCAGCAGGCCTAGGCGCACGTCCTGCGGCAGCCGCAGGCCGGTCCAGAAGGCGGGCCCGACCTCCTCCGGCACGGGCCGCCGCTGCCGTCGCCAGGCGACGATCCGGTCGGCGAGCAGCCGCAGCACCTCGGTGTACGGCGTCGCGTCGGGCACGGCCGACAGGGTCCCGGCGAGCAGCCGGGCGGCCCACCAGGACCGTGGGTCGGCGTCCAGGGCGTGCACCAGGTCCGCCAGCCGGGAGGCCGGCCGACCGGTGCCGTGCTGGCGGGCGAGGAACAGCAGGGCCTGGACCACGGGTCCGATGCGATGGTGCGGGACGGGGTCGGACCGCGATTCCCGTCCTCGGTGGACGAGGGCCAGCAGTGCCTCGTCGAGGTCGAGGTGCATGCCCTGGAGCCAGTCGGCGAGTTCCTCGTGGGCGAAGCGGTAGCCGGGTCCGGCGGGCACGAGCAGGCCCTCGGCGAGGACGGCCCGCGCCCAGCCGGTCCCGCCCCCGAGCCGCGCGGGGGCGGGCCCCCATGGGAACACCGCGTCGAACGCTTCCCGGTCCAGATCCCCTGGCCCGGGACCGAGGCCGCGCCGGGCGGCCTGGTGCACCTGCCCCGAGACCTTGGCGGCCAGCCGGCGTACGGCGGTGCCGCTCATCCCGTTCCCGTCGGCCAGGCGCGCGGCGATGCGCAGGGACATCAGGTCCAGGTAGGCCGCGAAGACGTCGTGCCGGTCGGCGCCGGCGGCGGGCGCATCGGGGGCACCGTCGAGGGCGGTCCGGATCTCGGCGAGCAGCCGGAGGGCCAGGGGGTGCCGGGCGTCCGCGTCGGCGAGGGCGCCGTCCGGGATGCCGTGCCGCAGGCGGGCCTCCCGTGCCTCGTCCTCGGTGAGATCCCCGAGGCGTACACAAGCGACCCGCTCCCCCGCGCCTCCCGGCCGGTGCAGTACCTCCCCCGGGAACGGCACCTCCTCCCAGTACTCCGCCCGGCATGCCACCACCAGCCGCACTCCCGTCTCCCGCAGCCACCGCACCGTCGCGTCCGTCCACGAGGCCAGACGGCGGGCCAGGGCCTGCGGCATCTCCTCGGGGCCGTCGAGGGCGAGCAGCAGGGGGCGGCCGAGGGCACGGGCGAGGCCGGCGAGGCGCTCGGGCGTGATGTCGCCCAGGTCGGCCGGGAAGGGGGCGCGGTCGGCTGCCACGGCGAGGGCGGCCCGGGTCAGCGCCCTGCCCGCCGCGTCCGCCACCGACGCGTCGTCGTCCCGCAGTTCGGAGCCGCGCAGCCACAGCGTGGGCTGCCCGTCGCGGCCCCGGCGGGCCGCGAGCGCCGCGAGTTCCGTCGTTCGGCCGCTGCCGGGCGGCCCGACGAGGCCGAGGACGACGGCCGGGCCTGCCGTGAAGGCGCTGAACTCGGCCGTCGCAGCCGCCCGTTCCACCGGTTCCGGGAGGCAGGCGGGGCCGTTCTGTGCCACCGATGTGCCGGTCAGCTCCAGTACCCCGGCCAGGTTGAGATCGTCGCCGTACGCGGGGACCGTCGCCGCGTTCTCGGCCAGCAGTTCGGCGAGTGGGCCCGTTGCTCCGGAGACCCGGGGATCCAGGGGCACGGCGAACCCGACGTCGCGGTGGCCGGAGCTGAGCGCCGTGCCGAGCACGCCTACGACGGCGCCGGTCGCGGCGTCGAGCACGGGGCCGCCGGCCGCTCCGCCGGCCGGCCGCAGCGCGTCCCGCCCGGCCGTTCCGACCGCCAGCTCCAGCGCGTCGAGGCGGTGGACACGGTTCGTGGCCGTGTACGTCGCGGTGCCCTGGCCCAGGACACGTGCCTCGCGCCAGCCGCCGGCGGCGATCCGCACATAGGCGCCCGTCCGGGTCCCGTCCCGCACCGTGACCGGCAGCGGCGGCACCTCGAGGCCGTCGGTCCGTACGAGGGCCAGGTCAAGGGCGGGCAGCGGAGTGATCGCGTCGGCGGTCACGACACGGCGGCGGTCCCCGGCCCCGAGGAGCACGAGCCGGGGCAGTCCGTCGACGGCCTCGTGGCTGGTGACGAGCGTGCCGCGGTGGTCGGCCAGGAACCCGGTGCCGCGGGGGCGGCCTGCGGGGTCGTGGACACGGACGAGGGCTTCGTCGAGGGCCCGGCCCGCCTGCTCCGCTGCCTCCGGTGCCCGATCGGCCGTTGTCCTGTCCGCTGTTGCCTGATCCGCTGTTCCGGCGCGCTCCTGGGAGTCCCGTGCGCTGCCGTCCGACTCCCGGGACCGGTTCCGCGACGCCATCGTCGAGCCTCCCCGCCGTACACCCCTGCCCTCGCGTTCGACGGTAGGGGCGAGATGATCAGCCGGACAGGCCGCTCGCCGAAAGCGCCCCCTTCCGCTCCCCCGGTTCACTCCGAGCGCCCGCACGGACGGGTGAACCGACGGGGATGGCTGGATACACCCTAGGGGTGGGGGAACCGAGGGGGGACCGTGGAGCGGCGGCAGTGGAGGTACCCCGTGGTCGCCGCTCCACGGGCGGACACCGGCCCCAGGTCCCCCAGGTCAGCGTCAGCCGAAGACGGCCAGACTCTTGGCCTTGCCCCGCTGCTCCTCGACGAGGGCGAGGAAGCGGCCCTCCGGGTCGAAGACGGCGACGGGGCCGGAGCCCGCGTACTCGTCGGGCATCTCCAGCCGTACGCCGTTGGTGAGCAGCTTGGCCCGCCGGGCGTCGACGTCCCAGCGCGGGAAGGCGGCCGTCGCGGCCTCGGCGATCGGCATCACGGTCAGCTCCTGCTGGTGCTGGTCGAGCGTCCGGGCCGCGTCCAGCTTGTAGGGGCCGACGCGGGTACGGCGCAGGGCGGTGAGATGACCGCCCACGCCGAGGTCGGCGCCCAGGTCGCGGGCCAGGGCCCGGATGTACGTACCGGAGGAGCAGACGACCGACACGACCAGGTCGAGTACGGGCGTGCCGTCCTCGGCGACGGCGTCCCTGACGTCGTACACGCCGAACGACGAGACCGTGACGGGCCGGGCCGGGATGTCGAACTCCTCGCCCTCCCTGGCCCGCTTGTAGGACCGCACCCCGTTGATCTTGATGGCGCTGACCTTGGACGGCACCTGCATGATGTCGCCGGTCAGCCTGGCGACTCCCGCGTCGACGGCCTCGCGGGTGACCTTGGAGGCGTCGGCGGAGGAGGTGAGTTCCCCCTCGGCGTCGTCCGTGAGGGTGTTCTGCCCGAGCCGGATGGTGCCCAGGTACTCCTTCTCGGTCAGCGCGAGGTGGCCGAGGAGCTTGGTCGCCTTCTCGACGCCGAGGACGAGGACGCCCGTCGCCATCGGGTCGAGGGTGCCTGCGTGCCCGACGCGTCGTGTTCTGGCGATGCCGCGCATCTTGGCGACGACGTCGTGCGAAGTGAAGCCCGACGGCTTGTCGACGATGACGAGGCCGTCGGGCGTGGTGTGCTTCTGGGTCATTCGGCGGTGTCGTCCGTCTCGTCGTCCTCGTCCGGCTTGCGGTACGGGTCGGCTTCACCGGCGTACTTCGCGCCGGCGGAGGCCTCGCGTACCTTCTCGTCGGACTGGCGCGCCTTGTCGAGGAGGTCCTCGATGTTGCGGGCCGTGTCGGGGAGGGCGTCCATGACGAAGGTCAGGGTCGGCGTGAACTTCACACCGGCGGCCCGGCCCACCTCGGAGCGCAGGATGCCCTTGGCGCTCTCCAGGCCGGCTGCGGCCTCGTTGCGCTCCTCGTCGTCCCCGTACACGGTGTAGAAGACGGTCGCCTCCCGCAGGTCACCCGTGACCCGGGTGTCCGTGATGGTGACGTGCGAGCCGAGCCGCGGGTCCTTGATCCCGCGCTGCAGCTTCTGGGCCACCACCTCTCGGATGAGGTCCGCCAGCCTTTTAGCCCGCGCGTTGTCGGCCACTGGTCCGTCTCCCGTTCTTTCCTGTCTGGGTCGTTCTCTGGGTCGTCAGTCGTCTTCGCCGTGGAAGCGCCGCCTGACGGACAGCAGCTCCACCTCGGGGCGGGCGGCGACCAGCCGTTCGCACCGGTCGAGTACCTCGCTCAGGTGCCCCGCGTCGCCGGACACCAACGCGAGGCCGACGACGGCCCTGCGATGGAGGTCCATATGGTCCACCTCGGCCGCGCTCACCGCGTACTTGCGCTGGAGCTCGGCGACGATGGGGCGGACGACGGAGCGCTTCTCCTTCAGCGACCGGACGTCGCCGAGGAGCAGGTCGAAGGACAGAGTCCCCACGTACATGTGTATCCGGATGACCCGCCGGTACGGGATCGATGGCCCTGCGGTTTGGGTGGCAGGGACATCAAGAACGGTACCGCGAACCTGCCGGTGGCTCGACGGGGTTTTCCTTTGCCCGCCACCCGCCCGACGCGGTGGGTTCGAGGTGCTGTCCGGGGCTCCGCCCCGGACCCGCGTGCCAACGGCCAGCCGGCCGACGCGGCGGGTGCCGCGTCGGCCGGTCGGTGGAAACCGTGGGTCAGACCCGCGGCTTCTCGCGCATCTCGTACGTCGCGATGACGTCGTCGACCTTGATGTCGTTGAAGTTGCCGAGGTTGATACCGCCCTCGAACCCTTCGCGGATCTCGGTGACGTCGTCCTTGAAGCGACGCAGGCCCTCGATGTTGAGGCTCTCCGCGATGACCTTGCCATCGCGCAGCAGGCGGGCCTTGGTGTTCCGCTTGACCTCGCCGGAGCGGATGAGAACACCCGCGATGTTGCCCAGCTTGGACGACTTGAAGACCTCGCGGATCTCCGCCGTACCGAGCTCGACCTCTTCGTACTCCGGCTTGAGCATGCCCTTGAGGGCCGCCTCGATCTCCTCGATCGCCTGGTAGATGACCGAGTAGTAGCGGACGTCCACGCCCTCGCGCTCCGCCATCTGCTGGGCACGTCCGGCAGCGCGGACGTTGAAGCCGATGACGATCGCGTCCGAGCCCATCGCCAGGTCGATGTCGGACTCCGTGACCGCACCGACGCCGCGGTGCAGGACCCGGATGTCGACCTCTTCGCCGACGTCCAGCTGGAGCAGGGAGGACTCGAGCGCCTCGACCGAACCAGAAGCGTCACCCTTGATGATCAGGTTCAGCTGCTGGACCTCGCCGGCCTTGAGCACCTTGTCCAGGTCCTCGAGCGAGACACGGCGCGTGCGCTTGGCGAACGCGGCGTTCCGCTCACGGGCGGCGCGCTTCTCGGCGATCTGACGGGCCGTACGGTCCTCGTCGACCACCAGGAAGTTGTCGCCCGCGCCCGGGACGTTGGTCAGGCCCAGGACCTGAACCGGCGTCGAGGGACCGGCCTCGGCAACGCTGTTGCCGTTGTCGTCGTGCATCGCCCGGACTCGGCCGTACGCGTCGCCGACCACCATGGTGTCGCCGACCCGCAGCGTGCCGCGCTGGACGAGGACCGTCGACACGGCACCACGGCCGCGGTCGAGACGGGACTCGATCGAGATGCCCTGCGCGTCCTGGTTCGGGTTGGCCCGCAGGTCGAGCGAGGCGTCGGCCGTGAGGACCACGGCCTCCAGCAGGGAGTCGATGTGCAGACCCTGCTTGGCGGAGATGTCGACGAACATGGTCTCGCCGCCGTACTCCTCGGCCACGAGGCCGTACTCGGTCAGCTGACCGCGCACCTTGGTCGGGTCCGCGCCCTCGACGTCGATCTTGTTGACCGCGACGACGATCGGGACCTCGGCCGCCTTCGCGTGGTTGAGCGCCTCGACCGTCTGCGGCATGACGCCGTCGTTGGCCGCGACGACCAGGATCGCGATGTCGGTCGACCTCGCACCACGGGCACGCATGGCGGTGAACGCCTCGTGACCCGGGGTGTCGATGAAGGTGATCTTGCGCTCTTCCTCGTTGACCTCGGTCGCAACCTGGTAGGCACCGATGTGCTGGGTGATGCCGCCGGCCTCGCCCGCGATGACGTTCGTCTTGCGGATGGCGTCGAGGAGCCGGGTCTTACCGTGGTCGACGTGACCCATGACGGTGACGACGGGCGGGCGGACCATCAGGTCCTCCTCGTCGCCCTCGTCCTCGCCGAACTCGATGTCGAAGGACTCGAGGAGCTCGCGGTCCTCCTCCTCCGGGCTGACGATCTGAACCGTGTAGTTCATCTCGCCGGCGAGGAGCTGGAGCGTCTCGTCGGAGACGGACTGCGTGGCAGTGACCATCTCGCCGAGGTTCATCATGACCGCGACGAGCGACGCCGGGTTGGCGTTGATCTTCTCCGCGAAGTCGGTGAGGGAGGCACCGCGCGACAGGCGAACGGTCTCGCCGTTGCCGCGAGGCAGCATCACACCGCCGACCGACGGGGCCTGCATGGCCTCGTACTCCTGGCGCCTCTGCCGCTTCGACTTGCGGCCGCGACGGGCGGGACCACCCGGACGACCGAAGGCACCCTGCGTGCCACCACGGCCACCGGGGCCACCGGGACGGCCACCGAAGCCGGGACGACCGCCGCCGCCGGGACCACCCGGACGACCGGCGAAACCGCCGCCACCGCCACCGGGACCACCCGGACGACCGGCGAAGCCGCCGCCGCCACCGGGACGACCGGCGAAGCCGCCGCCACCCGGGCGACCGCCGCCGCCACCGGGACGACCGCCGCCACCGGGACCGCGGCCGCCGGGGCCACCGCCACCGGGACGCGGGCCGGCAGCCGGACGCTGCGGCATCATGCCGGGGTTCGGACGCGGGCCGCCGGGGCCGCCGCCGGGACGCGGACCGCCGCCCTGCGGACGCGGCATCGAGCCCGGGCTCGGACGGTTGCCGCCCGGAGCCTGCGGACGCGGACCGCCGCCGCCCTGGGCGCCGGGCGCCTGGGGACGGGGGCCGCCACCCTGGCCGCCGGGGCCGGGACGGCCACCCTGCGGACGGGGCGCCTGCGGGCGCGCCATTCCGGTGGAGCCACCGGAGGTGAAGGGGTTGTTGCCCGGACGCGGACCGGCCGGACGGGAACCGCCCTGACGCGGCGCCGGAGCACCGGGACGCGGGCCACGCTCGCCGCCGGGACGGCCCTGGCCGCCCTGGCCCTGGCCGGGACCGCCGGAGGGGCGGCCACCACCGGGCTTGGGGGCGCCGGGGCGCCCGCCGGCGGGCTTCGGCGCGGCCGGGGACGGAGCCGCAGCGGGCGGCGCCGTGAACTCGGGCGCGGCCGGGGCCGGACGCGGCGCGGGCTTGGGGCCCGGCGTCGGACGCGGACCCGGGGTCGGCGCGGGGGCCGACGGGGCTGCGGGAGCCGACGGCTCCTGGGCCGCGGCGGGCTTGGGCGCCGCCGGCGGCTTCGGGGCAGCCGGACGTGCCGCCTGCGCCGGAGAGGGCGCGGCGGGACGGGGGGCGGCCTTCTTGGGGGCTGCGGGCTTCGCGGCGGACTTGCCGTTGCCGCCACCCTGGAAGGCGTCAGTCAGTTTGCGTACGACGGGCGCTTCGATCGTCGAAGACGCCGAACGGACGAATTCACCGAGTTCCTGGAGCTTGGCCATGACGACCTTGCTCTCTACACCGAACTCCTTGGCGAGTTCGTAGACCCGGACCTTAGCCACTTCGCTCCTTTGAGGTCCGGGTTACGTCCGGACCGTCGCTAGTTCATGGGCGTACTCATCGCGTACTCATCGAGTGCTCATCGCAATCTCGACCTGCTTTCGACTCGCGAGGTACCAAGCCGCACGGTGTTCCGTGCGACACGTCTTTACCGTGTTGCCTGGTCGGCAACTGTTGTCTGCTCGACGTATCGGCGCAACGCCTTTGTGTCGAGCGGTCCCGGGGCGCGCAGTGCCCTCGTGAACGCCCGTCGGCGTACCGCCTGGTCGAGACAGATCTGGGCGGGGTGTACGTACGCACCCCGGCCGGGCAGCGTACCGCGAGGATCAGGGGCGCATGCGTCCTCGATCAACACGATCCGCAACAGATCGGCCTTGGCCGCTCGCTCCCGACACCCCACACAAGTGCGTTCAGGGCATGCGCGGACGCGCGTCCGGCCAGACACCGTTAAGTCTACCTCCCCGTACGCGCCTGACCCCTTTGGGGCAGGATTCGAACAGTTGCCGCGCATGAACCTGTCGTGATCTGAACGACCCGCGGCTTGGATCTATTCCCCGGAGCTACTCTCCGGAGCCGTTCCCCGCCGGTTCCGTGTCCGGGCGGATGTCGATCCGCCAGCCGGTCAGCCGGGCGGCGAGCCGGGCGTTCTGCCCTTCCTTGCCGATGGCCAGGGAGAGCTGGTAGTCGGGCACGGTCACCCGGGCCGACCGGGTCGCCATGTCCACGATCTCCACCTTGGAGACACGGGCCGGGGACAGCGCGTTCGCCACCATCTCGGCCGGGTCCTCCGACCAGTCGACGATGTCGATCTTCTCGCCGTTCAGCTCGCCCATCACGTTGCGCACACGGCCGCCCATGGGGCCGATGCAGGCGCCCTTGGCGTTCAGGCCGGACCGGGTGGAGCGGACGGCGATCTTCGTCCGGTGACCGGCCTCGCGGGCGATCGCGGAGATCTCCACGGACCCGTCGGCGATCTCCGGCACCTCCAGGGCGAACAGCTTCTTCACCAGATTGGGGTGCGTACGGGACAGCGTCACGGACGGGCCGCGTACGCCCTTGGCCACCCGGACGACGTACGACCGCAGGCGCATGCCGTGCTGGTAGGTCTCGCCCGGCACCTGCTCCTGCACCGGCAGGATGGCCTCGAGCTTGCCGATGTCGACGAGCACGTTCTTCGGGTCGCGGCCCTGCTGGACGACGCCGGTGACGATGTCGCCCTCGCGGCCGGCGTACTCACCGAGCGTCGCGTCGTCCTCGGCGTCGCGCAGGCGCTGCAGGATGACCTGCTTGGCCGTGGTGGCGGCGATACGGCCGAAGCCCGTGGGGGTGTCGTCGAACTCGCGGGCCTCCTGGCCCTCCTCGAGGTCGTCGGGGTCCTCCTTCGCCCACACGGTCACATGGCCGGTCTGCCGGTTGAGCTCCACGCGCGCGTGACGGCGGCTTCCCTCGGTGCGGTGGTAGGCGATGAGGAGGGCCGACTCGATCGCCTCGACCAGCAGGTCGAAGGAGATCTCCTTCTCCCGAACCAAGCCCCGCAGGGCGCTCATGTCGATGTCCACGGCTACGCCTCCTCTTCCTTCTTGTTGTCCTTGCGGCTGAACTCGACCTGAACACGCGCCCGGACGATGTCGTCGAAGGCGAGTCTGCGGGCGGTGGGCTTGCGGCCCTTGACTCCGGGGATCTCGGTGTCGACACCGTCGTCGTCGACCTTCAGGATCCGGGCGACCAGCTCGCCGCCCTCGGCCAGCTGGAACTTCACCAGGCGGTCCTGGGCGCGCACGTAGTGCCGGTGTTCCGTGAGGAGGCGCTCCGCGCCCGGGGTGCCGACCTCGAGGGTGTACTCCCCCTCGCCCATCGCGTCCGACTCGTCGAGCTTCGCCGAGAGCGCGCGGCTCACATCGGCGATCTGGTCCAGGTCGGCGCCCGTGTCCGAGTCGACGACCACGCGCAGCACACGCTTGCGTCCGACGGAGTCCACTTCGATCTCTTCGAGGTCCAGGCCCTGAGAGCTGACGAGCGGTTCCAGTAGTTCTCGCAGCCTCTCGCTCTGGGTGGTGCTCATCCGGGTGACTCCTCGGCCGCGTGTGCTGTTGTGGGATGGGGCGCGTGTCTGGTCAAAGGGTATCCGGTCGCAGGGAGTGTTGCCGTCCACCCGGTGACGAACGGTGCCGCTGAGTGGTCCCGGGCCAAGGCCCGGGTACCGTGATCACGGGCGTGCAGCCCTGCCAGTCGCTTCTTTCTCGTACGAGCCCCCCGAGGACGTCCGAAGTGCCGTTTTCCCCATCGCCGCGCGCCCGCTCGGGGCCGCGAAGAAGGAGCCTGCTGGCCGTCGGCCCGGCGGCCCTCGCCCTGGCGGGCTGCACCGCCGGCGACGAGGACTCCGGTGACCCGGGCGACGGCCCGTCGGCCGCCGACCACAGGGCACGCGCGCGTGCGGTGCGGGACAGCGAGGAGCTGGTCGAGCGGTATGACGCGGTGATCGCCGCCCGCCCGGGGCTCGCGGAGTGGCTGCGACCGCTGCGGGAGGAGGTCGTACGGCACGCGCGGGCGTTCGGCGGCGGCCGGAAGGCGGCTGCCTCTCCCTCTCCTTCCGCCTCTCCCTCTTCGCCCTCGGCCGCCGCCGTGCCGGGGAACGACCGGGACGCGCTCGCCTCGCTCGCTTCCTCGGAGCGGGAACTCGCCGACCGGCGGGCCAAGGCACTGGTCGGGGTGGAGGGCGAGCTGGCGCGGCTGCTGGCCTCGGTGGCGGCCGCCGGGGCGGCGCACGTCTATCTGCTGACGGAGGGGGACGCGTGAGCGACGCGAAGGACCAGGAGCTGCGGGCCCTCCAGGCGGCGCTGGCCGCCGAGCACGCGGCGGTGTACGGGTACGGCGTCGTCGGCGGGCGGATCGGCGACGGGCAGCGCGTTGAGGCACACAGGGCGTACGACGCGCACCGGGCGCGCAGGGATGCGCTGGCGCGCGAGGTGAAGGACCTGGGTGGCAGGCCCGCGGCCGCGGCCGCCGGGTACGCGCTGCCGTTCCCGGTGTCGGACGCCGGGGCCGCCGTGCGGCTCGCCGCCGAGCTGGAGGACCGGGTGGCCGGGGTCTACTCGGATCTGGTGCGCGCGGCGGCCGGCGGGCGGCGGGTGCTGGCGGCCGAGGCGCTGCGGGAGGCCGCGGTGCGTGCGGTGCGGTGGCGGGGCGAGAGCGTAGCCTTCCCTGGGCTCGCCGAGCGGGCGGACACGGCTCCGCCCGCGGCCGCGCCCACGGCGTGACCCCGTAGGGCACGCACCGCGGACAGTACGAAGGGAACGACTCGCGCATGGTTTTCGAACCGCCGAAGCGCCTGGTCAGGGCGCTCGGTGAGACGGCACCGGACGGTGACGACTGGCTGGAGAAGCTGCCCGAGGCGGCGCGGCGGGCCGTCGCTCTACGCGAGTTGACCGTGGAGCGTGTGCAGGTGCCCGGCGGGCGCAGCAGCCTGGTCGTACTGGTGCGGACGGCCGACGGGACACCCGCCGTGCTCAAGCTGGCACCGGTCCGGGCCCGCCCGGAGGCGGAGCGGGCCGCGCTCGCGCACTGGGGCGGTCTGGGTGCCGTACAGCTGGTGGAACCCTTCACGGCCGAGGGTGCGCTGCTGCTGGAGCGGCTGCATCCCGATGTGTCGGTGCGGTCGCTGCCGGAGGCGAAGGCGCTGCTGGAGGCTGCGGGGACGCTGCGGCGGCTGTGGGTGGAGCCGCCGTCCGATTTCCCCTTCGAGACCGTGGCCGAGCGGACCGGGCGGCAGGCCGAGGCGATGCGGGCGCGGGCGGGGGCCGATCCCGAGGTGGCCCCGCTCGTCGACCTGGCACTCGCGGCGCGCGAGGAGCTGCTGGCCGGGCCGCCCGAACACCGGCTGCTGCACGGCACGTTCCGCCAGAGCAAGGTGCTCGCCGGGGAGCGGATGCCATGGCTCGCCGTGGGCCCCGACCCGGTGGTCGGCGAGTGCGCCTTCGATCTGGCGCGGCTGGTGCGCGACCGGGTGGAGGATCTGATCGCCCAGCCGTCCGGCGCGGCCACGACCCGGCGCCGGGTGAAGCGGCTGGCCGAGTCCCTGGACGTGGACCAGGAGCGGCTGCGCGGATGGACGCTGTTCCGGGCCGTGGAGTCCGGTGTGCGGGCGGGGCGGGTCGGGCGGCCCCGGGACGCGGAGCTGCTGCTGGAGTTCGCGGCCTGGCTGTGAGCGCTCCGGAGGACCGGAGCGCCCACAGGGCGCGCACGCTCAGGCGGTGAGCCGGGCGATGGCCTCCTCGACCGTCAGCTCCTCGCGCTCGCCGGTGCGGCGGTCCTTCAGCTCCACCACGCCGTCGGCCGCGCGCCGGCCGGCCACCAGGATCTGCGGTACGCCGATCAGCTCGGAGTCCGTGAACTTGACGCCCGGGGAGACGCCGGGGCGGTCGTCGACCAGGACGCGGACACCGGCCTTGGCCAGCTTCTCGGAGATGTCGAGGGCCAGTTCGGTCTGGAGGGCCTTGCCGGCGGCGACCACGTGGACGTCGGCCGGGGCGACCTCCTGGGGCCAGCACAGGCCCTTGTCGTCGGCGCTCTGCTCGGCGAGGGCGGCGACCGCGCGGGAGACGCCGACGCCGTAGGAGCCCATGGTGACGCGGACCGGCTTGCCGTTCTGGCCGAGGACGTCGAGCTTGAGGGCGTCGGTGTACTTGCGGCCGAGCTGGAAGATGTGGCCGATCTCGATGGCGCGGTCGAGGACGAGGCCGGTGCCGCACTTCGGGCAGGGGTCGCCCTCCTGCACGACCACGACGTCGACGTACTCGCCGACCTCGAAGTCGCGGCCCGCGACGACGTTCTTCGTGTGCGTGCCGGCCTTGTTGGCGCCGGTGATCCAGGCCGTGCCGGGTGCCACGCGCGGGTCGGCGATGTAGGTGACCTTCTCCAGGCCCCGCGGTCCGACGTAGCCGCGCACCAGGTCGGGGCGGGTCGCGAAGTCCGTCTCGGTGACCAGCTCGACGGCGGCCGGGGCGAAGTGGGCCTCGACCTTGTCCATGTCGACCTCGCGGTCACCGGGGACGCCGACGGCGACGATCTCGCCGTCGACCTTGACCAGCAGGTTCTTCAGCGTGGCGGAGGCCGGGACGCCGAGGGAGGCGGCCAGGGTCTCGATGGTCGGGGTGTCGGGGGTCGGGATGTCCTCGGCGGCCGGGACAGCGGAGGCGTCGACGGACTTCAACTCGTACGTGATCGCCTCGGTGTTGGCGGCGAAGTCGCAGTTCGGGCAGTCGGCGAAGGTGTCCTCGCCGGCCTCGGCCGGGGCGAGGAACTCCTCGGACTTGGAGCCGCCCATGGCGCCGGCGGTGGCGGCGCAGATGCGGTAGTCGAGGCCGAGGCGCGCGAAGATCTTCTGGTAGGCCTCGCGGTGCAGGGCGTAGGACTTGGCGAGGCCCTCGTCCTCGGTGTCGAAGGAGTAGGAGTCCTTCATCAGGAACTCGCGGCCGCGCAGGATGCCCGCGCGGGGCCGGGCCTCGTCGCGGTACTTGTTCTGGATCTGGTAGAGGACCACGGGCAGGTCCTTGTAGGAGGACGCCTGGTCCTTCACCAGCAGGGTGAAGATCTCCTCGTGGGTGGGGCCGAGGAGGTAGTCGCCGCCCCTGCGGTCCTGGAGACGGAACAGCTCGGGGCCGTACTCCTCCCAGCGGCCGGTGGCCTCGTACGGCTCACGCGGCAGGATGGCGGGGAGCAGCACCTCCTGGGCGCCGATCGCGTCCATCTCCTCGCGGACGATGCGCTCCACGTTGGACAGGACCCGCTTGCCGAGCGGCAGCCAGCTCCAGATGCCGGCGGCGGTACGGCGCACGTACCCGGCGCGGACGAGGAGCTTGTGGCTGAGGACCTCGGCGTCCGCCGGGTCGTCGCGCAACGTCTTCGCCATCAACTGGGACATGCGCTGGACCGGTGCGTTCGCCATGGTTCCTCTGCTCCTGCTGCGTGTAGGTGATGGCAGGAGGTTATCCGGGGGGTGCGCGGGGGCGGAAATCCGTTATCCGCGGCGCAGGGGCAGCGGGGCGCCCATCACGGCGTACGGCTTGGGGGCGCTGGGGAAGAGGACCTGGCGGGCGAGGTCCTGGTAGCCGAGGGAACGGTAGAGGGCGCGGGCGGGGCTCTCGGTGTCGATCGCGGAGAGGATCGAGCGGGGTTCGGCGGCGCCGTCGGTGATGGTGGTGATCAGGGTGCGTCCGATGCCGCGGCTCTGGTGGGCGGGGTGGACGTGCAGTTCCGTGATCACGAAGGAGTCGTCGAGCCAGTGGTCGTGGTGGTTGGCTCTGAGATAGGGCTCCACGACGGTGGACCACCAGTGGGTGCGGTCGTTGGGCATGCCGTAGACGAACCCTACGAGGTTTCCGCCCTCTTTCGCGCCGAGGGCGCGGGCGCCCGGGTACGTCATGTGGCGCAGGACGATCTGGCGGCGGACGGCTACCTCGTCCGGGCCCAGGCCGAAGGCCACGGCTTGGACGGCCAGGGCCTCGTCGACGTGGGCGGGGAGGTCGAGTGGGCCGATCACGAGGTCCATGGCGGGGAGCCTACAGGGGCGTTACGTTTGTCAGCCGGGTGCGGGCCGTCTCTGGCTCGTCGCGCAGTTCCCCGCGCCCCTGGGGCCGGCTCCCCTCAGGTCCGATCAGAAGAGCACGCTCATGAAGGCGCCGACCTCCTGGAAGCCGACTCTTTGGTACGTCCTGCGGGCCGCCGTGTTGAAGTCGTTCACGTAGAGGCTGACGACCGGGGCGACGTCGGCGAGGGCGTAGCGCAGCACGGCCGCCATGCCGGGGGCGGCCAGGCCCGTGCCGCGGTACTCGGGGGCCACCCACACGCCCTGGATCTGGCAGGCGCGGTCCGTCGCGGCGCCGATCTCCGCCTTGAAGACGACCTTGCCGTCCGCGTCGAAGCGGGCGAACGCGCGGCCGGAGCCGACGAGTTCGGCGACGCGGGCCTGGTAGAGGAGGCCCCCGTCGCCGGCGAGCGGGGAGATCCCGACCTCCTCGGTGAACATCGCCACACACGCCGGCATGAGCGTTTCCATCTCGTCCTTGCGGACGCGGCGGACGTAGGGGTCCGGGGCGATGCCGGCCGGCAGGCTGTCGGTGACCATGAGCGGCTGCCGGCGGCGGACGTCGCGGGCCGGGCCCCACTGGGGTTCCAGCAGCCGCCACAGGTCGGCGGTGGACCCGGCGGGGCCGACGATGGAGGAGCAGCGGCGGCCGGCCCGGCGGGCCCGGTCGGCGAAGGCACGGACGGCACGCGGGCCGGCGCAGATCGGGACCAGGTTGGCGCCCGCGTAGCACAGGGACGTCAGCATGCCGTCCTCGTACCAGCCCCACATCTCGCCGCCGAGCCGCCACGGGTCGAGGCCGGCGATCTGCACCCTGGACGTCACGAAGGCGTTCGCGACGGGCTCGCGGTCGAGTACGGCGAGCGCGGCGTCCAGGTCGCTCGGTTCGAGGACCCGTGAGGTGGTCTGCGTCAACAAGTGCGGGGCCTCACACACTCCTGGGGGTTGCTGGTCCCCGCACTATAGCTGCGCTGCTTGGGTGGGGCGCCTAGGAGCTCGGGAGTAGAGGTTCAGCGGCGGGCGCGGGTGCGTTGTGGCTTGTCGCGCCCACGCGGCGGAGCCGCATATCGACAACAGCCCCGCGCCCCTGAAAAGACAGGCTCAGCCCGCGACCGCCACCGACGGCTCGCCCGAGGCGACGCCGTCCGCTTCCATCTGCTCGGCGATCTTCATGGCCTCTTCGATGAGGGTCTCGACGATCTTGGACTCGGGGACGGTCTTGATGACCTCGCCCTTGACGAAGATCTGCCCCTTGCCGTTGCCGGAGGCCACGCCGAGGTCGGCCTCGCGGGCCTCGCCGGGGCCGTTGACGACGCAGCCCATGACGGCGACGCGGAGGGGGACCTCCATGCCGGTCAGGCCCGCCGTGACCTCTTCGGCCAGCTTGTAGACGTCGACCTGGGCGCGGCCGCAGGACGGGCAGGAGACGATCTCCAGGCCGCGCTGCTTGAGGTTCAGGGACTCCAGGATCTGGTTGCCGACCTTGACCTCCTCGACCGGCGGGGCCGACAGGGAGACGCGGATCGTGTCGCCGATGCCCTGGGAGAGCAGCGCGCCGAAGGCGACGGCCGACTTGATCGTGCCCTGGAAGGCCGGGCCCGCCTCCGTCACGCCGAGGTGCAGCGGGTAGTCGCACTGGGCCGCGAGCTGGCGGTACGCCTCGACCATCACGACCGGGTCGTTGTGCTTGACCGAGATCTTGATGTCGCGGAAGCCGTGCTCCTCGAAGAGGGAGGCCTCCCACAGGGCGGACTCGGCCAGCGCCTCAGGGGTCGCCTTGCCGTACTTCTGCAGCAGACGGCGGTCCAGCGAGCCCGCGTTGACGCCGATCCGGATCGGGGTGCCGTGGTCCTTGGCGGCCCGCGCGATCTCCTTGACCTTGTCGTCGAACTGCTTGATGTTGCCCGGGTTGACGCGGACGGCCGCGCAGCCCGCCTCGATCGCGGCGAAGACGTACTTCGGCTGGAAGTGGATGTCGGCGATGACCGGGATCTGCGACTTGCGGGCGATGGTCGCCAGGGCGTCGGCGTCGTCCTGGGTCGGGCAGGCGACGCGGACGATCTGACAGCCGGAGGCGGTCAGCTCGGCGATCTGCTGGAGGGTGGAGCCGATGTCGGACGTACGCGTCGTGGTCATCGACTGCACCGAGACGGGGGCGTCTCCGCCGACCGCCACGGCCCCGACCTGGATCTGGCGGCTCTTCCGGCGCTCGGCGAGCCTGGTCGGTACGGACGGCATGCCGAGAGAAATCGCAGTCATCTGCTGTGCAACCCCAAGTCGTGGATCAAGGTCCGGTCCCGTGAGCAGCGGGCTCCGAGCTTCGAGATTACGGCACATGGCCCGGGCCGGGCACATCCCACCCGCATCCCCACCCAATGGAAGGCGGCCCGGCACGAAGTGTGCCGGGCCGCCTCCGAACCGCGTATGACTAGGAGATTCTCACCGGGTTAACGACGTCCGCGATCAGGACGAGGATCGTGAAGCAGATGAAGATCCCCGCGACCACGTAGGCGACCGGCATGAGCTTCGCCACGTCGAAGGGGCCCGGGTCCGGCCGGCGCAGCACCTTGGCGGTGTTGCGGCGCAGCGACTCCCACAGCGCGCCCGCGACATGGCCGCCGTCCAGCGGCAGCAGCGGGAGCATGTTGAACAGGAACAGGGAGAGGTTGAAGCCGGCGACCAGCATGAGGGCCATGGCCAGTTGCTGGGTCGGCGGGATGTCCAGGGTGAAGATCTCACCGCCGACACGGGCCGCGCCGACCACGCCCATCGGGGAGTCGGCCTCACGGGGCGCGCCGTCGAAGGCCGCGTTCCACAGGGCCGGGATCTTGCCGGGGAGGGCGGCGAGGGAGTCGACGGCGTCGCCCATCCGGTCTCCCATCCAGCTCACGGACTCGCCGAAGTCCTGCTTGACCACGCCGGTGGCCGCGCTGAAGCCGAGGAAGCCGGCCTGGACGTACTGGCCCTCGACGATCTGCCCGCTGGAGTCCTTCTTGGCGACCTGGTTGGTGGCGATCTTCGCCTGAAGGGTGACGTCCTGGCCCTTGCGGTCGACGACGATCGGCACCTCCTGGCCGGGGGTGGCGCGGATGAGGTCGGACAGCTTGTTCCAGTCCTCGGTCTTGACGCCGTTGAAGGAGACGATCTTGTCGCCCGCCTTCAGCCCGGCGGCGGCGGCCGGGCTGGCCGGGTCGCCCTTCTCGCACTTGTCGCGGTTCTCGCTCTGGGCGATGACGCACTGGGAGACGGAGCTGACGGTGTTGGTCTGCTGGGTGATGCCGAAGCCCATCAGGATGGCGAGGAACAGCGCCACCGCGAGGACCAGGTTCATGAAGGGGCCCGCGAACATCACGATCACGCGCTTCCAGGGCTTGCGCGTGTAGAACAGGCGGTTCTCGTCGCCCGGCCTGAGCTCCTCGTAGGCGGCGGTGCGGGCGTCCTCGATCATGCCGCGCCACGGGGAGGTGGAGCGCGCGGTGAGCCGGCCGTCGGGGCCGGGCGGGAACATGCCGATCATGCGGATGTAGCCGCCGAACGGGATGGCCTTGATCCCGTACTCGGTCTCGCCCTTCTTGCGGGACCAGAGCGTCGGGCCGAAGCCGACCATGTACTGCGGCACGCGGATGCCGAACAGCTTGGCGGTCGACAGGTGCCCCAGCTCGTGCCACGCGATCGAGAACAGCAGGCCGACCACGAAGATCACTATGCCGAGGATGAACATCAGGGTCGTCATGCACGGGCCTCCGCCGTCTGTGCCGCCAGTTCCCGGGCCCGGGTCCGCGCCCAGGTCTCCGCTTCGAGGACGTCCGACACGGTGAGTGAGGTTCCCGTACGCGGGGTGCCGTGCTCCTCGACGACCCGGGTGACGGTCTCCATGATGCCGTTGAAGGGCAGCGCGCCCTGGCGGAACGCGTCCACGCACTCCTCGTTGGCCGCATTGAACACCGCGGGGGCGGTGCCCGCGAGTTCGCCGACGTGCCGGGCGAGGTTCACCGACGGGAAGGCCTCGTTGTCGAGCGGGAAGAACTCCCAGGTCGAGGCCTTGCTCCAGTCGAAGGTGGGGGCCGCGTCGGGGACGCGCTCGGGCCAGCCGATGCCGATGGCGATGGGCCCGCGCATGTCGGGCGGGGTCGCCTGGGCCAGTGTCGATCCATCCGTGAACTCAACCATCGAGTGGACATACGACTGCGGATGCACGACGACCTCAATGCGGTCGAAGGGAATGTCGTAGAGGAGGTGTGCCTCGATGACCTCCAGGCCCTTGTTGACGAGGGTCGCGGAGTTGATCGTGATGACCGGGCCCATCGCCCAGGTGGGGTGGGCGAGGGCGTCCTCGACGGTGACGTTCGCCAGCTCCTCCTTCGTGCGGCCGCGGAAGGGGCCGCCGGAGGCCGTGACGACCAGCTTGCGGACGTCGGCGCGGGTGCCGGCGGCCAAAGCCTGGAAGAGGGCGGCGTGCTCGGAGTCGACCGGGATGATCTGGCCGGGCTTGGCGAGGCCCTTGACCAGCGGGCCGCCCACGATGAGCGACTCCTTGTTGGCGAGCGCGAGGGTGCGGCCCGCCTCCAGGGCGGCCAGGGTCGGGGCGAGGCCGATGGAGCCGGTGATGCCGTTCAGGACGGTGTGGCAGTCGGATGCCGCCAGCCGCGTGGCCGCGTCCGGTCCCGCGAGGATCTCGGGGAGCGGTTCGCCCGTGCCGTACTGCGCGGAGAGCGCCTCGCGCAGGGCCGGTACGACGTCCTCGCGCGCGACCGCGACCGTCGGCACCCGCAGCCGGTACGCCTGCTCGGCGAGCAGGGCGACCCGGCCGCCGTTGGCGGACAGGCCGGTGACCCGGAAGCGGTCGGGGTTGCGCAGCACGAGGTCGATCGCCTGCGTGCCGATGGACCCGGTGGAGCCGAGGATCACCACGTCCTTCGGGCCGTCGCCCGCTACGGGGTCGTAGACGAGGTGCGGGTCTGCGAGAGGGGCTGGACTGTCGCTCATTCCTCCATTGTTGCCGTAAGGGTGGCGTGTGAGGACAGCGCATCCCCCTCCCAGGGGCGCGCGCCATGGCGGCTCGCGCCCCTGCAAGGGCCGGGTCTACCGGATCGGGCGGTGCAGGTTCTCCCGCTGGGAGGCTCCCGGCGTCGCGTCCGCGATCCAGGGGCCGTCGCCCGAGGGGTCGACGATGCCCTGCTCCAGCCACTCGTACGTGCCGGACAGCACGCCCTTGACGACCTTGCGGTCGAGGTCGTCGGTGTTGGTCCACAGGCGGTTGAAGAGCTCTTCGACGCGGATCCTGGCCTGGCGGCAGAAGACGTCGGCGAGCTGGTAGGCCTCACGGCCGTGGTCGCCCTGCTTGCGCAGGAGTTCGGCGCGTACGCAGGCCGCGCTCATGGCGAACAGTTCGGCGCCGATGTCGACGATCCGGCCGAGGAAGCCCTGCTTGGACTCCATCCGGCCCTGCCAGCGGGACATGGCGTAGAAGGTGGAGCGGGCGAGTTTGCGGGAGGTGCGCTCGACGTAGCGCAGGTGTCCCGAGAGGTCCACGCCGTGTTTGAAGTCGCCGTAGGACAGGGGGAGCTGGCCCGGGCCGGCGACGAGCTTGGGGAGCCACTTGGCGTAGAAGGCGCCCGCGTTCGCGCCCGCCTTGGCCTTGTCGCCCAGGGACTTCTCCGGGTCGATGAGGTCGCCGGCGACCGAGAGGTGGGCGTCGACGGCCTCGCGGGCGATCAGCAGGTGCATGATCTCCGTGGAGCCCTCGAAGATGCGGTTGATGCGCAGGTCGCGCAGGAGCTGTTCGGCGGGGACGCCGCGCTCGCCGCGGGCCCGCAGGGACTCGGCCGTCTCGAAGCCGCGTCCGCCGCGGATCTGGACGAGTTCGTCGGCCATCGTCCAGGCCATCTCGGAGGCGTACAGCTTGGCGAGGGCGCCTTCGATGCGGATGTCGTTGCGGTCCTCGTCGGCCATCTGCGAGGCCAGGTCCGTCACGGCCTCCAGGGCGAAGGTGGTGGCCGCGATGAAGGAGATCTTGGAGCCGACCGCCTCGTGGTGCGCGACGGGCTTGCCCCACTGCTCGCGGACCGCCGACCACTCCCGGGCGATCTTCAGGCACCACTTGCCGGCCGCGACGCAGGAGGCGGGCAGGGAGAGCCGCCCGGTGTTGAGCGTGGTCAGGGCGATCTTCAGGCCCTGGCCCTCCTCGCCGACGCGGTTGGCGGCGGGGACGCGGACCTGGTGGAAGCGGGTGACGCCGTTCTCGATGCCGCGCAGGCCCATGAAGGCGTTGCGGTTCTC
The DNA here is from genome assembly GCF_044457425.1 of Streptomyces sp. NPDC050546. Lineage (NCBI taxonomy): Bacteria > Bacillati > Actinomycetota > Actinomycetes > Kitasatosporales > Streptomycetaceae > Streptomyces > Streptomyces sp. NPDC050546. The sequence continues at coordinate 44,389 of NZ_JBITGX010000011.1, forward strand.
CACGGTGACGCCCGGGGAGTTCGTCTCCACGACGAAGGCGGTGATGCCGCCCCGGTGGCCCTCGCTCTTCGGGACCCGGGCCATGACGACCAGCAGGTCGGCGACGACGCCGTTGGTGGTCCACAGCTTGACGCCGTCGAGGACGTAGTCTCCCCCACTCTCGGCTCCGCTCGAGCGGGAGGTGCCCCCATCGTCCGGGATCGCGGTGGTGGCGAGCCGGGCCGGGTCGGAGCCGACGTCGGGTTCGGTGAGCAGGAAGGCGCTGATGTCGGTGCGGGCGCAGCGCGGCAGGAAGCGCTCGCGCTGCTCCTGGGTGCCGAAGATCTTCAAGGGCTGTGGCACACCGATCGACTGGTGCGCGGAGAGCAGCACGCCGATCGCGGGACTGGCGGAGCCGGCCAGGGAGAGGGCCTTGTTGTAGTACACCTGCGTGAGGCCGAGACCGCCGTACTTGGTGTCGATCTTCATGCCGAAGGCGCCGAGCTCCTTCAGGCCGTCGATCACCTCGTCGGGGATCCTGGCGTCGCGCTCGATGACGGCCGGGTCCACCTTCGTCTCGACGAAGTCGCGGAGCTTGGCGAGGAACTCCTCGCCGCGCTGGGCCGCCTCGTCGCCGGGGAGCGGGTGGGGGTGGATGAGGTCGAGCCGGAAGCGGCCGAGGAACAGCTCCTTGGCGAAGCTGGGCTTGCGCCAGTGCTGTTCCCGGGCGGCCTCCGCCACCTCACGGGCCTCCCGCTCGGTGACGGCGGGACGGGAAGAGGGAGTGGAAGCGGACATGAGGGGCACCTCGCCGCATCTAGGGTAATTGAGGACTGTACGTTACCGACCAGTGCTACTGGATCGTTGGTACCCGAAACCGGACGCTCCCACCAGTCCTCTCGCGTCCGTTCGGCCTAGGGTGTGCACGGGGTCGACCCTGCTCGAGAATTCGGTATCGAAGCGCTTCGACAACCTATGGACACGTACTCCCGCTGGAGCTACTGTCGAACCACCCTCACCCGCCCATATAAGCAACGCGCATTGTCGAAGCGCTTCACAAAGCTTGGAGAGCCGGATGGTCACCCTCGCCGAGGTCGCCCAGCACGCCGGAGTCTCGGCGAGCACGGTGAGCTATGTCCTCAGCGGCAAGCGGTCCATCTCCGTCAACACCCGGCAGCGGGTCGAGCGGAGCATCCGCGAGCTCGGGTACCACCCGAACGCCGGGGCCCGCGCCCTGGCCAGCAGCAAGTCGAACATCATCGCGCTGATGATCCCGCTGCGCACGGACATGTACGTGCCCGTGATGATGGAGATCGCCATCGCCGTGGCGACCTCCGCCCGCACGCACGGGTACGACGTGCTGCTGCTCACCGGCGAGGAGGGCCCCGACGCCGTGCGCCGCGTCGCCGGGAGCGGACTCGCCGACGGAATGATTCTGATGGACGTCGAACTCGACGACGAACGGCTGCCGTTGCTGCGCGCGACCGACCAGCCTTCCGTGCTCATCGGGCTGCCCGCCGACACCTCCGGTCTGACCTGCGTCGATCTGGACTTCCGGGCGACGGGCGCGCTGTGTGTGGAGCATCTGGCGAAGCAGGGGCACCAGGACATCGCCGTCATCGGCGAGGCCCCGGCCGTCTACGAGCGGCACACGGGCTTCGCCGAACGCACCCTCGACGGGCTCCGGTCGCGTTCCCGGGAGCTGGGAGTGCGGCTGCTGCACCGGCCGTGCGAGGGCGGGTACGACGCGATGGCCGTGACCCTCGCACGGATCCTCGACGAACGCCCGGACACCTCCGGGATCATCGTGCAGAACGAGTCGGCGGTCGAGCCGCTGCTCGCCCTGCTGCGGCAGCAGGGCCGGGCCGTCCCGGAGGACGTGTCGGTGGTCGCGATCTGCCCCGACCAGGTCGCGACACAGGCCTCCGTGCGGCTCACGTCGGTCGCCATCCCCGCGCAGGAGATGGGCCGGCACGCGGTGGAACACCTGGTCGCCAAGCTCGAGGGACGCGGCAGCGACGAGGTCGTGCTGATCGCTCCCGAGCTGACGGTACGGACGAGCACGGGACCGGCGCCGGCCCGGCCGTAGTCACTCCCCGCCATTGAAGAGCGCCCCTTCCAGGGCACCCCCATGTCTGCTTCCGCACAGGAGCCCGCCACGTGAATCAGCCTGCTGAAACCCAGCCCCAGGTGAGCCTGGCGCAGTCCTCCCCCACCGTCGGCACGTTCCGCGAGCGGGACGGCGCGCTGGAGTGGAGCGGCCGCCAGGAGACCGTACGGATCGAGCCGTGGGGTCCGGACGCGGTCCGGGTGCGTGCCCGGCTCGGCGGCCCGGTCCTCGAGGGACTGCCGGGCGCGCTGCTCGACGAGGCCCCCGCGACGCCCTCCACGGTGAAGATCGAGGACGGTCACGGACAGCTGACTGTCGGCGCGCTGACCGTCGAGGTGAACGCCGAGGGCCTGGTCCGCTTCCTGCGGACGGAGGACTCCGCCGAGCTGCTCGCCGAGGACCGGGCTCACTTCTGGTGGCCCGGCTCCCGCCTCTACACGGCCGTCGGCAACGGCCACCACCGTCTGGAGCAGCGCTTCGCCGCCTACGACGACGAGAAGCTGTTCGGCCTCGGCCAGCACCAGCACGGGCGGCTCGACCAGAAGGGCCTGGTGCTTGACCTGGTCCAGCGCAACGCCGAGGTCGGCATCCCGGTGCTCACCTCCAGCCGGGGCTACACGCTGCTGTGGAACAACCCGGCGATCGGCCGTGTGGAGCTGGCGCACAACGGCACCCGGTGGGTCGCCGACTCCGCCCGGCAGATCGACTACTGGATCACGGCGGGCGACCCGTCCGGCGCCCAGAGCCGCTACAGCGCGGTGACCGGGCGGACGCCGATGCTGCCGGAATGGGCGGCGGGCTTCTGGCAGTGCAAGCTGCGCTACCGCACCCAGGACGAACTCATGGCGGTGGCCCGGGAGTACAAGCGGCGGGGCCTGCCGATCTCGGCGATCGTCTGCGACTTCTTCCACTGGACGCATCTCGGGGAGTGGAAGTTCGACCCGAAGGAGTGGCCCGACCCGGGCGCGATGGTGCGCGAGCTGGACGAGCTCGGCATCAAGCTGGTGGTGAGCGTCTGGCCCTCGGTGTCGCCGCTGAGCGAGAACCACCCGGTCATGGAGCAGCGCGGGTACTTCATCGGCACCCAGTACGGCCCGATGGCGCACGCCGACTGGCCCGACAAGGAGGTCGCGTCCACGGTCCAGGTGGCCTTCTACGACGCCACCAACCCGGACGCCCGGGAGTTCGTGTGGTCGAAGGTGAAGGAGAACTACCTCGACCCGTACGGCATCACGGCGTTCTGGCTGGACGCCTGCGAGCCGGAGCTGAAGCCGGGCTTCCAGGAGAACCTGCGCTACTGGGCCGGCCCGGGCCTGGAGGTCGGCAACGCCTACCCGGCCGAGAACGCCCGGACCTTCTACGAGGGCCTGCTCGCGACCGGCGAGGAGGAGATCGTCACCCTCAACCGCTCGGCCTGGGCGGGCAGTCAGCGCTACGGCGCCGCCCTGTGGTCGGGTGACATCGGCACGGACTTCCCCACCCTGCGCCGCCAGATCGCGGCCGGCCTCAACACGGCCCTGTCGGGCATCCCGTGGTGGAACACCGACATCGGCGGCTTCCACGGGGGCGACCCGGACGACCCGGCGTACCGGGAGGTGATGGTCCGCTGGTTCCAGTTCGGCGCGCTGTCCCCGCTGATGCGCCTGCACGGCTTCCGCGACCCGGGCATGCCGCTGGGCCCGGAGATGACGGGCGGCCCGAACGAAGTGTGGTCGTACGGCGAGGAGGCCGGGGCGGTCCTGGAGAAGTACCTGCGGCTGCGTGAGCGTCTGAAGCCGTATGTGCTGGACGTGATGCGCGCGGCCCACGAGGAGGGCCTGCCGGTGATGCGGCCGCTGTTCCTGGAGTTCCCGGACGACCAGGCCACCTGGTCGGTGGACGACTCCTACCTCTTCGGCCCGGACCTGCTGGTCGCCCCGGTGCTGACCGCCGGTGCCACCGCTCGTACGGCCTATCTGCCGGCGGGGGCCGCCTGGACGGACGCGTGGACGGGTGAGACGTACGAGGGCGGCCGGGCCGTGACGGTCGACGCCCCGCTGGACCGCATCCCGCTCTTCCTGCGGGACGGGGCACGGCTGCCGGTGGCGGAGTAGCCGCCACGGCGAGAAGCCGGGGCCGGCCGCACCGTGCGGTGCCGCCGGCCCCGGCCCGTTCCGGGTCAGCTGCTGGTGAAGCTCATGCTGTTGGCGCGGAAGTCCAGACCGCCGGACGACGAGGTGATCTCGAAGCCGAACTGGACGTCACCGATGGTCTCGTTGCCCATCCACCGCTTGGTGTCCTTGATCCACTTCAGGACCGGCAGGATCTGCACGGAACCGGAGGTGGAGTCGGAGGTGCGCAGGAACGAGAAGACGTCCCAGTACGTGCCGTCGGACCGTTGGGCCCGGCCCTTGTAGACGTCCCAGGTGTGGCCGCCGACCGAGACGCGCTCCTGGTAGCTGCCGAGCGCGCCGACGGCCCCGTTGTAGTTGACCCAGAGCATGATCTCGTAGTCGTGGTCCGTGTCCCAGACGTCGTACGAGGTGTTGTACGAGCCCGAGGACGGGACGGTGACGTTGTAGCTGCTGTTGAGCGACCCCAGCGAGGTGATGGACTTGTTCACCACCTTCTTGGCGTTCGGGTAGGACTTGATGCCGCCGGTGTTGGGGTGGTTGGCGTTGACGCCCCAGTTGGTGCCGGAGTTGGCCCAGATGCACTGGGCGCCGGCGCCGCCGCCCCAGATGTTGTTGTAGAGCGTGTAGCCGTTCAGGCTCGTGTTGCCCCACTGGTCGCAGGAGTTCCAGACGGCCGCGGAGGCGGGCGCGGAGGCGAGGCCGATGGTCGCGCCGAGTGCCAGGGCCGGGGCGAGCAGGGCCTTGGTGACCCTGCCGAGCGTGCGTGATGCCATGGGGTCCCTTCCAGGGGTGGGGGGATGGGGTAGGAGCTACCGCGCCCTCAGGGTGAGGACGTGGTCTTCTCCGGCGACCAGGTGGAGGGATTCTGTGCCGGTGGAAGTCCGCAGTTCGACGCGGTGGGTGCGGCCCGGCCTGATGACGGCGGTGGCGCCGTCCCGGGACCAGGTGAGGTCGAGCTCGGCCCCGAAGCGGGTGCGCACACCGCGCAGTGCGCCGCTGGGACAGGCCGCCGGGAGCGCGGGCAGCAGCACCAGCCGGTCCGGGGTGGACTGCACGAGCATCTCGATCAGCACGGCGGGCAGGGTGTGCGCGGCGTCCGCGTTGTAGACGTCCCGCTTCGGGTAGTGGGCGCTCATCAGGGAGGCGTGGAAGAAGTCGCCGTCCAGGACCTGGCCGAGGGCGTGGGCGACGCGGTCGCCGTCCCTGAGCCGGGCCGCGATGAGCGCGTGGTGCAGATGGCCGTGCGCGGAGTCGTTCTCGGCGCCGCGCAGTTCGAGGGCGCGGTGGGCGGCCGTGGCGAGTTCGGGTGTGTCGTAGGGGGTGATCTCGTCGAGCGGCCAGACGCCGTAGAGGTGGCTGAGGTGGCGGTGGTCGTAGGAGTCCTCCAGGCCCGGCCAGGCCCATTCGGCCAGCGCCCCGTCCGCGTTGACCCGGTGCGGTGGGAGGCGGTCGGCGAGGGCGTGCCAGCGGTCGGCGTCGGGGCCGGGGTGGTAGGCGGCGGCCGTGCGCAGGGCGTGGCGGGCCGCCGAGAGGTCCATGGCCGCGTTGAGGGTGCCCCAGCTCGCGTTGCCGGGGCGGTTCTCGGGCGAGTAGGACGGGACGACGACGAGGTGGCCGTGCTCGTCGGTGCGGGTGAGGAAGTCCTCGTAGAACAGGGCGACTTCGGCGAGCGCGGCGGCGGTGCGCGGGTCGCGGGTGCCGGTCGTCTCGTCGTGGTCGACGAGCGGCTTGAGCAGCCAGTCGGCGCCCGCGGTCCACAGGTGCAGCGGGTACTCGCGGTCGAAGTGGTACGAGTGGCCGGACTCGCCGTCGGTGTGGCCGGGGGCGACGACGCCCCGGGTGCCGAAGATCGCGCGGGCGTTGTCGCGCCAGTCGGGCAGCTGCCGTTGGATCAGGGTCGCGTGCGCCTCGGTGACCTCGGGGAGGGCGGCGGCAGCGGCGGAGGCCGTCTGGAGGTTGAGGTTGGCGTCGTTGGTGAAGGCGCCCGACCAGGCGGTGTTCCAGTCGCCGGTCCACAGTCCGGTCAGCCGGGGCGGGAAGAGGCCGCCGGCGGACAGCAGGTGGTAGCGGCCGGCCGCGAAGAGGCGCTCCAGCAGGGCGGGGCTGCGTGGGCGTCTCAGCAACTCGGAGCCGGGGAGGGCCCGTTCGGCGGGGTCGGCGGCCAGGTCGAGGGTGACGCGCTGGTAGGCGGTGCCATGGAGGGCGACGTGGCGGCCGAGGAGCTCTTCGTACTCCGCGGGCAGATCGCGCAGGGCGCGGCCCTCAGCGACGACGTCCGGTTCGCCGGTGTGCCGGCGCACCCGGGTGAGGAGCAGCACGGACCGGGCGCCCTCGATGTGCGCGCCCGGGGGCACGAGGGTCGTCGTGCCTCCCGTGACGGCGACCAGGGTGACGCCGGTGCAGGCCAGGTCGCTGTCCGGGTAGCGGGCGCGCAGGCTCAGCAGGGCGCCCTCGGGGGTGAGGACGGCTCCGTGGCCGATGCCCAGTCCGGCGGGCGCGCCGGGCAGCCGGTGGTCCAGGTCGAGCTGGAGGCTCAGGCCGGGGCCGGTGACCTCCTGGACGATCACGTCGTCGGCTCGGGAGACGAAGACCCGGCTGGTCCAGCCGGAGCAGGACGCACGCACGACGCCGGTGCTGAAGTCGACGTCGCGGCGGTAGTCACGGTGGTCGCCGGACGACCTGCGCGCGACGCCCTGGGCGAGGTCGCGGGGGGAGGCGTTCCGGCCGGCGTACGGCCTCTTCAGCCGGATCTGGAAGGCCGGGTGGAAGGGCTGCACCCACTGGTGCGGGCGGCCGTCCGTGAAGCTCTCGGCGGCGGTCGTGTCGCCGGCCAGGAGACGGTCCTGGAGCGCCGGGAGGTCTCCGGCGAGCCGCGGGGGACGGGGGTCCCTGCCGTTGGGGCGCACCAGGGTGTGGTGCGTGACGACGACCCGCTCGACGTCCGGGTCGCCGAACACAAGAGCGCCGTGGTGGCCGTTGCCGCTCAGGAAGCCGTCCTCCCAGCGCCCGGCCGCGTGCGGCTCCCAGGTGCCGTGGACGGGGGCGGAGGCGGTCATGGCCGGAGCACCGCCGCCTCGTAGCGGCCGAGGGTGACCCGGTCGCTGACGGCCGTGCCGGTCAGCAGGTCGTGGTGGGTGCCGGGGACCTCGACGGTCACGGGCTCGCGACTGTGGTTGAGCAGGAACAGCAGCTCGCCCCGGCGCACGGCCTCGACCTGCTCGGGAAGAGCGTCGAGCACGGGCCGGACGCCCGCGCCGTCGGCGACCCGGGCCAGCAGCTCGCGCAGCGCCTCCGGCTCCGGGAGCGTGGAGAGGTACCAGGCGCGGTCCTTGCGCAGCACGGCGGGCATGCCGTCCAGTTCGCCGCCCTTGTAGCGGGTCGTGTGGTCGGGGTCGGAGGGCTCGATCTCCTCGGACCACAGCGTGCCCCGGAAGTCCTCGCAGGCGACGGTCTCCCCTTCGTCCAGCGGCCACCACTCGTGCAGCGTGCGGATGCCGAAGAGCTCCCGCAGCCGGGCGTCCATGCCGCCGGGGCGCACCCGGTCGTCCTCGTCCGCGACGCCGGTCAGGAAGCCGCAGACGAGGGTGCCGCCGCCGCGGGCGTAGGCGAGGAGGTTGTCGATCGCCGCGTCGGTGAGCGCGTACAGCTGGGGCACGACGACCATCGAGTACGGCGTCAGATCGTGCTCGGGGTGGGCGAAGTCGGTGGTGAGGTGGGCCTGCCAGAGGGCCCGGTGCCAGGCGCGCAGCACGTCCGGGTAGTCCACCCGGGAGGACAGGCGTCCGTCCTGGGCACCGGCCCACCAGGCGTTCCAGTCGTGCAGGACGGCGACGTTCGCGGTGATGTGCCGGCCGGTCACCTCGGGGGCGATCCTCGCCAGGTCCGCCCCGAGCCGCTTGACCTCCTGGTACGTACGGCCGTCCTCCCCTGCGTGGCTGACCATGCCGGAGTGGAACTTCTCGGCGCCCTGCCGGGACTGCCGCCACTGGAAGTAGCAGACGGCGTCGGCGCCCCGGGCCACGGCCTGCAGGGACCACAGCCGGTTGAGGCCCCGGGGCTTCGGGTGGTTCACGCCCCGCCAGTTGACCGGCCCGGCCGCCTGTTCCATGAGCATCCACGGCCCGCGTGCCTGGGAGCGGGTCATGTCCTGCACCAGGGCGCCGTTCTGGGCGCCGAGCGGATCGCGCGGGTCGGGGTAGAGGTCGACGGAGACGATGTCCTCCTCCCCTGCCCAGCGCCAGGCGTCCTGGCCGAACCACAGCGGCATGAAGTTGCTGGTGACCGGGAGGTGCGGGGTGTGGCGCCGGACGATGTCCCGCTCGGCGACGTAACACTCCAGGAGCATGTCGGAGGTGAAGCGCCTGAAGTCCAGGACCTGGCCGGGGTTGCGCATGTAGTGGGGCAGACGGGGCGGCAGGATGCCGTCCCAGGTGTCGTAGCCCTGGCTCCAGAAGGCGGTGCCCCAGGCCTCGTTGAGGGCCTCGAGCGTGCCGTACCTCTCGCGCAGCCACCGCCGGAAGGAGACGGCGGCCTCGTCGCCGTAGTCGAAGGTGCAGTACTCGTTGTTGATGTGCCACATCGTCAGGGCCGGGTGGCCGCCGTAGCGGTCGGCCAGGTCCTCGGTGATCGCGGCGGCACAGCGCCGATAGGTGGCGCTGGAGTGTGAGAAGTGCTGACGGCCGCCCCACCACTCGGTGCGGCCGTCCTCGGTGACGGGCAGGGTGTCGGGGTGCAGCCGGCCCATCCAGGGCGGGGGCGAGGAGGTGGGGGTGGCGAGGACGACCCCGATGCCGTTCTCGTGCATCAGGTCCATCAGGGTGTCCAGCCAGCCGAACTCCCGCGCCCCGGGCTCCGGTTCCAGCTTCGACCACGAGAACACGCCGAGGGTGACGGAGTTGACGCCGGCGGCCTTCATCAGCCGGACGTCCTCGTGCCAGGTCTCCTGAGGCCACTGCTCCGGGTTGTAGTCGCCGCCGAAGAGGAGGCGGCCCCGGGTGGCGTCGCTCAGGGCCGGCCCTTGTCGCCCGGGCATCAGGCGGGCTCCCCGTACTGCACGCCGCGTCCGTTGGTGGCGATGTAGACCCGGCCGTGGATGCGCGGGTCGCCGGTGACGGTCGCGCCGATCCAGCCCCACTGGTGCCGGTCGTCGTTGATCCGGGTCCAGGTCTTCGCCTCGTCGTCGGAGCGGTGGACGGCGGTGCTGCTCTCGGTGGAGCCGACCAGGTAGACCGCCGGGTAGGAGGCGCCCTCGGCGGCCTTGCCGAAGCCGAGGGTGTACGAGGCCCAGCAGCTGCTCACCTTGGTGAAGGTGGCGCCGCCGTCCGTCGACCGGTACAGCCCGTTCCACTTCAGGCTCAGCCACAGGTCACCCGAGCGGCCGGGAGCCGCGGTCAGCTGGAACTCGCTGTCGCCCGAGTGCAGGCCGGTGGCCCTCGCGGTGAAGGTCCTGCCGCCGTCGGTGCTGGCGTGGAGCGTCCCGGTCGTGGTGTCGAAGGCGTAGAAACGCGTCGCGTCGGCCGGGTCCGCGACCGGCACGACGCCCTTCGGGAAGGAGTCGACCTCGGACCAGGTGGCACCGTTGTCCGCCGAGCGGAATCCCGGGTGGGCCGCGCCGAAGGACCACAGCAGCACACTGCCGTCTGCACTGGTGGCGATCGGCCCGGGCGCGGACTTGGCCATGGGCGGCTGGGACGTGAAGGGCGCCCAGGTCTTGCCGCCGTCGCGCGACCAGGCGCCGTTGCCGTTGTCGCCCCACCCGGCCCGCACGACGTACGACGGCTCGGCGGCGGCCAGCGCGAGCCCCGTCGCCGTGCCGAACACCGGGTTCGACGCCATGCCCCGGGAAGGGGAGGCGGTGAGCCGCTCGTGGTACATCACACCGATGTCCCCGGACCCGCTGATCAGGTGCGCCTCTCCGGCCGGAGGGGAGATCAGCTGACGTATGGACGCCTCCTCGAGGCCCCGGATCTGCGGGGCCCAGTGCTTGAGGTCGCGGGTGCCGTAGAGGGTCGCGCCGGTTCCGTAGACCACGTGCTCGGAGTCGTACGGGTCGACGGCGAGGGCCTGGATCCACCAGCCGAACTTGGGCTCGTCGGCGCCCCACCTGAGGTACGGCGTCTCGGACACGTCCAGGACGGCCTTGTCCTTCAGGGACTTCCAGGTGCGGCCGCCGTCGGTGGTCCGGTACAGGGTGTCGACCAGCGCCCAGCGGTTGTTGGTGGAGACGACGACGGTGCCGGGCCTGCGGGCGTCGACGGCGACACCGCCGTACCCGAAGGAGTCGGTCCCCCCGTCCTGAGTCGCCCCGCCGGGCTTCACCGGCGTGACCTCGGTCCACTTCCCGTCCGTCGTCCGCAGCTTGTGCACGCTGCCGTCGGACTGGCCGTTGGGGCCGGGGGCGTTGGCGTACGTCACGTACAGCTCGCGGGTGTGCCGGTCGTACGCGGCGCGGATCGGCACCCTGGCGGCGGTGCCGGCCGGCTGCTTCGGAACGGCCTTCCAGGTCGTGCCGTCGGAGGTGCGGTACAGGTTGGGCTTGTCGGCCGTGCCGTCGGAATCGCCCCAGCCGGCGTAGACCGTACGGCCGGCGGCGACGAGGAGCGTGACGCCCTGGCCGGTGGCGCTGGGGGCGGCCGGGAAGCTCACGGCGTTCCAGGTGGCGCCCCGGTCGGTCGACTTGAGCAGTCCGTCGTGCCGGGTGCCGAGCCACAGGGTGTCGCTGTCGCGCGGGTCGACGAGCAGCCGCTCCCCGCCCCCGCGCCCGTCCTCGTTGGCGCCGAGCTTCACGGTGAGGTCGGTGCGCTTCCAGGTCGCGCCCCGGTCCTCGGACCGCAGCACGGCCCCGTTGCCGGCCCAGGACTGCGCGTAGGTACCGAGGGCGAGGTAGAGCCGGTTCGGGTGGGCCGGGTCGACGGCCATGGCCTCCACGCCGAGCAGGTTCCAGTCGTCCCAGCCGATGTGGTCCGTCAGCGGGACCCACCGGTCGGTGCGGTCGTCCCAGCGGTAGGCGCCGCCGATGTCGGTACGGGCGTAGGCGAGGCCTCGGACCGAGGGGTGGAACAGCACGCCGGTGACGAAACCGGTGCCGCCCTGGACGACGTTGCGCCAGCGGTACCCGCCCTTCGCGGGCGTACCGGCTTCCGCCCGCCCCTGAATCAACGGAAGGGAGACGACCGCGGCGACGGCAGCGGTCCCGGCCAGCACGGAACGTCTGCTGAGGTGGAATGTGGGCATGGCGTACCTCGGTTCTTGCAAAGACGGGGAAGGGAGATGCCCTTTTCAGGGGCGCGGGGAACTGCGCGAACAACCACGACGCAACCGCGGACGACAAACTGCGGACAAGCCCAGCGGTCAGCCCTTGACCGCGCCCGTGAGCATGCCCTTCTTGAAATGCTTCTGGACGAACGGCGAGATCACAGCAACCGGCAGCAACGCCATCACCATCACGGCCATCTGAATCGCCAGCGCGGAAATCTGCCCGGTCTTGATCGCCTGACTCACCCCCACCGGCGCCTCCTGCTTCTGCACCAGCTGGATCATGACGTTCTGCAACGGCATCATGTCCTGGTTGCTCAGATAGATCGACGCGTTGAACCAGGCACTCCAGTAACCGACCGCGTAGAACAACGTGATCACCGCGATGACGGCCCGGGACAGCGGCATCACGATCTGCCAGAGAATCCGCCAGTCCCCCGCCCCGTCGATCCGCGCGCTGTCGACGAGTTCCGGCGAGATCCCCATGAAGAACCCGCGCAGCACCAGAATGTTGAACACACTCACGGCGCTCGGCAGGATCAACGCGAGATACGTGTCGGTCAGTCCGAGCGACTGCACCAGCAGATATGTCGGAATGAGCCCGGCCCCGAAGAACATCGTCGCGAGGAGCGTCATCAGCAGCCAGCGATGCCCGAGCGAACCGCTGCGGGACAAGCCGTAGGCGGCCAGCACCGACACCGTCATGGAGAACACCGTGCCGACCAGCGTGACGCACACGCTGACGATCGCGGCCCGGGTCACCTGCCCGCCGCTCAGCAGCTCCTGGTAGGCGACGAAGGTGATGTCCTTCGGGATCATCACCAGTCCGCCGGCCTCGGTGATGGTCTGCTTCGAGGAGAGGCTGGTGACGACGACGATCCACAGCGGGAACAGGATGGCGAGGCAGGCACCGGCCAGGACGATGCCCTTGCCGGCGATCCCGGCCTTGCCCGGCTCGTCGTCCCAGACGGGCCTGGGCGGAGCCTCCCACCAGCGCGGTGCGCGCGCCGCCTCCTCGACGGCGGCCTTGTCCATGACGGCGGTCACTTCTTGTACACCCCCTGCTCGCCCATGAAGTGGGCCACCTTGTTCGCGGCCAGGACGAGCGCCACGCTCACCAGGCCCTTGACGAGGCCCGCGGCCGCCGCGTAGCTGAAGTCCTGGTTGCGGACGCCGTTCCACCACACATAGGTGTCGAGGACTTCCGACGCGCCCGGTCCCACCGCGTCGCGTTGCAGCAGGATCTGCTCGAAGCCGACGGTGAGCGCGTCACCGACCCGCAGCACCAGCAGCAGGGCGATCACGGGCCGCAGCGCGGGCAGCGTGACGTGCCACATGCGGCGCCAGCGCCCGGCCCCGTCCATGGCCGCCGCCTCGTAGAGGTCGGGGCTCACGGAGGCGAGCGCGGCGAGGAAGACGATGATGCCCCAGCCGGCGTCCTTCCAGACGCCCTCCGCCGTCACCAGGAACTTGAAGATCCCCGGGTCGGTCATGAGGTCGAAGCCCTCGAAGCCGTGCTCGCGCAGGGTCTGCGCGATGATGCCGGCCCCGCCGAAGATCTGCTGGAAGACGGTGATGACCAGCACCCAGGAGAAGAAGTGCGGCAGGTAGAGGATCGCCTGCGACACGGCCCGCACCCGGGGCCTGATCACACTGTTGATGAGCAGCGCGAGCACGATCGGGATCGGGAAGAACAGCACCAGCTGGAGGACGAACAGCACGAGGGTGTTCTGCACGGCGTCCCAGAACGCCGAGTCCGCGAAGATCCGCTCGAACTGCTCCAGGCCGACCCAGGGGCTCTCCAGCATCGCGACGAAGCCGTTGTCGCTGACGTACGGGTCGTACTCCTGGAAGGCGACGGCGTTGCCCAGGATCGGTATGTAGTTGAAGACCAGGACCAGCGCGATGGCCGGCAGGGTCATCAGGATCAGGGTGCGGTCGCGGCGCAGCCGCAGCCGCAGGCTCACCTTGCCGGAGAGTCTCTTCCCCGGCCGCTCCCCGGTGGGGACGTCCGTCCCCCGGGAAGCTTCCTCACTCGTCTTCGCCTCGGCCCTGCTGCGAGGCACCGTGCTGTGGGACACGGCCTACTCCTTGCCTCAGCGCCTGGTCACTGTGCGGAACCGTTGGTGTCGTGCAGCTTCTGGTACCAGTCCCGCAGCTTGTCCCCGCCCTGCTTCTTCCATTCGGCGACAGCCTGCTGCACATCGCTGACCTTCTTGCGACCGCGGACGACGTCGTCCTCCAACTGCTCGAAGTCGTTGGAGAGGTTGGTGTAGCGGGCGGGCTCGGTGATCTGCATGCCCCAGAAGGTGGACTTCTTGGTGAAGGCGCCCATCCGCTGCTGCCACTCCACCTGCTCCTTCGCGATGTCCGGGAAGTCCGGGTGCGCGATGGTCGGGGCGGGGCTGGCGATCATCTCGTAGGCGTTGGCGACCTCCTGGTTGCCCTTGTCGTTCTTGGTGGGCACCCCGTCCTTGACGGTGTAGTGCGTGCCCTCGACCCCGTACTTGGTGAGCATGTACTCCTTGGTGCCGTACGGGGCGGCGGTGACATTGGCGGCGGCCAGGATGTCCTCGACGACGGCCTTGGACGCCTTCTTGTTGACGAAGGCGAAGATGCCCGCGGGGGAACCGGCCCACAGCGTGGGATCGCCGCCGTCGGCGCCGAAGATGTCCATGCCGGAGATGCGGAAGTCGGGGTTCTGGCCCGCCTGCTCGGCCATCTTGCCCCACCAGTCCGAGATGTTGTTGTTGTAGATCAGCACCTGGCCGGCGGTGAAACGGTCACCCGCGGTCCCCTGCACCGCCTTCGCGTCGGGGTGGACGAAGCCCCCCGCGTACAGCTTGCGCGTCCACTCCAGGGCCTCCAGGTACTCCTCGGTCTCGACCCGGTAGATCATCTTGCCGTCGGTCAGGTTCCAGCCGAGCGGCTTCTCGCTGCCGGAGAGCACGCCGAAGAAGTTGAAGGCGCTCCACTTCATGTCGTCGCAGGCCCACACCTTGGCCTTGGGCCGGGTGATCTCCTTGGCGAGCGCGAGGAACTCGTCCGGGGACTTCGGAAGGTCGTAGCCCTCCTTGTCGAAGACGTCCTTGCGGTAGAAGGGCACGATGCCGGTGACGGAGGGGGCGGGCTGGGGCAGGCCGCGCAGCTTGCCGCCGAAGATGGAGTACTGCCAGGCGCCGCTCGGAATGGCGGCGAGGTTCGGGTACTTCTTGACCGCGTCCCCGGACAGGTAGGTACCGAGGTCGGCGAACTTGGAAATGATGGCGCTGGGTATCTTGCCGCCCATGTTCCAGCTGGGGATGACCACGACGTCCGGCACATCGCTGGAGGCGAGGACCGCGCCGAGCTTCTCGTCGTAGGTCATGCCGTCCTGGTTCTGCCAGGTGATGTCGACGCCGATCAGCTCGTTCATCGCCTTGTAGTAGGCGTTGTCGCCCTTCGGCGGGGTGCCCCAGAACGGCGACATGATCTTGATGGCGCTGCCCTTGCCGAGCTTCTTCGGCACCGAGGTCTTGAGGTCGGACAGGGCGAGCTTGCTCGTGAAGCCCATCGCCGAGCCGTGCTTGGACGGGATGTCCGGCGTCACCACGTTGCTTGCCACGTAGGCCGGCAGCAGCTTCTTGGCGCCCTTGCCGGACGTCGTGCCGTCCCGCGAGCCACTGTCCGAACCGCCGCAGGCGGCGAGCAACGGCATCCCGCCCGCCACGGCCGCGGTGGCGACCGCGGTGGAGGCGAGGAAGGATCTCCGGCTCGGTCCGGAGGAGGCGGAGGCGGCGTTCGGCGTCATTGCGTCAACCCTTCATGGCACACCAGGACACCCGGCGGAGGGCCGTCGGCTGCGGTGTCTCGAGTGGAACTGGCTGAGCCGAAGCGATACTCCGACGAGTGACGAGGAATGCGCACCACCGGGTGGCGGACTTCACAGTCGAAGCGCTTCGATGTTGCTGCGAGATTAAGTGAACACCCAGGGGTGCACAAGGGGCGATTCCAAGATTCTCCCGAGGTGTGCACGATCGCGATCCGGCATATATGGCGCTTGGAATGGCGCCGCAGGGTCGGAGTTGTTGCGCCGAGGTGTCTTGACACCCACCCCCACGTCGAACCAGCATCGAAGCGCTTCGAAAGTGTCTCGCCGCTCCATCGCAAAGGGAATCCCACGTGACCGCACACACGCCGCCCACGCCGCCGTTCCGCGATCCGCGCCTGCCGTTCGCGAAGCGGATCGACGACCTCCTGTCGCGGCTCACCCGGGAGGAGAAGACCGCTTTCCTGCACCAGTTCGCGCCCGCCGTCGAGCGGCTCGGCATCGCCGCCTTCCGCACGGGCCAGGAGGCCCTGCACGGCGTGGCGTGGATGGGCCCGGCGACGGTGTTCCCGCAGGCGGTCGGCCTCGGCGCCACCTGGAACCCGGAGCTGGTGCGGCGGGTCGGCGACGCGGTGTCCAAGGAGGTCCGCGCGATGCGCGCCAAGGACGACCGCGTCGGGCTCAACGTCTGGGCCCCGACGGTCAACCTGCTGCGCCACCCGCTGTGGGGCCGCAACGAGGAGGGCTACTCGGAGGATCCGAAGCTGACCTCCGCGATCGCCACGGCCTACACGCACGGCCTGCGCGGCGACCACCCCACCTACTGGCGCACCGCGCCCGTGCTGAAGCACTGGCTCGCCCACAACAACGAGACGGACCGGTCGACGACGTCGAGCTCGGTGCGTCCGCGCGTGCTGCACGAGTACGACCTGCGGGCCTTCCGCGAGACCGTGGAGGCGGGCGCGGTGGCCGGGGTGATGCCCGCGTACAACCTGGTCAACGGCCGACCGAACCACGTCTCCCCCTACCTCGGTGAGCATCTGCGGTCCTGGACCGACGAGGACCTGCTGGTCTGCTCGGACGCGGGCGCGCCGAGCAACCTGGTCGACTCCGAGCACTACTTCGACACCCACGAGGAGGCCACTGCCGCCTCTCTCGTGGCGGGCGTCGACAGCTTCACCGACCACGGCACGGACTCCTCGCAGATGACCGGGCGGCTGCGCGGCGCCCTGGAGCGCGGTCTGCTCACCGAGACCGACCTCGACACGGCGGTCCGTCGTCAGCTCTCGGTCCGCTTCCGCCTCGGCGAGTTCGACCCGGAGTACGACCCGCACGACGCGACGAGCGAATTCGACTCCCCGGGGCACCGTGCCCTCGCCCAGGAGGCGGCCGAGCAGGCGGTCGTGCTGCTGAAGAACGACGGGGTGCTGCCGCTCGCCCCGGACACCCGGATCGCCGTGGTCGGTCTGCTCGCCGACGAGTGCAAGCTCGACTGGTACAGCGGCACGCTGATCCACCGCTCGACCCCGCTGGAGGGCCTGTACGAGCGGTTCGGCGCGGAGCGGGTGGAGTTCGCCGAGGGTGTGGACCGGGTCCGGCTGAAGACCTCCGGAGGTGCGTTCCTGCGCGTGCCGGTGGCGGCGGACGCCGCCGACGAGGTGCGCGGCGCCGAGGGCGCTCTCGACCCGGCGCTGCTCGCGGGCCGCACGGACCTGCCCCCGCTGACCACCGACGCGACCGGCACCGAGCTGGCGCTGGCCGACTGGGGCGAGGGCGTGCTGACGCTGCGCGCACCCGACGGCCGCTATCTCTCGGTCGCCGAGGACGGCCGGGTCCGCGCCTCCGCCGACCAGCCGGGCGGCTGGGTCGTCCAGGAGACGTTCAGCCTGGAACCGCACGGGAACGGGCACCTCCTGAAGCACCTCGGGACGGGTCGTCATGTCTGTGTCTCCGCCGAGGGCGTGAAGGTTGCCGAGGAAGATCCCGAGGTGTTCGAGCTGGTCGTCGCCGAGCGCGGCGAGGACGCGGTGGCGCGGGCCGCCGCGGAGGCCGACGTGGTCGTGGTGGTCGCGGGCAACGACCCGCACATCAACGGCCGTGAGACGGAGGACCGTACGACCCTGCGTCTGCCGGAGCACCAGGAGCGGCTGCTGCGGGCCGCCCGCGCGGCGAACCCGGCGACCGTGCTGGCGCTGGTCTCCGCCTACCCGTACGCGGTCGACCCCGCCACCCTCCCGGCCGTGCTGTGGACGGCGCACGGCGGCCAGGCGGCAGGCACCGCCCTGGCCCGCGTCCTGGCCGGCGACGTCTCGCCCGCAGGCCGCCTGCCGCAGACCTGGTACGCCGGCGACGCCGACCTGCCCGGCCTCCTCGACTACGACGTGGTCGGGGCCCGTCAGACGTATCTGTACTTCGAGGGCACGCCCCTGTTCCCGTTCGGGCACGGCCTGTCGTACTCGTCGTTCGCGTACGACGGCCTGACGACCCGGGGCGGGGACGGCACGCTGCACGTCTCGTTCAGGGTCACCAACACCGGTGACGTCACGGCCGACGAGGTCGCCCAGCTCTACGCCCGGGCCGTCGACCCGTGCGTGCCGCGTCCGCGCCGCGAGCTGCTGGACCACCGTCGCGTCTCTCTCGCCCCCGGCGCCGTGGCCGAGCTGAGCTTCGAGGTTCCGCTGACCGCCTTCGCGTTCTGGGACGTCGCCCAGGACCGGTGGCGCGTGGAGCCGGGCGCGTACGAGCTACTGGCCGGGGCCTCCAGCGAGGACGTCCGGCTGCGGACGACCGTCACCCTGGAGGGCGAGCCCACCCTGCCGCGCGCGGTCCTGGCGGGCGGGCTGGCCGCGGCCGGTTTCGACGAGCAGAGCGGCATCGAGATCGTCGACCGTACGAAGGTGTCGGGCGACGCCGTGACGCCGGTGGGCGGATCCACCGGTGAACTGGTCTACCGCGACTGCGACTTCGGCCGAGGCATCACCGGGGTGACGGTGGAGGTGACCGGCGAGGGCACGGTCGAGGTGTCCCTCGACGGCGGCCCGGCCCTCGCGGTGCTGTCAGCCGCCGGACCCGCATCGGGCCCGTACGACTACGTCTCGCTCGGCGCGTCCGTCGCTGCCGCGGGCGTGCACGACGTCCGTCTCAGGCTGCGCGGCCCGCTGCGGCTCGCGCACGTCGGCTTCTCCGGTTGAGGGTCCGGAGCAGGCCGGCACACAGAAGGGGCCCGGCACCGGAAGGCATCGGTGCCGGGCCTCTTCGCCGAGCCTACATGAAAATGGTTCCCATGTGCTAGGGCGGTCGGGCTAGAGGTCGATCCCTGTCAGGACCAGCACGCGCTCATAGGTGTAGTCCTCCATCGCGAACCGCACGCCCTCGCGGCCCACGCCGGACTGCTTGACGCCGCCGTACGGCATCTGGTCGGCGCGGTAGGACGGCACGTCACCGACGACGACACCGCCGACCTCCAGGGCCCGGTGGGCACGGAAGGCGGTCTGGAGGTCGTGTGTGAAGACGCCCGCCTGGAGGCCGTACTTGGAGTCGTTGACGGCGGCGAAGGCCTCGGCCTCGCCGTTCACCTTCTGCACGGTGAGGACCGGCCCGAAGACCTCCTCACAGGAGATCGTGGTGTCCGCCGGGACCTCGGCCAGGACGGTCGGGGCGTAGGAGGCGCCGTCGCGCTTGCCGCCGGTGAGCAGCGCGGCACCCGCGTCCACGGCCTCCTGGACCCACGTCTCGACGCGCTTGGCGGCGTCCTCGCTGACCAGCGGGCCGACGTCGGTGGCGTCGTCACCCGGGTCACCGGTGACCTGGGCCTCGACGGCGGCGACGACGCGCGGCAGCAGCCGGTCGTAGACCGAGGCGTCGGCGATGACCCGCTGGACGGAGATGCAGGACTGGCCGCCCTGGTAGTTGGAGAAGGTGGCGATGCGCTGCGCCGCCCGGTCCAGGTCCTCGTCGCTCGCCCAGTCGGCGAGGACGACCGCCGCGCCGTTGCCGCCCAGCTCCAGGGTGCAGTGCTTGCGCGGCACCGAGTCCATGATCGCGTAGCCGACCTTCTCGGAGCCGGTGAAGGAGATGACGGGCAGGCGCTCGTCCTGCACGAGGGCCGGCATCTTGTCGTTGGCGACGGGCAGGACGCTCCAGGAGCCCGCCGGCAGCTCGGTCTCGGCCAGCAGCTCACCGATGATCAGGCCGGACAGCGGGGTGGCCGGGGCCGGCTTCAGGATGATCGGCGCGCCGGCGGCGATGGCCGGGGCGATCTTGTGGGCGCAGAGGTTGAGCGGGAAGTTGAAGGGCGCGATGCCGAGCACGACACCCTTCGGGAAGCGCCGGGTGAGGGCGAGCCGCCCCTGGCCGCCGAGGTCGGTGTCGAGGCGCTGGGCCTCGCCGCCGTTGAAGCGCCGGGCCTCCTCGGCGGCGAACCGGAAGACGGACACGGCCCGTCCGACCTCGCCGCGCGCCCACTTCAGGGGCTTGCCGTTCTCGGCGGAGATCAGCCGGGCGATCTCCTCGGTGCGCTCGACGAGGCGCTTGCTGACATGGTCGAGGGCGGCGGCCCGTACGTGGGCGGGGGTGGCGGCGAACTCGTCGCGCACGGCGTACGCGGCGGCCACGGCCTCCTCGACCTGCGCGTCCGTCGGCACGCTCACCTTGCCGACGAGCCGCCCGTCCCACGGGGAGCTGACGTCGAAGGTGTCCTCGCCGGCGGCCTGACGGCCGGCGAGCCAGAAGGCGTGGGTGGAAGTCATGTCCGGGTTCCGGCCCTTCGACGTCGGGGGTGGTCCTGTACTGCGGGTTCCCACGGTAGGGGCGGGGTGGCCGAACGGCGTTTGTCCAAGGTGTAGCAGTACCGGCCGTGAACACTACGGTTTGGCGGGCGGGGCCGGTTCCGTGGTCGTCGCCTTGAGGGCCAGCCAGAGTTCCATCCGGGCGTCCGGGTCGTCCAGGGAGCGGCCGAGGATCTCCTCGACGCGCCGCATCCGGTAGCGCAGGGTGTGCCGGTGGACGCCGAGGTCGGCCGCCGCCGCGTCCCACTGGCCGTGCCGGGAGAGCCAGGCGCGCAGGGAGGCGACGAGGTCGCCGCGGCCCGTGGCGTCGTGCTCGTACAGCGGCCGCAGCATCCCGTCGGCGAAGGCCCGCACCGCGTCGTCCGCCAGCAGCGGCAGCACCGATCCGGCCGCCATCTGCTCGTGCTCCACCAGGACGCGTCCGCGCCGCCGCGCCACCGACAGGGCCTGCCCGGCCTGCTTGTACGCGGCGGAGGCGGCGATGGGCCCGGCCGGCGCCGACAGGCCCACGACCAGCTCGGCCTCCTCGCCGCCCGGCACCTTCTCGCGTGTTCCGGCCCGGGCCGCCTCCAGGGCGGCCGCGTACTCCCCGCAGGCAGCGGCGGCGGCACCGCGGTCGGCGGCCAGCACCACCAGCCGCTCCCCCTCTGGCACCACCAGGACGGCCTCGCCGGCCCGGGCCGCGGCGGACTCCATGACGTCGGCGAGCGCCGCGAGGGGGTCGCCGACGGTGTCGGCGGCGGCGAGGGCGGCGGCGGACGGCCGGTCCACGGCCGGGGCGCCCGCCCGGGCCTCGGCACGGGTCAGCGCGGCCGACGCCGACACCGGCACCCGCTCGGCGACCAGCATCCGGAACGGCGCGTCCAGCAGCCCGCCGTAGAGGCTCCCGGCGACCGTACGCGCGTGGTCCGGCTCCCCGGCCAGCAGCATGCGCAGCACCGCCGCGCCGACCCGCTGCTCGGCGGCCTGGAGGGACCGGGAGCGCTCCGTGGTCAGGGTCAGCAGCGCTATGGCCGAGTGGACGGCGTAGCGCTCGGCGGTGCCGAGGGCGGCGGCCGTGCCGACCGCGAGGGCCGCGCGAGGGCGCCGGCCCGTGCCGATGGTGTGCAGCTCGACCCGGTCCTCGTTCTCCGGCCCGCCGACCACCGAGGAGGCGGGCGCCGGCCGCTCCCGCAGCCGCTCGACGTCTCCGGTGAGCCGCGCGGCCCGCCGTCCGGCCCACTCCGGCGCCGTGGCGACGACGGCGCCCGAGGCGTCGTACAGCGCCGCCCACCCGTCGACCTGCGAGGCCAGCGCGGACAACAGCCCCTCAGGACCGCCGGTCTGCGCCTGCCGGGTCAGTTCACGCTGGGCGGCGAACCCGGCCGTGACGGCCCGGTACTGGTCGGCGGCGATCGCGGCGGACACGGCCTTGCTGATGGCGAGGAAGGGGGTGCGGCGCGGCACCTCCAGCAGCGGCAGGCCCTCTTCCCCGGCCGCGTCGACGAGCGCCTTGGGCGTCTCGTCGTAGTTGACGCCTATGGCGAAGCCGAGCCCGACCACCCCGGCCCCGGCCAGCCGCCGCACATAGCGGCGCATGACCTCCGGGTCCTCGGCGTCCAGCTTGAGGGCGGTGATCAGCAGCAGTTCCCCGCCCTCCATATAGGGCACGGGGTCTGCGAGCTCGCTGACATGTGCCCAGCGCACCGGCACGTCGAGGCGGTCTTCGCCCGCCCGCACGGTCAGTTTCAGCGCGGAGTGGTGGACGAGCGAGGCGAGCGTCGGGGGCATGAGGCCTTCATGTCTGCGTCAGGACTGTGTGGTGCTGTGTGATCTTTGTGCTCTTTGGCCGCCACGTATGAACGACCTGTGACGATTCTGCCTCACCGTACGGTCCCCGCGTACCGCACCAGCCCGTGGAGGTCAGCCTCGAAGATCCACCAGCAGCGGCGGCGCGTGCTCGCCCTTCACATCGGTGAGCGACAGCACCGCGTGCCCCGCCGGTACGCCGTGCGCCAGCTCGGACGCGGACCAGCGCTCCCGCTCGACCTGCCGCACGGTCACCGCCCGCGCGGTCGGCGCCTTGCCGGTGATCACCCGGCGGAGCATGTGCACGGCCTTGCCCGCCGGGGTCTCGGCGATGATCTGCCGGTCGGTGACGTCCCGGGCCTCGGTCCACTCCTTGCCCCACACCTCGGCGAAGTCCTGCCCGTCCCAGGGCGTCAGCCCCGACAGTGCCATCCGGCACCCGGTGGCCCCGAGCAGCGGTCCGCGCAGCGGCCGGGCCACGTCGTCCAGCGTCCGCAGGGTGAGCACGACACCGGCGTTGCCGGACCGCAGCCGCTGGATGCCGCGCACGGCCTCCGGCGTCACCACGCCGGTCGCGTCGTCCAGCACCAGACAGGCGAACAGCGACCGGTCCTCGCGCACGGCGACACTCGCCGAGAACTGCGCGAGCACCAGCCGCGCCAGCATCCGGGAGGCGTCGGCGTGCCCGCGCTCGGGCAGATCGATCCGCACCCGCACGGGGTGGTCGAGGGCCTTGAGGGTGAAGGGCCGGGTGGCCCCGGACGTGTCGAAGAACGAGGCGAAGGCGGGCCGGTCCAGCAGCGCGACCCGGTCCGCGAGCACCCCGCCGACGTCTCCCGGCTGCCCCATCTGCCGCTCCCGGGCGTCGAGCTCCCGCAGCAGCGACTCCTGCCCGCCGTCCTGCAGCCCCTGCCGCAGGGCGGCGAACGGCCCGGGCGAGCCGTCCAGGAGCTGCCGCAGCTCCGGTACGGACGGAAAACGCCCGTGCACGGCCCGGAACGGTCCGAGCAGCTGGGCGAGGACGGTCGTGGAGCGCCGGGTGTCACTGCCCGGGTGCGGATCGGCGAGGTCACCGACGAGCGCCTCGGCGAGCACGGCGGCGGCCTCGTCCGGGTCGGCGGTCCCGCCGTACAGGTCGAGGTCGTATTCGGAGTCCTGGTTCCCGATCCTTACGACGACGTCGTAGGCGTCGGCCGGCCCGAGCCCCGCGCCCGCCCCGCCGACCACGACCACGGCGGCCCGTCCGGCCAGCGCGTGCAGGCACAGCGACTCGGCGATCGGCCGGACGACGGTACCGGTCTTGCCGGACCCGGCGGGGCCGACGGCCACGAGCGAGGTACCGAGCAGATCGGGCCCCAGACCGAGCCCCACGCCCCGGTAGGCGTACGGGTTACGGGTGTCGTCGACGGTGGTCCCGAGCCGCACCTGGCCGGTGACGAGGTCGTGCCGGGCGAGGCGCGCCGGCAGGTCGCGCTCTCCGGAGGGGTGGAGGCAGGCGGTGGCGCCGTCCCGCAGGACGGTGGAGCTGAAGGTGGCGAGGCTGTGCCGTCCGGTGCGCACGCCCTGCCAGGCCCGGACGATCCGGGCGTGGTCGACGTCCTTCATGAGCCCGGAGCGGGCCTCGGCGGCGAGCCGCTCGGCGGCGTCGACGGCTCCGGCGGCGCGCAGCTCGTGCCACTGGGCCGGATCGTCCTGAGGATCCCGATGGGCGGTCTGGGGCTCCGGCCGGCGGAAGCGCGGCACGACGAAGCGGCGCCACACCTCGCCCCAGCGGCCGAGCCGGGCCACCCCGACCATGATCGCCAGGGCGACGAGCAGCTCGTACCCCTGGTACACGATGAAGGTGCCGGTCTCGCCGAGATCGCTGTCGCCGCCGCGCCAGGCGTCGGGAACGATCAGGTCGAAGGGCACCCACCACCAGTTGCCGAGGTACCCGTTCTGCAGCAGTGACCAGATCAGCCACCCCACCAGGAAGGCGATCAGCGCCCCGCTCAGCAACTGCCGGGTGGGGATCTCCTCGGGCTCCTCAGCGGGCCGCGGCCGGTGCCCGAACCGCCAGACGCCGGGTGCCGCTTCGGGCCGGGGCGTGCGCAGCCAGGTCAGGAAGGACGAGCCGTCGGGCACCGGCGGCGCCCCGGGCGCCCGCGTGGGCCGGGGCGGCACGGCCGGTCCGTCCGGGGGCGCGCTCCGGCCGCCCGGTGGCTCTCCGGGGCCGCTCGGTGGCGCCGAGGGCACCTCCGGCGCCCCCGCCGGACGCGGCACGGGGCTCGCATGTGTACCCCGCGCCTCCTGCGTCCCGTCGCTGTCCATCGCCCTTTCCCCCTGACCAGCCGCTCCGTCCACCATCAGCGAGCCAATCTAACGCCCTCCCCTGGGGAGTTCACCGCTTACACGGCCGGGTCGTGGGCAGCAGCCCACCAGAGCGCCATGTCCACCCCGGACAAGCCGCCTCTCCGACAACGCCCACATGGAGCATGCCCACCCCGCTTTCCCCGCCCTAGCCTGCGAGAAAAGAAGCCAAGCGTCCCCAGAAACCCCTTCGCACCACCCAGGAGCCCCGCATGACCTCACTTCCGCAGGAGCGCCGCGTCGTCACCGCCATCCCCGGACCGAAGTCGCAGGAGCTGCAGGCCCGCCGCACCGCCGCGGTCGCGCAGGGCGTGGGCTCCGTGCTGCCCGTGTTCACGGCGCGCGCGGGCGGCGGGATCATCGAGGACGTCGACGGCAACCGGCTCATCGACTTCGGCTCGGGCATCGCCGTGACGTCCGTCGGCGCCTCCGCCGAGGCCGTCGTCCGCCGGGCCTCCGCCCAGCTGGCCGACTTCACCCACACCTGTTTCATGGTCACGCCGTACGAGGGGTACGTCGAGGTCGCCGAGGCGCTCGCCGAGCTGACCCCCGGTGACCACGCCAAGAAGAGCGCCCTGTTCAACTCCGGCGCCGAGGCCGTCGAGAACGCCGTCAAGATCGCGCGTGCGTACACCAAGCGGCAGGCCGTTGTGGTGTTCGACCACGGGTACCACGGCCGGACCAACCTGACCATGGCGCTGACCTCGAAGAACATGCCGTACAAGCACGGCTTCGGGCCGTTCGCGCCCGAGGTCTACCGGGTGCCGGTGGCGTACGGCTACCGCTGGCCGACCGGCCCGGAGAACGCGGGCCCCGAGGCCGCCGCGCAGGCCATCGACCAGATCAGCAAGCAGGTCGGCGCCGAGAACGTGGCCGCCGTCATCATCGAGCCGGTCCTCGGCGAGGGCGGTTTCATCGAGCCGGCCAAGGGCTTCCTGCCCGCGATCCGCCAGTTCGCCTCGGACAACGGCATCGTCTTCGTCGCCGACGAGATCCAGTCCGGCTTCTGCCGTACGGGGCAGTGGTTCGCGTGTGAGGACGAGGGGATCGTCCCGGACCTGATCACCACCGCCAAGGGCATCGCCGGCGGTCTCCCGCTGGCCGCGGTGACCGGGCGCGCCGAGATCATGGACGCCGCGCACGCGGGCGGCCTGGGCGGCACCTACGGTGGCAACCCCGTCGCCTGCGCCGGTGCGCTCGGCTCCATCGAGACGATGAAGGAGCTCGACCTCAACACCCGCGCGAAGAGCATCGAGGCGGTCATGAAGGCCCGCCTCACCGCCATGGCCGAGAAGTTCGACATCGTCGGCGACATCCGCGGTCGTGGCGCCATGATCGCCATCGAGCTGGTCAAGGACCGGGCCACGAAGGAGCCGAACCCGGAGGCGACCGCTGCGCTCGCCAAGGCCTGCCACGCGGAGGGCCTGCTGGTCCTGACCTGTGGCACCTACGGCAATGTGCTCCGCTTCCTGCCCCCGCTGGTGATCGGCGAGGACCTGCTGAACGAGGGCCTCGACATCATCGAGCAGGCCTTCGCCCGTATCTGACACGGCGGTTGCGCATCTGAGCCGCCGTCGGGGCAGGTGTGCCCTCGCGGTTCCGCTCCCGGGGGCGGCGAGCGGCAGAGCGTGTGAAGAAGGTGTGCGAGGTGGATGACAGGCGGCCCTGTGGCCTGTCATCCGCCCAGCCCCTGTCGTAGGTTCTACCCAGATGAGAGATACACCCCCGCCCACAGGGGACTGTGGGTGACATCAGGCCGGGGCCTCCCCAGCTTCGACCTGGTCGTGCCCTCGCGCACATAGCCGGAGCCTGAGGCTCTGGATCTCCTCACCGATCGGACAGTCGCCCGCCCCAAACCCCCCGGGGCGCGCGACGTTCCGGTCCGGACGGCCGCCTCGGAACCACCCCCCCTGTTCCGGGGCGGCCGACCTCCCTCTTCTCTGCCTCTCCTTGCGCTGCGGCTCGCGAGCCGGATCAGCTGTCATCGGCCTCCCGTGCGACGCGCTCCAGCCGGCGTCGGTGGTTCTCCCACCAGTCCTGATCGCCTTCCGGCAGGTTGTCGCCGCTCTTCGTCAGCCCGGCACTGCCGTCGATGAGTTCGCGCACGATGTCGGCGTGGCCGGCGTGCCGCTGCGTGTCGGCGATCACTCTCACCAGGATGTGGTGCAGCGTCACCTCCCGGCGCTCCTCGGGCCACCACGGGACGTGACCGGTCGCCTCCAGTGCCAGTGTCCCGATGGTGCGGTCCGCGTGCTCCCACGCCGTGCGATAGAGCCCGGTGATCTGCTCGCGTGACTCGTCCGCGGTGGCCCACATGTCCGCGTTGGGTTCGGCGTCCTGGGTGTACCACCAGCTCGGGGGCGGTTCCTCGACGAAGTACGGTCTCCCGAAGGTGTCGCCGAAGTAGCCCAGCTCCACCCCGGCGACGTGCTTGACCAGGCCCAGCAGATTGGTGCCCGTCGGTGTGAGCGGGCGGCGGACGTCGTACTCGGAGAGCCCTTCGAGCTTCCAGAGCAGGGCGTCACGTGCCTCCTGGAGGTAACGGAGCAGGTCGGCTTTCGGGTCGGGTTCGGTCATGCCGGGAGTCTGGCACCCGGCACTGACAATCAGCCGGGCAGAGCGGGCTCCGGGCGGTGGATGCCACGCGGCCGGTAGCCCAGGGCGTCGGCGACACCGACGACATCCGCGAGCAGCCAGATGATCGCGAGCCACATCTCCGTGCCCTGGAGGCCGGGGTCGCGGCCCGGGCCGGTGCCGTCGGGGGCCGGGCCGAAGGCGAAGCCCTCGCCGGGATGCCAGCGACGCAGGGCGGCGGTGAGCTGGGCCGCCGCCCAGGAGCGGGCCTCTTCAAAGCGGTGGTTGGTCTGCCGGGCGCAGAGCCACAGGGGGTGGATCACGTCCAGGACGTTGCAGGCGTTCTCGCGGCCGGGTGCGAAGTGGCGGGGGTCGCGGGCGTGGCCGAGGACCGTGTCGATCACCCGCTCCGCGTACGGCACGGGCAGGCCGAACTGGGCGAAGGAGCCGCGGGTGAGCCGGTAGTAGCCGTTGACCGGTTGGAGGTGTCCGTCCCGCGGCGTGGGCGAACCCCACATGCCGGTACGGCGGTCGACCCGGGTGTGCAGCAGGCCGAACAGCGCCTCCAGCGCCCCGGGCGCGGCCGCTTCCGCCCCCAGGCGCAGATTCCAGTGCGCGGCGGTGGCCCAGGAGTCGACCCACGCTCCGGCGTGCCAGGCACGGTCGTCCCAGGGCAGTCCGGCCAGGTGCGGGACCAGCCGGTCGGCGGTGGTGCGGCGGACCGCGTGGACGGGGTGGGCGAAGGAACTGCCGAGCAGGTCCAGCGCGTACCCCACGCACAGCAGGTGGTAGGCCGCGGCCCCGTCGTCCGGCACTCCGGCCGGGCCGGGTACCGGTGGTGGGGCGCCGTACTCGGGTATCAGGCCGGTGGCCGGGTCCTGGAGGTCGCGCAGCCGTGCCACGTGCTCGGCGGCGGGCAGCTGGGGCGGCGCCTCCCCGAGGAGGAGGTCGGCGATCTCGACGGCGTCGCAGTGCGCCCGCACGGTGGGCTCGGCGCCGGGCCGGTCGGCGAACCGGCGGGTGTCCGGCCGCCAGCAACGGTCCAGCACCTCGACCGCCTGCGCACGGGCGGCCCCGGCGAAGGCCGAGAGCGCCTCGACGAGGGCGGGGGTGTCGGCGGGGCGGGGCGCGGTGGGGCAGGGCGCGGTACCGACCGGTGCCGCACTCCCCGCGGCCGCACCGCCGGGCCCCGCGGCGCGCGGATCGCGGCGGTCCCTGATGCGGCGGGCCGGGTTGCCTGCCGCCATCGTCCAGGCGGGCAGGTCCTTCGTGACGACCGCGCCCGCGCCGATGACGCAGTGGTCGCCGATGGTGACGCCGTCCAGGACGACCACGTGCGAGCCGATCCACACGTCGTCGCCGATCGTGATCCCGCGGCTGGTGACCGGCTGCCGGTGGACCGGCAGGTCGGGTGCGCTCCCGTGGTTGAAGCCGAGCAGCGAGCTGTGGGCACCGACGCGTACGCCGTCCCCGAGGGTGACGGTGCCGCGCACCACGGTGAAGGGGTTGACCGTGCAGTCGGCGCCGGTGCGTATGTCACCGGTGACATACGCGTGGGCCGCGATGTACGAGCGGTCGCCGAGGTCCAGGCGGTCCGGGTACACGGCGGCCGTCTCCGCTACGAAGCAGCCCTCGCCCAGTCGCACCGCCCCGGCCCCCACCCTCGCCTCCGCCCCCGCGAGGAGCCGTTTCCGGCGCTGCTCCTGTGCCGCGCGCTGCGCCTGGGACGCCTGTTCGGCGTAAAGCCACGGGCAGTGGTCGAAGAGGCCTTCGTCGCTCTCCGGCTGGTTCACGTGCTCCTCCACTGGGGTCGCTCGGGCGGGCAGGGGACAGCGGTTGGACAGGGGGTATCCGTGCCCGTGCCAAGCTGTGTCCCATGCCGATCTCCGGGGACCAGGTCCGCGACGAGCCCACCGCGACATACTCGCGCTTCGTGGCCCTCCTGCTCAGCCTCCCGGTCCTGCTCTTCGTCCTGATCACCTGGCAGGTCGTCGCCGACGGCCCGCTCATCCGCCTCGACGAGCGCGCCAGCCGCGAACTGGTCCACCCGGACCGCTACTCGGAGCTCCTCGCCGACCTCGGCAACGTCCAGGTCGCGGTCCCGGTCCTCGCCGTCGCCCTCGGCTACGTCGCCCTGCGGACCCGCCGTACGCCACGCTGGTGGCTGCCGGTCGCCGCCGCGGCCCTCCTCATGGCCCTGGTCCCGGCGCTGATCATCCCGCTCAAGGACCTCACGGACCGGCCGGGCACCCCCGCCGTCCCGCCGGGTACCGGCTACTACCCCTCCGGCCACACCGCCACGGCCGCCATCGCCTACGGCTGCGCCACCCTGCTCCTGCTCCCGCGGCTCCGCACGCCCCTCGCCCGCGGCGCCCTGGTCACCGCCTGCCTCGCCCTCGTACTCGGCGCGAGCTACGGCCTGGTCCGCCGTGGCTACCACTGGCCACTGGACGTGGCGGCCAGCTGGTGTCTGGGCGCGGTGCTGCTCGCTTCGCTCTGGCTGTTCCTCAGGCGGGGGACGGCCGAGCGGCCGCGCTGAGTCCCGGCCCCCTGCCCTAGTCGTCCCGCTCTGTGGCCAGCCGTGCCGCCGCCTCGTGCATCGCCAGTTCCAGCAGCGTCGGGTCGGTCAGCATGCCCGAGCCGTCCGGCGGGATCAGCCAGCGGACGCCGCCGGGTGAGGAACGGCCCGGGTACGGCACGACGATCCAGGTGCCGGCGCCCGCCGTCCTGATGCCCGTGCCGAGCCAGCGGGCCGCGGTGCCCGGCGGCACGAAGAACCCGATGCGCTCGTCGCCGAAGTCGACGAGCACGGGCCCCGGCCGGTCGAGCACGCGGCTGAGCACGTCGAGCGTGGCGTAGCCGAGGTCGCCGGGCAGGATGAGCACGTCCCAGGCGCCGCCGGCCGGCAGCAGCGCGACCCCGAGCGGGTTGCGCTCCCATTCCCAGCGGCAGGCCTCGGGATCGGGTGCGGCGGATGCGAGCCACTCGACCGCCGTCTTCGCACCGGTCATGAGGAAGACCCCCTGTTCTCTCGTGAAGCTCGTGAATCTCGCGAACGCGCGGCGCGTCCCGAGGGCGTCACAAGGGAGAAGGGGGTCTCCGTACGGTCATTACGCGGGTTCCGGCTCCTCGTTGGAGTGAACCGGCTCACACCTCATTCGATCAGCCCGCTCGATCAGCTGTCGAAGCCCAGTCCCAGCCGGTCCATCGTGCGCAGCCACAGGTTGCGGCGGCCGTCGTGGGCGTCCGCGCGGGCCAGGGACCACTTGGTCAGGGCGATGCCCGTCCAGGCGAAGGGCTCCGGGGGGAAGGGCAGGGGCTTCTTGCGGACCATTTCCAGTTCCGTGCGTTCCGTGCGCTCACCGGACAGCAGGTCCAGCATCACCTCGGCGCCGAAGCGGGTGGAGCCGACGCCCAGGCCCGTGTAGCCGGCCGCGTAGGCGACCTTCTTCTGGTGGGCGGTGCCGAAGAACGCCGAGAAGCGGGAGCAGGTGTCGATCGCGCCGCCCCAGGCGTGGCTGAAGCGGACGCCCTCCAGCTGCGGGAAGCAGGTGAAGAAGTGCCCGGCGAGCTTGGCGTAGGTCTCCGGGCGGTCGTCGTACTCGGCACGGACGCGTCCGCCGTAGGGGTAGATCGCGTCGTAGCCACCCCACAGGATCCGGTTGTCGGCGGACAGGCGGAAGTAGTGGAACTGGTTGGCGCTGTCGCCGAGTCCCTGGCGGTTCTTCCAGCCGATCGACGCGAGTTGGGCGTCGGTCAGCGGCTCGGTCATCAGCGCGTAGTCGTAGACCGGGACGGTGTACGAGCGGACGCGTCTGACCAGGTTCGGGAAGATGTTCGTGCCGAGGGCGACCTGGCGGGCGCGGATCCGGCCGTAGGGGGTGCGTACGGCCATGCCGGGGCCGTACGGCTTCAGGGTCAGGGCGGGGGTGTGCTCGTAGACCCGGACGCCGAGTTCCACACACGCCCGCTTCAGGCCCCAGGCGAGCTTCGCCGGGTGCAGCATGGCGACGCCCCTGCGGTCCCACAGGCCCGCCCGGAAGGTGGGTGAGTCCACCTGCTCCCGGACGGCGTCGGCGTCCAGGTACTCGACGCCGTCGGCCAGCCCCCGGCCGGACGTCTCCTCGTACCACTCGCGCAGTTCCTGTGCCTGGTAGGGCTCCGTCGCGACGTCGATCTCGCCGGTGCGTTCGAAGTCGCAGTCGATGGAGTGCCGGGAGACGGCCTCCTCGATCGCGTCGAGGTTGCGGGTGCCGAGCTCCTGGAGCTTGTGGATCTCCCCGGGCCAGCGGGCGAGGCCGTTGGGCAGACCGTGGGTGAGGGAGGCGGCGCAGAAGCCGCCGTTGCGGCCGGAGGCGGCCCAGCCCACCTCGCGGCCCTCCACCAGCACCACGTCACGTGCCGGGTCGCGTTCCTTGGCGATCAGCGCCGTCCACAGTCCGCTGTAGCCGCCGCCGACGACCAGCAGGTCGCAGGTCTCGGAGGTGGTGAGGGCGGGTTCCGGACGGGGCCGGCCGGGGTCGTCCAGCCAGTACGGGACCGGCTGGACGTCGGAAAGCGAATGAGTCCACTGATTCATGGCGCTCGGGGCCATGATTTCAACTCCCTACGGTGATGCCTTTATATCTTTACGCTTTTTGCCTGTTGCGGCGATTTCCTACGGCCATGGAAGCCAGAACGAACAGTACGGCGACGATGAACATGGCCGTGCCGATGACATTGATCTGAACGGGCGTTCCGCGCTGCGCCGAGCCCCAGACGAACATCGGGAAGGTGACGGTCGAGCCGGCGTTGAAATTGGTGATGATGAAGTCGTCGAAGGAGAGGGCGAAAGCGAGCAGGGCGCCCGCCGCGATTCCGGGGGCGGCTATCGGAAGGGTCACGCGGACGAAGGTCTGGACCGGGCCGGCGTACAGGTCCCGTGCCGCCTCCTCCAGTTTTGGATCCATCGACATGACCCGTGCCTTCACGGCCGTGACCACGAAGCTCAGACAGAACATGATGTGCGCGATGAGGATCGTCCAGAAGCCCAGCTGGGCGCCCATGTTGAGGAACAGGGTGAGCAGCGAGGCGGCCATGACGACCTCGGGCATCGCCATCGGCAGGAAGATCAATGAGTTCACGGCGGAGCGGGCCCGGAACCGGTAGCGGACCAGCGCGAAGGCGATCAGGGTGCCGAGGAGGGTGGCGCCGAGCGTCGCCCAGACGGCGATCTGGAGGCTGAGCGACAGCGAGCCGCACAGGTCGGAGACCCCGCACGGATCCTTCCAGGCGTCCAGGGAGAACCGCTGCCATTCGTAGTTGAATCGCCCCTTCGGTTTGTTGAAGGAGAACACCGTCACGATGATGTTCGGCAGCAGGAGATAGCCGAGTGTCAGCAGTCCCGCGATGACGACGAGATTTCTCTTGAGCCAGTTGACGAAGGGCATCAGACCAGATCCTCCGTCCCGGACCTGCGGATGTAGAGGGTGACCATGAGCAGAATGGCCGCCATGAGAATGAAGGAGAGTGCGGCCGCCGTCGGATAGTCCAGCACCCTCAGGAACTGCGTCTGGATGACGTTTCCGACCATGCGGGTGTCCGTGGAGCCGAGGAGGTCGGCGTTGACGTAGTCGCCGGTCGCCGGGATGAAGGTGAGCAGCGTGCCGGAGACGACTCCCGGCATCGACAGCGGGAAGGTGACCTTGCGGAAGGTCGTCCAGGGTTTCGCGTACAGATCGCCCGCGGCCTCGTGCAGCCGGCCGTCGATGCGCTCCAGCGAGGTGTAGAGCGGCAGGATCATGAACGGCAGGAAGTTGTACGTCAGACCGCAGACCACCGCGAGCGGCGTGGCCAGGACGCGGTCGCCGGCGGTCCAGCCGAGCCAGTTGGTGACGTCCAGGACGTGCAGCGTGTCGAGCGCGCCGACCAGCGGGCCGCCGTCCGCGAGGATCGTCTTCCAGGCCAGGGTGCGGATCAGGAAGCTGGTGAAGAACGGCGCGATCACCAGGATCATGATCAGGTTCCGCCAGCGGCCCGCACGGAAGGCGATCAGATACGCGAGCGGGTAGCCGAGCAGCAGGCACAGGATCGTCGCGGTGCCCGCGTAGAGCACCGACCTGATGAACTGCGGCCAGTACGCGGACAGGGCGTCCCAGTACGTGGCGAAGTGCCAGGTGACCTTGTAGCCCTCCTCCAGGGAGCCCGTCTGCACGGACGTGGAGGCCTGGTAGATCATCGGCAGCGCGAAGAAGACCAGCAGCCAGAGGATGCCGGGCAGCAGCAGCCAGTACGGCGTCCAGCGGCCCCTGCGCTTCGGGGGTTTCGGCTCGGGGGCTTCGGGTGCGAGGGGCGGTGGCGCCTCGGTGAGTGTGGACATCAGGCCGCCTCTTCCACTCCGGCATCGGCGTCCTGGTCGGCGTCCAGACCGAAGGTGTGGGCCGGGTTCCAGTGCAGGACGACCTCGGCGCCGGGCACCAGGCGGGGGTCGCGGTCGATGTTCTGGGCGTAGACCTCGAAGCCGGAACAGACCGGGCTGTCGACGACGTACTGCGTGGAGACGCCGATGAAGCTGGAGTCGGCGATCCGGCCGGTGATGCGGTTGCGGCCGTCCGGTATCTCGCCGGCGTCGTCCGCGTGCGTGAGGGAGATCTTCTCGGGGCGGACGCCGACCAGGACCTTGCCGCCGGTGCTCGTCGGCGCGGAGCAGCGCGCCTCGGGCAGGACGAGCTTGCCGCCGCCCGCCTTCAGCACGATCTCGTCGCCGCTCCTGGAGTCGACCTCGGCCTCGATGAAGTTCGAGGTGCCGAGGAAGTTGGCGACGAACGTGGTGCGCGGGTTCTCGTAGAGGTCGGTGGGCGCGCCCAGTTGCTCCACGCGGCCCGCGTTCATCACGGCGACCGTGTCGGCCATCGTCATGGCCTCCTCCTGGTCGTGCGTGACGTGCACGAAGGTGATGCCGACCTCGGTCTGGATGCGCTTGAGCTCCAGCTGCATCTGGCGGCGCAGCTTGAGGTCGAGGGCGCCGAGCGGCTCGTCCAGCAGGAGCACCTTGGGGTGGTTGATCAGCGCGCGGGCCACGGCGACGCGCTGCTGCTGGCCGCCGGAGAGCTGGTGCGGCTTCTTGCGGGCCTGCTCGCCGAGCTGGACCAGGTCGAGCATCTCCCCGACCTGCTTCTTCACCGACTTGATGCCGCGCCGGCGCAGCCCGAAGGCGACGTTCTCGAAGATGTCGAGGTGCGGGAAGAGGGCGTACGACTGGAAGACCGTGTTCACCGGCCGCTTGTACGGCGGGAGCGCGGTCACGTCCTGGTCGCCCAGCGACACGGTCCCGGAGGAAGGTTCCTCCAGGCCCGCGATCATGCGCAGGGTGGTGGTCTTGCCGCAGCCGGAGGCGCCGAGCAGGGCGAAGAAGGAGCCCTGCGGCACGGTCAGGTCGAGCGGGTGCACTGCGGTGAAGGCGCCGTAGGTCTTGGCTATGCCCTTGAGGCGGACGTCGCCCGTGGCGTCTGTCTTGTTCGTCATGGTGGTCACGCCCCCGTCAGCTTCGCGAACTTCGCTTCGAACTCGGTCTCTTCCTTCGAGCTCAGCGAGCGGAAGGCATGGGACTTCGCGGCCATGGCCTTGTCGGGGATGATCAGCGGGTTGTTCGCCGCGTCCTTGTCGATCTTCTCCAGCTCGGCCTTCACCCCGTCGACGGGGCACACGTAGTTGATGTACGCGGCGAGTTCGGCGGCCGGCTCCGGCTCGTAGTAGAAGTCGATGAGCCGCTCGGCGTTCGTCTTGTGACGGGCCTTGTTGGGGATCAGCAGGTTGTCGGTCGACGTCATGTAGCCGCTGTCCGGGACGAGGAAGTCGATGTCGGGGCTGTCGGCCTTGAGCTGGACGACGTCACCGGCCCAGGCGACACAGGCCGCGAAGTCGCCGCTGGTCAGGTCCGAGGTGTAGTCGTTGCCGGTGAAGCGGCGGATCTGGCCCTTGTCGACGGCCTTCTGGAGCCGGGCGATGGCCGCGTCGTAGTCGTCGGCGGTGAAGTCCGCCGGGTCCTTGCCCATGTCGAGCAGCGTCATGCCGACGCTGTCGCGCATCTCCGACAGGAAGCCCACTCGCCCCTTGAGCTTGGGATTGTCCAGCAGGTCGGAGAGCGACTTCACCTCGACGCCGTCGAGGGCCTTCTTGTTGTACGCGATGACGGTGGAGATGCCCTGCCAGACGTACGAGTAGGCGCGGCCCGGGTCCCAGTCGGGGCTGCGGAACTGGGCCGACAGGTTGGCGTAGGCGTGCGGCAGGTTGCTCGGGTCGAGCTTCTGCACCCAGCCGAGGCGGATGAGCCGTCCGGCCAGCCAGTCGGTGAGGACGATCAGGTCCCGGCCGGTGTCCTGGCCCGCGGCGAGCTGCGGCTTGATCTTGCCGAAGAACTCGTTGTTGTCGTTGATGTCCTCGGTGTACTTGACCTTGACGCCGGTGCGTTGCGTGAACTGCTCCAGCGTCGGGTGGTGCTTGCCGCTGTCGTCGACGTCCATGTACTCGGTCCAGTTGGAGAAGGCGACCGTCTTCTCCTTCGCCGAGTGGTCGTCCGCCGAGACGCCGCCCTGCGACTTGCCCGCCGCGGGGATGCCGCAGGCGCTCAGCGTCCCGAGTCCGCCGGCCGCGAGCGCCCCGCCGGTGGAGGCGCGCAGCAGCGACCGCCGGGTGAGGGCGGCCCTGCCGTTCCTGAAACTGCGCCGCATGGCGGCCACTTGGGCCGGGGAGAGGCGGTCGGGCTCGTACTGCTCCATGCGCGTGGTGCCCTTTCGAAGGGTGGTCGGCCGTTGGTCAGGCGGCCTGCCTACGGCTAGCGGTCCCCGAAGACGGTGCGGTGCCAGTCCTTCGCGGCCACCGCGGTGTTGTCGAACATGACGTGCTTGATCTGGGTGTACTCCTCGAACGAGTACGCGGACATGTCCTTGCCGTAGCCGGAGGACTTGTGGCCGCCGTGCGGCATCTCGCTGATGATCGGGATGTGGTCGTTGACCCACACGCAGCCCGCCTTGATCTCGCGGGTGGCGCGGTTGGCCCGGTACACGTCCCGGCTCCAGGCGGAGGCCGCGAGCCCGTACGGCGTGTCGTTGGCGAGCGCGATGCCCTCGTCGTCGGTGTCGAAGGGCAGCACGACCAGGACCGGCCCGAAGATCTCCGACTGGACGACCTCGCTGTCCTGGGCGGCGTCGGCGATGAGGGTGGGCCGGTAGTACGCCCCCTTGGCCAGCTCGCCCTCGGGTGCCTCTCCCCCGGTCACCACGCGCGCGTAGGCACGCGCCCGGTCGACGAAACCGGCGACCCGGTCCCGCTGGACGTGCGAGATCAGCGGCCCGAGATCGGTGCCGGCGGCGAACGGGTCACCGAGCCGGACGCTCTCCATGAGCGCGGCGGTCCGCTCCACGAAGGCCTCGTACAGCGGCCGCTGCACGTACGCGCGCGTGGCGGCCGTGCAGTCCTGCCCGGTGTTGATGAGGGCGCCCGCGACCGCGCCGTGGGCGGCGGCCTCCGGGTCGGCGTCGTCGAAGACCACGAAGGGCGCCTTGCCGCCGAGCTCCAGATGGAGGCGCTTGACGGTGGCGGTGGCGATCTCCGCGACGCGCTTGCCGACGGCGGTGGAGCCGGTGAAGGAGGTCATGGCCACGTCCGGGTGGCCGACGAGGTGCTCACCGACCTCCTTGCCGGTGCCGGTGACGATGTTGATGACACCGTCCGGGATCCCGGCGTCCGTCGCCGCCTGGGCGAAGAGCAGCGAGGTCAGCGGGGTGAGCTCGGCGGGCTTCAGGACGATGGTGTTGCCCGCCGCGATCGCCGGGAGGACCTTCCATGCGGCCATCTGGAGGGGATAGTTCCAGGGCGCGATCGACCCGACGACCCCGATGGGCTCGCGCCGGACGTACGACGTGTGGTCGCCGGAGTACTCACCGGCGGACTGCCCCTGGAGATGCCGGGCGGCACCGGCGAAGAAGGACGCGTTGTCGATCGTCCCCGGGACGTCGAACTCGCGGGACAGCTTCAGCGGCTTGCCGCACTGCAGCGACTCGGCGCGGGCGAAGTCCTCGGCCCGGTCGGCCAGGACGGCGGCGAACCGGTGCAGGGCGTCGGAACGCTCGCCGGGCGTGGCCCCCGCCCAGCCGGGGAAGGCCTCGCGGGCGGCGGCGACGGCCCGGTCGACGTCGGCCGTGCCGGCCAGTTCGTAGCGGAGGACCTCCTCGCCCGAGGCCGGGTCGACGACCGCGTGGGTACGGCCGGAGGTGCCCCTGGTCAGGCGGCCCGCGATGAACTGAGCGCCCTCCTCGAAGCGCTCCGCGGCCGGAAATCGGTCCGGGGTGGCGTTGCCCGGGTTGTGCATGTGGCTCTCCTCCGTGTCCCCTGGTGGGGCCGGCGTGGCTCAGGCTCGATTTGAGTGCCGATCCTGACAGAGGGATGACGCACCAACAAGGGATTCCGTTGTTGATTTTTGGTTACGCGACGGAATCTGTCGACCAGGTGTCGAGTCCACCGCGAAAAGGCAGGACGGTGTGTCAGTGGTGCCTGCCAGACTCGGGTGCATGGAGAAGATCACGGGGGCGGTCGTTTCCCGGGAGGCCCTGATCAGGGCGTCCCGGGAAGGGGCGAGGGTCAAGTATCTGCACTTCTGGGGGCACCGGCCGCTGTCGGACGGCCGGATCGGACCGAGCTGTCTGAGCCAGTGGTGGCCGGCGCCGTTCACGGTGGCCGGTGTGGAGTACGCGACGGCAGAGCACTGGATGATGGCGGGCAAGGCCCGGCTGTTCGGGGACGCGGCCGCGGAGCGTGCCGCGCTGGCCGCCGCGCACCCCGCCGAGGCGAAGAAGGCCGGGCGGCTGGTGCGCGGTTTCGACGAGGCGATATGGGAGCGGGAGCGGTTCCGGATCGTCGTGGACGGCAGCGTCCACAAGTTCGCCGCGCATCCGAGGCTGCGGGAGTTCCTGCTGAGCACCGGCGAGAGGGTGCTGGTCGAGGCCAGCCCCGTGGACCGGGTGTGGGGCATCGGACTGGCCGCGGACGACGAGGCGGCGTCGGACCCGGAGCGGTGGCGGGGGCCGAACCTGCTGGGGTTCGCGCTGATGGGGGCGCGGGAGCGGCTGCGTACGGCATGAGTGAGGGGCCGGTCCGCGGACCGGCCCCTTCAGTCGACGGCTTCGATCAGGCCGCGGCCTCGTTCAGGAAGCCGCGCCGAGCCCGCCCATGATGCTGGCGAAGAGCAGGAACCCCAGCAGCGGCAGGATCACGGTCGCGATGATGCCGCAGACCAGGCCGGCGGTCGCCGCGCCCTTGTTGGTGGCCTCGCCCCGGGTGGCCCTGCCGCGGCCGATGGCGCCGAAGATGATCCCCAGGATGCCCAGGATCACGCCGAAGAACCACAGGAAGAAGGTCAGGCTGCACACCACGCCGATGATGCCCAGCACCAGTCCGGTGGTTCCCATGCCGTTGCTCGGCTGCGCGGGCATTCCGTAGCCGGGCGCCTGCGGGTAGGCGGCGGGCGGCGCTGCCGGGTAGCCGGGGCTGCCCTGGGGGTAGCCGTAGCCGGGGCCGGACTGCTGCGGAT
The DNA here is from genome assembly GCF_044457425.1 of Streptomyces sp. NPDC050546. Taxonomy (NCBI): domain Bacteria; kingdom Bacillati; phylum Actinomycetota; class Actinomycetes; order Kitasatosporales; family Streptomycetaceae; genus Streptomyces; species Streptomyces sp. NPDC050546. Next base: position 82,718 of record NZ_JBITGX010000011.1, read on the forward strand.
AGCCGTAGCCGGGGGCCGGCTGCTGCGGGGGCTGCGGCGGCTGGGACGGCGGACCGAACCCACCGGGGGTGGGGTTGGTGTTGGACATGGACGTTCTCCCCTCGTTGTCAGACCAAGGCATCGTAGTGGCCAAGTCCGCCGAGGAGGACGGGTGTTTCAGTGGTGGGACGGAGCGGTGGCCACGGGGCCGCGGGCGCCGTAGTACGGGTCGTCGTCGGACGAGGTGTCGCTGTTGATCGCGGCCGTGATGCCCACCGCGATCAGGACGATCACCGTGATGCCGAGGATGATCCCGATGATGCCCATGATCAGACCCGCCTGGGCCTGGCCGTGGTTGGAGGCGACTCCCGCCTCGGCCCGCTTGCGGCCCTTGATGCCGAAGACCACGGCGAGGATGCCGGTGACGAGGGAGACGACGCCGTAGAGGCAGAACAGCGTGCAGGAGACGATGCCGAGCACCATCGCCGCTATGCCCATGCCGTTCTGGGGGGCCGGGGGCATGCCGGGCCAGCCGTAGCCGGCCTGGGGGTAGCCGGAGCCCGCCTGCGGGTAGCCGGGGTAGCCGTAGCCGCCGGGGGCGGTGGGCGGGGGTGGGACCGTGGGGCCGGAGCCGGTGTTGTCGAACTGCGGCGTGCCGGTGGGCGGGGTGAAGCCCGGCATCGAGGTGACCGTGGCCTGGTCGTGCACGGACGGCGGCGGTGGCGTCTGGTTCTTGTCGAGTGAGGTCTTGCTCTCCGGAGGCGCCCACGGGTCGTGGCTGTTTCCGTCTGGCTGCGTCGCGTCCGTCATCGTGTATCCCCCCGGGATCGTTCGTGCCGTCATGCTACGGGGCGGTGCGGTGCGTGCCGTCGTGCGGGTGTGTGGGGGTTGCTCGCGCCCACGCGGCGGAGCCGCATGTCGATACAGCCCCGCGCCCCCGGAAAACGGCGCTGCACCACCGCATACGATGACCCCGAGTCATCGATCAGCCGATCACCCGCGCCCGCCCGCCTCGTGCCGGCCGGGGCGCCGTTCCGGGGAGGAACCTTGACCCAGCATCTCGTAGACCCCCACGCCCCGCGCGATCTCGCGGCGTTCATCGCGGAACTGCCCAAGGCCGAACTGCATGTGCACCACGTGGGCTCCGCCTCCCCCCGGATCGTGTCCGAGCTGGCCGCCCGGCATCCCGACTCCAAGGTGCCGGCCGACCCCGCCGCCCTGGTCGACTACTTCACCTTCACCGACTTCGCCCACTTCATCGAGGTGTACCTGTCGGTCGTCGATCTGATCCGCACCCCGGAGGACGTCCGGCTGCTCACCTACGAGGTGGCCCGTGACCTGGCCAGGCAGCAGGTGCGGTACGCCGAGCTGACCATCACGCCGTTCTCCTCCACCCGGCGCGGCATCGACGAGCGCGCCTTCATGGACGCGATAGAGGACGCCCGCAAGGCCGCCGAGGCCGAGTTCGGGACCGTGCTGCGCTGGTGCTTCGACATCCCCGGCGAGGCGGGTCTGGAGGCCGCCGAGGAGACGACCCGGCTCGCCACCAACGACCGGCTGCGCCCGGAGGGCCTGGTCTCCTTCGGCCTCGGGGGGCCCGAAGTCGGAGTGCCGCGACCGCAGTTCAAGCCGTACTTCGACCGTGCGATCGCGGCCGGGCTGCACTCCGTACCGCACGCGGGCGAGACCACGGGACCGGAGACGGTGTGGGACGCCCTCACGCATCTGCGGGCCGAGCGCATCGGCCACGGCACCAGCTCCGCGCAGGACCCGAAGCTCCTCGCGCACCTCGCCGAGCACCGGATCGCGCTGGAGGTGTGCCCGACCTCCAACATCGCCACGCGCGCGGTCCGCACCCTCGACGAGCACCCGATCAAGGAGTTCGTCGAGGCCGGGGTGGTCGTCACGATCAACTCCGACGACCCGCCGATGTTCGGCACCGACCTCGACAACGAGTACGCGGTGGCCGCCCGGCTGCTCGGCCTCGACGAGCGGGGCCTGGCCGAGCTGGCGAAGAACGCCGTCGAGGTGTCCTTCCTGGACGCGGCGGGCAAGGCCCGGATCAAGGGCGAGATCGACACGTACACCGCGGGGTGGCTCGACCGGTGACGTCTGTTCCCCTCGCCGTCGGCCACCGGGGCGACCCCTACCGGCACCGTGAGAACACCGTCGCCTCGCTGCGTTCCGCGCTGCGGCGGGGCGCGGACGCGGTGGAGATCGACGTACGCCTGACCCGGGACGGCGTGCCGGTGCTGCTGCACGACGACACGCTGAAGCGGCTCTGGGAGCAGGAGCGGCCGGTGCGCGCGCTGTCCTGGGAGGAGGTGCGCGGGCTGACCGGCGGCGGGGTGCCGTCCCTGCCGGAGGCGCTGGCCGCGACCGACGGGCACCGGGTGATGATCGACCTGCCCGGCTCGCCCGGCGTGCGGGCGGTGCGCCGTGTCATGGACGCCGTTCGGGAGTCCGGGGCCGCGGACCGCGTGTACTACTGCGCGGGCGCCGACGCCATGCTCGCCGTGCGCGCGGCGGACCCGGACGCGGAGATCGCCCTCACCTGGACGACCCTGGCCCCGCCCCGGCCGGTCCTGCTGGAGGCGATCCGCCCGCGCTGGCTCAACTACCGGTTCTCCCTGGTGGACCGGCCCCTCGCCGAGCGGGTGCGCCGCGACGGGTATCTGCTGTCCGTGTGGACGCCCGACACCCGCCGCTCCATGCGACGGCTCATGGACGCCGGCGTGGACTCGATCACGACCAACCGCGTCGACGTGCTGTGCGCTACACGCGCGAGCGCTGCGGCACCGTCGCCGGATCGGCCGGGGTCGAGCGGGTGACGTACTGCGGCACCGGCGCGCTGTCCGTGCCGGTGTCGCGGACGAGGCCGTAGCGGATGGCGCCCCGGTCGGGGCCGGCGTTGATGTCCTCGTCCACGGCCCGCCAGTTCGACGGGAAGACGGTCAGGCCGTAGTCGCAGCCCCGTTCGTTCTGGGTGAGGGTGACGGTGCCGTCGACGTAGAAGTACTCGTTCTGCCACATCTGCTGGGTGCCCGACGGCAGTTCGGCGTAGCCGATGGCGGGCCCGCCCATACCGGTGGCGTAGCCGTCCGGGGCGCCGGGCAGCGGGTCGTCCATCCGGCGCCAGCCGCCGGACGCCACGTGGAAGAGCTTGCCCTTCAGGCCGGTCCAGGAGGGCATGACCAGCGCGCCGGGCCGGGACTTGGGCGAGATCTGCCAGCGGACCAGGACATAGCCCCGGCCGCTCAGCGTCACGCTGTCGCCCCGGTGCTGCATGACGGCCTTCGGGCCGCCGGTGCTGGTGATGCCGGGCTCGGGGCGGCGCGGCAGGGCGGCGGGCCGGGCGTTCGGGTCGGGGGCGCGGTCGACGGCGTCGACGACCGTGCCGTAGGGGTCGGCCTTCTTCTTCGTCTGCGTCGGCGAGGGCTTCGGGGCGGGCGGGGCGGAGGACGGCGGGGGCTCGGGTCCGGAGGTCGTGGCCGTCGCCGTGGGGGTGGCCGCGGCCCGGGGCGGCGGGGCGTCCGGCGGCTGGGTGACGACATAGGCGCCGCCCGCGACGATGGTCGCGCCGGCGGTCATCGCGACGGCCGGCTTGGTGAGGGCGCCGAGCAGCTTGGCGGACCAGCCGACCGAGCCGGCCGAGCCGACCGCCACGGCCGTCTTGCCGCCGAAGGCGAGCGACAGGGTGAACCCGACGGGCACTGGGACGAGGGCGATGCCGACCAGGAGGCGTTCCGCCGGTACGACGGACTCGGGGGTGCCGCCGCAGTAGCCGCAGCCGCGGATGTGCCGGGCCAGCCGTTTGCGCCACACCGAGTCCGGCCGGCCGTTCCAGCGGCCGGTCAGCTCGCGCAGGTCGGCACAGGCGCCGTCCAGGGCGCGGACGATGCCGCGCGAGGTCTCCAGGCGCTCCTTCATCCGCTGGACGCGCACGGCGGCGTGCTGCCGGGTGATGCCGGTGGCGGCGGCCAGTTCGCGCCGGGTCAGTTCGCCCGCGACCTCCAGCCACCACAGCGACAGCAGCTGACGGTCCTCGTCGTCGAGCCAGCGCGCGGCCTCGGCGACCTCGCGCCGCTGGCCCTCCAACTGGAGCCGGAGCACGGTCAGTTCGGCGAAGTCGGAGGACTCCGCCTCCTCCAGCCGGTCCGGGGTCCTGCGGCGCGCGCGGTCCCGTATCTGCCGCATGGCGATCGCCACCAGCCAGGAGCGGAAGCTGTCCGGGTCGCGCAGGGAGCCGAGGTTGCCGACCGCGCGCAGCATGGTCTCCTGGACGACGTCGTCGACGTCGGCGTGGCCGTTCAGGGCCCGGCCCACGATGTTGTAGACCAGCGGCAGCCAGCCCGCGACCAGCTCGTCCAGCGCCTGCCGGTCGCCGTCCTGCGCCGCCGTGACGGTGGCGCGCCAGTGCTGACTGTCCACGGTGGCCTCTCGACGCCTGGGATCGCTGATGTCCGGATCACTGATGTCCCGATCACTGATGTCCGGATCACTGATGTTCCGCACGCACCCTCTCAGCCGGTCCGGGGGTTCCCGCTATGCCGGGGATCACAAGGTGGAGACGGCGTGAAGGACTGGGCGATAACACTTTTTGGCTCCGCGACCCGGCGCCACGTCGTCAGTCTCCGCTCAGCGCCTGTCCCAGCTCGCCCCTGCGCCGTATGCCCAGCTTCTTGTACGCGCTGGTCAGATGGGTCTCCACGGTGCGCCGGGCGAGGTGGAGGAGACCGGCGATCTCGGCGTTCGTCCGGCCGCCGGCCGCCAGCCGGGCGATGCGCAGCTCGCTTCCGGTGAGGGCGCCGGAGCCGGTGCGGGCGGTGGCGGCGCGGCGGGCCCCGCCTTCGCGCAGTGCCTTCTCCGCCAGGGTCCGCAGCCGCACCGCGCCCAGGCGTTCGGCGCGTGCCGCGGCGGTCCGCAGACAGTCCCGGGCGCGGGCGCGTTCGCCTGCGGCGGTCAGCTGCCTGCCCTGCGCGAGGAGCGCGGCCACCAGCTCCCCCTCCGTGGCGGCCGGCGCGTCCGCGAGGAGGGCCACGGCCTCCTCGGCCAGGCGCAGGCCCCGGCGACCGCCGGCGACCGTGCCGAGCACCCTGAGGGCGCGGCCGACGGTGCGGGGCGTGCCCCATACCCGGGCCAGGCGCAACTCCTCCTCGGCCAGGGCGAGCGCCTCCTGGGGGCTGCCCAGGGCCAGCCGGCATTCGGCGGCGGCGGAGCGCCACGGGGTGACGACCGGGCTGACCACCTCGCGGGCGGTCTGGCGGCGGCCGCACTCCAGGAAGTCGTGCAGGGCTCCGGCCGTGTCGCCCGCGTCGGCACGCTGCACGCCCCGCGCGTACAGGAAGCGGTTCAGCTCCCAGTTGTCGGGCGCCTCGCGCAGGTCGAAGCCGTCCGCGAGCCGCCGGGCCTCGGCGGTGCGGCCGGTCTCCACGAGCGCGATCAGGGTGGTGGCGTGCACATTGGAGGGGCCCTGGCCGTGGGTGGGGGGTTCGGCGGGCAGCAGGGTGTACTCGCCACGCGCGGCGGCGATGTCGGCCCGCGTGTTGAGCAGCGCCGCGTGCATGGGGTGCAGCAGGTCGGGGCGCTGTCCGGCCAGGCCCCGGTCCACCAGGCGGTCGGCCTCGTCGAGTTCGTCGGCCCACTGGGCGACGGCGGCGGACGTGCCCAGCAGGAAGGGCTCGGTCAGCGGGTGGGCCGGCTCGGCGAGCAGCGCGCGCACCTGCCGCATCGCGTCCCCCGCCGAGGCCAGTGCGGCACTGGCCGCGTACCGGACGAGCAGCGCCCGGGTCGCCGGGCCCACGAGTTCCGGTGAGCGCTCGGCGGTCTCGGACAGGCACCGGTACACATCGCTGCGGACCGTCTGGTCCTGGTCGGACAGCAGGGCGGACGCGGTCTGGAGGGCGTTGCCCAGGTCGGGGTGTCCGGTGAGCTGACCGCCCACCGTGCTCAGTATCTCCACGGCGGCGCGGGCCCGGCCGCGTCCCGCCAGCGCGGTGCCGAGGGCCACGGCCGCCCGCACCCGGTCCTGCGGTGTGCCGTGCAGCCCCAGTGCCTCGGTCAGCCGGGGGATGCCGGCCGAGGAGTCCCGGCCCGCGCACTCCAGGGAGCCCAGCTCGGTCAGCACCCGCTGCCGGTGGTCGTCGGGCAGCGGCTCCCGCAGGGCTCTGCGCAGATACGCGACGGCGTCGTCGGAGCGGCCTTCGCGCAGCGCGAGGGAGGCGGCGTCCCGCAGCACGGCCGGGGCCCACGGGGTGTGCACGGGGCCGGACCGCAGCAGGTGCCGTGCCACCGTCTCGGTGGCGGCGCCGCGTTGCAGCAGCGCCTCGGCGGCGGTCCGGTGCACGGCGTCCCGCCGGGCCGCCGGGACGCCGGTGAGTACGGCGTCCCTCAGCAGCGGATGGGCGTAGCGGGGCAGGCAGTCCGGGCCGGGGCGCAGTGGGCCGAGCCCGGTCATCGCGGTGAGCCAGCCCGCCACCCGGGCCGGATCGGCACCGGCCAGCTCCCCGAGCAGACCGGCCGGGTCTTCGCCCCCGCCCGCTCCCCCCTCCGCCCGCTCCCAACCCTCCTCGAGCACGGCGAGAGCCCGGGCCACCTCCGCCGTGCCGTTCCCGGCGCTGTCCAGCCACCACTGCACGGCGGCCACGTAGGAGCCCTGGTACAGGGCGGCGGAGGTCTCGGGAAGGGCGGGGTACGGGAGCGGGGCGCCGGTCGCGTACCCGGCGGAGGCGCTGAGGTCGTCCAGGAGGGCCCTCAGCAGCAAGGGGCTGCCCGCGCCGGCCCGGACGCAGCTCTCGATCCAGGACGCGGGGGCGTCGGGGTGCTCCGCGCGCACCAGGCCGGTCGCCGAGTCCGGGGTGAGCGGGGACAGGGTGTGGGTGTCGACGAGGGCGGGAGAGAGGGTGTGGGTGAAGCCCGGGGCAGGCGGGTCGATGTCGTACTGGCTGCGTTCGGTGACGGCCAGCAGGATCGGCAGGGGTAATCGGTCCACGTGCCGGGCGGCCTCCACCAGCCAGCGGTACGAGGGGCCGTCGGCGAGGTGGACGTCGTCCACGGCGAGCAGCAGCGGGGACTCACCGGCGTACGAGCGCAGCGCGTGCCGGAGCAGGGCGGCCTGCTCGCGTTCGTCGCCGGCCGGGTCGGTCAGCTCCGAGCCCGGTACGGGTGCGAGGAGCTGGAGCACGGCGGCGAAGGGCGCGGCCGCCCAGTCCGGGGAGCAGCGGGCGCGCAGCACCCGCACGCCCTGTGCGGCGGCGGCCTCGGCGGCCGCCTCCAGGACGCTGGTCCGGCCGGTGCCGGTGGCTCCGCGCAGCAGCACGAGGCCGCCCGTCCCGGACCGGGCCCGTGTCAGGCCGGCCGCCAGCAGGGCGGCGGCTTCCCGGTGTTCGGCCGGCTGCGCGGACCGCGACTGCTCGGGCTGAGGATCGGGCATTCCTGCCTCCCTGGTCGGACGTGGCGTCTTCCCCCGTCGAGGACGGCCTGCGCCCGGGGCGGGTGCCGTGACAAGTGCCACGGCGGCGAGTTCCGGCCCCGGCGGAACCGGACGGGCCGTCACCTCACGGCTGCCGCGCGGCCGTCTGCGATCTCGTGGTCGACGCGAGGCCTGTCTCGTGGTCGGCGCGGGGCCTATCTCGTGGTCGGCGCGGGGCCTATCTCGTGGTCGGCGCGGCCTATCTCTCGGCACGGCCGATCTCGTGGTCGGCGCGCGGCCGATCTCGTGGTGCGTCTCGTGGTGATCCACGATTGCGGCCGGACCGTCCGCCCCAGAAGGGTGAGGAGTGCACATCCGCCACCGACTCCACAGAGGTGGCGCGTACGTGGACATAGGGGAAACGGTTGCTCAGCTCATCGCGGACCACACGCCCCGGCACGGCCGATTCCGCGTCCCGGATCCCCGTGGCGGTGCACGCCACGGACCCGATCACGCGCGAGGGAGCGCTCAGCCAGCTGCGGCGGTTCCCGGAGATCGACCTGCGGGAGGAAACGGAGTCCGGCCCCGGCACGGTGGCCCTGCTCATCGACGACGTCCTCGACGACACGGCCCTGACCCGACTGCGCCGGCTGGTGCGCAGCGAGGGCGCGCGGGCGGTGCTCGTGGTGTCCGCGCTGCGGGAGGCGGAGCTGCTCGACGTGATCGAGTGCGGGGTAGGTGCCATCGTGTGGCGCCGGGAGGCCACCGCGACCCGGCTGGTGCAGGCCGTGCTCGCGGCCGCCCGCGGGGACGGCGACCTGCCCGCCGATCTGCTCGGCCGGCTGTTCAACCAGGTGGGCACCCTGCACCGCAGCGCGGCAGGCCGTACCGGCGCTCCGGCCTCGGGGATGACGCCCCGTGAGGTGGACGTACTGCGGCTGGTGTCCGAGGGACTCGACACCGGTGAGATCGCCAGCAAGCTGTCCTACTCCGAACGCACCGTCAAGAACGTGATGCACGGGCTGACCACCCGACTGCATCTGCGTAACCGGGCGCACGCCGTGGCCCATGCCCTGCGGGAAGGCTACATCTGACCGAACGGGCATCCGAAGTCGCCCCCGCGGGCAGCGCTTTCTGCCCGGCGGCCGTCCCCGGCGACCCTGCGGGCCGTGGCGGCACGGAGGGCAGGATCGGACACGGCGGCCCATCGGCCGCACATCGGCGGCAGGTGACCCCGCGGGGACGAGCACGGCACGGCAGGGCGGAAGCGGGAGCACAGCGGTGATCCACGAAGTGGACGAGGTACTCAAGGGCCTGCTCAGCGGCGGCGCGCTGGCCGGTTCCGGCATCGACATCGCCCTCGACGCGCCGACCCGTGACTGGGCCGCACGCCGCAACGCGCCCACGATCAACGCCTATCTGTACGACATCCGGGAGGACGTCGCCCGCCGTCAGCGGGGCCATGTCCCGGTCCATGACGAACGGGACTTCGTCGTCAAACACCGGCAGCCGCCCCGCTGGTTCCGGCTGTCCTACCTGGTGACGGCGTGGACGAAGCAGCCCCAGGACGAACACCGGCTGCTGTCCGCGGTGCTGGCCACGCTGATCCCGCGCGAACTGATCGCAGCATCCGAACTTCCCGGTTCCCTGGGCGCGTTGGGCATGACGATCCCGGTGTCCGTGGCCGGAATCCAGACCGAGTCGCGTTCCCTCGCGGAGATCTGGTCCGCGCTCGGCGGCGAACTCAAGCCGTCCCTCGACCTGGTCATCACCGCTCCCTTCCCGGCCTACCCCGAGTACGACGCCGGTCCGCCCGTCACCGAGGGCGTGGCGGTCCGGGTCCGCACCGTGGACGACACGCAGCCGCGGACCGAGGAACGCGCGCACAGCGCACGGCAGGTGGAGGCGGCACGGGATGCCCGGGAGGCCAGGAAGGCCGCGCGAGGGAACCGGGGACTGAACCGCACGACATGACCACGCAGACGTCCGGCACCCCTGCCCCCGCCCTCCTCTCCCACCTCGGCGAGCTGCGGGACCGGGTCGCCCTGCTGGTGGAACACCGGTCCGCCGGTGACCCCACGGCCGGTGACCCGCTGCGCGGCCTGTACCTGTCGGAGGAGGCCGTACGGCATCTGCTGCGCCCGGCCGAGCCGTTGCCGCTCAGCCGCCCCGGCCCCGACCCCGCCCCGGGCGGGCGGCCCGATGATCGCCTGGCCGGCCTCTCCGCCCGGCTCCGTCTGACCGGGCTCGACACCACGCTGCTCCTCATCGCCCTCGCCCCCGACCTGGACCGCGGCTTCGAGGCGCTGTACGGCTACCTCAACGACGACGTCAGCCGCCGGCGGGCCACCGTCGCGCTCGCCCTCGACCTGTGCGGGATCCCCGTCCACCTGGCCGAGGGACGGGCCCGGCTGCATCCCGCGGCCCCGCTGTCCGCGCTCGGACTGCTCACCGTGGAGGACCCCGAACGCCCTTTCCTCAGCCGCGCGCTCCGCGTACCGGACCGCCTCGTGTCCCACCTCCTCGGCGACGACACCCCCGACGCGTCACTCACCGGGCATCTCCAGGCACTGCCGGCACCGGAGGCCGGTACGGACCTCCGGGACACCGGCCAGGAGGCCACACCGCCCCCCGCCGCGGACCTCCGAGCCCCCGGCCCGGACGACGAGGCCGCCCGGATCGCCCGGCGGCTGGCCGCCCTGCTGGTCTCCGGCCCTCCGCTCACCGTGTATCTGCGCGAGCGCCGCGAGGGCGACGGGCTTCCCTGTGTCGTCGCCGCCCTGCGCGCCGCGGGCGTCGCTGCCGTGCGCTTCACGGGGCCCGAGGACCGCGTCCCGGAGCTGCTGCGCGAGGCCCGGCTGAGCGACCGTGCGGTCGTCGTCACGGGGCTGCCGGAGCAACCGGCGGCGCTGTTCCGGGAGTTGGCCGCGGCGGTCGACGTCCCCGTGCTGGTGACCGGGCCCCGCCCGTACGACCCCCAGTGGTGCGACCAGGACCCTCTCGTCCTGGAGGCACCCGCACAGCGCACGGGCGCGGTGGACGCCTGGTCGGCCGCCCTCGGCGGGGAACCCGGCTTCGACCTGGCCGCCACCGTCGCCCCGTACCACCTGGCCGGTGACCACATCACCCGTGCCGCCCGTGCGGCCAGGAGCCTCGCCGACTTCGACGGGACCCCGCTCTCCCCCGCCCATCTGCGCCTCGCCGCCCGGCAGCAGTCCGCCTCCGGCCTTGAGCAGCACGCCCGCCGGATCCGGCCCGACGTGGACTGGCGGGACCTCGTCCTGCCCGACGCTCCCCTGACCCAGCTGCGGGAACTCGCCCTGCGCGCCCGCCACCGCGACCGGGTCCTCGGCGACTGGCGGCTCAGCGCGGGCGGCGGCCGGGGCCGGGGCGTCCTCGGACTGTTCGCGGGCGAGTCCGGCACGGGCAAGACACTCTCCGCGGAGGTCGTCGCGGCCGACCTCGGACTCGATCTCTACGTCGTCCAGTTGTCGTCCGTCGTCGACAAGTACGTCGGCGAGACCGAGAAGAACCTGGAACGCATCTTCACCGAGGCCGACCGCACGGACGCGGTGCTGCTCTTCGACGAGGCCGACGCCGTCTTCGGCAAGCGGTCCGAGGTGAGGGACGCGCACGACCGGTACGCCAACCTGGAGAGCGCCTATCTGCTCCAGCGGCTGGAGTCCTTCGACGGCATCGCCCTTCTCACCACCAACCTGCGCGCCAACATCGACGAGGCGTTCACCCGGCGCCTGGACCTGATCGTCGACTTCCCGTTCCCGGACGCCGGGCAGCGCGTCGCGCTGTGGCGGCACAGCCTCTCGCACGTGCCCTGCGCCGACGGCATCGAACTCGACGCGGTGGCGACCGGCTTCGAACTGGCGGGCGGCTCCATCCGCAGCGCGGTGGTGACCGCCGCGTACCTGGCCGCCGGGCGCGGGGACACGGTGACGGCGGACGACCTCCTGGAGGGCGCCCGCCGTGAGTACCGCAAGGCCGGCCGCCTGGTGCCGGGGGAAGGCACCTGGTAGCGGCCGGCCGGGCCGTCAGCCGTCCGAGGGCTGGACGATCTTCCACTCCTGGTCGTCCGTGTTGGAGCAGTGGAACAGGGTGAGGCCGCTGCCGTCACCGCCGGTGCTGTAGCCGGACACGTCCAGGCACTTGTTGTTGCTGGCGTAGTTGCGGATCCAGTAGGCCCCGCTCTCCTGCTTGTCGATCCACCACAGCTGGTTGTCCTTCATCGTGCCGTCGCAGGTGTACTCGGTGATCCCGGACGGCACGGGGGCCGCCCCGTAGTTCGGCAGGTCCACGCAGAGCTGGTCCTTGACGTTGCGGATCTGGAAGAGCGCGTGCCCGCCCGGCCCCTTGTTCCCGTACTTCACCTCGAGGTCCCACCGCTGGTTCTCCTGCCCGGTCTCGTCGCAGGTGTACTGCTTGACCGGTGCGTCGGCCTTGTTCTCGGGAGCGGCCGCGCACTTCTTGGTGGTGGGGTTGTACAGCAGGACGTTCGTCGCCGGCACCGCGGGCTTCGGCTTCTTCTTGGCGGGCGGCGGCGGTGCGGCACCCCCGCCGCCCTCCCCCGCACCGGCCTGCGACTCCTGCTCCTGCGGTGTCGGCGACGGGGGCGGCGCCGAGGTCAGGGCCGGGGTGGGGGTCGGGGACGGTGCGAGGGTGGCCCCGGCGCCGACGGGCGACGCGTCGGCCTTGGTGGTGACCGGGGGCTTGTAGGCGAGCCACAGCATGAGGAAGGTGAACGCGAGGGCGAACAGGATCCCGAAGAGGGTCGCCAGCCAGCCCGGCAGGAACCCGCGCTGCACGAACGTCCCCTCCACGGGCATCGCCGTGGCGCCGGACCGCTGCACGGCGAGGGTGTAGGGCCGCTGCTCCTTCGACCCGAACCAGATGATGTTCTTGGGCTTCAGCGTCGTCTTGACGAACGCCGCCCGGCCCGGCTCGATCTGCACGTTGGCCGGGTGGATGTCGTACGACAGCTCGTCGCCGTTGTCGCTGCCGCTGAGGGACGCGGTCAGCTTGGTGTTGCCCACGTTGTCGACGGCGAGCCGGGGCCGCCCCCGGAACCGCCCCTTGACCGTGGGCGGCACCAGCTCCGCCCGCACCTCGGTGAACGGCGTGATGGTCAGGTTCCCCTCGGGGACGGTCGTCGCCTCGGGATGCTCGGTCGGCGTGATCCGCACCGCGTACGGGTTCGGGCCCGCCGTGGCGTCCGGCGTACGCGGCGGCGCGAACGTCAGCTCCACCGTGCCGGTCGTGCCGGGGTAGAGGCGCAGGGACGCCGGCTCGACCGTCGTCCAGGGGGCGACGGGGCCGACCGGTTCGAAGCGGTACTCGTCGACGACGTCACCGGTGTTGCGCAGGCGCAGGCGCACGCGCGTGCTGCTGCCCGGGTCGACGGTCGCGGAGGCGGGTTCCAGAGATGTCCACAGGCTCACGTCGCGACGCTAGCGGGGTGTCCACGGCGCGTCAGGAAGCTAAAGGGCACGATGAGGGGGCCGAACGGGCCACGCTGTGGGCCCTCAGGTCCGGGGCGCCGGGACGCCGGTCGCCGTCAGGACCGGCCGGGCGCGGGAACCGGCACGGGGCGCCTCCGGAACTGCCCTTGCGGGCAACCTGTTTGCCCCCGCCTCGGCACCGGAGGCCGTTCCCGTGCCGGTCCGGCGCGCGCGAGGGTGAGGGCTGTTCGTGTCTCGTACCCCGAGGAGAGCAGAGCATGCCGTCCTACCTGTCGCCCGGCGTCTACGTCGAGGAGGTGGCCAGCGGCTCGCGCCCGATCGAGGGGGTGGGGACGTCGGTGGCGGCCTTCGTCGGACTCGCGCCGACCGGACCGCTGAACGAGCCGACACTGGTGACCAACTGGACGCAGTACGTGGCGGCCTTCGGTGAGTTCACCGACGGGTACTACCTCGCGCACTCCGTCTACGGCTTCTTCAACAACGGCGGTTCCGCCGCGTACGTCGTCCGCGTGGGAGGCTCCGCCGAGGGCGCTCCCGCCGAGGCCGGCCAGGGCCCCGCCGCCGTCACCGGCCGTTCCGGCAATGCCCCGGCCGCGCTGCCCGCCGGCGAGCCGAAGCAGCTCGGCACCTTCGCCGTCACCGCCGTGGCGCAGGGCGATCTGAGCGTCGAGGTCGCGGACCCCGAGGGCGAGGGCCCCGCCGAGCGGTTCAAGCTGATCGTCAAGGACGGCGACAAGCCGGTCGAGACGTTCGACGTGACCGCCAAGAAGGGCGGCCGCAACTACGTCGTCACGCAGGTCAAGGAGCGCTCCAAGCTCATCACCGTCACCGAGGCCGCGCCGGCCGCGCAGCTGGCCCGCCCGGACAACCAGACGGTGGCCCTCGCGGCCCCGGCGCCCGCGCCCGCCGCCGCCTCCGACAACCACCCGGACGCCGCGCACCCGGGCCCGGCCCAGTACCTCGGCGACTCCGCCGACCGCACCGGCTTCGGCGGCCTGGAGGCCGTCGACGAGGTGTCCATGGTGGCCGTCCCCGACCTGATGGCCGCCTACCAGCGCGGCGCGATCGACCTGGAGGCCGTCAAGGCGGTCCAGCTCGGGCTGATCGCGCACTGCGAGCTGATGGGCGACCGGGTCGCCGTGATCGACCCGCCGCCGGGCATGAACGCCCGCCAGATCCGGGTCTGGCGCCAGGAGACCGCCGGCTACGACTCCAAGTACGCGGCCCTGTACTACCCCTGGATCAAGACCTTCGACCCGGCCACCGGCCACTCCCGGCTGGTGCCTCCGAGCGGCCACGTCGCGGGCATCTGGGCCCGCAACGACTCCGAGCGCGGCGTCCACAAGGCCCCCGCCAACGAGGTCGTCCGCGGCGCCGTCGACCTCGAACTGCAGATCACCCGAGGCGAGCAGGACCTGCTCAACCCGATCGGCGTCAACTGCATCCGCGCCTTCCCCGGCCGCGGCATCCGCGTCTGGGGCGCCCGCACCCTCTCCTCCGACCCGGCCTGGCGCTACCTCAACATCCGCCGGTACTTCAACTACCTGGAGGAGTCGATCCTGATCGGCACCCAGTGGGTGGTGTTCGAGCCGAACGACCACAACCTGTGGGCCCGGATCCGGCGCAACATCTCGGCGTTCCTGGTCAACGAGTGGCGCGACGGCGCCTTGTTCGGCCAGCGGCCCGAAGAGGCGTACTACGTCAAGTGCGACGAGGAGACGAACCCGCCGGAGTCGGTCGACGTCGGCCGGGTCGTCTGCGAGATCGGCATCGCGCCGGTCAAGCCCGCCGAGTTCGTGATCTTCCGGCTGGCCCAGTTCTCCAGCGGGGGCGGGGAGCTGGAGGAGTAGCCCCGGCCGCGTACCCGCCATCCACCAAGACCCCCTAGAAGGACTGCGAACAGCACATGAGCCTTTCGCCGGGTGACTCCCTCACCTCACACAATTTCGGGCTGCAGATCGACGGCGTCATGGTCGAGTACCTCGCCGAGGTCAGCGGCCTGTCCATGGAGCAGGACGTCATCACGTACCAGCAGAACACCCAGAACGGCCAGAACAAGGTCGTGAACCTGCCGGGCGTGAAGAAGAACGGGACCTGCACGGTCGTCCGCGGTATGACCCAGTCGGCCGCGTTCACCGAGTGGATCAACCAGTCGATCACCGGCCAGATGAGCACGGCCCGCAAGAACGCGTCCATCATCATGATGGACTACCAGAGCAACCCGGTGAAGCGCTACAACATGCGCAACGCGTGGTGCAGCAAGATCGACACGAGCACCGTGAAGGCGGGCGAGGCGTCGGCGCTCACCGAGACCGTGACCATCGTGTTCGAAGAACTGGACATCGAGTAATGCGGCGTACGGCTGCCAGGGCCGGCGGCGCGGTGATGTACTCCGGCGCCGACGCCGCGGCGCCGGCGGGGACGGGGCCGGAAGCGGTCCCCGGGCCGGGGCCGACGCAGGTCCCGCCCGCCGCCCCGGCCCCCACGCAGGCCGCGCCGCAGCAACAGTACGAACTGCGCACCGAGTTCCCCTTCCAACTGCCCCGCGGGTACGTCGACGAGTCGGGCACCGTCCACCGCGACGGTGTGATGCGCCTGTCGACGGCCCGGGACGAACTCGTGCCGCTGCGGGACGTACGGGTGCAGGAGAACCCGGCGTTCCTGTCGGTCGTGCTGCTGGGCCGGGTGATCACCCGGCTCGGCACGCTGCCGACGGTGCACGACGGGACCGTGGAGAACATGTTCGCCTCGGACCTCGCCTTCCTGCAGGACTTCTACCGCCAGATCAACGCGGAGGGCCACACCCGCGCGGCCGTGGAGTGCCCGCACTGCGCGGAGCCCTTCGAGGTGGAACTCGGCGGGAGCCGCCTGGGGGAATCGTGACGTACGCGACCGACCGGCTGCACGAGGAGATCGCGTACGTCGCCTACCACTTCCACTGGAGCATGGACGACATCCTGAACATGGAACACCGCGACCGCCGCCGCTACACGGCCGAGATCGCGTCCCTGGTCACACGGGCCGGGTCGGAGGACTGAGGCATGGGGTTCCTGGACCGGTTGCGGGGACGGCAGGGCAGCGGGCTCGACGGTGGCGAGCGAGTCGCCGCCGGCGGGGCGGTACCGGCGGGTGGTGTTTCCGCGGGTACGGGTGCGGATGCCGGTGCGGCGGCCGGTACGGACACGGGTGCGGCGGCCGGTACGGACACCGGTGCGGCGGCCGGTACGGGTGCCAGTACGGGTGCCGATACCGGTTCCGGTCCCGTGGTGAGCGCCGCCTGGTCGAGGCTCCCGGTGATCCAGCGGGCCTTGGCCTCCGGGCGGGAGGCCGGGGTCGCCGACGCGGGGTTCGGCGGGCGCCTGCCGACGTGGCAGAACCCGTCCTTCGCGGGCACGGCGTCGCCCGCGGTCCTCAACGGGCAGTCCCGCACACTGCTCGGCGACCTCTCGCACCCGACGTCGGGCCGACCGGTGTTCGGCCTCGAACGCCCCACGGGAACTCTGCCGTTGACCGGCCCGGGGCCGGTGGTACAGCGGGCACCCGCGGTGCCGTTGCGGGAGATTCCGGCGAGGGAGGTTGGGGCGAGCGGGGCTCGGGCTGGTGCCGGTTCTGGTGCCGGTGGCCGTGCCGGTTCCGGTGGCAGTGCTGGTACCGGTCCCGCCAGGTCTGGGCGCGCTGTTGGAGAGTCGAGGGGCTCGGGCGGCTCGGGTGTGCCTTTGAGGTCGGAGGGATCCGGGGGTTCGACGGGTTTCGGAGGCTCGGGGATTCCTGGGGCCTCTGGGGCTCGCGGGGCGCTGAGGGGTGCTGAGGGCTCGACCGTTTCCAGGGCGCTGAAGAGTGGCGGAGGCTCGACGGCCCCCGGGGCGCTGAATGGTGCCGGGGGTTCGACGGCTCCCGGATCCTCGGGAACTCCCGGAGCCTCGAAGAGTGCCGGGAGCTCGGAGATTCCCCGGCCTTCGGGAACCCCCGGGGCGTCGACCAGTCCTGGGGCCTCGCGGGCTCCAGAGGCATTGAAGAGTGCCGGAGGCTCGACGGCTCCCGGATCCTCGGGGACTCCCGGAGCCTCAGAACGTGCCCGGGACTCGAAAGCTGCCGAGGGCTCGAAGACCCCTCGGTTCTCGGGACTTCCCGAGGTGTCGCAGGGTGCAGGGGCCTCGCAGAGTGCCGGAGTCTCAGACCCCCCTGGAGGCGCGGAGCGTGTCGGCGGCGGGGCGGAAGCCGGTATGTCCCCGGGGCCTGCCGCGAGCTCGGAGGCCGGCGGGGTCGCGAGGGCTGCCAGTGCGCACGCGCCCGTGGTCCAGCGGCTGGGCACGGGCAGCTCCACACCATCGGCCGGCGGCTCACTGCCGGCCCCGGCAGTCGCACGTGCTGCGACTGCCCGTTCGACCACTCCCGTCGCTCCGGCTGCTCCGGCAGTTCCCGTGGTGTCTCCGACACCGCCGCCCGTCAGGGAGGAGTTCGCCGCGCCGCTCCCCGTTCCTGGCCTCCACGTGACGCCCGTTCCGGCAAGCCGGCCCTCCCGGCCCGACTCCCTGACGAGGACCCGGGCAGGAGCGGCACCCGTACAGCGACGGACGCTCCCGGCGACGCGGCGGACGGCGAGGCCCGAGGTCCGCAGCGACTCGGACGTCACCTCCGGGTCAACCAGCAGCAGTGGAGCGGGAGTTCGCGCACCCGCGTCCGCGACCCCGACTTCGGCCCCGGCCCCGGCCCCGGCCCCTGTACAGCGGGCGGTCACCGGCCCTGCCGAAGCGGGCCACGGCAGCACCTCGGACACCGCCGAACGAGGCCGCGCTCTCCCCTCGGGCCCGGCCACCACGGGCCGTAGGACGAACAGCCCGGCTGCGGAGGAGGCAGCACTCACGCAGCCGACGGGGTCCGTGCCCCGGCCTGGTGCGGTGACGCCGCCGTCAGGACCGGCCGGGGCACAAGGGCCCACCCCGTCCACCCTGTCCGGCAGGGCGAACACTCCGTCGATGCCGGGCAAGTCCCCTCAGCCGCACCACACGGCCGACGCCGCAGCCGCACCGATCCCGTCCGTCCAGCGCCAACAGGCCACCCCCACCCGGCCGCAGCCCTCACCCACCGCCCCGGGCACCGGAGCGGCTCACGATGTCGCTGCGACGTCACCCACCGCCAACACCCCACCGGCATCCGGCCGGGACAGCCACCCGACACCCACCACGCCCACACCACCACCGGGCACCCCCGCCCCACCGCCACAGCCCGGCAACAGCACCACCACACCCACCGGCGGCCCCACACCACCGTCAGCCAACCCCGCCCCACCACCCCACACGCCTGCCCGCACCGTCACAGGCACCAGCACCAGCACCAGCACCAGCACCAGCACCAGCACCAACCCGACCCCAACGGTCCAACGCCGTCAGGCCACCCCTCCCCGACCGCCCCAGGCCCAGGCCCAGGCCCAGCGCCAGCCCCAGCCCGGCAACAGCACCACACCACCCACCCTCAACGCCGCACCGACACTCGATCAGCGCAGCCGCCCGACACCCACCACACCCCCAACGCCACCACCGGGCACCCCGACCCCACCCCCCGGCACACCGGTCCGCACCAGCGCCAGCTCCTCCCCCACAGTCCAACGCCGGCAAGCCACCCCTGCCCGCCCACCCCGCGCAGCAGGCGACCTCACCGCACCACCACACCGGCCTGCCGACAGGACTACCCCGGCACCCACCGGCGTCGCGCACTCCCCCACGAGCCCCGAACCGCGGCAGTCACCCCACGCCACCCCGCCCGCACGCCCCGCTGCCGAAGCGACCGTCGCTCCATCGTCAGTGCGAACCGTTCAGCGAGCCGCACTCCCTGCCACCACCCCCCACCTCGGTCTCGGCGCACCGATCACCTCACAGCCCACAGCTTCACCCCCACGGCCGACCCCGGCCCCGGCCCCGCTCCCCACCACACCCCGCCACTCCCCACTGGGCGCCCCCGTGAGCCCAGCGCCGACGCCCCCGGCCACCAACACCCCCACCTCCCCCCTCCCCGTAGTCCAGCGCTTCTGGAAGAAGCCGAAGACCACGACCAAGAACGCCCCCAAGAACACCACCGGCGCCCTCGCCGCAGCCGCGGCCGCCACCATCGCCAACACCCTCACCACCCAGACCGCACCACCCCCGTACACACCCTCCTCGCCACCCCAAGGCCCACCACCGCCGTACGCGGAATCCGCACCCACACCCGCGCCCACACCCACGTCGGCATCCACGTCCGCGGCCGCGAACCAACCACCCCCGCCCGCCTACACAGAGATCCCGAACGGCGGCTTCGACCCCCGTGAGCTCACCGACTTCCAGCTCGACGAACTGGTCCACCGCCTCATCGGCCGCATCACCCGGCTGATCCGCACGGAACTCCGCATGGACCGCGAGCGGATCGGCAGACTCCGCGACCCCCGCCACTGACACAGAAAGGCCCTCGATGTCCCGCCAGGACCCGGGCTCCACCATCTGGTTCACCCTCAGCATCGACGGTGAGAGCCTCGGCTACTTCAACGGATGCGAAGGGCTGTCGTCCCAGGTGGAGGTCGAGCAGCGCCAGGAGGGCGGCAACAACGGGTTCGTCTGGCAGCTGCCCACCCGTGTCACCTTCTCCACCATCCGGCTGACCCGCCCCCTCACCCCGGACACCACGAAAGTGGCCAAGTGGATCTCGTCCGTGCAGACGGGGATCAAACGGCCCACCGCACAGATCGCGGCGCTGCGCGCGGACGGTTCGGAGGTGGCCCGCTGGGGGCTGATCGACGTACTGCCGGTGAGCTGGAGCGGTCCCAGCCTGGACCCCGCCAACCCGGCCGTGGCGACCGAGGTCCTGGAGATCGCCCACCACGGGTTCACGGACTGAAGGGGCGGCACAGAGACATGGCACGAACCAGCGGCAGGGGCGCCGGAAAGAGTCTCGTCAGGGCGACGCTCGCGATCCACGAACCGCCCGTCGGCAAGAGCACCACACCCGGCGGGATCATCAAGACCTTCGGCTTCGACTTCAACCCCGCGCAGCTCTCCCTGACCCGCCGCGCCCAGTGGAAGTCGACGCCCGCGCAGATCGAACGGGACGGCGCCCTGCCGGAGTTCATGGGCGCCGAGGCGCGGGAGATGAGTGTGGAGATCTTCCTCGACTCCTCCGCCAAACCGACCGGCAACACCGTGCTGAAGAAGGTGGAGTCGCTGCTCGCCTGCTGCGAGGTGACCAACGCCAGCATCGCCGCGAAGCAGCCCTCGCCGCCCTGGGTGGTGTTCCAGTGGGGGTCGTTCTCCACCGCCCGGTTCACGGCGTACGTGAGCTCGGTGGAGGCGACGTACTCCCTCTTCGGCACGACCGGCGTGCCCATCCGCGCCACCTGCCGGCTCCAGCTGCACGAGATCCCCAGCAAGACCAAGAGGCAGAACCCGACGTCGGGCGCGCTCACCGCGCAGCGCGTGCACCGGGTCGTGGCGGGCGACTCGCTGCAGTCGCTGGCCTGGCGGGAGTACGGCAACGCCGCCGCCTGGCGCTCGATCGCCGAGGCCAACGGCATCGACGACCCGTCCCGGCTGCCCGCCGGTGCGGAACTGGTGCTGCCCGCCGCCGAGGAGGTACGTCCGTAATGGTGCAGTCCGCGTTCTCCAACGTCGTCGAGGTGAAGCTCGGGGGCGCCAAGCTGCCGCCCGAGTTCGCCCGGGCGCTGGTCGACAGCTACGTCGACCAGGGCGCCGGGGTGCCGGCCGCGTTCCGGCTGACGTTCCGGGACCCGTACCGGATCCTCCTGCGCGATCTGAAGGTCACCTTCGGTACGCCGGTGGTCATCGCGCCGGTGTCCGACGGCCAGGGCGCAGCCGACCCGCTGCTGACCGGTGAGGTCACCGGTCTGGAGGCCGACTACGACGGCACCGGCACCTTCACCGTGATCCGCGGCTACGACCTCGGGCACCGTCTGCTGCGGCGCCGCCGGGTGGCCGCCTACCGCAACCAGAGCGCGTCGGACATCGCGCGCAAGCTCGCCGCGCAGGGCGGGGTGCCGGTGGGGCGGGTGCAGTCGACGAAGACGGTGTACGAGTTCATCAGCCAGTCGAACGTCACGGACTGGGACTTCCTCGCCCGGCTCGCCGACGAGAACGAGATGGTGATGTCCCTCGACGCGGACGGCAAGTTCCAGTTCGTGAAGCCCAAGCCGTCGTCCGGGGCGCCCTCGCCGAAGACCGACGGCGACCGGAGCCCGTTCGTCCTCCAGGCCGGGCACGACATCCTGCGGCTGCGGGCCGCCGTCACCGCCGCCGACCAGGTCGGCAAGGTCGAGTCGCGGGGCTGGGACGTCACGACGAAGAAGAAGCTGACGGCGACCGCACCCGCCACCGACAACCCGGGCATCGGCATCGGCACGACACCCGGCGCGGCGGCCGGCAAGTTCAAGCCGGCCAAGCTGGTCGAGACGAGCACGCCGTACGACCGGCAGAACGAGGTGAAGTTCGCCGCCGACGCCCTCGCCGACGACCTCACCTCCTCGTTCGCCGAGCTGGAGGTCGTCGCGCGCGGAAATCCCAAGCTGCGCCCGGGGGTTCCGGTGACGCTCTCGGATGTCGGGCAGCCCTTCGAGGGCAAGTACACGGCCACGTCCGTACGGCATGTCTTCGGCGACGGCAGGCACTACGAGGCCTGGGTGACGGTCAGCGGACGGCAGTGGCGGTCGCTGTACGGGCTCGCCTCCGGCGGCAGCGAGAGCGCGCCGCGGCTGCCGAGCGTGGCCAACGCCCTGGTCACCGACGTGAACGACCCGCTCAAGCAGGGGCGGGTGCGGTTGCAGTTCCCCTGGCTGGACGACAGCTATGTCAGCGACTGGACGCGGACCGTGCAGTGGGGCGGCCTCGGCGGCGGCGGCATCTTCCCCATGGACGTCAACGACGAGGTGCTCGTCGCGTTCGACCGGGGAGCCCTCGACCACCCCTTCGTCATCGGCGGGCTCTACAACGGCAAGGACAAGCCGACGCCCGTGACCGACGTACCGCTGCACGACACCGTGCGCAAGAAGGCGAGCCGGCACACCGTCTCGGACCGGGACGGCAACCGGATGGACCTGCTCAGCCAGAAGACCGGCCTGCGGAAGCAGGGCGTCCGGCTGGCCTCGGGCGACAAGCAGCTGGTCATCAACCTGGACCGGACGAAGACCGAGATCGTCGTGGACAGCAAGGGTTCGGTCACCATCAAGGGGAGCCGGTCGGTGTCGGTCGAGGCCGGCACCGATCTCACGCTGAGCGCGAGGCGGTCCGTGAACATCAAGAGCGGCGGGTTGGTCAACATCCAGGGCCGCGGCCTGGTCAATCTCAAGTCGCTCGGCGGTGCGGTCACCGTGGACGCGATGGGCGCACTCAATCTCAAGGCGCTCGGCGCCGCGACGTTCACCGCGGGCGGCACGGTCCAGGTCAACACCATTGCGAATGTCGGCATCCGGGCGATCACCATCGCGCTGCAAGGCGCGGTGCTGGTCAACAGCAAGCCCTATCCGCTGCCGTGACGACCGTCGCGCTCTTCAAGATCGCCAGGATGAGGACAAGGCAGGTGGCCCACTGATGGCCGAGCAGTTCGTCGGCTCCGGCTGGTCGTTCCCGCTGCGCATCGGGCCGACCGGCGGGATCGCGCTGGTCAGCGGGGAGCGGGAGATCGAGGAGGCGATCCGGCTGGTCCTGTCGACCGCTCCGGGCGAGCGGCCGATGCGGCCGGACTTCGGCTGCGCGATCCACGACCTGGTGTTCGCGCCGGTCAACGAGCAGACCGCGGGCCGTATCCAGCACGAGGTGTACGCCAGCCTGGACCGCTGGGAGCCGCGCATCGAGGTCGACGACGTCGAGGTCACCGCCGGCACCGACCAGAGCGTCCTCTACATCGACGTCCGGTACTCGATCCGCGGCACCAACAACCCGCGCAGCCTGGTCTTCCCCTTCTACGTCATTCCGTCCCACGACGAGCCCGACGCCCCCGAAAGCGACCGCTGATGGCACTGCCCTCCCCCAACCTCGACGACCGCCGCTTCCAGCAGTTCGTCGACGACGCCAAGCGCTACATCCAGCAGCGCGCCCCGGAGTGGACGGACCACAACGTCTCCGACCCCGGTGTCACCCTCGTCGAGACGGTCGCGCACATGGCCGACCAGATCGTCTACCGGCTCAACCGGGTGCCGGAGAAGAACCACCTGGCGTTCCTCGACCTCGTCGGGATCACCCTGTTCCCGCCGTCCGCGGCCCGCACCGAGGTGACGTTCTGGCTGTCGGCTCCGCAGGAGGAGCCGGTGTGGGTGCCGGTGGGCACGGAGGTCGCCACGCTGCGCACCGAGAGCGAGGAGGCGGTGGTCTTCGCCACCGAGCGCGAACTGTCGGTGGTGCCCTGCGCGTTGCGTCATCTGCTGGTGCAGCACCGGGGTGAGCCGATGGCCGACCGGACCTCCGACCTCGCCGAGGAGGACAAGGACCTGCTGTGCTTCGCCGAGTCGCCCGGCCCCGGTGACGCGATGCTGTTCGGCCTGACCGCCGCGGTCCCGCACTGCGCGGTCGCCCTGGACCTGGACAGCCGGGTGGACGGCGTCGGTGTGGACCCGCGCCAGCCGCCGCTGGTGTGGGAGGCGTGGACCGCGGACGGCTGGCAGCCCTGCGAGGTCGACCGGGACGGCACGGGCGGCCTGAACCGGCCCGGCGAGGTCGTCCTGCACATCCCCGGCGGGCATGTGCTGTCCCGCAACGCCGGCCAGGAGGCCGGCTGGCTGCGCTGCCGGGTCACCGAACCCCGGCCGAACCAGCCCTTCTACACCACCTCGCCCACCGTGCGGGCCGCCGAGGCCTTCACGATCGGCGGCACGACCGCCGCCGTGCACGCCGAGACGGTGTACGACGAGGCGCTCGGCGAGTCCACCGGGCTGCCGGGGCAGCGGCTGCGCCTGGTGCACGCGCCCGTGGTCGGCGACGACCCGCCGGTGCTGCTGCAGACCGCCGAGCACGACGGCTGGACGGACTGGCGCGTCGTCCCGAACTTCGCGGGCTCCGGACCGTACGACCGGCACATCACCCTCGACGCCACGACCGGCGAGATCGCCTTCGGCCCGGCCGTGCGCGAACCCGACGGATCCCTGCGGCAGTACGGGATGGTCGCCCCCAAGGGAGCACCCGTCCGGGCCCGCCGCTACCGCACGGGCGGCGGCCGCGCGGGCAATGTGGCGCGCGGTGCCGTACAGGTCCTGCGCACCTCCATCCCGTACGTCTCCGAGGTCGTCAACCGCGAGGCCGCGCGCGGCGGTGTGGACGGGGAGACGGTGGAGGAGGCGAAGGTCCGGGCCCCGATCACCCTGCGCGCCCAGGAGCGTGCCGTGACGCTGCGCGACTACGAGGAACTGGCCCGCCGCGCCGCCCCGGAGACGGCTCGCATCACCTGCCTGGAGGGCGAGGAGGGCGAGCACGGGGCCTACGCGGTACGGGTGCTGGTCGTGCCGCAGGCCGTGCCGGACCCCGGCGGCCGGCTGCGCTTCGAGCAACTCGTGCCGGGTGACGCGCTGCTGGACCGCATCACCCGGCATCTGGACGAACGTCGCCTGATCGGGACCCGGTTGGCGGTGGGCCCGCCGTACTACCAGGGCGTCACCGTGGTGGCCACGGTGCATGCCTTCCGGGGTGTCGACACCGACCGGGTGCGCCGGGAGGCGCACGACGCCCTCTACCGGCACCTCGATCCGCTGACCGGCGGCACGGACGGCACCGGCTGGCCGTTCGGGCGGCCCGTCCAGGCCGGGGAGGTGTTCGCGGTGCTGCAACGCGTACCGGGGGTGGAGCTGGTCGACGAGGTGGTCCTGCACCCCGCGGACCCGCTCACCGGCAAGCGCGGCGAGCCGACGGACCGGATCGATCTGTCCGCGCCGTCGCTGGTGTTCTCGTTCGACCACCGCGTCCGGGTGATCGGAGACGGTTCGTGAAGAGCGATCTGACGGGGGGCGGCGCATGAGGGGCTCGATCGACGGCCTCGGATCCTCCTCGCCGATCGGCACGATGCTGCCGGCGGTGTTCGCCGACGACGATCTGGCCCAGCGCTTCGTCGGCGGGCTCGACGACGTGATCGCCCCGATCCTGAGCGTGCTGGACTGTCTCGACACCTACTTCCGCCCGTCCCTCACCCCGCTCGACTTCACCCAGTGGCTGGGGAGTTGGGTCGGCGCGGAGACCGCCGGCGACGAACCCGAGGCACGGCTGCGGGCGGCCGTGGCCGCCGCCGCGTATCTGCACCGCATCCGCGGCACCCGGCGCGGGCTGTCCGAGGCGGTCCGGCTCGCGTTCGGCGTGGAGCCCGAGATCACCGAGAGCGGTGGCGCCGCGTGGAGCGCCCGGCCGCTCGGCCCGTTCCCCGGGACGCCCCGCCCCCGTCTGCACGTCCACCTACGCCTTCCCGCCCCGACCCCCGCGGACCGCTACCGCCTGGAGACCCTCGTGTCCGCCGCCCGTCCCGCTCATATGCCGTACACGGTCCAGGTGACCGCCAGTGCCCCCGCCGAAAGGACCCGGGAGACATGACAACCCCCCAGAACTGCGCCGACTGCGGCACCCGCGCGGAACCGGGCCAGTCCTTCTGCGACGCCTGCGGGGCGGTACTGAGCTGGACGGACCGCCCGGCAGGCGGCACCGGCCCCCGCGCCGGGGCGTCCGGGCCGCCCGAGTCCTCCCGGTCCTCGGAACCGGCCTCGGCATCCCGGCCTCCCGCCCCGAGCCAGGCCTCTGAGCGGACCGGCCCCTCCCGGTCCCCAGGGACCGCCGGTGAGCCCGAGTGGACCGCGCGGGCCCGGACGTCCGAGCCGGCCCGGGACTCCGGGACCACCGGAGGTGCCAGGGGCTCGGGGTCCACCGGCCGCGCGAGGCCCGACGCCGAGCCAGGCGGCGCCTCCGCACCCGAGCCCGGCTGGGACGCCTTCGCCCGGCCGGACGGCGGGACGGGTCTGGCCCGCACACCCCGCGACCGGCTCGGCACCGGCACGGCGACGCACCAGAGCGCCACCCGCACGGCCGCCACGACCCCCGGCACATCCCGCCCGGCCACCGATCCGGCCACCGGTCCGGGCCCCGACGAAGCCGCCGCCCCCGGCGCGGCCTCCCCCCGGCACGGCGACCACCCCGGCACGCCCGGGACCACCGTGCCGGGCCCTGGCTCCCATGCCCGCCCCGGCACCACCGCTCACCCGGACACCGCCACGGGTCCCGGAGCCGCCCCTCACCACGACACCACCGGCCCCGGCACTCCCTCCATGGCCGACCGCTTCCCGGACGAAACCGCCCCCACCGAACCCGTCCCCCCGGTCGCCCAGCCCTCGCACCACCCCGCCGACGCCGGCTCCGGCTCCGGCTCCGGCTCCGACACACACGGCATGACCGACCGCGCCCGCAGCCTCCTCATCCCGGTGGGCGACCCCGAGCCCCGGCCCGAACCGCACCCCTCCGTCTCCCCGGTCCTGCCCGGCCGCCCCGAGCCGCAGCGCCCGGGGGCCGTACGCGCCCCCGGTCAGGAACAGGGCATGGACGGCGGCGCCCCCTGCCCCTGGTGTGCCACCCGCAACCGGCCCGAGCGGCACTTCTGCGCCCGGTGCGCGATGCCCATGGCCGGCGACGGCCCGGCCGGCCCGGCCCGGCTCCCCTGGTGGCGGCGGTTCGGCCCGTTCGGCAGCCAGGAGGCCCCGTGGGCGGGCGACCGCCCCCGGCTGCGCCGTGCCTTCGACCGGGTCCTGACCTGGCTGGGCATCGTGATCGTGCTGTCCCTGCTGGTCCTTCTGGTGATCAACATCCCCCAGGGGATCCAGGCCACCCGCGACCACTTCACCAAGCGCGCCGAGGTGTCCCCGGACCGCTTCGCCGCGTCCCGCTTCTTCCCGGGCCACAAGCCGGACCTGGCCTTCGACAAGCTCAACGACACCTGGTGGGGCCCGGGCGTCTCCGAGTCGGGCAAGGGCCAGTGGGTGGAGGCCCGTTTCGACCGGCCGACCCGGCTCCTGGACCTGATCATCACGCCGGGCGTCTCCATCCGCCCCGACAAGCTCCGTGAGTCGGCGCTCCCGCACCGCCTGGAGGTCACGATCACGGGGGCCGACGGCAAGAAGACGACCCGCCAGATCACCCTCGACCAGGGAGCGGGCCCCCAGCGGCGGGCCTTCCGCGTGGGCGAGGTCACCGCCGTCCGCTTCACCATCGAGTCCGCCCACGGCATCTCGGCGAAGAAGCAGGTCGCCATCGCGGAGATCGAGTTCTTCGGCCCGTCGAGCACGAACAGCTCCTGAGGGCGCACCGCGGCCCCGGACGGAAACCAACCGTCCGGGGCCGCGGCGTCGACCGGGTGACTACGCGTCCAGCGACGTCATCACGTGCTTGATCCGCGTGTAGTCGTCGAAGCCGTACGACGAGAGGTCCTTGCCGTAGCCGGACTTCTTGAAGCCGCCGTGCGGCATCTCGGCGACCAGCGGGATGTGGGTGTTGATCCACACACAGCCGAAGTCGAGCTTCTTGGACATCCGCATGGCGCGGCCGTGGTCCTTGGTCCACACGGAGGAGGCCAGCGCGTACTCGACGCCGTTGGCCCACTCCACCGCCTGCTCCTCGTCGGAGAAGGACTGCACGGTGATGACCGGGCCGAAGACCTCCTTCTGGATGATCTCGTCGGTCTGCTTCAGGCCCGAGACGACGGTCGGCGCGTAGAAGTAGCCCTTGTCGCCGACCCGCTTGCCGCCGGCCTCCACGCGCGCGTGCGCGGGCAGCCGGTCGATGAAGCCCTCGACCTGCTTGAGCTGGTTGGGGTTGTTGAGCGGGCCGAACAGCACGTCCTCGTCGTCCGGCTGACCGGTCTTGGTCTCGGACGCGGCCTTCGCCAGCGCGGAGACGAACTCGTCGTGGATGGACTCGTGGACGAGCACGCGCGTGGCGGCCGTGCAGTCCTGGCCCGCGTTGAAGTAGCCCGCGACCGAGATGTCCTCGACGGCCTTGGCGATGTCGGTGTCCTCGAAGACCACGACGGGCGCCTTGCCGCCCAGCTCCAGGTGGACGCGCTTGACGTCCTTGGAGGCGGACTCGGCGACCTGGATGCCGGCGCGCACCGAGCCGGTGATGGAGGCCATCGCCGGGGTGTCGTGCTCGACCATCATGCGGCCGGTGTCGCGGTCGCCGCAGATGACGTTGAAGACGCCCTTGGGGACGATCGATCCGATGATCTCGGCCATGAGGGCCGTCGAGGCCGGGGTGGTGTCCGACGGCTTCAGGACGACGGTGTTGCCCGCCGCGAGCGCCGGGGCGAACTTCCACACGGCCATCATCATCGGGTAGTTCCACGGCGCGACCTGCGCGCAGACACCGACCGGCTCACGGCGGACGATGGAGGTCAGGCCCTCCATGTACTCGCCGGCCGAGCGGCCCTCCAGCATCCGCGCCGCGCCCGCGAAGAAGCGGATCTGGTCGACCATCGGCGGGATCTCCTCGGAGCGGGTCAGCCCGATGGGCTTGCCCGTGTTCTCCACCTCGGCCGCGATCAGCTCCTCGGCGCGCTCCTCGAAGGCGTCCGCGATCTTCAGCAGTGCCTTCTGACGCTCGGCGGGCGTGGTGTCGCGCCAGCCGGGAAAGGCCTCGGCGGCCGCCGCCATCGCGGCGTCCACGTCCGCCTGCCCGGACAGTGGAGCGGTCGCGTACGCCTCACCCGTCGCGGGATTGACCACCTCGGTGGTCCGTCCGTCGGCGGCGTCCCGGAACTCACCGCCGATGTAGTTGCGCAGACGACGAAGCTCGGTGCTCACTGCCGGCCCTCCAGTTCGGATGTCCAGTACTTGAGACACCCACCCTAGTCGCCACGTCCACGTTTTCAACACCCCCACTCCCTTCATTCGTGCGGAATCCGCAGGCTTCGGCGACTGAAACAACGGATTTCATCGATCACGCCTTGCGGAAGTGACGAGACCTCGTGCACAGTGAGCTCGTGGCCAGTCGAAGCGCAGACCAGAAGGGGTCGCGGGAACTCCGCGAGTCCTCCCGCGAGTCCAGGAACGGCAGCTCGCCCCAGCTGGACGCCGTCTCCCTCGCCATCATCGAACAGCTCCAGGAGGACGGCCGCCGGCCGTACGCCGCCATCGGCAAGGCCGTGGGCCTGTCCGAGGCGGCCGTGCGCCAGCGCGTCCAGAAGCTGCTCGACCAGGGCGTGATGCAGATCGTCGCCGTCACGGACCCGCTCACCGTGGGCTTCCGCAGACAGGCGATGGTCGGCGTCAACGTCGAGGGCGACGTGGAGTCGGTCGCGGAGGCGCTGACGGCCATGCCCGAATGCGAGTACGTGGTGATGACAGCGGGCTCCTTCGACCTGATGGTGGAGATCGTCTGCGAGGACGACGACCACCTCCTCGAGGTCATCAACAAGCGCATTCGGGCCGTGCCCGGAGTGCGCTCCACCGAGAGCTTCGTTTACCTGAAGCTCAAGAAGCAGACCTACATGTGGGGAACCCGATAACCGTGAGGACCCGATAGCCGTGAGCAAGGACCTCTCCCAGTCCGCGTACGACCACCTGTGGATGCACTTCACGCGTATGTCGTCGTACGAGAAGGCCCCCGTACCCACCATCGTCCGTGGCGAGGGCACCTACATCTACGACGACCAGGGCAAGCGCTACCTGGACGGCCTCGCCGGCCTGTTCGTGGTGCAGGCCGGGCACGGCCGTGTCGAGCTCGCCGAGACCGCCTTCAAGCAGGCGCAGGAGCTGGCGTTCTTCCCGGTGTGGTCCTACGCCCACCCCAAGGCCGTCGAGCTGGCCGAGCGCCTCGCGCACCATGCCCCGGGCGACCTGAACAAGGTCTTCTTCACCACCGGCGGCGGTGAGGCCGTCGAGACCGCCTGGAAGCTCGCCAAGCAGTACTTCAAGCTGGTCGGCAAGCCCACCAAGCACAAGGTGATCTCCCGCGCGGTCGCCTACCACGGCACCCCGCAGGGCGCCCTGTCCATCACCGGCCTGCCGGGCCTGAAGGCCCCGTTCGAGCCGCTGGTGCCGGGCGCGCACAAGGTCCCGAACACCAACATCTACCGCGCCCCGCTCTTCGGCGACGACCCGGAGGCCTTCGGCCGCTGGGCCGCCGACCAGATCGAGCAGCAGATCCTCTTCGAGGGCCCGGACACGGTCGCCGCGGTCTTCCTGGAGCCGGTGCAGAACGCGGGCGGCTGCTTCCCGCCCCCGCCGGGCTACTTCCAGCGCGTCCGCGAGATCTGCGACCGGTACGACGTGCTGCTCGTGTCCGACGAGGTCATCTGCGCCTTCGGCCGCCTCGGCACGATCTTCGCCTGCGACAAGTTCGACTACGTCCCGGACATGATCACCTGCGCCAAGGGCATGACCTCGGGCTACTCCCCGATCGGCGCCTGCATCATCTCCGACCGCCTCGCCGAGCCGTTCTACAAGGGCGACAACACCTTCCTGCACGGCTACACGTTCGGCGGCCACCCGGTCTCCGCGGCCGTGGGCCTCGCCAACCTCGACCTGTTCGAGCGCGAGAACCTCCCCCAGCACGTCCTCGACAACGAGGGCGCGTTCCGCTCCACCCTGGAGAAGCTCCACGACCTGCCCATCGTCGGCGACGTCCGCGGCAACGGCTTCTTCTACGGCATCGAGCTGGTCAAGGACAAGAACACCAAGGAGTCCTTCAACGACGAGGAGACGGAGCGCGTCCTGTACGGCTTCCTCTCCAAGGCGCTGTACGACAACGGCCTGTACTGCCGCGCCGACGACCGCGGCGACCCGGTCGTCCAGCTCGCTCCGCCGCTGATCTCCGACCAGTCGACGTTCGACGAGATCGAGCAGATCCTGCGGGCCACCCTCTCGGAGGCCTGGACGAAGCTCTGATTTTCCTTAGGGAAGATCACCATAGGGATGATCAACAACGGCCCCGGTGCCGTCCGTTCGAGTGAGAAACGGGCGCCCGGGGCCGCGTGCTGTCCGGCTGCTTGCCGTGGGCTGCCTAGCGTGCCCATTGACTCCTCCCCCTCACGGGGGATTCCTGGCTCACGCTGCTCGGTCGCTCAGCGAGCGACCGAGTCTGACGCGATCAGCACCAGCCGGGTTGAGACCAGCCCGGGCGGCAGAAACGCCTAGGAGGCGGCACGTGCTTGGTTCTCGCGACGCGCTGTCCACGACACACGCTACCTGGGACCGAGCGCGTGACCAGCGACCTCTGCACTCGTTCGCCCGTACGAGGGACACAGCGCAGCATTTCCGACCAGAACCGAGGTGTACGCCCATGGAGGCCCCGCCGGACAACGACGTGCTCTGGGCACGTGCCCTGCACTTCCAGCACCACGACGGCTCGCCCGCGCTCTGCGGCGTCTCCCTCGGCGTCCGGGAGAGCGAGATCCTCGCCGTCAGCGGCCCGCGCGGCAGCGGCAAGACGACCCTGCTGCGGTGCCTGTCCGGCCTGGAGCCCGTCCGGCGCGGCGAGGTCTGGTTCAACAGCGTGCCCGTGCACACGATGGGCGCCCTCACCCGCGAGCGGCTGCGCCGCGACCGCTTCGGCTGGATCGACCCGGTCCCCTCGCTGGTCCCGGAGCTCAACGCCTGGGAGAACGCCGCCCTGCCGCTGATGCTGCGCGGCACCAGCCGGCGCCGCGCCAAGCGGGCGGCCCTGGAGTGGCTGGAGCGCCTGGACATCGGCGACGGCGCCCGCAAGCGCCCGCACCAGCTGAAGCAGGCCGAGCGCCAGCGGGTGTGCATCGCCCGCGCCCTCGCCCCGGCGCCCTCGGTCCTGTTCGCCGACGAGCCGACGGCGCCCCTGCACCGCGCCGACCGCGCCCACGCGCTGCGCACCCTCACCACGGCGGCCCGCTCGCACGGCATCACGGTCGTCCTGGCCACCCACGACCCGGACACCGCGGCCCTCGCCGACCGCACGGTCTTCCTGCTGGACGGGCGGCGCGTGCGGACGGTGCACCTGCCGCCGGTCGCGGAGACCACCGAGCCGGAAGGCCGGGCGGCGTGCTCGCTCTCCGTCTGACCCGCGCCGCCCACCCCGCCGTCCAGCTGCGCCGCCTGCTGGTCGCGGCGGCCTCGGCGGGCACGGGCTTCCTGCTGCTCTGCTCCCTGGGCTACGCGCTGGGCCACCCGGGCTCCCCCGGAGCCGCCGCACTGCGTCTGGCCTGGTGCGCGGCGCCCCTCGCCGCCACGGTGTACTTCGCCCTCGCGGTGGCCCGCACCGACCCCGGCACCAAGCCCCGCCCCGGCCTCTCCGCGATCGGTCTCGGACCGCTGCGCCTGATGGCCGTCTCGGCGACGACGACCGCCCTGTCCTGCGCTCTGGGCTCGATGCTGGCCCTGCTGTTCTTCCTGCATCTGCGGGGCGACCTGACGGGCCTGCCCTTCGACGGCGCGGCCGCCGAGGCCCTCGCCGCGGACCGGCCGCTGCCGCTGCCAGGAGCCCTGACGCTGCTGGCGCTCGTGCCCGCGGGCGCGTCCGTCGCGGTGGTGCTGGCGCTGCGGCCCAGGGAGCAGCGGGCGGCAGCGGCGGCCAGGGTGGTGTACGGCCGCTTCGGCGCGTACCGGCGCGTGAACACCCTCGAGACCTTCGGGACGCAGGGCCGTTCCGGCCGGCAGATCATCCGGCCCGGGGATGCTCCGGCCGGCGAGCCCGCCGGGCAGCAGAGCGGGCCCCCGGCGGCCCGGACCGGCGAACCGGCGTCGGCGGTGACCGTCACGGACGCCGGGAGCGCGGTCGCCACGATCGAGGACCCCGCTCCGCCCTCCGCCCGGCACACCGCGGCACCGGACACCACCGACGCCCCCACGGCCTCCGTGGCGCCGCTGCCGGACGCCGTCACGGCCGACGGCGCCCCCGCCACCGCCCCCTCCGGACTCCCCTGGGGCATCACCGTCCTGGCCGCGGGGCTCGCCGTGGAGACCTACGCGAGCCGTACCGCCCCCAAGGCGCCCGACCTCACCTTCTCCGGCGCCTCCCCCGGCGTCATGGCGGGCTGGATCCTGGCCACCGTCGGCCTGGCCCTGGTCGGCCCCGGTCTGACCCACCTGTGCGGCCGGCTGCTCCAGTCGGCCCGCCCCGGAGCCCTGCGGCTGCTGGCCGGCCGCATCCTGATGACGGAGGCCACCCGCATCGGCCGCCCCCTGGGCGTGGTCTGCGCGGTGCTGTCGGCCACCTACGCGATGGCGCTGCTGCACGCCCCGGACGGACTGTCGCTCGGCCCCCTCACCATCCTCGGCGTGCTGCTCGTGACCGGCTGCACCGTGGCGACGCTCCTGACGGCCGCAGTCGAGGCCCGGCAGGCCCGCGCCGACACGACCTCCGCGCTGCTGCGGCTGGGCGCCCCCGCGACCATGCTGCGCAGTGCCGCGGCCCTGCGCGCGGGCGCGCTGCTCGCCCTGTTCGCCCCGCTCACCCTGACGGTCGCGGAGCTGGCGGCGCTGCCGCTGGCGCGCTGAGGGCCCGCCTGGAAGCTCGTACGAAAAAAATCTCCGAACCGCGATGAGTTCCGCGCGGGCCCCCGGTCTATCCCCGCGTAACGACACAGAGCCCGTTGGGAGAGACTTCGCATGTACCAGCAGATGATCTTCGTGAACCTGTGCACCGGCGACCTCGGAGCGTCGAAGAAGTTCTTCACGGAGCTGGGCTTCACGATCAACGAGCAGTTCAGCGACGACACCACGGCCTCCGTCGTGATCAGCGAGACCATCGTCGTGATGGTGCACACCAAGGAGAAGTACTCCCAGTTCACCAAGAAGGAGATCGCGGACTCCAGGAAGAACAGCGAGGTGCTGATCGCGCTGAGCTCGGAGAGCCGCGAGAAGGTCGACGAGCTCGTGGAGAAGGCGGTCGCGGCCGGCGGCTCCGTCTCCGGCGAGACCCAGGACCACGGTTTCATGTACGGCCGGGCCTTCGACGACGTGGACGGCCACACCTTCGAGGTCGTGTGGATGGACCCGGCGGCCGTCCAGGGCTGAGACACGCTGTGCCAGCATGGGCGGGTGCAGACGATGCCCGCCCATGCGGCCCACCATGACGACCGTGAGATCGAGACGCTCGAGGAGTTCGACGCGACCGTCGCGGCGCGCGGCACACTCGCCGGTCACCGCGTCCAGGCCGTCGACCTGACGGACCGTACGCGCGAACTGCTCACCACGGACACGGCGGGCGCGGTCTTCCTCGGCTGCGCGATGCGCGAGGACGCGGCCGCGAAGATACGCGGGGACGGCGCCCTGGTCTTCCCGCCCGTCCCGGATCTGCCCTTCGATCCGTACCGAGGCCTGGTCTACTCGCCGGACGAGCTCTTCGCCTCCCTGCCGGACGGCTACGAGGCCACGCCCGACTCCCGCGCCTACGCCTGGTTCCAGCGCACGAAGGCCGACGGCGACATCTACGCGTCCATGCTGCGCGCGGTCCACGACGACTCCGTCTCGGACGCGCTCGACGAACTCCTGTCCGGCGCCCGGGTCGTGGGCGTGATGGGCGGCCACGCGATGGCCCGGGGCACCGAGGAGTACGCGGGGGCGGCGCGGCTCGGCCGCGAACTGGCCCGCGCCGGTTTCACGGTCGCCACCGGCGGCGGCCCCGGCGCCATGGAGGCGGCCAACCTCGGCGCGTACGCCGCCCCGTTCGACGACGAGATGCTCACCGAGTCGCTCGAACTGCTCGGCAAGGCACCGCGCTTCACCCCGTCGATCACCCAGTGGGCGGCAGCCGCCTTCGAGATACGCACCCGCTGGCCGCGGGGCGGCCGCTCCGTGGGTATCCCGACCTGGTTCTACGGCCACGAGCCGCCGAACGCCTTCGCCTCCCACATCGCCAAGTACTTCGCCAACGCCACCCGCGAGGACGGCCTGCTGGCCCGGTCCACGGCGGGTGTGGTGTTCCTGCCGGGCGCCGCCGGCACCGTACAGGAGATCTTCGACAACGCGACGCCGAACTACTATGAGTCGCGCGGCGAGCCGACGCCGATGGTGCTCGTGAACCGCGCGCACTGGACGGAGAAGCTGCCGACGTGGCCGCTGCTCCAGTCGCTGGCCAGGGGGCGTTCGATGGAGGCGCGGATCGCGCTGGTCGAGCGGATCGAGGAGGCGCCGGAGGCGTTGAAACGCCTCGGCGGTTAATAAGCAGGCAAAGCAAGTGCTTGCAAGCTGCATATGCGTTGACACTACTTATGCGGCGCTTATAAACCTGTGAGTCTCCCGGTAGTGCTGATGTTCCGTCACCACTGCCTCATCCCCCCGCTTTAACGCATCCTGTAAAGGACAAACGTGGCAGTTCTGTCCGTATCCCGCCGCGCACGTGCCGTGCGCATCCTCGGTGTCGTCTCGGCCTCGGCCGCGCTCGCGCTCGGTGCCTCCGGCACCGCGCTCGCCTGCAACATCAACGAGTTCTCCGCCGAGGCGAAGTGTGACGGCAAGAAGGGCGTCATCACCGTCACCGACGTGGACCCCGCCGGCATCAAGGCGACGGTCACCGTGTACCTGCAGAACAACGGCGCCGACGCCAAGAAGGTCGGCGAGCAGGAGGTCAAGGGCTCGCGCGAAGGCACCACCATCACCTTCACCGAGAACTGGAAGCCGAACGCGGAGTACCGCATCCATGTGAAGGCCACTCCGTACGTCGACGAGGACATCAAGCCGAACCTCGTCACCCCGGCCACGGCCTGCAAGAAGGAGGAGGAGCCCCCGGCTTCGACTCCCCCGGCCACGCCGACCCCCTCGACCCCGTCCCCGTCGGCCTCCCCCTCGAAGCCGGCCGAGGAGACCGACACCCCGGCTCCGACGCCGTCGGAGAGCGAGAGCACCACGCCGGCGGGCAACGCGCCCGGCCCGGCCGGTGACTCCAACCTCGCCGAGACCGGCGCCAACTCCAACACCGGCATCATCGCCGGGATCGCGGCGGCCCTGGTCGTCGTCGGTGGTGGCGCGGTGTTCTTCGGCATGCGCCGTCGTGGGGCGAACAGCGACAGCTGACGCCCGCGCATCCGTGCACGGTGGTGGCCCGTCCCCTTCGCGGGGGCGGGCCACTGTCCTATCCGAAGGTCGCCCGCTCCAGCCAGAACTCCAGCAACTCCCGCTCCCCCAGTACCTCCAGCTCCGGAGCGTCCAGCGGCAGCCGCCGGTAGAACGCGAGCAGGACGGAGGTCAGCGGCCCGCGCAGGGCGACCGTGGCCTTCTCATGGCCCCGGCGCCAGGTGACACCGTCCTCGGTGAGCGCGATCAGCCACTCGGCGTTCACCTCCGGCCCGGTGTCGGTGGCGTGCAGGTGGATGCCGCGGCCCGGGCCGCGCAGTTCCCTCGCCGCCTCGTCGTGCGGGTCCGTCTGCGCGTACTCCACGATCTGAAGCCACTCGTCGATCGCGTCGGCGGCGATGTCGGGCGCCACCTCGTAGGGCAGTCCGGCGGCGAGCGTGGCGTCCGCGCGGTGCACGGTGACCTCGTGCGCCATCCGGCGGGCCCAGAACCCGGCGTTGTGGATCCCCGCCCAGCCCCACACCTTCGCGTCCGGCCCGGCCTCCCGCAGCGCGGCGACGACCTGCTCACCCGCCTCCCCCAGCCACGCGTCCAGCGCGGCGGCGTCACCCCGGGACTCAGGCCCCTCGCCACCCGGCACCTGCTCCTCGGGCACCTCCTCCCGGGCCCGGGTCCGCACCATGAGCTCCACCCAGCGCAGGGCGCCGCCCGTATGCCGGACCAGCTCCTCCAGCGACCAGTCCGGGCAGGTCGGCACAGTGGCGGACAAGTCGGTACCGGACGTCACCACCGACCTCAACAGGCTGACCTGGTGGGCGATTTCGCCGCAGTAGCGCTCGTGCGCGAGGAGTGTCATGCCCGCACCATAGGCGGGCGACGATCAGTCGAGCACGGCGATTTCCGCCGCGTCGAACTCCACTCCGGCCTCGTCCCCGACCTCCGGCGCCGCCCGCAGCGCGCACGCCGCCTCCAGACGCGGGGCGTCCTGAGGCTGGAGGTGGACGGAGACATGGGTGCCCTTGAAGGTGCGGGCGGTCACCGTGCAGCGCAGGCCCTCGCCGACGGGCACCAGGCGTACGCCGGCGGGTCGCACCAGGAGGGTCCGAGTGCCCTGCGGGGCGCCCTCCGGCACCGGCACCTTGCCCCACGGCGTGTCCGCGGCCTCCGCACCCACCGTCGCCTCGACGACGTTCTCGAAGCCGAGGAAGCGGGCCACGAACGCGTCGGCCGGCCGCTGCCACACCTCGAGCGGCGTACCGGACTGGGCGATCCGCCCGTCCCGCATCACCACGACCCGGTCGGCCAGCGCGAAGGCCTCCCCCTGGTCGTGCGTCACGGCCAGCACGGTCGTACCCAACCGGCCGAACAGCTCACGCAGTTCCACGACCAGCCGTTCCCTCAGCGACCGGTCGAGCTGGCCCAGCGGCTCGTCCAGCATCAGCAGCCTGGGGCTCGGCGCCAGGGCCCGGGCCAGCGCCACCCGCTGCTGCTCCCCACCGGACAGCGCGGCGACGGCCCGGCGGCCCGCGCCCGGCAGCCCAACGAGATCCAGCAACTCCTTTACTCGCTCGGCCTGTTGCCGTTTCGACGCCCCGTGCATCCGCAGCCCGAAGGCGACGTTGCCGCCCACGTCCCGCTGCGGGAACAGCTGATGGTCCTGGAACATCAGCCCGACCCCGCGCCGGTGCGCGGGCACGCCCGCCTGGTCGCGCCCGTCCAGCGCCACCCGCCCCGAGTCGAGCGGCTGCAGCCCGGCCACGGCACGCAGCAGGGTCGACTTGCCGCTGCCGCTGGGCCCGAGCACACACACGATCTCGTGCTCGGCGACCTCCAGATCGACGGCGTCCAGCACGGCCCGTCCACCCAAGCGGACCGTCGCGCCCTCCAGCGCCAGCAGCATCAGAACTCTCCTGTCCGGTCGGCGGTCCTGAGCCTCTCCAGCACCAGCAGGGCCACAGCGCACACCACCATCAGAATCGTCGAAAGGGCCATCGCCTGGCCGTAGTTGAGGTCCCCGGGCCGACCCAGCAGCCGCGCCACGGCCACCGGCAGCGTCGGATTGTCGGGCCGCGCGATGAACACCGTCGCCCCGAACTCCCCGAGCGACACCGCGAAGGCGAACCCGGCCGCGATCAGCAGCGCCCGCCGCACCATCGGCAGATCCACCTCCCGCCACACCCGCCAGGGCGAGGCCCCGAGCACCGAGGCCGCCTCCCGCAGCCGCGCGTCCACCGCCCGCAGCACGGGAAGCATGGTCCGCACGACGAACGGCACCCCGACCAGCGCCTGCGCGAGCGGCACCAGGATCCACGAGGACCTCAGATCCAGTGGCGGCTCGTCGAGGGCGATCAGGAACCCGAAGCCGACGGTCACCGCGGACACCCCGAGCGGCAGCATCAGCAACGCGTCGAAGCCCCGCACGAACCGCCCGGCGTCCCTGCGGGTGAGCGCGACGGCGGCGAGACCGCCGATCACCACGGCGATCACGGTGGCGGCGAGGGCGTACTCCAGCGAGTTGCCGATCGCCTCGATGGGCGGCACCAGGAACACCCCGCCGTCGGCCCTGGTCAGCGCCCGGTAGTAGCCGAACCCGGGCGCGTCCAGCGACCGCTGCACCAGCACGGCGAGCGGCAGCAGAAGCAGCACGACGACGGTCACGAGCACCCCGCCGAGCAGCGCCCACTGCCCGGCGCCGCGCGGCCGGCGCGCGGTCACCGACGCGTCCACCAGCCGCAGCGCGGTCTCCCGCCGCCGTACGGTCCAGGCGTGCAGGGCGAGGATCGCGCCCACGGCGACGAACTGGATCAGCGTCAGCACGGCCGCCGTGGACAGGTCGAAGATCTCCGACGTCTGCCGGTAGATCTCCACCTCCAGGGTCGAGAAGGTGGGCCCGCCGAGGATCTGGACGACACCGAAGGAGGTGAAGGTGAACAGGAAGACCATGAGCGCGGCGGCGGCCACCGCGGGCCCGAGCGCCGGCAACGTGACCTGCCGCCAGGCCTTCCAGGGCGACGCCCCGAGCATCCGCGCGGCCTCCTCCTGCCGCGGATCCAGCTGTGCCCAGAGCCCGCCCACGGTCCGTACGACGACCGCGTAGTTGAAGAAGACGTGCGCGAGCAGGATCGCCCACACGGTGGTGTCCAGCCGTACGCCCCACAGCTCGTCGAGCAGCCCGCCCCGCCCGACCAGCGCCAGGAACGCCGTACCCACGACGACCGTGGGCAGCACGAACGGGACGGTCACGGCCGCCCGCAGCACCTGCTTGCCCCGGAAGTCGAAGCGCGCGAAGACGTACGCGCCGGGGAGTGCGATCAGCAGGGTGAGCGCGGTGGAGACGAGCGCCTGCCAGGTGGTGAACCACAGGACGTGCCGGACGTCGGACTGCGCCAGCACCTCACCGATGCGCCCGAACCGCCAGGCCCCGTCGACCTTCAGCCCACGCGCGACGATCGCGGCGACGGGGTAGGCGAAGAACGCGGCGAAGAACGCGACGGGCAGGGCGATGAGCCCGAACCGCGCCACCGCGCCCCGCCTCCGGCCGGCTACTTGAGTACGAGTGAGGTCCACGACTTGACCCACTGATCACGGTTCTCGGCGATCTTCGCCGGGCCCAGGGTCTCGGGATCCTTCGCCTGCGGCCCGAACTTCACGAACTCCGGCGGCACCTGGGCGCCCTCGCGCACCGGGTACACGAACATGTTGAGCGGCATGTCCTCCTGGAACCGCTCGGAGACCAGGAAGTCGAGGAGCGCCTTGCCGCCCTTGGTGTTCTTGGCGTTGCTCAGCAGCCCGGCGTACTCGACCTGCCGGAAGCAGGTGCCCTCGGCGACCCCGGTCGGTGCCGTGTCGGGCTTGGGGTCGGCGTAGAGAACCTCGGCGGGCGGCGAGGACGCGTACGACACGACGAGCGGCCGGTCGCCCTTGGCCTTCTTCCCGCCGGACGATCCGGAGAACTCCTG
The DNA here is from genome assembly GCF_044457425.1 of Streptomyces sp. NPDC050546. Lineage (NCBI taxonomy): Bacteria > Bacillati > Actinomycetota > Actinomycetes > Kitasatosporales > Streptomycetaceae > Streptomyces > Streptomyces sp. NPDC050546. The sequence goes on from NZ_JBITGX010000011.1 coordinate 122,510, forward strand.
GTTGTAGGCCTGCTCCCAGCCGTCGACGACCTTCACGCCGTTGGCCTTGAGCTTCTTCCAGTAGCCCTCCCAGCCGTCGTCCCCGTACTTCGCGGCGGTGCCGAGCAGGAACCCGAGTCCGGGCGAGGAGGCGGAGGCGTTCTCGGTCACGAGCAGGTTCTTGTACTGCGGCTTGACGAGATCGTCGAAGCTCCGCGGCGGTTCCAGCTTGTGATCGGCGAAGTACTTCTTGTCGTAGTTGACGCAGATGTCGCCGGTGTCGACGGGCGTGACCCGGTGCTCGCCCTGGTCGGCCCGGTACTCGGCCTTGATCCGCTCCGAGCCCTTCGCCTCGTACGACTGGAACAGCCCGTTGTCGAGCGCCCGCGAGAGCAGCGTGTTGTCGACGCCGAAGAAGACGTCGCCCTGCGGGTTGTCCTTGGTGAGGATCGCCTTGTTCACGGCCTGCCCGGCGTCGCCGTCCTCCAGGACATTGACCTTGTAGCCGGACTGCTTCTCGAAGGCGGCGATGACGCCCTTGGACGCGGCCCACGAGTCATGGCTGACGAGCGTCACGGTCTTATTGGAGTCACCGGACCCCTGACCGCCGCCGGACGACCCGCACGCGGCAAGCGCGCCGGCCATACCGAGCCCGACGACCACAGCCGTCAACCGCTTCTTCTTGCTACTCACTGGATTCCTCCTGGATGACCAGGAGAAGACGCGGCCCTGCCCGGGACTTCCGTGGTCCCGGGCAGGGCGCAACAGCTCGAGTGATGACCGATCTCCCTACCCAGAATGACCTGGGCCAGGTTCGGAGGGTCTGCGGCCGTGTGCCGCACTCTCAGCGCTGTGGCGCTCCCCTGTCGGAATATGAAGGTGTATGTACGACGGTCAGACTACCGTTCGGTGGCCGCGAGCTGACCACACGCCCCGTCGATCTCCTGCCCACGGGTGTCCCGGACCGTCACCGGCACACCATGGGCGGCGATGGCCTCCACGAACGCCTTCTCGTCCTCGGGCCGCGAGGCGGTCCACTTCGACCCCGGCGTCGGGTTCAGCGGGATGAGATTGACATGCACGGGCTTGCCCTTGAGCAGCCGCCCGAGCCGGTCGCCCCGCCAGGCCTGGTCGTTGATGTCCCGGATCAGCGCGTACTCGATGGACAGCCGCCGCCCGGACTTGGCGCTGTACTCGAACCCGGCGTCCAGCACCTCCCGGACCTTCCACCGCGTGTTCACCGGGACGAGGGTGTCGCGCAGCTCGTCGTCGGGCGCGTGCAGCGAGATGGCCAGCCGGCACTTGAAGCCCTCGTCGGCGAAGCGGTGGATCGCCGGCACGAGACCGACCGTCGAGACGGTGATCCCGCGCTGCGAGAGCCCCACCCCGTCGGGCTCGGGGTCGGTCAGCCGCCGGATGGACCCGATGACCCGGTTGTAGTTGGCGAGCGGCTCGCCCATGCCCATGAACACGATGTTGCTGAGCCGGGCGGGCCCACCGGGGACCTCCCCGTCCCTGAGCGCCCGCATACCGTCGACGATCTGGTGCACGATCTCGGCGGTGGACAGATTCCGGTCAAGACCCGCCTGCCCGGTCGCGCAGAACGGGCAGTTCATCCCGCACCCCGCCTGCGAGCTGATGCACATGGTCACCCGGTCCGGGTACCGCATCAGCACGGACTCGACGAGCGTCCCGTCGAACAGCCGCCAGAGCGTCTTGCGCGTGGTGCCCTGGTCGGTCGACAGATGCCGCACGACGCTCATCAGCTCGGGCAGCAACGCCTCCCGCAGCTTCCCCCGGGCACCGGCCGGAATGTCGGTCCACTGCTCCGGCTCGTGCGCGTACCGCGCGAAGTAGTGCTGCGAGAGCTGCTTGGCACGAAACGGCTTCTCCCCGACAGCAGCGACAGCCTCCTTGCGCTCGGCAGGAGTGAGATCAGCGAGATGCCGCGGCGGCTTCTTGGCTCCGCGGGGGGCGACGAAAGTGAGTTCTCCGGGTGCAGGCATAACCCTCCCAGTGTCGCAGATCAACTCGGGGAGATCAGGCGAGAGCCGGGTGGGGACGGTCACCTGTGATCGCCGGCTGGGGACGGACGGCGACAAGCGATACGATACGTCTCGTATCACTGGAGTTCTGAGGTCAGGGGAGCACCATGGAACGCTTTGTCGACGCAGCGCCCGGCATACGCCTATGGGCGGAAGATCGTGGCACCGCCGATGCGCCTTCACTCTTGTTGATCATGGGTGCGCAAGCGTCCGGCCTGGGCTGGCCGGACGAACTGGTGGACATGCTCGCCTCTCGTCATCATGTGATCCGCTACGACCATCGCGACACCGGCCGCTCCACCTGGCCGTTCGACCAGCAGCCCTACCCCCTCACCCAACTCGCGGAAGACGCCGTCACCGTACTGGACGCTCTCGGCGTCGAACGCTCCCATGTAGTGGGCATGTCACTGGGCGGGATGCTCGCCCAGCTCCTTGTCGCCGACCACCCCGATCGCCTTCTCAGTGCCACCCTGATCGGCACCAGCGCACTCAGCACTGCCCCGTACGTGGGCCCGGACGGAACACGGATCCCGCCCGAGGAACTTCCCGGCATCGCACCCCGATTGCTGGAGATGTGGGCCCGCCCCGTGCAGGACCGGGGCCTGGAAGCCGAACTGGAGCGGCGGGTTGAGCACTGGCGGGTCTTGGGCGGCGATCAGATTCCCTTCGACGCCGAGTACGCCCGCACCCTGGAACGCAAGGTCATCGAACACACTGGGCACTACAGCACGAGCACCGCGCACGCCCGTGCCGACGCCTCCGGAATGGACCGCACTGAGCAGCTGGCACAGACCAGCGTGCCCACCCTCGTGATCTCCGCCCCGGCCGAACCGGTCGCCCCGCCACCGCACGCCCACCACCTCGCCCAGGCGATCCACGGCGCACGCATCGTGGAAATACCTGGCATGGGTCACGCCCTCCCTCACGAGGTGCATGCCCCACTCGCCACCGCAATCCTGGAGCACACCGACCACTGCTGATGCTCAGCGATGTCGATGTCCCAACGGTTCCGCCGGCCCGACTGAGAATCGTTCCGAGACGGCGATTGCGGTCAGCGATGACGTGAGGTCGGCGGAACGGCTTTGGGCGGGAGCTGCTTTGGGGCGAATGATCATGGCCCCGTACTTCATGCCCGCAGCCGCCGAGCGCGCCGCCTGAGCACGAGTTGGCGCGCGAGGGCCCGTGCCCCGCCCGCGACACCCGGAGAGAGGCGTTCTACGCGCCCGCGTGCTCCAGCCGGTCCTTGAGGAGTTGCTCGTTGCGCGGGAGTTCCTTGCGGACCTGGGGGCGCATGACGAGCGGAACCAGGATCTTGCCGACGCCGTGGCTCTCGAAGTCGATCTCGATCGTCACGTGCGAGCGCTGCCCCTCGTCGAACGGCTCGACCTCGCCGTGCACCCGTGCCCGTACGGGGCCGTCGACACCGCGCATGCCCCAGGTGTGGGGCGGGTCGTACTCGACGACCTCCATGGTCATCGGCATCACGCGGCGACCGACGTGCCGGGTGACCCGGAACCGGGAGCCGATACCGAAGGGCCCCTCGTCGAGGCGCTCCGCGGACACGGCGCTCAGCTGCCACTCCGGCATCCGCGGGGTGTCCATGACGTAGTCGTAGACGTCCTCGGGACGCCGGTCGACATCGATGCTCTGTCGAATGATGGACATAATGTCCCCCTTTGCGACCTACACCTGAATCGTCCCACTCGGCGCGTTCCGCTGCCTCCCCGGAACGACAGTGAGCTCCCGCCCACAAGGACGGGAGCTCACTGGACGCGGTCCGCTCAGCCGGACCCCACGAAGAGCACGAGCAGCAGCCACACCACCGGAGCCGTCGGCAGCAAGGAGTCGAGCCGGTCCATGATGCCGCCGTGACCGGGCAGCAGCGTGCCCATGTCCTTGATGCCGAGGTCCCGCTTGATCATGGACTCGCCGAGGTCGCCGAGCGTGGCGGTGACCGCGACCGCGAGGCCGAGCACCAGGCCCTGCCACCAGGCGCCGTCGTCGATGAGGAACTCCATGCACAGCGCCCCCGCGACCATGGCGAAGGCGACCGCGCCGAGCAGGCCCTCGCGGGTCTTGCCGGGGCTGATGCGCGGTGCGAGCTTGGTCCGGCCGAAGCGCCAGCCGACGGCGTAGGCACCGGTGTCGCTGACGACCGTCAGCAGCAGGAAGGTGAGCACCCGCTGCGGCCCGTCGTCCGCGGTGAGCATCATCGCGACGAAGGTCGCAAGGAACGGCACGTAGAACGCCGCGAAGACGCCCGCCGTGACGTCCCGGAGGTAGCCCTCGGGCGGCTCCGTCATGCGCCAGACGAGCACGGCCAGCGTGGTGAGCGCCATGGCGACCCAGGCGCCCTCGGCGCCCCGGACGTACCCGGAGACGACCATCGCGGCACCGCCGAGCGCGAGCGGAACGAGCGGCGCCCGGATGCCCTTGCGTTCGTCCAGCCGCTTGGTCAGCTCCCACAGGCCGACCACGACGGCGACCGCGACGACGCCGACGAACACGGCCTTGACGACGAACAGCGACGCGACGATCACCGCGCCGAGCCCGACCCCGACCCCTATCGCGGCACTCAGGTCGCGGCCCGCGCTCTTCTTCGGCGGCTTGGGTGCCGGCTGCGAGGCGTCGGGCATGGGTTCCGGATTCGTCTCGTTTCGGACCGGCGGGCCGCTCAGCCGAGCAGCCCTCCGGCCGTCATCCTGGTTTTCGCCGTGGTCGGCTACGTCAGGCACGATGGGCATGGGGCGAGTCTGAGGCGCTTCATACGCATCGTATGCGGGACCCGCCGGAGCGGCCCCCTGGACGTGCCCATGGCCAGGACTCTGGACGTGGCCCGGACTCTGGACGTGCCCGTGGCCATGCCCTTGGTCGGTGGGCCCCCAGTACCCGGCCTGTGGCGGCGCCCCCCAGGAAGAGTCGTTCATCAGACCTCGAGCAGCTCCGCTTCCTTGTGCTTCAGGAGCTCGTCCACCTGCGCGACGTACTTCGCGGTGGTGTCGTCGAGCTCCTTCTCCGCACGGCGGCCCTCGTCCTCGCCGACCTCGCCGTCCTTGATCAGCTTGTCGATGGCCTCCTTGGCCTTGCGGCGCACGGAGCGGATCGAGATCTTCGCGTCCTCGCCCTTGCCCTTGGCGACCTTGATGTACTCGCGGCGGCGCTCCTCGGTCAGCTCGGGGAACACCACTCGGATGATGTTGCCGTCGTTGCTCGGGTTGACGCCCAGGTCGGAGTCGCGGATCGCCTGCTCGATGTTGCGCAGGGCCGTCTTGTCGAACGGGGTCACTACCGCCATGCGCGGCTCCGGCACGGAGAACGAAGCCAGCTGGTTGATCGGCGTCGGCGCGCCGTAGTAGTCGGCCACGATCTTGTTGAACATCGCCGGGTGCGCACGGCCGGTGCGGATCGCGGCGAAGTCCTCCTTGGCGACCACGACGGCCTTCTCCATCTTCTCCTCGGCCTCGAGGAGGGTCTCTTCGATCACCACTTGCTCCTGCGTGTCTTGAGTAGGCCCGGCTGCGGTTCCATGTGGGGCGGCGGCCGGCTGCGTCGCGTCTTCTTCCTGCACGGTTCCCGACCGGCAGGACATTGTCCATCCCCCGGCCCGGCTCCGTCCCGTCCGTCCCCCGGACGGGGTGGTGCGGGTCGGTCCTCAGTCCCGGCCGGCCGCGTCCCCGACGAGCGTGCCGATCTTCTCACCCTTGACGGCGCGCCCGATGTTGCCCTCCGCCAGCAGCTCGAAGACCACGATCGGGAGCTTGTTGTCGCGGCACAGCGTGACGGCCGTGGCGTCGGCGACCTTCAGGTCGCGCGTGATGACCTCGCCGTAGCCGAGGTGGTCGAACTTGACCGCGTCCGGGTTGGTCTTCGGGTCGGAGTCGTAGACCCCGTCCACGCCGTTCTTGCCCATCAGCAGCGCCTCGGCGTCGATCTCCAGGGCGCGCTGCGCGGCGGTGGTGTCGGTGGAGAAGTACGGCATGCCCATACCGGCGCCGAAGATCACCACACGGCCCTTCTCCAGGTGCCGTACGGCGCGCAGCGGGATGTAAGGCTCGGCGACCTGCCCCATGGTGATGGCGGACTGTACCCGGCATTCCACGCCCACCTTCTCCAGGAAGTCCTGGAGGGCGAGGCAGTTCATGACGGTGCCGAGCATGCCCATGTAGTCGGAGCGGGCCCGGTCCATGCCGCGCTGCTGGAGTTCGGCACCGCGGAAGAAGTTGCCGCCGCCGATGACGACCGCGACCTGCGCGCCGTCGCGTACGACGGCCGCGATCTCGCGGGCGATCTTGTGCACCACGTCGGGGTCGACGCCCAGGCCCCCGCCACCGGAGAAGGCCTCTCCGGACAGCTTCAGCAGAAACCGGCCGCGCACTTTGCCGTCGTCGCTCTTCTGGGGCTTGGTGGTCATGGGGGATTCCGCCTCTTTCACGTGTTGCACATACCAAGAAGGCCATTGCCGGTGGGGCGTGTTTCGCATCCCATACGGCAATGGCCTCCTTGTCAGATCTGCTGTCGTCCGCCACCCATGTGACGGCGTACACGGACGACTGCTGCCGACCTTATCGGGGTCGGGCGTCGATCGCGGTACGGACTCAGATGCCGACCTTGATGCGCGAGAAGCGCTTCAGGGTGACACCGGCCTCGTCCAGGACCTTCTGGACGGACTTCTTGTTGTCCAGCGCGTAGGGCTGGCCGAGCAGCGTGGCGTCCTTGAAGAAGCCGTTGAGGCGACCCTCGACGATCTTCGGCAGGGCGGCCTCGGGCTTGCCCTCGGCGCGGGTGGTCTCCTCGGCGACACGGCGCTCGGACTCGACGACCGCGGCCGGCACGTCCTCCTTGGAGAGGTACTTCGGCGCGAAGGCGGCGATGTGCTGGGCGACGCCCTTGGCGATCTCGGCGTTCGGCTTGTCCAGCTCGACGAGAACACCGATCTGCGGGGGCAGGTCGGGCATCGTGCGGTGCATGTACGCCGCCACGTAGCCGTCGGCGAACTGCGCGAAGCGGTCCAGGACGATCTTCTCGCCCAGGTTGGCGTTGGCCTCGTCCACGAACGCCTGGACGGTCTTGCCGGCCTCGATCTCGGAGGCGAGCAGGGCCTCGAGGTCGGCCGGGGAGGTCTTGGCGACGTGCTCGGCGATGGTGGTGGCCACGGCCTGGAACTTGTCACCCTTGGCGACGAAGTCCGTCTCGCACTTCAGCTCGACGATGACACCGGAGGAGTTGTCGTCGGCGATGATCGAGACCACGGCACCGTTCTCGGCGGAACGGCCCTCGCGCTTGGCGACGCCCTTCTGGCCCTTGATGCGAAGCGCCTCGACGGCCTTCTCGACGTTGCCCTCGGCCTCGTCCAGCGCCTTCTTGCAGTCCATCATGCCGGCGCCCGTGAGCTCACGGAGCTTCTTGACGTCGGCGGCGGTGTAGTTCGCCATGAGTCTGTGAATCTTTCTCGAAGTCTGGAAGATCGAAGATCTGCGGATGCGCCCCCCATGGAGCCGGAGGGCGCTGTCTTTCCGCTGACCTACGGGTGAACGGCGGGAGCGGACTTCACCGCGCCGCAGGAGCGGGGGGGATGGAGTGCCGCTCCCGCCGTCACCTCGGACTGACGGGTCAGGCCTGCTCGGCCTCGGCGGCCTTCTCGCCCTCGGCCGGCTTCTCGGCCTCGGCCGGCTTCTCGGCCTCGGCAGCCGGAGCAGCCTCAGCAGCCGGAGCAGCGTCGGCGGCCGGAGCAGCCTCAGCCTCGGCGGCCGGAGCGGCCTCAGCGGCGGGGGCGGCCTCGTCGGCCTTCTTCTCGCCCTCGAGCAGGTCGCGCTCCCACTCGGCCAGCGGCTCGCCCGCGGCCTTCTCGCCCTTGTCGCCGGTGGCGACGCCGGAACGGGCGATGAGGCCCTCGGCGACGGCGTCGGCGATGACGCGGGTGAGCAGGGTGACGGAGCGGATCGCGTCGTCGTTGCCCGGGATCTTGTAGTCGACCTCGTCGGGGTCGCAGTTGGTGTCGAGGATCGCGACGACCGGGATGTTCAGCTTCCGGGCCTCACCAACGGCGATGTGCTCCTTCTTGGTGTCCACGATCCAGACGGCGCTGGGCACCTTCTGCATCTCGCGGATACCACCGAGGGTCTTCTCCAGCTTGGCCTTCTCGCGCGAGAGCACGAGAAGCTCCTTCTTGGTCAGACCGGACGCGGCGACGTCCTCGAAGTCGATCTGCTCGAGCTCCTTGAGGCGCTGCAGACGCTTGTAGACGGTCGAGAAGTTGGTGAGCATGCCGCCCAGCCAGCGCTGGTTGACGAAGGGCATGCCGACGCGGGTGGCCTGCTCGGCGATGGCCTCCTGCGCCTGCTTCTTCGTGCCGACGAACATGACCGTGCCGCCGTGGGCGACGGTCTCCTTGACGAACTCGAAGGCGCGGTCGATGTACGACAGCGACTGGAGCAGGTCGATGATGTAGATGCCGTTGCGCTCCGTGAAGATGAAGCGCTTCATCTTCGGGTTCCAACGACGGGTCTGGTGACCGAAGTGGACGCCGCTCTCCAGCAGCTCCCGCATCGTGACGACGGCCATGGCCGTATCTCCTTGAATTTCTCGGTTGTGCCGCGGATGCCGGACGGCTTCCGCGCCTGACGCCCACTGCGCGCCGTTCCACGAGGGACCGAGGGGCGCTGATACAGCCCGTTGCCGGGGTGCGTATCGGGGCGTGCGAAGTCGACCCGGTGACCCGGGTCGCCACCAGAAGTGTACGGGACCCGCGGGGTACCGGGTGACGCCGTTGTCCACAACCGAACAACGGTCCACAGCCACGCACGGTGACCGGCGGTGGTACGGGACGCTCTGCGCATGCGAGCGAAGCGATGTGTGCGTGTGTGTACGCGGCTGATCCTGCTGCTGGTTCTGACGTCGGCCGTCCTGCTGTCCCCGCCGCCGCGGCTGTTCGCGGCGGCGCCCGCCCCGGACCCGACCGTTCCGGCGGTGGGACGCGCGTGGCCCGTCGGATCACGCCCGCAGGTCCTCCACGGCTGGGAGCCCCCGGCGACGGCGTACGGCCCGGGCCACCGTGGCGTGGACCTGGCGGCAGCAGCGGGAACGCCGGTACGGGCGGTGGCCGGGGGCCGGGTGTCCTTCGCGGGTCGGGTGGCCGGCAAGGGGGTCGTCTCGGTGGAACTCAGGGGGACCGGCGATCCACTCTTGCGCACGACACACGAACCGGTGACGGCGACGGTGGAGGAGGGCGAGGAGGTGGAACCGGGGGAGGTGATCGGCACGGTGGACGCCGCCGGCTCGCACTGCGCGGCGACGTGCGTGCACTGGGGCCTGCGCAGGGGCGAGACCTACCTGAACCCGCTGCTCCTGCTCCCACCCTGGCTCCTGCACAGGGGCCCGTCGCGGCTGTTGCCGGTGTACTGAGCCGCTGAGCCTGCGGGCAGCTGAACCTGCGGGCAGTCGTACCGCTGAACCTGCGGGCAGCCGTGCCGCCGAGCCTGCGGGCAGCCGTGCCGCTGAACCTGCGGGCAGTCCGTGCCTCCCCAGTGTCTCAAGGGCCTGGGAGGTGCCCCCATGGGCGGCACAGGTGGGCGCAGGCGGCACCCCGCTACGCCGGGCTGCGGACCCGCCCGGCCCCGGCACCGACGCCCCTCAGCCCAGCACACCCCGCAGCGCCATACCCACCGCCGCATCCGCGATGACGCCGGGCTCCTCCGCAGCTCCCAGCTCGATCCGCCGCACGGCCGCGTCGACAACCCCCTGTAGCAGCATCGCCGCCAGCCGCGGCTCCTCATGCCCCATCTCGGCCAGCGCCTCGACGATCATCGCGACCAGCCCCCCGTGCGCCGCACGGATCTTCTCCCGGGCCCCCGCGTCGAGCTCACTCGCGGAGATCGCGACCACGGCACGGTGCCGCCTGTCCCCGACCAGCTCCAGCTGCCGGCGCACATACGCCTCGACCTTGGCCTCGGCCGTATCCGCCCGCTCCATCGCCGCCGACACGTCCGCCGCCCAGACGGGGAAGTCGACCTCGCACAGCTCCTGGACCACGGCCGCACGTGACCGGAAGTACTCGTAGACGGACGATCGCGCGAGGCCCGTCCGCTCGGCGAGGGCCGGGAAGGTCAGCGCCTCCGTACCGCCCTCGGACAACAAGGAACGAGCCGCGTCCAGCAGGGCGGCTCGCTGCATCGACCGGTGCTCGGCCACGGAGGCCGCTCGAATCCTTGGCACGTCAACACTCTACGGACGCGTCACGCCCGACGGGAGTGGCTCACGCCGATCCTTCGATATCCGCCCAGGTCAGCGGCCGAAGCTCGCCAGTTTCGCCCTGAGCTGCAGCACCGACTTGGTGTGGATCTGGCTGACCCGGCTCTCGGTCACGCCCAGCACGTTCCCGATCTCGGCCAGGGTGAGCCCCTCGTAGTAGTAAAGCGTGACCACCGTCTTCTCCCGCTCGGGCAGCGTGTTGATCGCCCGCGCCAGGAACCTCCGCAGCTCCCGGTCCTCGGCGACCTCCACGGGGTTGTCGGCGGCGGTGTCCTCCAGCGTGTCCATCACGCTCAGCCCGTCACCGCCCTCTCCCCCGCCGTGCAGCAGCTCCTCCAGGGCCACCACGTTGGCCAGCGACAACTGGCTGAACACCGCGTGGAGTTCCTCCACCGCGATGCCCAGCTCGCCGGCCACCTCGCCCTCCGTCGGCGTCCGCCGCAGCCGTGCCTCCAGCGTGGCGTAGGCCCGCTCCACATTGCGTGCCTTCTGCCGCACCGAGCGGGGGATCCAGTCGAGTGCCCGCAGCTCGTCGATCATCGCGCCCCGGATCCGGGTGATCGCGTACGTCTCGAACTTGATCTCCCGGTCGATGTCGAACTTCTCGATCGCGTCGATCAGCCCGAACACCCCGGACGAGACGAAGTCCGCCTGCTCCACGTTGGACGGCAGGCCCACGCTGACCCGTCCCGCGACGTACTTCACGAGCGGCGAGTAGTGCAGGATCAGCTGCTCCCGCAGCCGCTCGTCCCCCGTCGCCTTGTACGACCGCCACAGCTCGTCGAGCGTCGAGGGAGCGGGCGGCCGTACGCTGCCACCGTCACGGGCGGCTGGGGGGATCGCCGCCCGGTCGGACCCGGAGGTGTGCTGGGGCATTCGTCGCCTTGTGCCGTTCTGCTGCGGAGTAGTGCTGCCGGGGTGAGCTGTCTGTCTGATGTCGAGTTGCCTGTCCGTGTCGGGATCCTCGTGAGCGTAGCGTGACTGCGGTGTCGCGGTGTGCGAAGAGCGGAGGCCAAGGCGGACGCGGATACGTCCCGAAGGGGTCCCGGCGGATCGCCGCGATCGCTCAGCGTGATCACCGGAGGAGCCCAACTGGGCGCATTTCCAAGGGGTGTCGAGGTTCCCCCGGACGGCCGAACACGTGCGGTCAGCATGGCCCGGGACCGCCGCGGACCGACATCACCGCCTGGCGTGTCAACTTCCAGCCATCGCCGTGTCGTTCGACGTATCCGAGTGCACGGAGTTCGTACAGTCTCGCGATCGCGTCCTCCTGTGCGGTCTGTGCGCGGCGCGCGATCTCGTCCGGCCGGGCCGCCTGGCCACCCGGCAGGGCGGCGAGCACCTGCCGGGCCGCGGGTTCGAGCAGATCCCGGGGCAGGACGGGTCCGCGCCGGTCGGGTGCCAGCTGTCCGATGTCGCCGACCAGCTCGACGACGTCCGCGGCGTCGGTGACCAGAGCCGCCTCGCCGCGCAGCAGTTCGTGCACTCCGGCGGAGAGCCCGCTGGTGGCCGGGCCCGGTACTCCCATCGTGTGACGGCCGAGGCGCTGTGCCGCCCGCGCCGTGACCAAGGAGCCGCTGCGGTGGGCGGCTTCGACGACCACGGTGCCGCGGGTGAGCGCCGCGATCACCCGGTTGCGCAGGATGAACCGGCTCGGTGTCGGGTGATCACCGGGTGGCAACTCGCCGATGACCAGGCCCTGTTCGGCGATTCTGCTGATCAGCTGGGTGTGTCCGCGGGGGTAGGGGCGGTCGACGCCGCAGGCGAGGACGGCGACGGTGGCGCCGCCCGCACCGAGGGCGCCGCGGTGGGCGGCGCCGTCGACTCCGTAGGCGCCGCCGGACACCACGACCCAGCCCTGCTCGGCGAGGCCGGCGGCGAGGGTGGCCGCCATGTGTGCCCCGTACTCGGTGCAGGCCCGGGCGCCGACGACGGCCACGGACTTCAGCGCCCACATCCGCAGGCCGGCCCGCCCCCGCACCCACAGCCCGAGGGGCCGGGCATCCCCGAGATCGTCGAGCTGTCCCGGCCACTCCTGATGCCCGGGACACACGAACCGCACCCCGGCCTCCCGGGCGACGGCGAGGTCCTCACCGGGCCGTGCCGTCTCAGCTCTGGCCAGCAGCCCCTGCCACCGCTTGCCGCCGACCCCGGGCAGTCTCCGCCCGCCCTCCACCAGCCTCCGGACCACCTCCCCGACCCCGAACTCCCGCACCCACCGCCCACCGACCTCGTCCCCGGGCTCGAGAACCCGGGTGAGGAACACCCGGGCGAGCAGTTCGTCGTCCGGCTTGATGACGCCGCTCACGTCAGTGCTCCGATGGCCATCGGGACGCCCCGCGGCACACCGGTGCGCAACTGGAGCGCGAGGGCGACATCCGTCGCGTCGGGACGGTCGTGGCCGACGAGATCGGCGACGGTCCAGGCCACCCGCAGGACGCGGTCCAGTCCGCGGGCGGTCAGGACGCCCCGCTCCAGGTTCCGCTCGGCCTCGTCCATCGCGCCCGACACGGCGTACCAGCGGCTGCGCAGCTCGCGGCCGGGCACCTCGCTGTTGGTGCGCCAGGGAGTGCCGGCGAGGCGCTCCGAGGCCCGTTCCCGGGCGGCCCGCACCCGGTCGGCGACCGTCACCGTGGACTCGCCCCGGGCACCGCAGGCGGTCAGTTCCGTGCGGGTGACACGGTCCACCTCGACGCGCAGGTCGACCCGGTCGAGGAGCGGGCCGGAGAGCCTGGCCTGGTAGCGGCGGATCGCCGAGGGCGGGCACTCGCACAGGTCGTCCCGCTGCGAGAACCGGCCGCACGGGCAGGGGTTGGCCGCGAGCACCATCAGGAACTTCGCCGGGAAGCGCACCACTCCCGCGCTGCGCGCGATCACGACATGGCCCGCCTCCAGCGGCTGACGCAGGGCGTCCAGGGCCCGAGTACTGAATTCGGGTGTTTCATCCAGAAACAGCACCCCGCGGTGGGACAGCGACACCGCGCCGGGCCGCGCGATGCCCGGGCCGCCGCCGACGAGCGCCTGCATCGTGGCCGAGTGGTGCGGGGCGCAGTATGGAGCGACGTCGATCAGCGGCTTTCCCGGGGGCAGCAGGCCGGCCACCGAGTGGACCGCGGTGACCTCAAGCGACTCCTGCCGGCCGAGCAGGGGCAGGATGGCCGGCAGCCGCTCCGCGAGCATCGTCTTGCCCGCGCCGGGCGGCCCTTCGAGGAAGAGGTGGTGCCCGCCCGCCGCGGCCACCTCCACCGCCGTGCGCGCCGAGGTCTGCCCGACGACGTCCGCGAGGTCGTGACCGTGGTCTTGCTGGGCCGCTCCGACGCTGTGCATGCCCGTGGCCGCGCCCGTACCGGGCACGCGCAGGCCGGCGAGGAGCGGGTCCGGGCGCCCCTGTTCGTCCGGCTCCTCGTCAGGCACGGGTTCGTCGGCCAGGATGGCGATCAGTTGCCGCAGGCTCCGGACGCCCAGCACCGACACCCCGGGCACCAGGGAGGCCTCGGCGGCGGCGCACTCCGGCACCACCACCTGCTCATACCCCGCGTCCGCCGCCGCCAGCACCGCCGGCAGCACCCCGCGGACCGGCCGTACCCGCCCGTCGAGACCCAGTTCCCCGATCATCACGATGTCGGCGAGGACCCGGGGGTCGATGCGCTCCGCCGCGCCGAGGACGGCTGCCGCGACGGCCAGGTCGAAGCCGCTGCCGGACTTCGGGACGGAGGCCGGGCTCAGGCCCACCGTGAGTTTCTTCTGCGGCCAGGCCGCGCCCGAGTTGACGACCGCGGCGCGCACCCGGTCCCGGCTCTCCGTCAGGCTCTTGTCGGGCAGCCCCACCAGCGTGAACGCCGCGACACCCGGTTCGAGGTCGGCCTGGACCTCGACGACCACGCCCTCGACGCCCACCAGCGCCACCGAACACGTACGGGCGAATCCCATCAGGCCACCCCCCGCACATGCTCGACCACGGCCGCGCCGCGGTACGGCAGCAGCACGCCGACCACATCGATGCGGACCCCGCCGGGCGGGGCGCCCCCGTGGCTCTGGATCCACCGCTCCGCGAGATCCCGGAGCCGTTCCGCCTTCTGCGGGGTCACGGCCGCCATCGGATGCTCGAAGGGACCCTCCCTGCGGGTCTTCACCTCGCAGACGACCAGGACGTCACCGTCCCTGGCCACGATGTCGATCTCACCCGTCCGGCCGGAGCGCCAGTTGCGCTCCACGACCGTCAGACCGGCCTCGGTCAGCTGCCGCGCGGCCAGGCTCTCGCCGTACTTCCCCATGGCGCTGCGCGCCCGATGTGCGTTCATGTCGGCACCTCCGGCGCCAACGATCACGCACCCGCCTCCACGAAGTGGATCTTGGTGGACGGCTCAGCGGGTGTGGACAACTCCGTCACCCACTCGAGGGACCTCAGCCGCTCGGCAGCTCGAGGTCGCTCTTGTTCAGCTCCTCGATGTTCACGTCCTTGAACGTGAGAACCCGAACCTGCTTCACGAAGCGCGCCGGCCGGTACATGTCCCACACCCAGGCATCCGCCATGGACACCTCGAAGAACACCTCACCCTGGACCGAGTGCACCTGCATCTCGTAGTCGTTGGTCAGGTAGAAACGCCGCTCGGTCTCGATCACGTATTTGAACAGACCGACGACATCGCGGTACTCCCGGTAGAGCTTCAGCTCCATCTCGGTCTCGTACTTCTCGAGGTCCTCGGCGCTCATGGCATGTTCCCCTTCAGCCGTGCGATCCCACCATTGTGCGCCAGTCCTGTGAGCCCCTAGACGATTTCCGGGTCAAGGATCACGGGCCTGGCCGGGGGACCTTCGTCGAGCAGCGTACGCAGCAGCCCGGCGAGTCTGGTCGGATACACCGTCTCATGTGCCCGGGTCAGTTCCGGACACGTCCACCAGCGCGCTCCGGCGACACTGCGCCGCTCCAGCTCGGTCAGTCCGGCGGCGGCGATCTCCGTACGGTCCGTACGAGCCAGGTAGTACCACTCGTCCTGGTCCCAGCGGCGGCCCGCGAACGGGAACGAGCACTTCCGCCGCCACAGCACCGGGCCGAGCTCGACCTCGGTGATGCCCGTCTCCTCGGCGAGTTCCCGCAGGGCGGCCTGTTCACGGGTCTCGTCGCCCTCCACTCCGCCGCCGGGGGTGAACCACCAGTCGTCGGCCGGATCGTCCGGCTCGTGCCCGTGCAGCAGCAGGATGCGGTCCTGCGGGTCGAGCAGCACCACCCGGGCGACCTTGCGCAGCCCGCCCTCGTAGGAGTCCTGGCCCGCCCCCACGGCCTCAGCGGACACCCGCGGGCTCCGCACTGCCCCGCCGGGCACGGGCCGCGCCGGCGCGCTTGGCGATCGGGCCGTAGGCGCCCCCGCCCAGGACGAGCACGGCACCGACGATCACCGCGGTGATGATCGTCGGCAACGGTCCGGGCGAGGAAAGGCCGCCGAGCGCCTCGAAGCCGGTCGCGCGCTCCAGCATGCCCTTCATCGGGTACACGACGGAGTCGACGCGGGCGTCGACGGCGGAGCGCGACACCGTGCCACTGGCCGCGTCGGTCAGATGGGCGGTGGAGTCCACGGAGCTGCCGCGCTCGTCGCCGAGCAGGAACAGCCGTCCCTTGGGCACGGTCACGGTCGGGAAGTTGGTGATCTCGGCCGGCGCGCCCTTGGGCAGGTAGGGCTCGTCGATCTCCTTGCCGTTGACCTTGAGTTTGCCGTCCTGGCAGCAGGAGACGGTGTCGCCGCCGATGGCGACCACGCGCTTGACCATCGGCGCGTTGGCCCAGGTCGCGTCCTTGAAGACGACGACATCGCCGCGACGCACCTGATCACCGTCGACGCGCTGCGCGAGGATCCGGTCGCCCGCGTCGATCGTCGGCGTCATCGAACTGGTCGGCACGGTGTATGGCCGGTAGACCACCGCTCCCCAGGCGAACCCCCCGAGGAAAAGCACGAGGCCCAGCGCGACGGCCAGCCCGGACAACCGCTGTCCGGTCCGGCTGCCCACCGGGCCCGTACCTGTGCCACCGCTGCGCGGGGCCGTGTGCGTCATGCTCTCGCCACCCATGGGTCCGCACCCTACCCGGGGGTACCAGCCGGGGTCAGCCCGCCGTCGGAATCACCGCTTCCGGCGCCACCACAGCACCACGGGCACCGCACCGGCGAGCGCCAGCCCCTGCGGCGCCACCGCCCAGCCCGCCGCGGCCGGCTGGGCGTTCAGGCCGGACTGGTCGAAGGTGTCCGGCACCGGCAGGTTGTCCCAGCGGTTGATCGGCCAGGCGATGACGACGGCCCGTCCGACGACCTCCTTCACCGGGACCATGCCCTTGTGCCGGTCCGCCTGGTTGTAGCGGGAGTCCCGGGAGTTCTGCCGGTGGTCGCCCATGACCCAGATGGAGCCCTCGGGGACCTTCACCTTGAACTGGCCGCCCTGGTCGTCGACGCTGCACGGCGTGTTGCCCGGGTAGACGTACGACCGCTCGTCCAGCGCCTTGCCGTTGACCGTCAGCGGGCCGGTGCCCTTGCACTCGATCGTGTCGCCACCGACGCCGACGACCCGCTTGATGAGGTCCTTCTCCTCCGCGGACGGCATCAGGCCGATCCAGCTGAGGAACGTCTGCAGGGCGTTCGGATCCGTGGTCGGCTCGCCCGCCAGCCAGTTGTCGGGGTCGTGGAAGACGACGACCTCGCCGCGCTCGGGCTCGGAGCCGAACCAGGGGGTGAGCTTGTCGACCAGGACGCGGTCGCCCTGCTGGAGCGTGTTCTGCATCGAGTCGGAGGGGATGGAGAACGCCTGCACCAGGAAGGTCTTGATCAGCAGCGCCAGCACCAGCGCGATGCCGATCAGGATGGGCAGCTCCTTCCAGAAGGAGCGCGCCTTCTTCGGCGTCCGGTTCGTACCGCCCGGCCCCTGGCCATCGGCTGTGCTGTGCGTTCCTGTCACCCTGTCGTCCTCGGCTGCCCCGGAGTCATTCCCGGAGGTCACGGCGCTGTCCGCGGCCGGGACGGTGGATTCCGCGGGTCGCCCGCGCTGCTCCTCGCCGTCGTGTCCGGACCGTGCGCCGACCGCCACATCCCCCACGCCAACTCCTCACTCTGTGCCGCCGCCTGCCCCATACACGGCGCAGGCCCACCACTCCCATAACGAGCGGGAGTTCCGCAGGGGTCGGGAGCTGGATCGTTCCGTTCGAATCGTCGGAGGCAACCCTATGCGACAGCGGGGCGGCAGCGGTCGACCCGGTGGCCGAGTCGGACACGGAGGCGTAGGTGGTCGGTTCCTCCAGCATGTTCCAGTGACCGAAGGGCCAGGCGATGACCATGGCGCGGCCCACGACCTCGTCCTCGGAGACCGTGCCTCCGTAGTCGGTGTCCTGGTGGGCGCGGGAGTCCGCGGAGTTGTTCCGGTGGTCGCCCATCACCCAGTACCGTCCCTGGGGGACCGTGATCTCGAACGGCGTGTCGGACGGGGCGTTGCCGGGGTACAGGTAGTCCTCGTTCAGCGGGATGCCGTTGACGGTCACGCGCCCTTGGGTGTCGCAGCACTTGACCTTGTCGCCGCCGACGCCGACGACGCGCTTGATGAGGTCCTTCTCGTCCTCGGACGGCAGCAGGCCGATGAAGGTGAGCCCTTCCTTGACCTGCTTGATGACGACGGGGTCTTCCTTCGGAGTGGCGGTCTGATCGTCCTGGAGCCAGCCGCCGGGGTCCTTGAAGACGACGACGTCCCCGCGCTGCGGCTCGGAGCCGAACCACGGGGTGAGCTTGTCGACCAGGACGCGGTCGCCGATCTGGATCGTCTGCTCCATGGAGCCCGACGGGATGACGAAGGCCTGGACGAGGAACGTCTTCAGCACGAGGGCTATGAGGACGGCGACGCCGACGAGGAGCGGTATCTCCTTGACGGCACCGCGCCTGCGGCGCCGCTTGACCTTGCGCTGGAGCTTGCGCCGCTCGGCGCGGGTACGTCCGCCGGACGGGCTGGCGGCGCGCCGGGCGCCGGTGGGCAGCAGGTTTTCCGCGGCACTCGTGGCGACGCCGCGCGGCTTGGCGCGGTTACCCATGGGCACCCGCCCTACCGGCGGCGGATGCGGGCACGCGCGCGTAGGCGTCCGGGCGTTGCAGCCGGGTGGCGTGGCCGAAGGGCCAGACGATCCAGTCGGCGCGGCCGATCACCTCACCGACCGGGACCATGCCGCCGCCCGGGGAGCCCAGGTGGTCGCGGGAGTCGCTGGAGTCGCCGCGGTGGTCGCCGAGCACGAACAGGGTGCCGTCGGGCACCACGACGTCGAAGGGAACCTCGGAGGGGCTGTCCCCGGGGTACAGGAAGCCCGACTCGTCGACCGGCCGGCCGTTCACCTGGATCCTCCCCTTCTGGTCGCAGCAGACCACACGGTCCGCTCCCACACCGACAACGCGCTTGATGTAGTCCGCGTGCCCGAAGTACCCCGTCCCGTCGAACACGACGATGTCTCCCCGCTGCGGCTGGGCACCGAAACGGTACGCCAACTTATTTACGAGAACCCGGTCCCCGATCCTCAATCCCCGCTCCATGGATCCGCTGGGGATCTGGAACGGCCGCAGCACGAACGTACTGAGCAGCAGCAGGAAAAGCAGGCAGGTCAACAAGGTCAGAGTGATCCGCCCGCCCGGAACCCATGCGCTGACACGCGACACCAACGCGAAACGCGACCGTTCCTCCGGCCCTCCTGGGTCCGAGGTCTCCTCGGAGTCGGAAGGGCGGGAGGAGCGGTCGCGCTCCGTCTGCTGTGCTTCGGTGTCCATCGGAGCCAGATGTTATCCGGCCCCGGCGCGAACCCCGGAGAGCGCTCAGTTCTCGCGCTTCTCCTTGATCTTCGCGGCCTTGCCGCGCAGCTCGCGCAGGTAGTACAGCTTGGCGCGGCGGACGTCACCCTTGGTGACGAGCTCGATCTTCTCCACGATCGGGGTGTGCACCGGGAAGGTGCGCTCGACGCCGACGGAGAAGGAGACCTTGCGGACCGTGAAGGTCTCGCGCACGCCGGAGCCCTGGCGGCGGATCACAACGCCCTTGAACTGCTGCACACGGGAGCGGTTGCCCTCGATGACGCGGACGTGGACGTTGACGGTGTCGCCGGGGCGGAAGCCGGGAACATCGCTGCGCAGCGACGCGGAGTCGACGGTGTCGAGCAGGTGAGACATTTCGTCTGCTTTCCTCGCTGATGCCACAGGTCATCAACGGAATCTAGGTGTTTCGGATCAGGGCTGTACGCGTCGGAACGGGCGTCATCTCCCCCTGTGGCAGGGGCGCACGCCGGACGGACGCACAACAGCGACCTATTGTTCCATGCCCTCGGTCCTGCGCCAAAATCGGCCGTAAGGCTCCCCCGCGGGGTCCGGTGCCCAGCCCAGGATGGACAGCATCTCGCGGTCCTTCTTGTCGAAGGCCTTGGGATCGCACCGCTCGATGAGGTCGGGCCGGTGGGCGGTCGTACGCTTCAGCGCCTCGTCCCGGCGCCAGCGCGCGATCTTGCCGTGGTGACCGCTGAGCAGCACGTCGGGGATGTCCCGGCCGCGCCACTCGGGCGGCTTGGTGTAGACGGGCCCCTCCAGCAGATTCGCCATGACACCGGGCGCGAAGGAGTCGTCCCGGTGGGACTCGGCGTTGCCCAGGACGCCCGGCAGCAGCCGCGCCACGGCCTCCGTGACGACGAGGACGGCCGCCTCGCCGCCGGCCAGGACGTAGTCGCCGATGGACACCTCGTACACCGGCATCCGGGTCGCGTACTCGTCGACGACCCGCCGGTCGATGCCCTCGTAGCGGGCCGGCGTGAAGATCAGCCAGGGGCGCTCGGAGAGCTGGACGGCGAGTTCCTGGGTGAAGGGGCGCCCGCTGGGCGTGGGCACGATGAGGGCGGGCGCCCGGGAGCCGGTCTCGTAGCCGTCGGCCAGCACGGTGTCGAGCGCGTCCCCCCAGGGGTCGGTCTTCATGACCATGCCGGGGCCGCCGCCGTAGGGCGTGTCGTCGACGGTGTTGTGACGGTCGTAGGTCCAGGAACGCAGGTCGTGCACCTGGACGTCGAGCTGTCCACGCGCGCGTGCCTTGCCGACGAGGGAGACGTTCAGCGGTTCCAGGTACTCGGGGAAGATCGTGACGACGTCGAGGCGCATTACGACTCGTCCCGGCTGGAGGCGATCTCGGCGCGGTCGTCGATCAGGCCCGGCGGCGGGGTGATGACGGCCTTCTGCTCCTCGAGGTCGATCTCGGCGACGATCTCCTCGACGAAGGGGATCAGCACCTCGCTGCCGTCGGGGCGCTCCACGATGAAGAGGTCCTGGGAGGGCAGATGCGAGATCTCCGTGATCCGGCCGACCTCCGTGCCGTCCGCGGTGACCACGTCGAGGTCCATGAGCTGGTGGTCGTAGTACTCGTCCTCACCCTCGGGCATTTCCTCCGGGTCGATCTCGGCGATCAGGAGGGTGTTGCGCAGGGCTTCGGCGCCGGTGCGGTCGCGGACGCCCTCGAAGCGCAGCAGGAGACGGCCGCTGTGGACACGGCCCGTCTCGATGGTGAGCGGTCCCGTGGTGGCGGGATCGGTGGCGAGTACGGCGCCGGGCGCGAGCCTGAGCTCCGGCTCGTCGGTACGGACCTCGACGGTGACCTCGCCCTTGATGCCATGGGCACGGCCGATCCGTGCGACTACCAGCTGCACGTGTCCAACTCTCCTGTCATACGACTGCGGGCCGGGGACGGCCCTGAAGGCCCTCCCCGGCCCGAGCCGGTTGCGATAAGCGTCAGCGGACGTGGTCCACGTCGACGAGGTCGACGCGGACACCGCGACCGCCGATGGCGCCCACGACGGTACGCAGGGCGCGTGCGGTGCGGCCGTTGCGGCCGATCACCTTTCCGAGGTCGTCCGGGTGCACCCGGACCTCGAGCACTTGCCCGCGGCGCAGGTTGCGCGAGGCGACCTGCACATCGTCAGGGTTGTCGACGATGCCCTTCACGAGGTGCTCGAGAGCCTCCTCGAGCATGCTCAGGCCTCGGTCGACGCGGACTCGGCGGCCGCCTCGTCCTTCTTCTCAGCCTTCTTCTTCTGGGTGATGGCCTCACCCTTGCCCTCGTCGTCGCCACCGAGGGCCTCGAACGACGGGCGGGCCGACTTCTCGGCGGCCTGCAGCAGCGGAGCCGGGGCGGGCTCGCCCTTGTACTTCTGCCAGTCGCCGGTCTTCTTGAGGATGGCGAGCACGGGCTCGGTCGGCTGCGCGCCGACACCCAGCCAGTACGCCACACGCTCGGCGTCGACCTCGATCACCGACGGGTTGTACGTCGGGTGGTACTTGCCGATCTCCTCGATCGCACGGCCGTCACGGCGGGTGCGGGAGTCGGCGACGACGATGCGGTAGTGAGGCGAACGGATCTTGCCCAGACGCTTCAGCTTGATCTTGACTGCCACGGGAGTGGATTCTCCTGGATTTGACGTGGTTGGGCACGGCGAGACTGCCGCGTGGGGTTGCGGTACCCGAGTGCCCGATGGACGCGTCAGCCGGAGGAGAGAGGGGTCCTGTGCGACTGTCGAGTACAGCTAGCCATTGTGCCACACCCCGCCGGGCGGCTTTGCCCGGGGTGCGCCGCTCCCCGGGCATGCCGGGCCGGCACCCGGCGCGGGGGTGAGGTACGTCGGGTGCACACCCCGGCAGCGTGTCTCGACCGGCAGCCACGAGATGCCGGTGCCGACGTCAGCCCGCCACCGCTCCCGCTCCCACCACGTCCGGGATGCGGAACGGCTTGCCGCAGCCGCCGCAGACGATCGGCGCCTGGGCGAGCACGGACGGCACCACGCGGACGTTGCGACCGCAGTCGCAGACCGCCTTGACGCGTACGCCGCCACCGGAGGAGCCGTGGCGTGCGGCCGGGCCCCGGAAGGTGCGGGAGGTGTCGGAGGAGGTCGCGGCCGTGTGGGCCTTCAGGGCTCGCTGGAGGCGTTCCATCGTCGGGCGGTAGCGGCGCTTCGCCTCGGGGGTGAGCGTGACCAGGGAGAAGCCGCTGCTGGGATGCGGTTCCTCGGGGTGGTCCAGGCCCAGCTCCTCGGCGATCGCGAGGAATCTGCGGTTGTGGTAGCGGCCGGCACGGGAGGTGTCGCGGACGCCGCGCGAGGCGGCGATGCCATGGACTGCCTCATGGAGCAGTCGCTCGAAGGAGAGCTCGTGACCGCACGCGGACGACGACTCCCCGATCAGGGACTCTGGCGCGGCAAGGTCGGGCAGCTCGGGGTGGTACCGCTGAATATCGGCCCACGCCTGTGCCAGCTCTGCGGCGAGAACAGGTGGTGTCTGTGTCGTGCTCACGTAATGACAACGAGCCGGGGTGCCACAGTGTTCCGATTCCGGGCCATCCCAAATAATTTGCACGTACCCGTCAGTTGCCTCTGATGCGTCCCGACGAGGGCGCGTGCGCTGATCTGTGGAGAAGCCTCGCAGCTCACCACAAGGTGGTGCGTAGTTCCGCGTACGCCCCGGCGCGTAGATCGTGTCCGCGCGCCGGGGAAGCAGGGGTCCGCGCGTACGCAAGAGGCGTTTCGGCCGCCTTGCGTCGCGCTCAGTAAGCGCGTGCCACGACGGCGACGTTACCGGGTGCGTCGTCGGCGTCCGGCACCGCCCCGTCCTCGGCGACCAGACACCGTACGGTCGCCGCGTGATCGGCGAGCTTGGACTCGCCCTCCTCACCGAGCACGGCCCAGGGGATGCGCGCCCAGCCGCCGGCGGTGACCGCCTCCACTGCCTCCTCGAACGTCGAGACCTCGGCCGTTCGGGACTCGCGGCGCTCGCGGGACTGCTTCAGCAGCAGCGCCTGGTCCTCCTCCAGGATCCCGGGCAGCAGCGGCACCAGGGAGTCCAGGGAGACCGGCTCCTTGCCTCCCGGGATGCGGCGCGCCAGCATCGCCGTGCCGTTCTCCAGGTCGCGCGGGCCGACCTCGATGCGCACCGGGACGCCCTTGAGCTCCCAGTCGACGGCACGGCGGCCGAAGGGGATGTCGGTGCGGTCGTCGACCTGGACGCGGACACCCGCCGCCTTCAGCCGGTCGCCCAGCTCGTGGACCTTGGCCAGAACCGCGTCGTCGCCCTTGATCGCGAGCACCACCGCCTGGATCTGCGCGAGCCGCGGCGGGACGCGCAGGCCGTCGTCGTCGCCGTGCATCATCACCAGGGCGCCGATCATGCGGGTGGTGGAACCCCAGGAGGTCTGCCAGACCAGCTCCTGCCGGCCGTCCTTCGACAGGTACCGGGTGTTGAAGGCCTTCGCGAAGTTCTGGCCCAGTTCATGGCTCGTGGCCATCTGGAGGGCCTTGCCGTCGCCCATCATGCCTTCGAGCGTGAGGGTGTTGACGGCGCCGGCGAACCGCTCCCTGACGGTCTTGCGGCCCGGGACGACGTCCATCGCGAGCACGTTCACCATGAAGTCCTCGTAGACCCGCCGGTGAATGCGGGCGGCGAAATCGCGCGCCTCCTCGTACGTGGCGTGCGCCGTGTGTCCCTCCTGCCAGAGGAACTCGGACGTACGCAGGAACAGCCGGGGCCTGAGCTC
Source organism: Streptomyces sp. NPDC050546 (assembly GCF_044457425.1). Lineage (NCBI taxonomy): Bacteria > Bacillati > Actinomycetota > Actinomycetes > Kitasatosporales > Streptomycetaceae > Streptomyces > Streptomyces sp. NPDC050546. The sequence goes on from NZ_JBITGX010000011.1 coordinate 146,338, forward strand.
CCAGCGCACGACGTTGGCCCACTGGTTGATGAGCAGCGGCAGGTCGCGGTAGCTCTGCACCCACTTCGAGAAGGAGGCGTTGATGATCATCTCGGAGGTGGGCCGGACCACGGCGGGCTCTTCGAGTTCCTTGCCGCCGCCGTGGGTGACCACCGCCAGTTCGGGTGCGAAGCCCTCGACGTGGTCCGCCTCCCTGGTCAGGTACGACTCGGGGATCAGCAGCGGGAAGTACGCGTTCTGGGTGCCCGTCTCCTTGATGCGGGCGTCCATCTCGGACTGCATCCGTTCCCACAACCCGTACCCGTACGGTCGGATGACCATGGTGCCGCGCACCGGACCGTTGTCGGCGAGTTCCGCCTTGGTGATCAAGTCCTGGTACCAGCGCGGGAAGTCGTCCGCCTGGGAGGTGAGAACGGGTGCCTTGGCCATGGCGGGATGGTACGGGCCCAAGTTGCCGGAATGTGAAATCTCGCCATAGGCACATGACAACTCATATGCCCGGGCGCATTCCACTGGACGACAGGTCGAGGGGGGAGTTTCCTGGCATACGGGGGTAGTGCGAGCGCACTGTCACGGGGGCCATGGAATCGGGCAAGAGGCAACTCTCGGCGGATTGGGGCGCTTACTTATGACACCTACGCTCGTGCGGCAGCACCTGCCTCACGCGGGGGCCGCACCCCGCGTGGACCTGCGTGCACGCGCGCGTGACTGGTCCGAGATCCAGGAGCGGATGCTCGTGCCGCTCTACGAGGCCGTCCACGAGCGACTGGACGTGGGTCCCGCCACGCGGCTGCTCGGCCTCGGCTGCGGTTCCGGGCTCGCCCTGCTGATGGCCGCCGCCCGGGGAGCGGCGGTCACCGGTGTCGACTCCTCCCCCGAAAGAATGACCTTCGCGCGGGAGCGGCTGCAGCCCGAGTCGTGGGGCACGCGCGCGCGTACGGAGGCCCGGCTGGTCGAGGGTCCGCCCCGGGACGCGGCGATGCCGGGTGCTCCCGCATTCACCCTGGTGACCGCCTTCGAGCCCATCGGGTGCCTCGCGGGCGACTCGGAGGGGATGAGCGGGCTGCTCACCGAGGCGACGCCGCTCGCCGAGCGTGGTGCGGCCGTCGTGCTGGCCGGCTGGGGCCCTCCGGAGCGGTGCGCCACGACGTCCGTGCTGCGGGTGGCCACGAAGCTCGCGGAGCCGCTGCGCAACACGGGCAGCTGGCGTCCCGCCCTGCGCGACGATCTGGAGGACGTCGCCCAGCGGGCAGGGCTCAAGCCGGACGGCTCCGGGCGGGTGGCGTGCCCCTTCGGCTACGCCGACGTGGACAGCGCGGTACGCGGGCTCAAGTCGACGGGGCTGTTCGACGCGGCGATGGCCGCGACCGACCAGGTGCAGGTCGACAAGGAGCTGAGCGAGGCACTGCATCCGCATCAGCGGCAGGACGGGACCGTGTGGATGCCCAATGTGTTCCGCTATCTGATCGCCCGGGTCCCATAAGGATCAGGCTTTGTCCGGTGCAGGTGTGAATGGCGTGAAGAAAGCACGGTGCGGTGCTTCTGGTGCCATGAAGTGGATCATGACCGCTTAATCTGATCCACCGTTCGGGGGATCTACACATCTGCATACAGGAGCTGCTTTGCCGCACCACACGACCGCGCTGCGTCTCGTCGCGCCCGTCGCCGTCCTCGCCCTCTCGCTCACCGCCTGCGGAGGCGGCGGCGACAACGCCGAAGCGAAGAGCCCGGCCACCGAGAAGGCCAAGGTCTTTCCTTCGCCGGAGCCGGCGTCCGGCGGCGAGATGGGGAGCGGCGAGAGCGCCACGGGCAAGGTCGAGGAGGACCCGGGCAAGGTCACCTACGAGATCCTGGCGCAGAAGGTCGACGTCGGCACCGAGGCCGAGGCCGCCAAGGCCGTCTCGGAGCCGGACAAGGTCAAGGGCAAGGTGCTGGCCACCGCGTACCTGAAGTACACACACAAGAGCGGCCCCGCCCTCACCGACGGTTCCGACGTGCACGACAGCACCACGGTCTTCGCCGACGGGCAGCGCGGCACCGTCCTCATTGGCGCCTCCGAGGACGCCGCGGGCTGCGAGGACCCCTACGACGTCGACAGCTGGAAGCAGGGCGACAGCCACGTCTTCTGCGAGACCTACGTGATCCCGGCGAACGCCAAGAACGTCGAGGTCCACTGGTCCGAGGAGGACGGCGAGCCCTACATCTGGAAGTTCCCGAACGCCTGACCTGCCGGCAGACCAAAGAGGGCGCCCCCTTCCGGAAGGAAAGGGGGCGCCCTCGGTGTCGTGCGGTTCGGACCGTCAGCCCATGAACTTCTTGAACTCGTCGGGGAGTTCGAAGTCCTTGCCGCCCTGCTGCGGCAGTCCGAAGGCGCCGCCGCCCTCGGCCGCGGCGGCCCGGCGGGCGGCCTCCTCCTGCTCCTGCTGCTTGCGCTTCATCGGGTTGCCGGAGCGCTGCTTGCCCTTGGCCTGCTTCTGCTTCTTCTTCGTCCGGCCGGGGCCGCCGCCCATGCCCGGCATGCCGGGCATCCCGGGCATGCCGCCGCCCTGGGCCATGCGGGACATCATCTTGCGGGCCTCGAAGAACCGCTCGACCAGGTTCTTCACGGCGCTGACGTCGACACCGGAACCACGCGCGATACGGGCGCGGCGCGAGCCGTTGATGATCGTCGGCTCCTGGCGCTCGGCCGGGGTCATCGACTTGATGATGGCGGCCGTGCGGTCGACGTCCCGCTCGTCCAGGTTCTGGATCTGGTCCTTCATCTGGCCCATGCCCGGGAGCATGCCGAGCAGCTTGGAGATGGAGCCCATCTTCCTGACCTGCTCCATCTGGGCCAGGAAGTCGTCCAGGGTGAAGTCCTGGCCCTTCTTGGACGCCAGCTTGGAGGCCATCTTCTCGGCCTCTTCCTGGCTGAACGTCTTCTCCGCCTGCTCGATCAGGGTGAGCAGGTCACCCATGTCGAGGATGCGGGAGGCCATCCGGTCAGGGTGGAAGGCGTCGAAGTCGTCGAGCTTCTCGCCATTCGACGCGAACATGATCGGCTTGCCGGTGATCTGCCGGATCGACAGGGCCGCACCACCGCGGGCGTCACCGTCGAGCTTGGAGAGCACCACGCCGTCGAAGCCGACGCCGTCGCGGAAGGCCTCGGCGGTGTTGACCGCGTCCTGGCCGATCATCGCGTCGACGACGAACAGGATCTCGTCGGGGCTGACCGCGTCACGGATGTCCGCAGCCTGCTGCATCATCTCCTGGTCGATACCGAGGCGGCCCGCGGTGTCGACGATGACGATGTCGTGGACCTTGGACTTCGCGTGCTCGATGGAGTCCTTGGCGACCTTGACCGGGTCGCCGACGCCGTTGCCCGGCTCCGGCGCGTAGATGCCGACGCCCGCGCGCTCGGCGACGACGCTGAGCTGGTTCACGGCGTTCGGCCGCTGGAGGTCACAGGCGACCAGCAGCGGCGAGTGGCCCTGCTCCTTCAGCCAGCGGCCGAGCTTGCCCGCGAGGGTGGTCTTACCGGCACCCTGCAGACCCGCCAGCATGATCACGGTGGGCGGCTGCTTGGCGAAGCGCAGGCGCCGGGTCTCGCCGCCGAGGATGGTGACGAGTTCCTCGTTGACGATCTTGAGGACCTGCTGGGCGGGGTTCAGCGCCTTGCTGACCTCGGCACCGAGGGCGCGCTCCTTGACGTTCTTGATGAACGTCCGGACGACCGGCAGCGCCACGTCCGCCTCGAGGAGCGCGATCCGGATGTCCCGGGCCGTGGCGTCGATGTCCGCTTCGCTGAGACGCCCCTTGCCGCGCAGGTTCTTGAAGGTCGCTGAGAGGCGATCGGAAAGAGTATCGAACACGGCGCTCGCGGTCCTCAGGGTTGGTGGCTACAGGGAATCGCCCTCCAGGGTATCCCGGCGTGACAAGTCGCCGGGTCGGCCTCACCCGCGCAGTGTCTCCTCCAGCTTCCGCGCCACCGAGACGGCCTCGTCCCCGGGCAGGGGCGCGCCCTCCGGGCCGGTCACGTAGAAGGCGTCCACGGCGTTGGCGCCGAGCGTCGAGACATGCGCGCTGCGCACCCGTACGCTCGCGTCCTCCAGGGCACTGCCGATGCGGAACAGCAGGCCGGGGGCGTCCTGGGAGCGTACCTCGATCACCGTGGCCAGCCGGGAGGCGGCCGGGTGGACCGACACCCGGGGCGGCGGGGCGACCACGCCCCGGCGGCGCGGATAGGCCGCGTCCCGTTCGGCGAGGCGGCCGGAGATGTCCAGGGAGCCGTCCAGGGCCCGGACGAGGTCCGCGCGCAGCCGGGCGGCCTGCGGCAGGGAGCCGTACTCGGCGGCGACCCGCCAGTCCAGCAGCAGTACGGAGCCGTCGACGCCGTCCGGGAGGGTCAGGGAGCGCAGTTCCGCCGTGCGTACGGTCAGCCGGTGCATGGCGAGGACACCGGCCACCGCGGGCAGGACGCCCGGCTGGTCGGGGACGGCGATGAGAAGTTCCACACCCAGCGGCTCGGGGTCGCCGGACGGCTCCTGCCCGGCGGGCGGCTCGGTCTGTGCCCGCAGGGCGAGGACCGGGCTGCCGGTGGCGGCCGCCTCGAGGGCGAGCCGCTCCTGCTCGGCGGTCGGCGCGCCCTCCTCGGGGTCGTCCGGGGCGTCCCCGGCGAGCACCGCCAAGACCCGCTTGACGAGGTCGGCGACGAGCGAACCGCGCCAGGACGACCAGGCTGCCGGTCCGGTGGCCAGGGCGTCGGCCTCGGTGAGCGCGTGCAGCAGTTCCAGGGTGCCCTGGGAGCCGACGGCCTCGGCGACGGAGCGCACGGTGGCCGGGTCCTCCAGGTCACGCCGGGTGGCCGTCTCGACCAGGAGCAGATGGTGCCGTACGAGGGTGGCGACGACCGTCACGTCGTGGCGGTCGAAGCCGATGCGGGCGGCCACGTCCTTGGCGATGATCTCGCCGGCCACGGAGTGGTCGCCGGGCCAGCCCTTGCCGATGTCGTGCAGCAGCGCGGCGACCAGCAGCAGGTCGGGGCGGCTGACCCGGCGGGTGAACTCGGAGGCCTGTACGGCGGTCTCGATGAGGTGCCGGTCGACGGTCCACAGGTGCACGGCGTTGCGCTGCGGGCGGCAGCGGACCCGCTCCCAGTCGGGCAGCAGCCGGGTGATCAGGCCCTCGGCCTCCAGCGCCTCCCAGACCTCGACGGTCGGGCGGCCGGAGCCGAGCAGGGTCACGAGCTGTTCGCGTGCCTCGGCGGGCCAGGGCGTGGGCACCGGGCGCGCGGCGGCGGCCATGCGCCGTACGGCGTGCAGGGAGAGCGGGAGTCCGGCCTGCGCGGCGGCAGCCGCGGCGCGCAGCGGCAGCACCGGGTCGCGCTCGGGGCGCGCGGCACGGGCCAGCACCACCTCGCCGTCCTGCTCCACCACCCCCTCGGCCAGCGGAGACCGCTCCGCGACGGGCTTCCCGCCGCCCAGCATGGCGCGCAGCCGGGGCCGTACGGCGCGCGACCGCAGCACGCGCCCCACCTCGCGCCAGGTGACATCACTGGCGTACGAGACGAGCCGTGCCGCCTCGTACACCTGCCGGAGCAGTGTGTCGGCGTCGAGCAGACCGAGCTCGGCGGCCACCTGGTCCTGCTCCTGGAGGGCGAGCCGGTCGGTGGCGCGGCCGGTGGCCAGGTGCAGGGCGTCCCGTACGTCGAGGAGCCGGCGCCGGGCGTCGGCGAGGCCCTCGCGCGGGGCGTCGGCGAGCCAGGAGGCCGCGACGGCGCGCAGGGCGGTGGCGTCGCGCAGCCCGCCCCGGGCCTCCTTCAGATCGGGTTCCAGCAGGTACTGCAACTCGCCCTGGCGCTCGGCGCGCTCGGCGCACAGTTCCTGGAGTTCGGGGAGGCGCTTCGGCGCCTGGTTGCGCCAGTCGGCCAGCACGGCCGTGCGCAGTCCGGCGGTGAGGCCGAGGTCGCCGGCGATGTGCCGGGCGTCCAGCAGGCCGAGCTGCACCTTGAGGTCCTCGCCCGCCGTCTTGCGGGCCTCGGCGGGCGTGCGGACGGAGTGGTCGAGGTCCAGGCCCAGGTCCCAGACGGGGTACCAGAGCCGGTCGGCGAGGGCGGCGACCGCCTTGGTGTCGCTGCCGTCGTGCAGCAGGAGCAGGTCGAGGTCGCTGCGTGGGGACAGCTCGCCGCGTCCGTAGCCGCCGACGGCGACCAGGGAGGCCCCGCGCAGTCCCTCCGCGCCGGCGGCGAACAGGCCCGTGAGCCAGTCGTCCGTCAGTTCGGCCAGGGCCGCACGGCGCGGCGGCCCGGACCGCGTCTCCTCGGTGAGGAGACGCAGCCGGGCCGCCGCGTAGCCGCTGGGTCCCGAGTCCTCTGCTTCCTTCTGCACGTCCGTACCCGTCACCCGGCGACTCCTGTTCCGTTTGCCTGCCTAAGGGGTCCTCAGAGCGCGTCGGGGCCGCGCTCGCCGGTCCGGACCCGTACGGCCGTCTCGACCGGGATGGACCAGACCTTGCCGTCACCGATCTTGCCGGTGCGGGCGGCCTTGACCACGACATCGATCAGCTGCTCGGCGTCGTCGTCCTCGACCAGGACCTCGATGCGGATCTTGGGGACCAGGTCGACGGTGTACTCGGCACCGCGGTAGACCTCGGTGTGGCCCCGCTGACGACCGTAGCCGCTGGCCTCGGTGACCGTCAGGCCGTGTACTCCGAAGGCCTGCAGGGCCTCCTTGATCTCGTCGAGCCGGTGCGGCTTCACGACGGCGGTGATGAGCTTCATGCGTCCACCTTCTTGCTCGCGGCAGCGGCGACCGGGGCCGTGACGGCCGTCTTGGCGGCACCGCCACCGGCACCGCTGAAGTCGTATGCGGTCTCGGCGTGCTCGGCCTGGTCGATGCCGGCGACCTCCTCGTCCTCGGAGACGCGCATACCCATGGTCTTGTCGAGGATGAAGGCGAGGACGGCGGAGACGATCAGGGAGTAGGCGAGCACCGCGAAGACACCGGCGCACTGCTTCCAGAACTGGGTCAGGCCGCCGCCGTAGAAGAGGCCCTCGACGGTGGACTGGCCCTTGCCGCTGGCGAAGAGGCCGATCAGCAGGGAGCCGACGACACCGCCGACCAGGTGGACGCCGACGACGTCGAGGGAGTCGTCGTAGCCGAACTTGTACTTCAGGCCGACGGCCATGGCGCACAGCACACCGGCGATGGCACCGACGGCGATCGCGCCGAGCGGGGTGACCGCGCCACCCGCCGGGGTGATGGCGACCAGACCCGCGACCGCGCCGGAGGCGGCACCCAGCGTGGTGAACGCGCCGTGGCGGATCTTCTCGTAGGCGAGCCAGGCCAGCATGGCGGCGGCCGTGGCGACCTGGGTGTTGACGAACATCAGCGCGCCGACGCCGTCGTCGTTGCCGAGCCAGGAGCCGGCGTTGAACCCGAACCAGCCGAACCACAGCAGACCGGCGCCGAGCATGACCAGCGGCAGGCTGTGCGGACGCATCGGGTCCTTCTTGAAGCCGACGCGCTTGCCGATGACGAGGATCACGCCGAGGGCGGCGGCACCGGCGTTGATGTGCACCGCCGTACCACCGGCGAAGTCGATCACGCCCAGCTCGAAGGCCCAGCCGCCGGCGCCCCAGACCCAGTGCGCGACCGGGAAGTAGACGACGGTGGCCCACAGGGCGATGAACAGCGCCCAGGCGCTGAACTTCACGCGGTCCGCGAGGGCACCGCTGATCAGGGCGGGCGTGATGATCGCGAACATCAGCTGGAAGACCAGGAACACGAAGACCGGGATCGTGTAGCCCGGCCACAGCTCCGTCAGGCCGATGTTGCCGAGACCGACCCAGTCGGAGTTCCAGCCGATGAGGCTGCCGGAGTCGGTGCCGAACGCCATGGAGAAGCCGTACAGCACCCACAGGATGGTGACGATCCCGAGGCTGATGAAGCTCATCATCAGCATGTTCAGGGTGCTCTTGACGCGGACCATGCCTCCGTAGAAGAAGGCCAGGCCCGGGGTCATGAGCATCACCAGGGCGGAACAGATGAGCATGAACCCTGTGTTCGCGGCAGACAGCTTGGGCGCCTCTGCGGCAAGGGTGATGGCTGGTGCCATCGGCGTCTCCTCGTCATTGGTACGGCCCCGTGCGGGCGAAGCCTCGAGCGGAATGAGGGGTGGGCCGGTTATGCGCCACGACATTGGCGCAGCGCGGTTTCGGTCGAAGCCCCTCGTTGTTTCGCCGCCGTGACGAAGGCGCGTGCTGTGTTACGCGTCGATGAACTGCCGGATCGCGGGCGCGCCGATCGTTATCGTGGCGCAACCTTCGGTCTCCACTGCCTTCCGGACACGGGCCGGCCGCGGTCGGCCTTCCGATGACCTGGCATGGGGGAGCCGAGTCGGGCAGTTCGGGAGGGCCGGCCGCGGCCGGGGTTCAGGGGTCTCGGAGGGTGGCGGTCAGACCGCCTCCGCGGTCTCGGGCAGCTCGGCGGCGAGCCGCTCGGTGAGGTCGACGACCTCGCCGAGGTCGCCGAAGTCCCGCGCGGCCGTGTCGACCGTCTTTCGGATACGAGTGTTGACCCGCTCGGAGCGGACCTTCTTGGCGACCTGCATGGCCTGGGTGGCGAAGACCGTGCTCTGTTCGGCCTCGCGCTGGAGGAGGTGCACGGTGGCCATGCCGATCAGGTTGAGCGCGTACGACCGCTGGTGCTCGCCGTCCTCGGCGAACAGCTGCACGGCCCGCTCCATCAGCGGCTCGGCCAGCGAGGCGTAGGTCGGGCTGCGGCCGGCGACATAGGCCAGATCGCGGTACGAGTGCGAGTTCTCGCCGTACAGCTCGGCTTCGGAGAAGAAGCGGATCCAGTCGGGGTCCGGCTCGTCCCACTCGCCGGCGTCGGCGAAGGTGTCCTCGGCCATCCGGACCGCCCGCTTGCACTTGCCGGGCTGTCCCATGTTGGCGTAGGCGCGGGCCTCCATCGCATACAGCATCGACTGGGTGCGCGGGCTCGCGCAGTCGCGGCTGCCGTACTGCGCGAGGTGGATCAGCTCCAGTGCGTCGTCGGGCCGCCCGAGGTGGATCATCTGCCGGCTCATGCTGGACAGCACATAGGAGCCGAGGGGCCGGTCACCGGCCTCCTTCGCGGCGTGCAGCGCGAGGACGAAGTACTTCTGCGCGGTCGGCTGCAGCCCGATGTCGTACGACATCCAGCCGGCCAGCTCGGCGAGTTCGGCGGCGACCTTGAACAGCCGCCGGGTGGTGGCCTCGGGCTGGGGCTCCTGGAGCAGGTCCGTCACCTCGTGCAGCTGGCCGACGACCGCCTTGCGGCGCAGGCCGCCGCCGCACTGGGCGTCCCACTGCCGGAACATCACGGTCGTGGACTCCAGGAGGTCCAGCTCGGGCTTGGAGAGCCGCCCCCGGGCGCGCCCCGCCGAGCCGGGCTCGGCCTCCGACCGCTGGGCCGGGGGCGAGGGGACGAGCCAGCGCTGCATGGGTTCGATGAGGGCCGGGCCCGCAGACAGGACCAGCGAGCTCCCGAGGAAGCCGCGCCGCGCCAGCATCAGGTCGCTGCGCGAGAACTCGCTGAGCAGGGCCACGGTCTGCGGGCCCGTCCAGGGCAGGTCGACGCCGGTCGCGGAGGGTGACTGGCGCGCGGTGCGCAGCCCCAGGTCCTCCACGGAGACGACGACCCCGAAGCGTTCCGAGAACAGCTCGGACAGGATCCTGGGGATCGGTTCGCGGGGGTTCTCGCCGTCGAGCCAGCGGCGGACGCGCGAGGTGTCCGTGGAGATGTGGTTGGCGCCCAGCTGGCGTGCCCGGCGGTTGACCTGGCGGGCGAGCTCGCCCTTGGACCAGCCGCTGCGCACGAACCAGGAGGTGAGCAGCTCGTTCGGGCGCTTGTCAGCGTGCGTCACGCTCGCAGCGTTCGTTCCGCTTCCGCCGTTGCCGCTCACTGGAACGCCCCCATCCCTGAGACCACTTGTCGCCGAGTGCGCCAAGCCCTATCAGCATGCCGGTTCGTACTGCCGTCCGTCCGGCCCTTGTCACCCATCGAACGGAATAGCGACTTACCTCCGGCATACCCACGAGTGCATATGCCCCCAGGACTCGTGCACACAAAGTAATCCTACGATCACCCGTCCAGCCACGGCTCACACGGAAACGCCACCATTCGCCACCCCTTCGAATGAACTCACGTACGGCTCCTCGCGATTCACTTGACACGGCACAACCAGGAGCGGGTGCAGAGACGCACTGAGGGGCGCGTGTCGTCGAGCACACCACCCCGGACACCCCTGGGCGCTGAGTGAACGGACCGCCGCCCGGGAAGGCGGAAACAGAGAGTCACGCAGAGCGACCGCTGCGTAACCACCGGTGCGTCGGACCCGTTGGAGGGGGCATGGGCTTCACGATCGGCATCAGCCGGGGCATGCGCGACATCCGGTCCGGCTCGCGCCGCCGCGGCCGGACGTCGGACGGCACCGCGGTGGCCGAGTACACCGGGCTGTGGGGCTGGGACGTGGTGCCGGGCGCCCGGGCCTCGGCGGGCGCCTGCTCCTGCGGCCGCCGCGACTGCCCGGCGCCGGGTGCGCATCCGCTGGACTTCGCGCCGGTGATCCCCGCCGGGGCGACGCTGGACGACGTGACCGAGTCCTGGGGCGAGTTCCCCGGCGCCTCGGTGATGCTGCCGGTCGGCCGGGCGTTCGACGTCATCGAGGTGGCCGAACCCGCCGGCTGCCGCGCGCTGGCCCGGCTGGAGCGCATGGGTCTGCCCGTCGGCCCGGTCGCGGCGACCCCGGACGGCCGCGCCCACTTCTTCGTCGCCCCCGGCGCCGCCGCCGATCTGTCCGGCCTGCTCTACCGCATGGGCTGGGACGACCCGGCCTCCCTCGACCTGCGCGGCCTGGGACCCGGTGCCCACATCACGGCACCGCCGTCCGACCGCGGCGGCCTCGGCCCGGTGCGCTGGCTGCGCTCCCCCGCCCTGGACTCGGCGTCCAGGGCGCCGGAGGCCCGCCTGGTGCTGGGCACGCTGGCGTATGTGGCGCACCGGTCACGGGCCTAGCCACCGCACAGCCGTACACAGCGAAGCGCCCGACCCGACGGTGTCTCGGGGCGGGCGCTTCGCTGTGTCCATCCGGCCTTCCGGAGGTGCTCCACTCGGCTGGTCCGGAGCTCACTCCCCGATAAGGGCGTCAACGAACGCCTCCGGCTCGAACGGCGCCAGATCGTCCGCGCCCTCGCCGAGCCCGACGAGCTTGACCGGAACGCCCAGCTCGCGCTGGACCGCGACCACGATGCCGCCCTTGGCCGTGCCGTCCAGCTTGGTGAGCACGATGCCGGTGATGTCGACGACCTCGGCGAAGACCCGGGCCTGGACCAGGCCGTTCTGGCCGGTGGTGGCGTCGAGGACGAGCAGTACCTCGTCCACCGGGGCGTGCTTCTCCACGACCCGCTTGACCTTGCCGAGCTCGTCCATGAGGCCGGTCTTGGTGTGCAGGCGGCCGGCGGTGTCGATGAGCACGACGTTCGCGCCCATCTCCTTGCCCTCCTTGACCGCGTCGAAGGCGACGGAGGCGGGGTCGCCGGCCTCCGGTCCGCGCACGGTGTGGGCGCCGACGCGCTCGCCCCAGGTCTGGAGCTGGTCGGCGGCAGCGGCCCGGAAGGTGTCGGCGGCGCCCAGGACCACGCTCTGGCCGTCCGCGACCAGGACGCGAGCGAGCTTGCCGGTGGTGGTGGTCTTGCCGGTGCCGTTGACCCCGACGACCATCACGATGCCCGGCTTGCGGTCCTCCGGCTCGGTCTTGACCGCGCGGTCCATGTCGCGGCCGACCAGCGTGACCAGTTCCTCGCGCAGCAGGGTGCGCAGTTCGTCGGGGGTGCGGGTGCCGAGCACCTTGACGCGCTCGCGCAGCCGCTCGACCAGTTCCTGGGTGGGCTGCACGCCGACGTCGGCGGTGAGCAGCGTGTCCTCGATCTCCTCCCAGGTGTCCTCGTCGAGGTGCTCGCGCGACAGCAGCGTGAGCAGCCCCTGACCGAGGGCGTTCTGCGAGCGGGAGAGACGGGCCCGCAGCCGGACCAGGCGACCCGCGGTGGGCTCCGGGATCTCGATCTCCGGAGCTTCGACGGGCGGCTCCTCGACGGTGACGGGAGCCGAACCGTCCGGAAGATCCACCTCCTCTATCGTGCGCCGCGGTTCCTCCCGCGGCGTCTCGGCCTCGTCGCCGACGTGCGGCTCGGCCGGTGGGGCGGTGATGTCGGGCGCTGCGGGCGGGGGCGGCGGCGGCTGCTTCTTGCGCCGGCTGCCGACGATGAGCCCGCCGAGCGCGACGAGCACGACCACGGCGATGACTACAGCAAGGATGACGATGTCCATAACGCGTCCAGTATCAGCCATGGGCCCCCGGGTCACCCCGCTTGTGCCGTCCCGCGGGGCCGAGGGCCGCCGGATCTCCACACCCCTGGATGTCTGACGCATCGTCAGCTAACGTCCCCCGGACACCCGCCCGGTGGAGGGAGACGTCCCCATGCCCGTCACGGTCGCACGCTTCAACCTCGTCGCTCCGGGGGCCTCCCCCGCCGAGCTCGGCGCCCGGTACCGGGCGGCCCTGGAGATGGCCTCGTACGCCGACGACCGGGGTGTCACCACGGTGCAGACGGAGGAGCACCACGGGGCCGACAACAACTGGCTGCCGTCGCCGTTCGCCTTCGCGGGGGCCGTCTTCGGCGCGACCCGGCGTGTCGCGGTCACCGTCTCGGCGATCATCGGCCCGCTGCACGACCCGCTGCGGCTGGCCGAGGAGATCGCCGTACTGGACCTGCTGAGCGGCGGCCGGCTGGTGACGGTCGCCGGGATCGGGTACCGGCCCGAGGAGTACGACCTGTTCGGCGTGGACTTCGCCCGGCGCGGCCGGCTCCAGGACGAGCTGCTGGAGACGCTGCTGAAGGCGTGGACGGGCGAGCCCTTCGCCTATCGGGGCCGCACGGTCCGCATCACCCCGCGCCCGTACACCGACCCGCATCCGCTGCTCCTGGTCGGCGGCTCCTCCCAGGCCGCAGCGCGCCGGGCCGCCCGGCTCGGCCTGCCCTTCTTCCCCAGCGCGCATCTGCCGGAGCTGGAGGCGTACTACAAGGACCGGCTCGCCGAGTACGGCACCGAGGGCTGGGTCATGATGCCCGCCGCCGAGACGCCGCTGCTGCACCTGGCCGAGGATCCGGACCGGGCCTGGGCGGAGTACGGCGAGCACTTCCTGCACGAGGCGCGGACATACGCCTCCTGGCAGTCGAGCGGGGTGCGCTCGGCGGTGAAGTCGACCGCGACGACCGTCGGGGAACTGCGTGCCGAGGGCGTGTACCGCATCCTCACGCCCGAGGCGTGCGCGGAGCTGGGCCTGGACTCCTATGTGCTGCATCCGCTGGCGGGCGGGATGCCGCTGGAGGAGGGGTGGCGGAGTCTGCAGCTCTTCTGCGAGCGGGTCCTGCCGCGGCTGACCGCGTGAGACGACAGACCGCCGCCCCGGCTCGGGCAGTGGCCGAACCGGGGCGGCGGCGGGTTACGGGGAGAGGGGCAGCGGGGACTTGGCCCTTCTCCCCGAGTGCGGGGGGGGCGGGCTCAGCCCATCTCCTCCAGGGCCTTGCCCTTCGTCTCGCTGACGAACTTCAGGATGAAGGGGATCGAGAGCGCGGCGAAGGCCGTGTAGATCACGTACGTCAGGGAGAGGTTCCACTCGGCCAGCGAGGGGAAGCTCGCGGTGATGGCCCAGTTGGCGATCCACTGCGCGGCGGCGGCCACACCCAGGGCGGCGGCGCGGATCCGGTTGGGGAACATCTCGCCGAGCATGACCCAGACGACCACACCCCAGGACAGGGCGAAGAAGAGGACGAAGACGTGCGCGGCGATCAGGGCGATCCAGCCCTGCGCGGCCGGCAGCGTGCCGTCGACCAGGGGGTGGGAGAACGCCCAGGCCTCCAGCGCCAGGCCGACGACCATGCCGACCGAGCCGATGATCGCGAGGGGCTTGCGGCCGATGCGGTCGACGAAGATCATCGCGATCACGGTGCCGACGATGTTGATGATCGACGTGGTGAAGGAGTAGAAGAACGAGTCCGCCGGGTCGACGCCGACCGACTGCCACAGCGTCGAGGAGTAGTAGAACGCGACGTTGATGCCGACGAACTGCTGGAAGACCGACAGGCCGATACCGATCCAGACGATCGGCTTGAAGAAGAAGCTCCCGCCGAGCAGGTCCTTGAAGCTGGACTTGTGCTCACTGGTCATGGCGTGCTCGATCTCGGCGACGCGGGCGTCCAGGTCGACGTTCTTGCCCTCGACCTGGGTGAGGATCTCCCGGGCGCGCTCGTGCTTGCCGACGGAGATCAGGAAGCGCGGGGACTCGGGGATCCGGAAGGAGAGCAGGCCGTACAGGACGGCCGGGACGACCATCACGCCGAGCATGACCTGCCAGGCCTCCAGGCCCATCAGCTCACCGCGTTGGTCGCCGTCGGCGGCGTTCAGCAGACCCCAGTTGACCAGCTGCGACACGGCGATGCCGATGACGATCGCGGCCTGCTGGAAGGAACCGAGCCGGCCGCGGTAGGCGGGCGGGGCGACCTCGGCGATGTACGCCGGGCCGATCACGGAGGCCATGCCGATGGCGAAGCCGCCGACGACGCGCCAGAAGGCGAGGTCCCACAGGGCGAAGGGGAGCGCGGAGCCGACGGCGCTGACGGTGAAGAGGACCGCGGCGATCTGCATGCACCGGATGCGGCCGATGCGGTCGGCTATCCGGCCGGCGGTCGCGGCGCCGATGGCGCAGCCGATGAGGGCGACGGCGATGACCTGGGCGAGGGCTGCGGAGCCGATGTCGTAGCGGCCTCGGATGGCCTCGACGGCACCGTTGATCACGGAACTGTCGTAGCCGAAGAGGAAACCGCCCATCGCGGCCGCCGCCGCGATGAAGATGACGTGCCCGAGATGTTCGGGGTGAGCCGTCCTGGCTCCGGACTTGGGTGCCTGCGCTGTGCTGGTCACGTGTACTCCTCAGGCCACCGGCAACGCTGCCGGAGGGGATCAGCCCTTCGAGGTGCCACCTGAAGGTACCTGAAGGTAAAAGGAACGTTGCCGAGACTATGCCTTCAAGTTTCGAAGTCAAGAGGTCGAGAGACGTGAATCTGCGGCAGGAGTGTGGTGACGATGTGTTCAAGAATTGAAGTCACCGAGCGTCGCAGGTGAGACCGATACAGATCGGTGTAGAACGCATTCATCTAGCGCAGGCGCTGGCTGATGACCTTCGACACACCGTCGCCCTGCATGGAGACGCCGTACAGCGCGTCGGCGACCTCCATCGTGCGCTTCTGATGGGTGATCACGATCAGCTGCGAGGCCTCCTGCAGCTCCTGCATGATCCGGATCAGCCGCTGGAGGTTGGTGTCGTCGAGGGCGGCCTCGACCTCGTCCATGACATAGAACGGGCTGGGCCGCGCCTTGAAGATCGACACGAGCAGCGCCACGGCGGTCAGCGACCGCTCGCCGCCCGAGAGCAGTGACAGCCGCTTGACCTTCTTGCCCGGCGGCCGGGCCTCGACGTCCACGCCCGTGGTGAGCATGTTGTCGGGGTCGGTCAGGATCAGCCGCCCGTCGCCGCCCGGGAACAGGCGCGAGAACACGCCCTCGAACTCCCGGGCCGTGTCCCGGTAGGCCTCGGTGAAGACCTGCTCGACACGCTCGTCGACCTCCTTGACCACCTGCAGGAGGTCCGCCCGCGTCTTCTTCAGGTCCTCGAGCTGCTCGCTGAGGAACTGGTGGCGTTCCTCCAGTGCCGCGAACTCCTCCAGGGCGAGCGGGTTCACCTTGCCGAGCTGCTGGTAGGCGCGCTCGGCCGACTTCAGCCGCTTCTCCTGCTCGGACCGGACGAACGGCCTCGGCCGGTTGCGCGGGTGCTCCGGGTCCTCCGGCAGCTCCTCGCCCTCGGCGGGGGGCGAGGGCGGCACGAGCTGGTGCGGTCCGTACTCCGCCACCAGTCCGGCCGGTTCGACACCCAGCTCCTCCAGCGCCTTCGTCTCCAGCTGCTCGATCCGCAGCCGCTTCTCGGCGCCGAGTACCTCGCCTCGGTGGACCGAATCCGTCAACTTGTCGAGTTCGGCCTTGAGATCGCGCCCCTCGGTGCGGGCCCGGGCGAGTTCCTGCTCGCGGCGGGCCTTGGCGGCGTCGGCGGCGGTGCGCTCCTCGTCGGCGCGGCCGACGGACACCTCGACGTGTGCGAGCAGCTGCCGGGCACCCGAGCCGACGGCCTCGGCGACGGCCGCCTCGTGCCGCAGCCGGGCCCGCCGCTGCTCGGCACGCGCGCGTGCCTCGCGTTCCGCGCGGGCGGCCCGGTCCAGCGAGTCGGCCCGTCCGGCCAGGCCCTTGACCCGTTCCTCGTGTGTACGGGCCTGGAGGCGGGCCTCCATCTCGGTCTGGCGGGCGTTGGCACCGTCGGCGGCGAGCCGGTCCCGTACGGAGGTGTCGGGCTCCTCCTCGATCGGCATCTCCTCGGCGACGGCGAGCCGCTCGGCGAGTTCCTCGACCTCGGTGAGGGCCTTGTCGAGGGCTTCCTGTGCCCTGGCGGCGGCGGCCGTGGACCGCTCGGCCTCCCCCGCAGCGCCGCGTGCCTGCCCGGCGAGCCGGCCGAGCTGCTGGGCGACGGACGACTTCTCCCGGTCGGCGGCGCGGCGGCGCTCCCCCACGTCCTCGACGAGTGCCGCGGTCTCCTTGCGGCGCTCGGCGGCAGCGTGCTGGGTCTCGGTCAGTTCCTCGCAGAGGACGGCGAGCTCTTCCAGCTCGGCGGCTGCCTCGTCGACGGAGGCCTGGACCTCCAGGAGGCTGGGGGCGCCGGCGGATCCGCCGTGGGCGATGTGGGCGCCGAGGAGGTCGCCTTCGGCGGTGACGGCGGTGAGGCCGGGGTGGGTGTAGACGAGGTCTTCGGCGTCTTCGAGGGTGCTGACGACGACGATGCCGTGCAGCAGCCGTCGGACGGCCGGCATGAGGTCGGAGGGGCCGCGGACCAAGTCTGCGGCGAAGGGCTGTGGGGCGTCTGCGGGTTCGTTGTGGCTGGTCGCGCAGTTCCCCGCGCCCCTGAGGGCGTCATCTCCTGCCAGGAGCAGAGTCGCCCGGCCTCCGTCCTGCTTGCGCAGCAGGCGGATGGCGTCGGCGGCCGCGGAGGGAGTGGCGACCGCCAGAGCGTCGGCAGCGACACCGAAGGCCGCGGCGAGGGCGACTTCGTGCCCCGGGGTCACCGTCAGGAGTTCCGCGGCCGGGCCGAGCAGGCCGGAGAGGCGGTCCTTCGCCGCGAGCAGTATTCCGGTGCCGTCCTTGCGACGCAGGCCCAGCGCCAGGGCCTCGTGGCGGGCCTGGGTCGCGGCGCGCTTGCGTTCCACCGCCGTGGCCGCCTCGCGAGCCGCCGTGAGGGCGGCCTCGGCGTCGGCGAGCCGCTGCTTCGCGGCCTCGTGCTGCTCGGCGAGTTCGGCGTCGCCCGCGTCGAGGCCGTCGACCTCGGCCTTGAGGGCCTCGTACTCCTCCTGGGCGGCGACGGCCCGCTCCTGGGCCTCGTCGCGGGCGGCGGCCAGGCGTTCGATCTCCGCCTGGGCGGAGGCCGCGCGCGAGCGGGCCGCGTTGACCTGGCCGCTGAGCCGGGCCAGTCCCTCGCGCCGGTCGGCGATGGCGCGGGCGGCGTCCTTCAGGCGCCGTTCCTCCTGGGTGAGCGCGCGCTCCAGCTCGGCACGGTGGGAGACCGTGTCCTCCAGGGCGCGTTCGGCCGCCTCCAGGGCGGCCTCCAGCTCGGCCTCCTGCTCGCGGATGCGGGCGGCCTCGCGCTCCATGTCCTCGGGGTCGCGGCCGCGCCGTTCCTCGGGGGGCGCGGAGGTGGCGCTCTTCACGCGGGCGTCGGCCAGCGAGATCGTGCCGCGCACCCGCTCGGCGAGCTGGGAGAGCTCGTACCAGGTCTGCTGGGCGCGCTGGAGGCGCGGCGTGAGCTGCCGTACCTCGTCCTCCAGGAGTGCCTCGCGCTGGAGCGCCTTGCGCAGCTCCTGCTCGGCGGCCTCCTTGCGCCCCTTCAGCGCGGCCTCGTCGGCGACCTCGGCGTTGAGGGCTTCCTTCAGCCGTACGAGGTCGTCGGCCAGCAACCGCAGGCGGGCGTCGCGGAGGTCGGCCTGGATGACGGCGGCCCTGCGGGCGACGGCGGCCTGGCGGCCGAGGGGCTTGAGCTGGCGGCGCAGTTCGTCGGTGAGGTCCTGGACGCGGGCCAGGTTGGCCTGCATCGCGTCCAGCTTGCGCAGCGCCTTCTCCTTGCGCTTGCGGTGCTTGAGGACGCCGGCGGCCTCCTCGATGAAGGCGCGGCGGCCCATGGGGTCGGCGTGCAGTACGCCGTCGAGCTGGCCCTGCCCGACGATGACGTGCATCTCGCGGCCGATGCCGGAGTCGGAGAGGAGTTCCTGGATGTCGAGGAGACGGCAGGTGTCGCCGTTGATCTGGTACTCGCTGCCGCCGTTGCGGAACATGATCCGCGTGATGGTGACCTCGGCGTACTCGATGGGCAGGGCCCCGTCGGCGTTGTCGATGGTCAGGGACACCTCGGCGCGGCCCAGCGGGGGGCGGCCGGTGGTGCCGGCGAAGATGACGTCCTCCATCTTGCCGCCGCGCAGCGATTTGGCGCCCTGCTCGCCCATGACCCAGCTCAACGCGTCCACGACGTTGGACTTGCCCGAGCCGTTCGGTCCTACGACGCACGTGATCCCCGGTTCGAACCGGAGTGTGGTCGCCGAGGCGAACGACTTGAACCCGCGGAGGGTCAGGGCCTTGAGGTGCACGCCGCCGGACTCTACCGCCCGGGTTCGTCTCACTCCATGAACCCACGGTTTCGCCGCTGAACGCGCAGGGCACACCACACGTTAAAGACGGTGAAAGGACGCGGGGGAAAGAAAGAAGGGACGCCGACGGCGTCCCTTGCACTTCTGACAACTCAGCGGTTATGACGTGCGGCCCAACCACTGCTGTGCTGTTGTGGAGCGGTGCAGTGATCAGGTGAGCGCAGGCTCCGCCTGGTGTGCGTCAACGCTCTCCATGATCCTGTCGTGAGAAGCGGCAGCCGTCAGCGCCTCGTTCTCGGCCTGGATCCGTCCGAGCTCGGATTCCAGGTCCTGGACGCGCTGCTGGAGCCGTCGCATCTCGGCGAGGAGTCGAGGGTCGGAGCCGCCGACGTAACCGAGAAGCGCCTTTGCCATGATGGATGGTCCTCCACAATGCGTGACCGACCGATGCGGTGTGGGTCGTGAGGGATTAGCACCCGCGATGCTTGGCAGGGCCTGGAGTTGTACCGCCGTTCAGCCATGCCAAACAGCTAAGGTGCGCGGGGCTTTCAGCGTCTCACCAAAAAGTTTGACGGTCAACACGATCACGCCCCGTATTGGGGGCCGACCGGGCGCGCGTGGCCTGATACGGCGGCACTGCGGCTTCTGCGGGGCCCTCGGGGCGTGGCGATCATCCTTGCGTGCCGAGCGTGCCAAGGCAAGCGATTCTTGGCAATCACCAGCCAGTTTCCGTCCCGGGCGGCCGTCGGCGGCCTGTCGCCGGGCGCCCTGAGGACCGCCCGGCGGTGCGGGATCAGCGGATGGCGAAGCCGTCGTAGCCGCCGCGAGGTGTGTCCCAGATCTCGGTGACGCCGTCCACACGGCCGGGCGTGTCGTCACTCTCGAGCCACTCCAGCAAGCCTTCACAGCCTTCGCGCGCGCCCTCCGCGACCACTTGGACGCGACCGTCGCCCAAATTGAGAGCAAAACCACTCAGGCCGCCGATCTCCAGCGCCTTGGCCCGCGTGAACCAGCGGAAACCCACACCTTGGACGCGTCCCCGCACCCAGGCGACCAGTCGCACATCCTCGCTCATGACTGCAACCTAACCGCCCAAACTCCCTCGGGCGCACTTCCTTCACTTGCGCCATGCGGTACCGTCCCCACCCAACGAATCTCATATGAAACTCACACCATCGAGTGAGTTTGGTGTTGATCTCGAGGACGAGTCGACCGCCAGGACGAGGAAGGCCAGAACATGGGACGCCACCGTCGCTCCGACGCCGGCCGCGCCGCCAATGGCAGCGCCACGGGGATCATGCAGGCCGACGGCACCGCGGAGGGCCACGATCCGCTGCACGGCACGGATGACGGCCCGACCATGGGCATCGCGCCCTATCTGAACCCGGAGGCCTACGCCGACACCTACGCCCGGAGCGAGGCCTACCTGTTCGAGACGGAGGCCCCCGCGGCGGGTGACGGGTACGCCGCCCTTCCCCGCCAGCGGACCGCCGAGACGGCTGTCTTCGCGAGCGACGGCTTCACCCCCGAGGGCGGCACCCGGCGGGCGGGCTCGCACCGCCGCCGGAAGAAGGCCGCACGGCCGATGCGCACCGGCCTGCTCGGCGTGTCCGCCGCGGTCGCCATCGGCACCGTCGCGGTGGCCACGGGCGCGGTCCCCGGCCTCGAGAACTACAAGCTCGGCGGCGACGGCGGCGCCGACAAGGTGCAGGCCGCGGACACACCGACCAACACCCCGAGCGAGCAGGGCGGAACCTCCGGCAGCGCCGACGGCCGGGGCGGCACGCCCACGAGCCGGGACGCCGAGCGCTCCCTGTCCCCGTCACCGTCGGCCTCGAAGTCGTCGGCCGCGCCGACGAAGACGCCCGAGAAGCCGGAGAAGACGCAGGAGAAGACGCCGGAGAAGAAGAAGCCGGCCGCGACCCCCAGCAAGAAGCCGGAGAACACGCCCTCCCGCACGGCCACGCAGGCGCCCGAGAAGCCCAGCGCCCCCGCCGCCCTCTCCGAGGAGTCCGCCGCCGCGGCCCAGGTGCTCAAGCTGGTGAACGAGGAGCGGGCCAAGGTGGGCTGCAGCGCGGTCGCCGCGAACAGCGCGCTGACCGAGCTGGCGCAGAACTACAGCGAGGACATGCGCGCCCGGGGCTTCTTCGACCACACGGACCCCGACGGCAAGACGCCGTGGGACCGGGCCGAGGCTGCCGGGATATCCAACCTCGGCGGGGAGAACATAGCCCGCGGCCAGGCGGACGCCGCGGCCGTGATGGACGCCTGGATGAACAGCCCCGGCCACCGCGCCAACATCCTGAACTGCGACTTCAAGACGCTGGGCGTCGGTGTCGAGCTCGGGTCGGGCGGCCCGTGGTGGACCCAGAACTTCGGCTACTAGACCCCTTCACGCACTAACCAGAAGTTAGCGCAACCTGTCGGCGAGCGCTGTGCTGGCGTATTCTTGGGGGATGACCACCACCCAGGAGTTCACGGAGGGGCTGGACGACCTTCCGTACAGCGTGTTCGCCAGGGCCTGCCCTTCGCGTGGCACGCTCGAGCACGTCACGGGCCGCTGGGGCGGGCTCGCGCTGACCGCTCTGTACGAGGGGTCGCTGCGCTTCAACGAGCTGCGCCGCCGGGTCGACGGTGTGAGCGAGAAGATGCTGTCCCAGACGCTGCACGCGCTGGAGCGCGACGGCCTGGTCCACCGGGAGGCCCAGCCGACCAACCCGCCCCGTGTGGACTACGAACTGACGCCGCTGGGACGCGGCGTGGCCGAGCGGCTGCTCGCCCTGATCCACTTCGTGGAGGGCAGCATGGACGACGTCCTGGCCGCGCGCGAGCGGTACGACTCCGCTAGGGCGTGATCCGCGGCGGCCGCTGGCACTTCGGGCAGTAGTAGCTCGACCGGTTCATCCAGGGCCGCCGGCGCATCGGCGTGCCGCAGCGCCGGCAGGGCAGGCCCTCGCGGCCGTACGCGTCGAGGGACCGGTCGAAGTAGCCCGACTCGCCGTTGACGTTGACGTAGAGGCTGTCGAAGCTGGTGCCGCCCACCGCGAGGGCGGAGTTCATCACGTCCCGCACATGGCCCAGGAGCAGCAGTGTGCGCGGACGCGTGAAGGTCGCGGTCGGGCGCTCGTAGTGGATACGGGCGCGCCACAGCGCCTCGTCCGCGTAGATGTTGCCGACGCCGCTGATCAGCGACTGGTCGAGCAGGGCCCGTTTGATCGTGGACCGCTTGCGGCGCAGCGCCTGATGGAACGCCTCCTCGTCGAAATGCTCGTCGAGCGGATCGCGGGCGATGTGCGCGATGACGTCGGGCAGGCCGTCGGGGGTGTTGTCGTGCAGCGAAAGACCGCCGAAGGTGCGCTGGTCGACGAAGCGGAGCTCGGTGTCCAGGGTGTCCGTGAAGCGGGCGCGGATGCGCAGATGCTTCTCGTCGGGAGCCGCGTGCGGCTGTACCAGCAGCTGGCCGCTCATGCCGAGGTGGGCCAGGATCGACTGGTCCGTGTCCTCCAGGGGCAGCCACAGGTACTTGCCCCGGCGGCTGGGCGTGCCGATGCGATGGCCCTTCAGCCGGTCGGCGAAGTCGGCGGCGCCGGCGAGGTGGCGGCGCACCGCACGCGGGTGCAGCACCTCGACCTCGGCGAGGGTCCGGTGGGCGACCCACCGCTCCAGGCCGCGCCGTACGACCTCGACCTCGGGCAACTCGGGCATGGGCTCCCCCGGTGTACGAGCCGAGCGCCCGCCCCGGGCAGGGGCGGGCGCTCGGGTGCGCTGTTTCTGTTCGGTCAGGCGGATGCCGGCTCGGGGCCGGCGCTCTCGTCGGCGGCCTGTTTCGCGGCCGCCTCCTTGGCGCGCTCGTCCGCCGCGGCCCGGATGGACCTCCAGGCGGACTCGGCGGCCTGCTGCTCCGCCTCCTTCTTGCTGCGGCCGGTGCCGGTGCCGTACGAGACGCCTCCGACGCGGGCGGCAGCAGTGAAGGTCTTCTCGTGGTCGGGGCCGGTCTCCGTGACCAGGTACTCGGGCACGCCGAGCCCCTCGGTCGCGGTGAGCTCCTGGAGACTGGTCTTCCAGTCCAGGCCGGCTCCGAGGTTCGAGGACTTCTCGATCAGGGGGTCGAACAGGCGGTGCACGAGCTCCGCCGCGGACTCCAGTCCCTGGTCGAGGTAGACCGCACCGATCACCGCTTCGAGGGTGTCGGCGAGGATGGACGCCTTGTCCCGGCCGCCCGTGCCCTCTTCACCGCGGCCGAGCCGGATGAAGGAGCCCAGTTCGAGCCCACGGCCCACCTCCGCCAGCGCACGCGAGTTGACCACCGCGGCCCGCAGCTTGGCCAGCTGGCCTTCGGGCAGGTCGGGGTGGGTTCGGTACAGCGTGTCCGTGACCACGAGGCCGAGGACGGAGTCCCCGAGGAACTCCAGGCGCTCGTTGGTCGGCAGACCGCCGTTCTCGTACGCGTAGGAACGGTGGGTCAGCGCACGCACCAGAAGGGCGGACTCGAGCTTGTACCCGAGCCGCCCTTCCAACAGCGTGTGGGACGAGGCCTGGTTGTCCGCAGAGTTTTTCTTCGGCGTGGACACAGTGCCTCTCACCAGCCGCTCAGACCTCGAGGACCTGGCGCTTGTTGTAGGTGCCGCAAGACGGGCACGCGATGTGCTGCTGCTTGGGCTCGTGGCAGCGCTCGCACGCAACCAGGGTGGGGACCGCAGCCTTCCACTGCGACCGGCGGTGGCGCGTGTTGCTGCGCGACATCTTCCGCTTCGGAACAGCCACGGCTACTTCTCCTGCTTCTCGTCGACGCCCGGTTCGGCGCCGCTCATCTCGTCCTTCTCGCCGTCCTTCATGGTGCCGGCGAGTCCCTGCAAAGCCGCCCAACGGATGTCGACGGCGTCGTGGTGGTGGTCCGGGTCGTCCGCCAGTCGCGCACCGCACTCGGCGCACAGACCAGGGCAGTCTTCCTGGCACACCGGCTGCATCGGCAGTGCGAGCACCACCGCATCACGCAGCACGGACTCGAGGTCGAACAAGCCGTCCTCGAGGAAGAGCCTGTCCTCGTCGTCCTCGGCGTCGTCGCCCGGTTCCGCGATCACGCGGCCCCGGTCGTCGGCGTCAGGGTACGAGAACATCTCCTGGAATTCCGCTTCGACGTCGAGCTGAAGCGGCTCCAGACACCTTACGCACTCCCCCTCGGCCCCGGCACGGGCGGTGCCTGTGACAAGCACCCCTTCCAAGACCGACTCCAGGCGGAGTTCGAGCTCCACCGGGGCGCCTTCCGGCACTCCGATGACTCCCTTGATACCGAAGTCCTTGGGAGCGTCGACCGTGCGGGTCAGGCGCTGCAGCGCACCGGGCCGCCGGCCCAGCTCGTGCGTGTCGAACACGAGGGGGTTGCGGTGGTCGAGGCGGGCGTTCAGAGCCATTCCTGCTTTCGATCTTGCGAGCTGAGAGGGTTGCCGCCCTTTGGCGTTCCGGGCAGCGTGGATCGCGGACGTACGCGCGACCGAAGAGCCAGGATACTGGACCTTTCGCTGTCGGCCCAATCCGGTGCTCAGCCGTTGCCGCGACCCTGCTCGTAGGCCCTCAACTGCTCGGCGCTGATCATGCCGGTGTCGAAGAGGCTGGTCTCGTCGAGGGCGTATCCCTGCTGGCCCTGGTGACCCTGCTGGGCTTGCTGCGCCTGCTGGACCTGGTTCGGGTCGTACGGGGCCTGCTGGGGGTCGTAGCCCTGGAAGGGGGCACCTCCCGCCGGAGCGTAGCCGGAGGTGGGGGAGTAGGGGTCGGCGTGCTGGTAGCCGTACGGGTCCTGCTGGGCGGCGTAGGCCTGCTGCTGGTAGCCGCCGTACGGGTCGGGCTGCTGCTGGACGGGGGCAGCGCCCGCCGGGGCGTAGCCGGAGGCGGGAGCGTAGGCCGGCTGCGGCTGGCCGTAGTCCTGCTGCTGGGCGGGCTGCTGCTCGGCCGGGGGCTTCTGCTCCCCCAGGGCGGCCAGGTCGGCGAGGTAGTCGGCGTCGCTGGAGTGCTGGACCGTGCTGAGGTCGTCGGCGAGGGCGCCGAGGTCGTCGCTGGCGATACGGCCGTGCAGCTTCTGCCGGCCGCGGCCGACGGCCTCCAGGGTCTTGGCGAGGACCGCCTCGAAGGAGCCGAGCTTGGCGTGGACGTACTCGTCGGCGGTACGGCGCAGGGTCTCCGGGTCGCGGCTCCGCTCCGGGGCGTCCTCGTCCTCGTAGCCCTGCTCGTCGACCCCGGGGCCGGTACCGAGCAGCTTCTCGCGGCCGCGGCCGACGGAGCCGAGGGTCTTGGTGAGGACGACCTCGAAGTTGGCGAGCTTGGAGTCGACGTAGTCGTCGGCCTCGGCGCGGACCTCCTCGGCCTCCTGGCGGGCCTCGGCGAGGATCCGGTCGGCCTCGGCCTGGGAACGGCGGGCGACCTCGGTGTCGGAGATCAGGGAGCCGCGCTCGGCGTGCGCCTGCCCGATGATGCGCTCGGCCTCCTGGCGGGCGTGCTCGACCATCTGCTCGCGGCCGCCGATCAGCTCCTGGGCCTGGGCGAGCGAGTCGGGCAGCGCCGCGCGCACCTCTTCCAGCAGCGAGAGCAGTTCGGCGCGGTTGACCACGCACGAGGCCGACATGGGCATGGACCGGGCGCCGGAGACCGCGGAGACGATCTCGTCGAGCTTCTTCTGCACGTCCACGGTGTGCTCGCCACTCTCTACGGATGCGTTGGAGACGGACGGGACGACTGTAGTCCCCTCAGTGGTCCATCAGTCCTTGCGCAGGCGCTCGTTGAGGACTTCGAGGACCTCCGCCGGGACCAGGTGGGAGACGTCCCCGCCCCAGGTCGCGACTTCCTTGACCAGGGAGGACGACAGGAAGCTGTAGGTGGGGTTGGTGGGGATGAAGAGGGTCTCCACACCCGAGAGGCCGTTGTTCATCTGGGCCATCTGGAGCTCGTAGTCGAAGTCGCTGACCGCGCGCAGGCCCTTGACGATGGCGGGGATGTCGCGCTGCTTGCAGAAGTCGACGAGCAGGCCGTGGAAGGCCTCGACGCGGACATTGCCGTACTCGGCGGTGACCCGGCGGATCAGGTCGATCCGCTCCTCGATCTCGAACAGGCCCTTCTTGGCCTGGTTGATCATCACCGCGACATAGACCTCGTCGTACAGCCTGGAGGCGCGGGAAATGATGTCGAGGTGTCCGTTGGTGATCGGGTCGAACGACCCGGGACAGACGGCGCGGCGCACTTGTGTTCCCTCGCTCTCCGGTCCGGTCATCGTGCGTCTTCGCACGTAGAGGCGGCGCGACCGTACCAAAACGTTCCCTCGCCGTAGCGACGGGCCCGGAGGGCTTCGAAACCCTCGGGCCACCGGAATTCACCGCCTCTGGTGCTGCGCTCCACGGTGACGAGGGCTTCTTCGGCGAGCCAGCCCTCGGTGCGGAGTGTGAGCAGGATCTCGCGAAGATCGTCGTCCGTGACGGCGTACGGGGGGTCGAGGAAGACGAGGTCGTACGGTTCGCCGGAGGGCGGCGTACGGATGATCTGTTCCGCTTTGCCCGATCTGACTTCGGCGCCGGGGAGTCCGAGGTTCTTCACGTTGTCGCGGACCGTGCGGGTCGCTCGCGCGTCGGCCTCTACGAGGAGGGTGTGGCCCGCGCCTCGGGAGAGGGCCTCCAGGCCGACCGCGCCTGATCCCGCGTAGAGGTCGAGGACGCGTTCGCCTTCCAGGGGGCCGCCGAGGAGGGACTGCCAGGTGGAGAAGAGGCCTTCGCGTGCGCGGTCGGAGGTGGGGCGGGTGCCGGTGCCGGGGGGTACGGCGAGTCGACGTCCGCCGGCTGTGCCGGCGATCACGCGCGTCATCTGTGGTCCTTGGTCGTGGGCGGCTTCGGGTTCATTGTGGCTGGTCGCGCAGTTCCCCGCGCCCCTGAAAGAGGGTTGGTCCCCCTCACCCCTTCTCCAGGTACTGCTCCCGTTCCTCATCCAGTAGGGCGTCCAGAGCCGTTCGCAGTGCCGGGAGGTGGGTCAATTCCGGGTCGGTGGCCACTACCGCCGTCGCCTCCTCCCTCGCCTCCGCGATGATCTCCTCGTCCTCGATGACGGCGAGGACCTTCAGGGATGTCCTGGCGCCCGACTGGGCCTGGCCGAGGACGTCGCCCTCGCGGCGTTGTTCCAGGTCGATGCGGGAGAGTTCGAAGCCGTCGAGGGTGGCGGCGACGGCGTTCAGGCGCTGGCGGGCCGCGCTCGCCTCGGGCATCTCGCTGACCAGGAGGCACAGGCCGGGCGCCGAGCCACGGCCGACGCGGCCGCGCAGCTGGTGGAGCTGGGAGACGCCGAAGCGGTCGGCGTCCATGATCACCATCACGGTGGCGTTGGGGACGTTGACGCCGACCTCGATGACCGTGGTGGCGACCAGGACGTCGGTCTCCCCCGCGGCGAAGCGGCGCATGACCGCGTCCTTGTCGTCGGGCTGCATACGGCCGTGCAGGACCTCCACCTTGATGCCCTTCAGCGGGCCCTTGGAGAGCTGGTCCGCCACGTCGAGGACGGCGAGGGGCGGGCGCTTCTCGGCGGCGTCCTCCGGGGACTCGGGGGACTTCTTCTTGCCGGACTTCCTGGGGTCGTCCTCCTCGTCGCCGATGCGGGGGCAGACGACGTACGCCTGATGGCCGTTCGAGACCTCCTCGCGGACCCGTTCCCACGCCCGGGCGAGGAAGTGGGGCTTGTCGGAGGCCGGGACGACATGGCTGGCGATCGGCGAGCGGCCGGCCGGGAGCTGGTCGAGGACGGAGGTCTCCAGGTCGCCGAAGACCGTCATGGCCACTGTGCGCGGGATGGGCGTGGCGGTCATGACCAGGAGGTGAGGGGGCTGTTTGCCCTTGCCGCGCAGGGCGTCGCGCTGCTCGACGCCGAAGCGGTGCTGTTCGTCGACCACGACCAGGCCCAGGTCGTGGAACCGCACCTTGTCCTCGATCAGCGCGTGCGTGCCGATGACGATGCCGGCCTCGCCGGTGGTGAGGTCGAGCAGGGCGTGCCGGCGGGCGGCCGCGCCCATGGACCCGGTGAGCAGCACCACCTTGGTGGCCTGCTCGGCCCCGCCCAGCATGCCGCCCTCGGCCAGTTCGCCCATCATCTCGGTGATGGAGCGGTGGTGCTGCTGGGCGAGGACTTCGGTCGGCGCGAGCATGGCGGCCTGCCCGCCGGCGTCGACCACGGCGAGCATGGCGCGCAGGGCCACCATGGTGTTGTGGGTGACGGTGAAGTTGTCGGTGACGTAGGCACGGCTCGGGTGGGCGACGCTGATGCACTGGACGGGCTTGCGGCCCACATACTCGACTGCCCGGATACCGCGCCGGAACGTGTTGTACTTCGGCCTCGGGCGCACGCGTTCGGCTTTGCGGGTGAGCCTGAACGGGGCGTACTCGTCCGGCAAGGACACCGAGACGTTGTATGCGGCCTTCTTCGAGAGAACCCGCGCCCGACCGCCCAGCGACCGCACGAGCCAGGCGACGTCCTCCGCGAGCCGGCGCGAATCCGAGCAGAAGGAGACGCCCAAGCCGTCGGTATGCACGGTGCCATCTGTGTCCAGAAGCCCTTGGAGCAGGGCGAGGCGGTTCTTGACCGAGGTGTTCTTGAAGTCGCCCGGGACGAACTTTCCGTGGGAGGGCGCTCCCCAGAGGCCCAGGTCACGCAGGGCCTGGATCACGGGGTTACGTACCTCGTCGTCCATGGTGGAGAGCCGGAGATTGTGCCGGAACGAGCCGTCTCCCAGCAGCAGACCGAAGAGGTACGGATCGAGGGGTGGTCCGGAATCGCCGCCGAGATCGACCGGCCTCGCCACAGGGATGTACCACTTCGAGGACCCGTTGGCCTTGAACGTGTCCGCGCGGATCTCCCGCGTCGTCATGACCTTGGGCGCCTGGCCCCGGTGCCGGCCACCGCTCGTGCCGACGATCCAGAGGTGCTCGTCATCGCACTCCACGGAGCTTCCGTCGGACAGGATCAGGCGCCACACGTCGCGCTCCCCCTGCGGGAAGACCCCGTCGACCAGCGCGATGTCCCCGTCCGGCACCACCACTTCCTCCCCGACCCGGAGATCGCCCATGCGGCGGAAGCCCATGGGCGTGAGCACCAGCGAGTCGAGAGGCTGGGCCTTGCCCGAACCGACCTCCCCCTGGAGCAGCCGGTGCATCGGGTGGTCGGTGGCCAGGTCGTCGAAGATCTCTCTGGAGACGCGCTGCTGGCCGTCGGTGAGGGTGAAGGGGAGGCGGGCGTCGAAGGAGGAGAGGAGGCCGTCGGGGGTGGGCCTGCGGGGAACCGCCGGGAGTTGGGCGTCCGCGTGGCGGCGACGGGCCAGGGCTACCTGGAGGACGAAGGCCTCGTCCCACTTGAGGCGGGCGCGGGCGTCCTCGATGTCCGCCTTGGTGTGCGGGCGGTGGATCTTCAGCAGGGCCTCGGGGAGGGGGACCAGGCCGCGGCCCTGGCGCAGGGAGTCCGGCAGCGGGTCGACTGCCTCCTGGGCCGTGGGCAGGACCGTCTGGAGCGCCTTGCCGATCTTCCAGGACTCCAGCTTGGCGGTGGCAGGGTAGATCGGGATCAGCGCGCCGGCCCAGGTCTCGACGGACTCGTCGGTGTCGTCGGGGTTGCCGCGCAGCAACTCGTAGGCGGGATGGGCGAGTTGGAGGCGGCGGTTGAAGACGGAGACCTTGCCAGCGAACATCGCGCGGGTGCCCGGCAGGAGTTCCTTGTGGGGCTTGTGAACACCGGCGCCGAAGAAGACCAGTTGGAGGCGGCCGCTGCCGTCCGTGATGGTGACCTCCAGGCGCTGGCCCTTGCCGCGCGGGGCCTTGGCGGAGGCGAAGGTGTGCAGGCGGGCGTCGGCGACCTGGGCGACCACCGTGACGTGCTCGTCCATGGGGAGCTCGGCGAGGTGGGTGAGCTGGCCGCGCTCCTCGTATCTGCGCGGGTAGTGATGGAGGAGGTCTCCGACGGTGAGCAGGCCGAGGTGCTCGGCCATCACCTTCGCGGTGGCGGGGCCGAGCACCGACTTCAGCGGTTGTTGCAGCGGTTCTTCCAGTGCGGGCACGAGATCCATTGCACACCACACCACTGACATTGCCGTAGAGGCCGCGGCGGACGTTGCCGTATACGTCCCGGAAATCCCTGGTCAGACGGCTGGTTCGGGCCTTAGGATGGCGCGCTCCCGGCCCTTCTTCGCGGTCACCGCCCCACCGGGACCGCCCGACCCCGCGCCGTCGCGAGTCCCCCATCGGCGCCGTGATGATGGATTCCGAGACCTCACAGGCTTCCCAGGCACCCCGTTCGCCCCAGTCACCTCATACGTTCCAGGTCGACCTGCGTGGTCTGGTGGACCTGCTCTCCCACCACCTCTACTCCAGTCCCAAGGTGTATCTGCGCGAGCTGCTGCAGAACGCGGTGGACGCCATCACGGCCAGACGCACGGACGAGCCCGACGCCCCGGCCCGGGTGCGGCTGTACGCGGAGGGCGGCGCGCTGCGTGTCGAGGACACCGGCGTGGGGCTCACCGAGGCGGACGTGCACAGCCTCCTCGCAACGATCGGGCGCAGTTCCAAGCGTGCCGAGGGTCTTCAGGAGGCCCGCTCCGACTTCCTGGGGCAGTTCGGCATCGGGCTCCTGGCCTGTTTCGTCGTGGCCGAGCGGATCCGGGTGGTCAGCCGCAGCGCCCGTACGCCCGGGGCGCCGCCCGTGGAGTGGACGGCCCGGGACGACGGTTCGTACACCGTGCGGACGCTGCCGGACGCCGAGCGGCCCGAACCGGGCACGACCGTGCACCTGGTGGCCCGGGCGGGAGCGGCGGAGTGGCTCACGCCCGAGCGGGTCGCGGCCCTGGCACGGGACTTCGGATCGCTGCTGCCGTACGACGTGCGGGTGGGCGACGAGGCGGTCACCGACCTCCCGGCGCCCTGGGACCGCTCGTATCCGAGCCCGGCGGGCCGCCGCGTCGCCCTCGCCCGGCACTGCCACGACCTGTTCGGCTTCACCCCGCTGGACACGATCGACCTGGCCGTGCCGCTGGCCGGCATCCGCGGGGTGGCGTATGTGCTGCCGTCGGCGGTCAGCCCGGCCCAGCGCGCGGGTCATCGCGTGCATCTCAAGGGCATGCTGCTGACCGAGCGGGCCGAGCAGCTCCTGCCCGACTGGGCGTTCTTCGTGCGCTGCGTACTGGACACGGACAGCCTGCGGCCGACGGCCTCGCGCGAGTCGCTGTACGAGGACGAGACCCTGGCCGCCGTACGGGAGGCGCTCGGCGAGCGGATCCGCGCGTGGCTGACGGGCCTGGCGGCCGGTGATCCGGAACGGCTGGGGGTGTTCCTGTCCGTGCACCACCTGGGGGTGAAGTCGCTGGCCCGGCACGACCGGGAGATGCTGCGCACGATGCTGCCGTGGCTGCCCTTCGAGACGACCGACGGGCGGCTGTCCCTGGAGGAGTTCGCGCAGCGGCACCCGGTGGTGCACTTCACGCGGACCGTCGAGGAGTACCGGCAGGTCGCGCCGATCGCGTCCGCGCAGGGCATCGGCGTGATCAACGGCGGTTACACGTACGACAGCGAGCTGGTGGAGGCGCTGCCGTCGGTGCGGCCGGGGACGGTCGTCGCCGAGCTGGACGCGGACACCGTGACCGCCCATCTGGACGCCGTCGACCCGGCCGAGGAGCTGGCCCTCTCGGACTTCCTGGCGGCGGCCCGGGCCCGGCTCGACCAGCTGGGCTGCGATGTGGTGCTGCGCGCCTTCCACCCGCTCTCGGTGCCCGCGCTGCACCTCGACGACCGGGACGCCCGGCACGAACAGGCCCGGGCCGACGCCGAGGCGCAGGCCGACGACCTGTGGGCGGGCATCCTCGGCTCCCTGCGCGGCAGCGCTCCCCGCGCGCGTCTGGTGCTCAACCACCTCAATCCGCTGGTCCGGCGGATCAGCGCGCTGCGCGACCCCGAGCTGATCGGCACGGCGACGGAGTCGCTGTACGGGCAGGCCCTGCTGATGGCGCAGCGGCCGCTGAGGCCCGCCGACTCGGCGCTGCTCAACCGCGCGTTCCTCGGTCTCCTGGAATGGGCCACGCACAGCGAGGAGGGTCAGGCATGAGTGAGATCACCGACTTCGACGCGCTGCGCCGGGCGATGGCGGAGAACTCCGAGGAGCCGGAGGGGCCCGCCCGCAATGCGCGCGCGGAGGAACTGCTGACGGCGGCCGAGAAGCTGAGCGTCCCACTCGCCGTGATCGAGGCGCTCGGGCACCAGCTGAAGGTCTACAACTACAGCTCCGAGAAGGGGAAGATGTTCGTCCCCTTCGCCCGCCTGCTGCGCCTGTGGGACGAACACCCCGAGGACTTCGACGCGTACGAGACCCACTCGCTGCACTGGGTCTTCAAGTGGGTGTCGTCCGGCATGCTCGACCAGCCGCACATCCCGCTCGCGTCGATCGAGAAGTGGCTCGGTGAGATGGAGCACCGCTACCGGCTCGCCGGGCACTCCGAGCGGGCCGTGCGCAGCGCCGAGCACAGTGTGGCCGCGCATGTCGGGGACATCGCGCGGGCCGAGCGGGCGTACGCCGCCTGGCTGGCCGCCGACCGGGACAGCATGGCCGACTGCCACGCCTGCGAGCTGCACGGGCAGGGCTGGTGGCAGGCGGAGCGGGGCCGGGACGCGGAGGCCGTGGAACTGTGGCGGCCGGTGCTGGAGGGCGAGTACGCCTGCGCCCACGAGCCGCACACGGCCCTCGCCTCCTCCCTGGTGCCGCTGCTGCGGCTGGGCCGCCTGGACGAGGCACGCGCGCACCATCTGCGGGGCTTCCGGCTCGTACGGGCCATGGAGAGCATGCGCGGCGCGTACGCGGAGCACGTGGAGTTCTGCGCGCTGACCGGCAACGAGGCGCGCGGCCTGGAGCTGCTCGCGGAGCGGCCCGCGTACTTCACGGACGAGGGGCAGCCGCAGAGCAAGCTGGACTTCATGAGCGTGGTGGCCCTGCTCATGGACCGGCTGACCGGACTCGGGCTCGGCGACCGGCAGGTGCCGGGCCCGGCCGGCCGGGAGTGGACGGCCCGGGAACTGGCCACGCACGCGCGTGCGGAGACCCTCGCCCTGGCGACGCGCTTCGACGAGCGCAACGGCACGGCATACGTCAGCGAGCGGGCACGCGCGCGTATGGCGCGGGAACCCCTGGTGGAGCGGCTGCCGCTGGGGGTGCGGTCGGTGCGGACGGTCCCTCCGCCGGCTCCCCCGGCCGTGTCGACCGCGGTCACCGGGCAGCCGGATCCGCCCGCCCTGCTGGCCGAGGCACGGCGGCTGTCGGACACTCTGCGGCCGGGCGCCGTGGAGGCCTGGGCGGCGGTCGCCGGGGCCGCGGAGGGCGTCGAGCTGGACCCGCGCGACCGGGCCGAGATCGCGGACCACGAGGCCATGGGCCTCGGCCCCGGGGGTGCCGAGCTCTTCGAGCGGGCGGCCGGACTGTACGCGGAGGCGGGCGATCCGGGCGAGGCCCTGGCGGCACGCACGCGTGCGGCGTACGTACGCGCTCTCGGGGGTGAGGTGGCCGACGCGGTCACGGCCGTGGCCGGCCCGTACGACGAGATCCTCGCGCTGTACGCCGCCGGCGGCACGGGCCTGCGCCAGACGGCGTCCGTCGTGATGGGACGGGCCCGGATCCTGATGCGCCGGGCGCACGCGGCCGAGGGTCCCGGGACGGAGGCGGTGCTCGCGGAGGCCGAAGCCGCCGTCCGCGAACTCCTCGCGCTCGTCGACGGGCGGACCGGGGAGGACGTACGGCTGGCGGCGCGGGAAGCCGAGGCGCAGGCGATGCTCGCCGAGCTGTCGGGACTGGCCGGGGATCTGGAGTCGGCCGCAGAGCTGTTCGCACGGGGCGCGGCGGCGTTCGTCGCGGCGGGGCTGCCCTGGTACGCGGTGGAGTACGAGGCCCGGCTGGCGTCCCTGGCCCACCACCTCGGCGACATGGCGGAGGCGGAACGGGCGCTGCGGGCGGCCCTGGAGCACGGCGGGGCACAGCTGGAGGCGCCGGGGAGGGCCCAGCTGCACCTCCAGCTCGCCGAGGTGACCGGCGGCCGGGGCGAGGCCGTGGAGGCCGCGGAGCACGCCCTGCAGGCCGCGCACTGGGCCGACGAGGCGGGCGAGAGCGCGACGCTGGGTGCCTGGGCACGGCAGCAGCTCGGCGGCTTCCTGCTGCGGCAGGAGCGGTGGGCCGAGGCCGCCGAGGTGCTGGAGTCGGCGCTGCCCGATCTGACCGCCGAGACGCACGGCGACGGGGCGGTCGTGCAGGCGCGGTGGTGGCTCGGCGACTGCCTGAGCGAACTCGGCGAGCACCGCGCGGCGGCCGAACGGCGGCTGCAGGCAGCCGAGATCGCCCGGCACTGGCCCGAGCAGCAGGACCACGCCACCCTCGCCCATCTGGCCGGTGAGTCGCTCGGGCAGGCCGGGCTGGCCACCGAGGCGGACCGGGCCTACACCCGCGCGGGCGACCTGTGGCGCGAACTCGGCAACACCCATGGGCTGGTCCGCTCCCAGCGCGCCCGCGCCTGGCTGGCGTTGCAGGCGCCGGACGGGCTGAGCGAGGCACGGGGCCTGATGGCGAGCGCGGTCCGGGCCTGCGAGACGGCACGGGACGAGGCCGCCGACGAGGAGTCCCGGCTCCCGCTCACGGCCGAACTCGGCCACACCCACCGGCAGTTCGGCGACCTGCTGGCCCGTTCCGTCGCCGAAGGCGCCGAAGGCCTCGAAGGCGCTTCGGCGCGGGCCGTGTTCGAGGAGGCCCTGTCCCAAGTGATCCGGTCGGTAGAGGTGTTCTCGGCGCTCGGGGACGGCGCCCTGCACAGCCGCACCGGCGCCGAGCTGGCCGCGGGCTGGCTGGAGGCCGACCTGGGCCGCTCGGCCGAGGCCGTGGCACGCGCGCGTGCGGTGCTGGCGGCGTACGAGGGACACGACGACTCCGACGACACGGGAGCCGGCGAGGGCCAGGAGGTGCGGGCCCGGCGGGCGGAGGCCGGGCACATGCTCCAGTCCGTGGCGGAGCGGCAGGGGTGAGTCCCGGGCCTGCTCCACACCGGTCCCGTCCTGCCCCGCGCCGATCCTGGCCTGCTCCACGCCGATCCTGGCCTGCCCCGCGCCGGTCCTGGCCTGCCCACGCAGACCCTGGCCTGCCCCACGCAGATCCTGACCCGTGCCGGTCCTGGCCTACTCCACGCCGATGAGGAGCAGCGCTCCTTGCCGTCCGCCCCGGTACACGACCGTGTCGACGGCGAGGTACCCCTCGCGGACCCGGCCCTCCAGGTGCTCGGCGATGGCCTCGGGGGCGTCGTCGCCGAGCACCAGGGTGACCATCTCGCCCCCGGCCGTGAGCATCCGGTCCAGGACGGTCCCGGCGGTGGCCGCGACGTCCGTGCCGATCACGGCCACGTCGCCGTCGATCAGGCCGAGGACGTCGCCTGCCTGGCAGATGCCTGCCATCGTCCAGGACTGGCGTTCGGCGACGGTGACCTCGGCGTAGCGGGTCGCGCCGGCCGCCGAGGTCATCGACACGACGTCCTCGTCGAAGCGGCGCTCCGGCTCGTGCACGGCCAGCGCGGCGATGCCCTGGACCGCCGAGCGGGTCGGGATGAGAGCCACGCGGATGCCCTCCGTACGGGCCTGCTCGGCCGCCGCCGCGGCGGTGTGACGCAGTTCGGCGTCGTTGGGCAGCAGCACGACCTCGCGCGCGTGGGCCCGCCGTACGGCCTGTACGAGCTCGCCGCTCGCGGGCGGCTCCCCGGGGCGTGCGAGCACGGTGGTCGCGCCGGCCTCGGCGTACAGCCCGGCCAGGCCCTCACCGGGCACCACGGCCACGACGGCACGCTGGGCGCGCTCCCGGGGCGGCCGCTCGGCGCCGGTGGTGTGCACGTCACCGGCACCGAAGTGCGTGATGCGGACCCGGTACGGCCGCCCCGCCTCGATGCCGGCCTCGACGGCGGCGCCCGCGTCGTCGACATGGACATGGACGTTCCACAGCCCGTCACCGCCGACCACGACGAGGGAGTCCCCGAGGGCGTCGAGCCGCTCCCGCAGCCGCGTCACGGCCGCGTCCTCGGCTTCCAGGAGGTAGATCACCTCGAAGGCGGGCCCGTCGCGGCCCGGATCGGTGGTGCTGTCGGCGCACTCGTGCAGATCCTCGTCCGGGCCGAGGTACGCCCCGGCCAGGCTCTCAGCCGCCCCGTCCCCGGACCCCCTGGCCCCCGGCACGCTCGCCGCACCAGCCACACCAGCCGCTCCGGCCTCACCAACCGCACCACCGGCCCCCGCAGCCGCATCAGCCGCCGCAGCCGCAGCCGCGCCCTCCACCCCCGCGCTCACCCGCACCGCACCCGCCGCCACCGCCCGCGGCGTCTCCCCCGTGAACGTCTCCACCAGCGCCCCGAGCACCGCCACCAGCCCTCGCCCACCGGCGTCGACCACCCCGGCGCGTTCCAGGACGGGCAACTGGCCGGGCGTCGCGGCGAGAGCCGTGCGCGCTCCCTCGTAGGCCGCCCGGGCCACCTTCCCGCAGTCGCCCTCGGCACCGTCGGCGGAGTCGGCGGCGGCCGAGGCGACCGTGAGGACGGTGCCCTCGACGGGGTGGGCCACGGCCTGGCGCGCGGAGTCGGCCGCGTGCCGCAGGGCGAGCCGCAGGCCCTGGCCGTCGGCGTGGGCGGCCTCGTCGCCGGCCAGCACCTGGGCCATGCCGCGCAGCAGCTGGGCGAGGATGGTCCCGGAGTTCCCGCGGGCACCGATGAGCGCCCCGTGCGCCATCGCCCGGACGGCATCGGCGAACGTCGGCCCCTCGGGACCCGCCCCCGCCGCATGGCCCGCGAACACCGCCTCGACCGCGGCGACCGCGGACTCCACGGTCAGGTACAGGTTCGTGCCGGTGTCCCCGTCCGCCACGGGGTAGACGTTGATCGCGTCGATCTCCTCACGCGCCCGCCCCAGCGTCTCGAGGGCGAGACCGCACCAGGTGCGCACCGCGAGAGCATCGAAGAATGTCTGCGGCACCTGCGCCACCGTGCCTCCCTCAGCTGCTGGACGTGGCACGCAGCGTAGTCTCCGGAGCGGCCCTCACCGGAAGCGGGCCAGGTGAGACCACCGCCCGACCATGGTAGTTTCGTCGTCCTGGGGCAGTCGTTGTATGCTGCTCCGGTTGCCCGATCCCAATCGGGCCATTCCCCTGGCACCGCCACTCAGATCTTCGATCCTGATCCCGGCATGCCGGGATCAACCGTAAGTGCATCTGAAGTCTTTGGAGTGACCCGTGGCTGCCAACTGCGACGTCTGCGGCAAGGGGCCGGGCTTCGGCAACAACATCTCGCACTCGCACCGCCGTACGCCCCGTCGCTGGAACCCGAACATCCAGCGTGTGCGTACCGTGGTGGGCGGGACGCCGAAGCGCGTGAACGCTTGCACCTCGTGCATCAAGGCCGGCAAGGTCTCGCGCTGACGCTCAGCCAGCGCGCGGCCACTGCTGGTTCGCTCAGAGAGCCGGTCCACCTCAGGTGGACCGGCTCTTTGTCATGCCTGAGCGCCGCACCCGAGCGGCTACGCGTCGCCGCGGAACCGCCAGCCGTGGTCGACCGGCCCGATGCCCCCGCCGAGCGCGAAGCCGGCCGCGACGGCTCCCGTGACGTACTCCTTGGCCGCCGCCACCGCCTCCGGCACCGACCGCCCCTTCGCGAGCTGTGAGGCGATCGCGGAGGCCAGGGTGCAGCCCGTGCCGTGCGTGTGCCGGTTGTCATGGCGCGGCGCCCGCAGCCAGTGCTCCTCGGAGCCGTCGGTGAGCAGATCGACGGCGTCCCCGGGCAGATGCCCGCCCTTGATCAGCACCCACCGCGGCCCGTACGCGAGCACGGCCGCCGCGGCCCGCCGCAACTGCTCCTCCGACTCGACCCGCACCCCCGTCAGCTGGGCCACCTCGTCGAGGTTCGGGGTGGCGACCGTCGCCACGGGGAGCAGCTTCGTACGGACGGAGTCCAGCGCCGAGGCGGCGAGCAGGGAGTCGCCGTGCTTGGAGACGCCCACCGGGTCGACGACCGCGGGGGCGTCCGTCCCCGCGAGCAACCCGGCCACCTCCTCCACGAGTTCCGCGGAGGCCAGCATCCCGGTCTTGACCGCCTGCACGCCGATGTCGTCGACGACACTGCGGT
This sequence comes from Streptomyces sp. NPDC050546, assembly GCF_044457425.1. Classification (NCBI taxonomy): domain Bacteria; kingdom Bacillati; phylum Actinomycetota; class Actinomycetes; order Kitasatosporales; family Streptomycetaceae; genus Streptomyces; species Streptomyces sp. NPDC050546. The sequence goes on from NZ_JBITGX010000011.1 coordinate 184,329, forward strand.
ACTGGGCCCGCACGGCCTCCACGGGCAGTTCCCAAGCCCCCTGCACACCGAGGGAGTTCTGCGCGGTCACCGCGGTGACGACGCTCATGCCGTGCACGCCGAGCGCGAGCATCGTCTTCAGGTCGGCCTGGATGCCCGCGCCTCCGCCGGAGTCGGAGCCTGCCACGGTGAGGACGTTGGGGATCATGACTCTATGTCTCCGAAGTGGTCCCAGCCGCCCTTGCTGGTCCACGGCGCCCCGTCGACCGTGACCTGGGGCAGCGCCGAGGGGTTGAGGACCTCGCCGATGACCTTCCAGCGCGCGGGCAGTTTCACGTCCGACGGGAACGTCGCCACGATCGCGTGGTCCTCTCCCCCGGTCAGCACCCACTGCATCGGGTCGACGCCGACGGCCTGACCGATGTCGTTCATCTGGGTCGGGATGTCGATCGCCCCGGAGCGGATGTCGATCCGCACCTTGCTGGCCTCGGCGATGTGCCCGAGGTCGGCGATCAGCCCGTCGCTCACATCGCACATCGCGGTCGCCCCGAGCCCGGCGGCGGCCGGACCCGCGTGATACGGCGGCTCGGGACGACGGTGGGCCTCGACGAACGCGCGCGGCGAGCGGAACCCCCGCGACAGCACCGCGTACCCGGCCGCCGACCAGCCCAGCCAGCCGGTCACCGCGACGAGGTCGCCGGGCTGCGCGCCCGCCCGTGTCACCGGCTCCTGGTTGCGCAGATCGCCGAGCGCCGTGATCGACACCATGATCGAGTCCCCGCGTACGACGTCACCGCCGACCACGGCGGCTCCCGCCACCTGGCACTCGTCGCGCAGGCCGTCCATCAGCTCGCTCGGCCAGGTCACCGGCAGGTCGGCCGGGACGACAAGACCGAGCAGCAGCGCGGTCGGTACGGCGCCCATGGCGGCGATGTCGGCCAGGTTCTGCGCGGCCGCCTTGCGGCCCACGTCGTAGGCCGTCGACCAGTCCCGGCGGAAGTGCCGGCCCTCCACCAGGATGTCCGTGCTGGCCACGACCCTGCGGTCGGGCGCGGCCACCACGGCGGCGTCGTCGCCGGGGCCCACCCGGACCGCCGGGGTGGTGGTCAGACGGGAGGTGAGCTCCCTGATGAGCCCGAACTCACCGAGCTCACCAACAGTGCCCTTCATTGCCCTTTCTCCCCTTCTGTCCCTGTCCATACCCGGTCGCGAGGCATCCCTGGCCTCGCTACGGTCGAAGTGACCGTCACGTTCTGCCGGATGCGCACCCCGGCGCGCAAGACCCGGTCCCCGCGGGTCTCCCCGTGGTGAGCGGCGACGCGATACCGTGGCGTTCCTTTTCCCCACATGATCCTCGTGGCCGCCCTGGAGGTTCCGTGGTACAGGCGTACATCCTGATCCAGACGGAGGTCGGCAAGGCGTCGACCGTCGCCGAGACGATCAGCAAGATCCCTGGGGTCGTCCAGGCCGAGGACGTGACAGGACCGTACGACGTCATCGTGCGGGCCCAGTCCGACACCGTCGACGATCTCGGTCGTCTGGTGGTCGCCAGGGTCCAGCAGGTGGACGGCATCACCCGCACCCTGACCTGCCCGGTCGTCCATATCTAGCCCCCGTCTACCCTGTGCCGGTGAACTCTTTCCGTCACCGGCACCGTTCTGTCTTCCGCATGTTCCGCCTGCCCGCTCTCGCGCTGTTGATCACTGTCGCGGGCTGTTCCTCAGCAGACGACAGCGCGTCGGCGGCGGTTCCCAGTCCGGGCGTCAAGGCGACCGAACTGTGCCGGAACCTGGACAAGGTACTGCCCGCGAAGGTGGACGGAGAGCGCCGCGAGGATCCCGAGCCCGCGTCGGCGCTGACGGCGGGCTGGGGCAGCCCGGCGATCATACTGCGCTGCGGTGTTCCGCAGCCGCCCAAGATGATCGATCCGAAGGTGGCGGACGGACGTGATCCGGACGCTGTCGCCGGAGGTGTGAACGGGGTGGACTGGCTGATGGAGGAGCGGGACGACGGCGGGCACGTCTTCACCACCGCCAACCGGGAGGCGTACGTGGAAGTGCGCGTGCCCGAGGGGCCGGACAGCTCCGGGGTGCTGATCGATCTGGCTGCCGCTGTGAAAAAGGCGATCCCCGAGGGGATCGCCTCCTGACGCCTCTCGCGACCCGCCGTCGATTCAGCGCAGGCCCGTCGAACGGCCAAGTGCCGCCTGCACCAGGCGGTCCACCAGCTCCGGGTAGGACACCCCGCTCGCCTGCCACATCTGCGGATACATCGAGATGGGCGTGAAGCCGGGCATCGTGTTGATCTCGTTGATCACGAACTCGCCGTCCTCGGTGAGGAAGAAGTCCGCGCGGACCAGGCCCTCGCAGGACGCCGCCTCGAAGGCGTCGACCGCCAGGCGCTGGACCTCGGCCGTCTCCTCCGGCGTCAGCGGCGCGGGCACGATCCCCGGCGTCGAGTCGATGTACTTGGCCTCGAAGTCGTAGTACGCGTGCGCCTCGGGCGTGGGGATCTCGGCGGGGGCCGATGCGCGGGGGCCGTCCTCGAACTCGAGGACGCCGCACTCGATCTCGCGGCCGCGCAGCGCGGCCTCCACCAGGATCTTCGGGTCGTGCCGCTGGGCCTCGGCGATCGCCTCGTCGAGTCCGGAGAGGTCGTCGACCTTGGTGATGCCGATCGACGAACCGGCGCGGGCGGGCTTCACGAACAGCGGCCAGCCGTGCTCGCCCGCGAAGTCCACGATCTTCTTGCGGGCGCCGGTCTCGTCCCTCTCCCACTCGCGCGGGCGGACCACCACGTACGGGCCGACCCGGAGTCCGAAGGAGGTGAACACCCGCTTCATGTACTCCTTGTCCTGGCCGACGGCCGAGGCGAGCACACCCGAACCCACGTACGGGACGCCGGAGAGCTCCAGGAGGCCCTGGAGGGTGCCGTCCTCGCCGTACGGGCCGTGCAGCACCGGGAAGACCACGTCGACCTCGCCGAGCGCCTTGGGAACCGATCCCGGCTCGCTGTAGACGACTTCGCGGTTGGCGGGGTCGACCGGGAGGATCACTCCGCCCTCGTCCGACTCGGCGAGCGCGTCGACACTCGGCGGGCGCCGGTCGACGATCGCCATCCGCTCCGGTTCGTCCGCCGTGAGCGCCCAACGGCCGTCCTGGGTGATGCCGATCGGCAGGACGTCGTACTTGGTCCGGTCGATGGCCTTGAGGACGGCGCCGGCGGTGACCACGGAGATCCCGTGTTCGGAGCTGCGCCCGCCGAACACGACGGCCACACGCGGCTTGCGAGGCGGCTGCTCTGGGCTCTGGGGGAGGTTCTCGGTGCTCATATCGGCTTGAGAGTACCCGTTGGTAGGGCCCGGAGACAGCGCCCCCGGCGTCGCGTCGCTCAGCGTCGTTCGGGCTTCGCGCTGCGCGACATCAGCTCCTTGAGGGCCACCACCGGAGGCTTGCCCTCGTGCACGATTTCGACGACCGTCTCGGTGATCGGCATGTCGACTCCGTGCCGCCGGGCCAGATCCAGCACCGACTCGCAGGACTTGACGCCCTCGGCGGTCTGCTTGGTGACCGCGATGGTCTCCTGGAGGGTCATGCCCTTGCCGAGGTTGGTGCCGAACGTGTGGTTGCGGGACAGCGGCGAGGAACAGGTGGCCACCAGATCGCCCAGGCCCGCGAGTCCGGAGAAGGTCAGCGGGTCGGCGCCCAGGGCCATGCCGAGCCGGGTGGTCTCGGCGAGACCGCGGGTGATGAGCGAGCCCTTGGCGTTGTCGCCGAGGCCCATGCCGTCCGCGATGCCGACGGCGAGACCGATGACGTTCTTCACCGCGCCGCCGAGTTCACAGCCGACGACGTCGGTGTTGGTGTACGGGCGGAAGTACGGCGTGTGACAGGCGGCCTGGAGCCGCTGGGCGACGGCCTCGTCGGTGCAGGCGACCACGGCGGCGGCCGGCATCCGCGCGGCGATCTCCCGGGCCAGGTTGGGCCCGGTGACCACGGCGATCCGCTCCGGACCGACCTTGGCGACGTCGTCGATGACCTCGCTCATGCGCATCGCGGAACCGAGTTCGACGCCCTTCATCAGTGACACGAGGACCGTGCCGGGAGCGAGCAGCGGGCTCCACTCGGCGAGGTTGCCGCGAAGGGTCTGCGAGGGGACGGACAGGACCGTGAAGTCCGCGTCCGCGGCGGCTTCGGCGGGGTCCGTGGTGGCCCGTACGTTCTCCGGGAGCTCGACGCCCGGGAAGTAGTCGGGATTGGTCCGGGTGGAGTTGATCGCCTCCACGACCTCCGGGCGGCGCCCCCACAGGGTGACCTCGCACCCCGCGTCGGCGAGCACCATGCCGAACGCCGTACCCCACGAACCGGCGCTCAGGACCGCCGCCTTGACCGGCTTGCTCACTTGCCCAGCCCCTCTTCCTGCGCCGACTGCACCGACTGCACCGATTCCTGCCCGCCCCGCTGTGTCTGCGCCTGGGTGCGGCGCCGCTGTTCGACCCGCTCCCGGCGCGGGTCGTAGGGCGTGGCGGGCGCCTTCTCCCCGCGGATCTCCTCCAGCTGACAGGTGACGGCGGCCATGATGACCTCGGTGGCTTCCTTCAGGAGATCCGCGGTCATCTCCTGGTCGTAGAACCGCGTGAGGTCCACGGGCGGCCCGGCCAGCACGCGGTGCGTCTTGCGCGGCAGGAGGTGCGGCTTCTTCGCGTACGGCGGCAGCAGCTCGTTGCAGCCCCACTGGGCGACGGGGATCACCGGGCACTTGGTCTCCAGGGCCACGCGCGCCGCCCCGGTCTTGCCGGTCATGGGCCAGCCTTCCGGGTCGCGGGTGAGTGTGCCCTCGGGATAGAAGGCGACGCATTCACCGCGGTTCACGGCGTCGATCGCGGCCCGGAAAGCGCTGAGCGCGTCCGTGCTCTCGCGGTAGACGGGGATCTGCCCGGTGCCCCGCATGGCGGCCCCGACGAATCCGCTCTTGAAAAGCCCGCTCTTCGCGAGGAATCGCGGGACACGCCCGGTGTTGTACTGAAAGTGCGCGTAAGCGAAGGGATCGACGTGCGAATTGTGGTTCACCGCGGTGATAAATCCACCATCAGCCGGAATGTGCTCGATTCCGCGCCAGTCCCGCCTGAGCAGAACCACCAGCGGCGGTTTGCAGATCACCGCAGCGAAGCGGTACCAGAAGCCGATTCTGCGGCGGGGCACGCGGACACCTTCCTCTAGGGCCTGAAGCGGGGGCCACCGGGGGGCCGCACAAGTGTCGCCCCAGGCCGCCGGTCTGTCGAGAACACCGTACGCCCCGACCTGCCCGCCGCCCGATGCCCCGGGTGACAATGACCGCGACAAGAGAGGGACGGAACACCTGTGCAGTGGACGTTGGTCGTACCCCTGAAACCCCTGGCCCAGGCCAAGAGCAGGCTTGCGGACACCGCGGACGACGGGCTGCGGCCGGGCCTGGCGCTCGCCTTCGCCCAGGACACCGTGGCGGCGGCGCTGGCCTGTCCCGCGGTACGGGATGTGGCAGTCGTCACGGACGACGCCCGGGCGGGCCGTGAGCTGGCGGTACTCGGCGCCGCGATCATCCCCGACGAACCGGGAAGCGGCCTCAACGCCGCTCTCGCACACGGGGCGGGGATCATACGGTCCACTCGTCCCGGAAGTCCGGTGGCCGCGCTCAACGCCGATCTGCCTGCACTGCGCCCGCCGGAATTGACTCGGGTACTCGACGCGGCAGCTGAATTCCCGCGCGCATTTCTCCCGGACGCGGCCGCAATCGGAACGACCCTGCTGGCCGCCGCCCCGGGCCGTGAATTGCTCCCGGCCTTCGGGACCGATTCCCGGGCCCGGCACCACGCGTCCGGGGCCGTGGAACTGGGCCTCGCCGGCGTGGATTCCGTACGCCAGGACGTGGACACCGGCGACGACCTGCGCAACGCGCTGGCCCTGGGGGTCGGTCCTCATACGGCCGCGGCCGCCGCGCGATTGCTGATCCCCGGGCAGTAGGCTGCGGCCATGCAGGCGACCGCTTATACGTACGACCCCGAAAGCCGCAGCGGGCAGGTGCTCCTGGACGACGGCACCCCGGTGCCCTTCGACGCGCCGGCGTTCGACGCGGGGGGTCTCAGGCTGCTGCGCCCGGGGCAGCGCGTGCGTATCGAGGTGGAAGGCGCGAAGGACGACCTCAGGATCACTCTGGTGACACTGCAGACCCTCTGACCTCTGCTTGCACGACCTCTGCTTGATCGACCTGTGCCTGAACACGCCGCGGGCCGGACTCCATGCGGGAGTCCGGCCCGTCGCGTGAGTACCCGGCGCCCTTACTTCTTGCGGGCGGTGGTCTTCTTGGCGGTGGTCTTGCGCGCCGTCGACTTCTTGGCGGGCGCCTTCTTGGCCGTGGCCTTCTTCGCCGGGGCCTTCTTGGCGGTGGTCTTCTTCGCGGCGGTGCTCTTGGCGGTCGCCGTGGTCTTCTTGGCGGGCGCCTTCTTCGCCGTCGTCTTCTTCGCGGCCGCCGTCTTCGTGGTCGCCTTCTTCGCCGTCGTCTTCTTGGCGGTGGTCTTCTTCGCGGCGGCCTTCTTCGCGGTCGCCTTCTTCGCTGCGGCCTTCTTCACCGTCGCGCCGGCACCGCCGGTCAGGCTGCCCTTCGGCGCCTTCTTGACCGAGACCTCGCCGCCACGCGGCAGCTTCTTCGAGCCGCTGACCAGGTCCTTGAAGCCCTGACCCGCACGGAAGCGCGGAACAGAGGTCTTCTTGACCCGAACCCGCTCGCCCGTCTGGGGGTTACGGGCGTACCGGGCCGGACGGTCGACCTTCTCGAACGAACCGAAGCCGGTGACGGAAACCCGCTCACCCGAGACGACCGCGCGGACGATGGCGTCCAGTACGTGGTCGACAGCATCGGCGGCCTGCTGACGGCCGCCCATCTTGTCGGCAATCGCTTCTACGAGCTGCGCCTTGTTCACGTCTTCCCCTTCGGAGACATCGCCAGAACGAATGTGTTCAAGCTTTTTCGCACGTTAGGCAGATATATACCGCAAATCAAACACGAAACGGGCTTCTCACCCTTGTGCCGCAACGAACTCGGCGGTGTCGTCCGGTTCAGCGTTCCTCGTCGGGGAGACGTCCCTCGTCGAGGTCCGCGGTGAACCGTTCCAGCCGCCTTGCCGCGTCGGCGAGATCGTGCTTGGCCGCGGCCGTAATGACCAGCAGCTTCCGGGTCAGCGCCATCCGTACGCCCTCCGGGACTTGCAGTGCGCGCACTCTTGCGTGCGCTTCCTTGAGTTGGCCCGCGACTGCCGCATAGAGCTCGAGTTGGCCGTCGTGTTCCATGCACAGATTGTGCCATCTGGGGCGAGTTGTCGCCTGCGCAGGGGACAACTGCCGCCGCAAACGGCCTTCCGGGCACGCGCGGAAGTCGCGGCTGTACACCTCGCGTACCCCGACAACCACCGGCATAACGCGGGAAGTTGAGCGTCGCATTCCGGGCGGGCAGGGCCGTTCGGGTGCAGAAACGGCTGTACCCCCGATCGGGCTGATCGGGGGTACAGAGGGGGTGTTGCGGTGGCCGAAAGTCGCCTTGTTCAGAGGCGGCGGATCGTGCTCCGGATCAGAGCTGGATCGTCTGCGGCTTGAAGGCGGGACGCTTCGCCTCGTACGCGGCGATGTCCTCCTCGTTCCGGAGGGTGATCGAGATGTCGTCGAGGCCGTTCAGCAGCCGCCAGCGGGAGTTCTCGTCCAGCTCGAAGGCGGCGGTGATGCCCTCGGCGCGCACCTCGCGGCTCTCCAGGTCGACGGTGATCTCGGCCTGCGGGTCCTTCTCGGCGAGCTCCCACAGCGCGTCCACGATCTTCTGCTCCAGAACGACCGTGAGCAGGCCGTTCTTGAGCGAGTTGCCGCGGAAGATATCGGCGAAGCGGGAGGAGATCACGGCCTTGAAGCCGTAGTTCTGCAGCGCCCAGACGGCGTGCTCACGGGAGGAGCCGGTGCCGAAGTCGGGGCCGGCGACCAGGACGGTCGCGCCCTGCCGCTCGGGCTGGTTGAGCACGAACGTCTCGTCCTTGCGCCAGGCCTCGAACAGCCCGTCCTCGAACCCGTCGCGCGTGACCTTCTTGAGCCAGTGGGCGGGGATGATCTGGTCGGTGTCGACGTTGCTGCGGCGCAGCGGGACGGCCCGGCCGGTGTGGGTGGTGAAGGCTTCCATGACTGATCAGACTCCAGCGGGCGTACGGGTGTCGGCGGCGGACAGGTCGGCCGGGGAGGCCAGGTGGCCCAGGACGGCGGTCGCGGCCGCGACCTGCGGCGACACCAGGTGCGTACGGCCGCCCTTGCCCTGCCGGCCCTCGAAGTTGCGGTTGGAGGTGGACGCGGAGCGCTCACCCGGGGCCAGCTGGTCGGGGTTCATGCCCAGACACATCGAGCAGCCCGCGTGCCGCCATTCGGCGCCGGCGTCCTTGAAGACGACGTCCAGACCCTCGGAAACGGCCTGCAGACCGACCCGCGCGGAGCCCGGGACGACCAGCATCCGTACGCCGTCGGCGACTTTGCGGTCCTTCACGATCTCGGCCGCGGCCCGCAGGTCCTCGATGCGGCCGTTGGTGCAGGAGCCTACGAAGACGGTGTCCACCTTGATGGAGCGCAGCGGCTGACCCGCCTCCAACCCCATGTACTCCAGGGCCTTTTCGGCGGCGAAGCGCTCCGATGCGTCTTCGTACGAAGCAGGGTCGGGGACGGACGCCGAAAGGGGTGCGCCCTGGCCGGGGTTGGTGCCCCAGGTGACGAACGGCGCCAGCTCGGTGGCGTCGATGACGACCTCGGCGTCGAACTCGGCGTCCTCGTCCGTCCTGAGCGTCTTCCAGTACTCGACGGCCGCGTCCCAGTCGGCGCCCTCGGGGGCGTGCGGACGGCCCTGGAGGTACGCGAAGGTGGTCTCGTCCGGGGCGATCATGCCCGCGCGGGCACCGGCCTCGATCGACATGTTGCAGATGGTCATGCGGGCTTCCATCGAGAGCTTCTCGATGGCCTCGCCGCGGTACTCCAGGACGTAGCCCTGGCCGCCGCCGGTGCCGATCCTCGCGATGATCGCCAGGATCAGGTCCTTGGCGGTGACGCCGTCGGGCAGTTCGCCGTCGACCGTGATCGCCATGGTCTTCGGGCGGGACATCGGCAGCGTCTGGGTGGCCAGCACGTGCTCCACCTGGGAGGTGCCGATGCCGAACGCCAGCGCGCCGAAGGCGCCGTGCGTGGAGGTGTGGGAGTCGCCGCAGACGACGGTGGTGCCGGGCTGGGTCAGGCCCAGCTGAGGCCCGACGACGTGCACGACGCCCTGCTCGACGTCGCCCAGCGGGTGCAGGCGCACGCCGAACTCGGCGGCGTTCTTGCGCAGTGTCTCCAGCTGGACCCGGGAGACCGGGTCGGCGATGGGCTTGTCGATGTCGAGGGTGGGGGTGTTGTGGTCCTCGGTGGCGATGGTGAGGTCGAGGCGCCGCACCTTGCGGCCGCTCTTGCGGAGGCCGTCGAAGGCCTGCGGGCTGGTCACCTCGTGCAGCAGGTGCAGATCGATGAAGAGAAGGTCGGGCTCGCCCTCGGCGCGCCGGACGACATGGTCGTCCCAGACTTTCTCCGCGAGTGTCCTACCCATCGCTGTTCCCTCCGGCCGACGACGATCCGCCGGCCCAACTAGAGATCTTGAGGAGGCGGGCCCGCGCCCCTGGATTCCGGGCATCCGCCGCCAGGCCCGTACGTCACGGGCCGTTGTGACTTCGTGTCTTCAAGAGTGGCGGGTTCCACGGAAAATTGAACTTGCGTTTCACAGAGTGAGACGCGAGTATCGTTTCATGGACAACAGTAGCGGCGTCGGCGTTCTGGACAAGGCGGCCCTCGTCCTGAGCGCTCTGGAGTCCGGTCCGGCCACCCTCGCGGGCCTGGTCGGCGCTACCGGACTGGCACGACCCACGGCCCACCGCCTGGCCGTGGCCCTGGAACACCACCGCATGGTGGCGCGTGACATGCAGGGCCGTTTCATTCTCGGCCCCCGCCTGGCAGAACTCGCCGCGGCAGCGGGTGAGGACCGTCTCCTCGCCACCGCCGGCCCGGTGCTCACCCATGTCCGTGACATCACGGGCGAGAGCGCGCAGCTCTACCGCCGCCAGGGCGACATGCGGATCTGCGTGGCCGCGGCGGAGCGTCTGTCCGGCCTGAGGGACACGGTCCCGGTCGGCTCGACGCTCACGATGAAGGCCGGCTCCTCGGCACAGATCCTGCTGGCCTGGGAGGAGCCGGAGCGGCTGCACCGCGGTCTGCAGGGCGCCCGTTTCACGGCGACGGCCCTGTCGGGCGTACGGCGCCGGGGCTGGGCCCAGTCGATCGGCGAGCGCGAGCCGGGGGTCGCGTCCGTCTCCGCGCCGGTGCGGGGGCCGTCGAACCGTGTGGTGGCGGCCGTGTCGGTGTCCGGGCCGATCGAGCGTCTGACGCGGCACCCGGGGCGAATGCATGCGCAGGCTGTGATCGATGCGGCGGGGCGCCTCTCCGAGGCGCTGCGACGGACCGGCTGAACCGACTGATCACCCTTGGGGAGAGCAGGCCTCAACGCCGCGGCAGGCTTTCCCCCCGACCCAGCGCCATGGCGGGGGCGGTTTCGTCGTCGGGTGCGGGCCCGGCAGTGGTTGCTCGCGCAGTTCCCCGCGCCCCCAAACAACGGGCGTACGAAGAAGGCCCCCCACCGCAGTGGAGGGCCTTTCTCTGATGTACCCCCGACCGGATTCGAACCGGCGCTACCGCCTTGAGAGGGCGGCGTGCTAGGCCGCTACACAACGGGGGCGTGGAGCCTGCAAGCGTTTAGTACTGCACCGCCGCAGGTCCGAGCTGGTCTACCTGGACTCGAACCAAGACTAACTGAACCAGAATCAGCCGTGCTGCCAATTACACCATAGACCAATGTGGTTTAGACCAGTCAGTACCCCCGACCGGATTCGAACCGGCGCTACCGCCTTGAGAGGGCGGCGTGCTAGGCCGCTACACAACGGGGGCCCTAGCAGTTCCGAGATGATCGTCGATCCTTCGGAACCCTGTACCCCCGACCGGATTCGAACCGGCGCTACCGCCTTGAGAGGGCGGCGTGCTAGGCCGCTACACAACGGGGGCCTTGCAGATGAGCTCTGCGAGCTGGCCTACCTGGACTCGAACCAAGACTAACTGAACCAGAATCAGTCGTGCTGCCAATTACACCATAGGCCACTGGAACGCAAGCCCCTGAGGGGGTTCTTGTTCTAGTTGTGCGCCTGGGGTTCCGGCCTTCCGGCCCGGCCCCGCGGCGCAGGAAGAACATTACCTGAAGGTGGACGGGGCTCCAAAACGACTATCCGTGCCGAGCAGAGAGGGCAGTTCGGCGAGGGAGGCGACGCGGTGCGGACCGACGGGCGGCTCGATCGTGGCGTACATGCCGCCGCGGTCGATCCACACCGACAGCAGCCCGGCGTCGGCGGCGCCCCGCCCGTCGATCTCCGGGTGGTCACCGACGTAGGCGACCTGGTGGGGCGGCAGATCCAGGGCCGTGCAGGCGGCGAGGAACGCGCCGGCCTCGGGCTTGGAGACGCCGAGTTCCGCTGCGCACAGGATGCTCTCGAAGCGGTCGTGGACGCCGAGGACGCGGAGCTTGTGGTCCTGGACGTGGATGCTGGAGTTGGAGAGCACGGCGTGCCGGTGGCTGGCGGCGAGGGCGTCGAGGACGGGCAGGACGTCCGGAAAGAGGGTCCAGACCTCCTCGTAGTGGTCGCGGTAGCGACGGAACCACGCGTCGGCCTCGGCGTCGGTCAGCTGCTGGCCCAGGAACACCCGTACGCGGTCGCGCCGCTGGGCCTCGAAGGTGGCCTCCCCCGCCGCGAAGCGCGCCCATTGCAGGTCGGTGATCTCCCGCCAGCGGGCGAGGGCCTGGTCGACGGTGTCGTAGTCGTCGAGCAGGCCCTCGGTCATCAGGTGGGCGCGCATGCCGAGGCGGTCGGCGGTGGTGTAGTCGAAGAGGGTGTCGTCGACGTCCCAGACCACGGCTTGGATGCTCATGGTCCGACCGTACCCACCGCGCCCCGCGCTCAGCCCAGGGTCATCGTGCCGGAGAGCGTGAGGTCCGGCCCCTGGCCGTCGCGCGGGCGGGCGCTGAGCTTCCAGGTGTAGCCGCCGGAGGGCGCCCCGGCGCCGGTGTCGGTGGTGCCGTCCCAGGCGGGGCGTACGGCGGCGCCGGTGGAGGTGCCGGTCAGGGTGCGGACGGCGGTGCCGGAGGCCGTGGTCAGGGTGAGGGTCCAGGTGGACGGCTTGTTCAGCTGCCAGACCGGTGACCAGGGGAACGATCTGCCGATCACGGTCGGCGAGTAGACCTGGGCCTCCGTCTGCGCGAGCGGCGAGGTCGGAACGCCGCTGGGGACGATCGACACCTCGCCGTAGGTGCCGTTGAGGTAGGCGATGTGGCCGCCGAAGCGGTCGACGGCCCAGCGGCCGTTGCTGCCGCCGGTGTTCTGGTCGGTGGCCGGCAGTCTCACCAGGGCGCGGGTGGTGGCCGTGCCGGTGTGGAAGTCGGTGAGCAGCAGGTCGTGGGTGGTGCGGTTCTCGCGGAGCAGGAAGCCGTCGGCGAGGCGGGCCGGGCCGATGTCGGCCGGGACCGTGATCCTGCGGTTGGTGGCCCGGTCGTAGACGCCCGCCGAGGTGCCGCAGGACCAGTACAGCCAGGTGTTGACGGCCTGGATGTCGGTGGGCGTGCAGGGGGCGCCGGTGGCGATGGTGGTGGTCGTGCCGGTCTTGAGGTTGCGGCCGGTGACCGCGCCCTGGGTGCTGCCCGGGGCCCACAGGGTCTGTCCCCAGACGGCGGCGGCGGTGCGGGCGCGGGTGAGGGTGGTCGTGCCGCTTGTCGCGGCGCGCGGGAAGTCGGTGATCCGCTGGGTGCCGGAGCCGCCGTTGTAGAGCGCGTAGCGGCCGCTGCTGCCGGCGAGGCGGCCCGCGGAGTCGCCGTCCGTGGGGGCGTTGACGACGGTCGTGGTGTCGAGGCCGACGTTCAGGACCGCTTCCCTGCCGTCGGTGTCCGTCCACAGGGAGGCGACGCGGCCGTCGCCCAGGGCCTCCAGCTGGGGGCAGGCGGCGTCGCCGGTGAGGCAGCGGGGCGCTGCCAGACCCGGACTGCGGCGGGTCTGGGAGCCGGTGGGCTTGCCGGCGGCGTCCAGTTGGAAGCTGTTGTACCGGTGGGAGCCGCCCGGCGTGGTGCCGTAGAGGAACAACTCGCCGCCGGCGACGGCCAGTGCCTCCACTCCGGTCGAGAAGGCGGGGACCTGGGCCACCTTGGTGGTGGTGAGGCCGCCGTTGCCGGTGGGGGTGATGCGGTGGATGTTCCAGTCGAGGCTGGAGGGTCCGGCGGTGGCGAGGGCGCCGCCGTCCAGGGTCGGGCCGATGCCCCCGAAGGACGAGGTGAGCACGGTGCTCGTGGCGCCGGTGGGGAGGGAACGGGCGGCGAGCGCGGCTTCGGTGCCACCGACGACGAAGGTGGGGTTGCCGATGAGGAGTCGGTCGCCGACGACGGCTTCGAGCTGGGCGTCGGTCCTGGTGAGGGCGGTGGGCTCGGTGCCGGGTCCGGCGTCCACCCGGATCGCCTTCCAGTCGGCGACCAGCCAGCGGTCGTTGAAGGCGAGCTGCGGGGTCGCCTCGTCGGCGTTGACGTACGTGCGGAAGGCGCCGTCCGCGAGGTCGACCAGGCCCACGGAGGTCTTGTCGTCCAGCACGTACACGATCGCGAGACGGCCGACCGAGCCGCCGGTGCGGTAGTAGACGGGGCGGGCGCCCGCGGGGAGGCCGGTGACCGGGGTGTCCGTGGTGGTGCCGTCGGCGGCGGCGCGCAGCACGTGCAGGGCGCCCGTGCCGTCCATGGTGAGCACGCTCCAACCGACGGTGGCCCGGACGGCGTGGCCGGAGGGGATCGTGACGGTGGCGGTGACGCCCGTGGAGCGGTGCTTCTGCGTGACCGTCTGGCCCGAGCGGGTGTTCACGACGTCGGTGCCGCTGGCCAGGTCGTCCGGACCGGCATGGGCAGGGGGGACCGCGTCGGGGTAGTCCACCGTGGTGACCGAGGTGGTTCCCGGCCGGTACTGGAAGCCGGACGCGCCGGCCCACGGGTAGTCGACGGTCACGCGCTTCTCGGTGACGAGCCGCACCGTGCCCACCGGCTCCCCGGCGTCGGGTGCCGCCTGCGCGGGTGCGGACAGCACGGTGCAGGACAGGGCCACCACCCCGCCGACGGCCGTGTGGACAAGTCTTCGTGAACGGCTCATGTTCCCTCCCCCGGTACCAGGGCGCACACGCGCACCGTGTGCACAGGGGGCATCCAACGTCTCCGCAGGGGACGGGAGTTGGCCGGAAGGGTGAACTCCGGGTGACGGCTGGGCGGACACGACGAGGGCGGCGTCCGAAGCGGACGCCGCCCTCGTCGGTGGGTGGTGCGTTACGCGGCCAGCTTCGCCAGCGCCGCGTCGATCCGGGCCAGGGTCCGCTCCTTGCCCAGGACCTCCAGGGACTCGAAGAGCGGCAGGCCGACCGTGCGGCCGGTGACGGCGACACGGACGGGGGCCTGGGCCTTGCCGAGCTTGAGGCCATGTGCCTCACCGGCGGCCAGGACGGCCTCCTTCAGCGACTCGGCGGAGGTCCAGTCGGCGGCCTCCAGCTTCTCGCGGGCGGTGCGCAGGAGGGCGTCCGAGCCTTCCTTCATGGCCTTGGTCCAGCTGGCCTCGTCCTCGGCCGGCTCCGGCAGGAACAGGAAGTCGACGTTGTCGGTGATCTCGGAGAGCACCTTGAGACGGGTCTGCGCGTGCGGCGCGATGGCCTGCCACTTCGCCTCGTCGAAGGCCTCCGGGGCCCAGGGGGCGAACGGGGCCTGGAGCCAGGGGCGGCAGCGCTCGGTGAAGTCCTTCACATCCAGCAGGCGGATGTGGTCGCTGTTGATGGCCTCGCACTTCTTCAGGTCGAAGCGGGCCGGGTTGGGGTTCACGTCGGAGATCTCGAAGGCCGCGATCATCTCGTCGATCGAGAAGACGTCCTGGTCGGCGGAGAGGGACCAGCCGAGCAGGGAGAGGTAGTTGAGCAGGCCCTCGGGGAGGAAGCCGCGCTCCCGGTAGAGGTTGAGGGAGGACTGCGGGTCGCGCTTGGAGAGCTTCTTGTTGCCCTCGCCCATGACGTAGGGCAGGTGGCCGAAGGAGGGGGTCTCCTTGGCGATGCCCAGCTCGGTCAGCGCCTTGTACAGGGCGATCTGGCGGGGGGTGGAGGAGAGCAGGTCCTCGCCGCGCAGGACGTGGGTGATCTCCATCAGGGCGTCGTCGACCGGGTTGACCAGCGTGTAGAGCGGGGCGCCGTTGGCGCGGACGATGCCGTAGTCCGGGACGTTCTCCGGGGTGAAGGTCAGCTCGCCGCGGACCAGGTCCGTGAAGGTGATCGTCTCGTCGGGCATCCGGAAGCGGACGATCGGCTCCCGGCCCTGGGCCTTGTACTCCTCGACCTGGGCGTCGGTCAGCTCGCGGCAGTGGCCGTCGTAGCCGGAGGGCTTTCCGGCGGCGCGGGCGGCCTCACGGCGGGTGTCCAGCTCGTCCTGGGAGCAGTAGCAGCGGTAGGCGTGGCCGGCGTCGAGGAGCTTGGCCGCGACGTCCTTGTACAGGTCCATGCGCTGCGACTGGCGGTACGGCGCGTGGGGGCCGCCGATCTCGGGGCCCTCGTCCCAGTCGAAGCCCAGCCAGCGCATCGAGTCGAGCAGCTGGGTGTACGACTCCTCGGAGTCGCGCGCCGCGTCGGTGTCCTCGATGCGGAAGACCAGAGTGCCCTGGTGGTGCTTGGCGAACGCCCAGTTGAACAGGGCGGTGCGCACCAGGCCCACGTGGGGGTTACCGGTGGGCGACGGACAGAAACGGACGCGTACGGGAGTGCCGGGTGCGCTAGCCACGCTTGACAACCTTGTTGGTGAGAGTGCCGATGCCTTCGATGGTGACGGCGACCTCGTCGCCGACGTTCAGGGGGCCGACCCCAGCCGGGGTGCCCGTGAGGATCACGTCGCCGGGGAGCAGCGTCATGGCCTCGGAGATGTTGACGATCAGGTCCTCGATGGAGTGGATCATCTCGCTCGTACGGCCGAGCTGGCGCTGCTGGCCGTTGACGGTGAGCTGGATGGTGAGGTCGGCCGGGTCCAGGTCCGTCTCCACCCAGGGGCCGAGCGGGCAGGAGGAGTCGAAGCCCTTGGCCCGGGCCCACTGCTTCTCGCGCCGCTGGACGTCGCGGGCGGTGATGTCGTTGGCGCAGGTGTACCCGAAGATCACGTCCCGGACGCGCTCGCGCGGGACCTCACGGCACATCCGGCCGATGACGACGGCCAGCTCGGCCTCGTGGTGCAGTTCCTCGGAGAAGGAGGGGTACTGGATGTCGTCGCCGGGGCCGATCACCGAGGTGGAGGGCTTGAAGAAGGCGAAGGGGGCGTCGGGGACCTCGTTGCCCAGTTCCCTGGCGTGCTCGGCGTAGTTGCGGCCGAAGGCCACGACCTTGTTGGGGAGCACCGGGGGCAGCAGCCTGACCTTGCTGACCGGCACCTTCGTCCCGGAGAGCTCGAAGTCCGCGAACGGGATGCCCTTGATGATGTCCAGGACTAGCTCGTCCTGCTTTTCGCCCTCGATGGCGCCGAAGGCGACGTTCCCGTCGATGGAGAATCTGGCGATGCGCACGGGATGCTTGGCCCCTTGACTGAAGCGGCTGGAGTCTGACGCTCCAGGCTAACGCGGGCGGGTGTCCGCGCCGTGCTCATGATGAAGGGCGCCCCCCGCTGCCGGAGGGCGCCCTCGATGTTCGTGTCCTGCCGCCTTGAGCAGTCGGCGGCCGGTGCGCGTACTACCTGGTGTCACACCGCGGCCGCGGCGGCCGCGACGGGGACCTCGATGAGGATGGTGCGCTTGGGGTTGGCGGTCTGTGCGGGGAGTTCGACGCTGTGCTCCGGCTGCTCCGGCGTCTGCAGTTCGCCGGCGTCGTCCAGGTGCGCCAGCGTCGTGCGTCGCGGGTTGGCGATCTTGTGGAACATCGTCGTCGTCTTCACTGTTTACTTGACCCTGTCCTGTGACGGCGCCGGGCGGGTCCATGGACCTCGCGCCGGGCGCGGGTTGTCGGTTTTGCCATCTCTGTAAAGCGTCAGGCTAAACATGGGATTCCCGGCCCAATCGCGGAGGGGCCATGATCAGCATGTGAGTTTCCTCACGAATCAGAGTCCGAATCGGTCAATCCGGACTCATGCCCCACCCCCACGAAACGGACATTGACCCCCTGAAGCCATCATTCCGCTCCTGATCATGGCGACTGGGACACCCCTCAGGGCTTGACGACTCGCGGGCTTACGTCCGAAATGGACGAACTCACTTTCTACGTCCGGTGATCCGGCCCTCACGTGGTGTCACCTATGTCACGGCCTGGCCTACGGGCCTTGTTGGAGATCCTGTGCTGTGCTGGAATCTCACGGACCGCCGCAGGATCGAGCCGGCGCACAGGGGGCGCACAGACGCGCCGAGTGGCGGCGAGAAGGGGGAGCCAGCGCCGGTCACTCAAGACCACCACGGGGGCGTACTCAGGGCGTCCCCAGAACGCCGACACCGTGCCCCGCCGCTGACGCGACGGGGTGCCTGGTCCAGAGGTTGCGACGCTAGTGCAGGGACGTTTCAAGAGGGATGGCAGCGCTTCGGCGGAGCCGGAGCCGCACGGCGGGACTGGCGCCATGAAGGGCGGCCCCGCGCCCCAGCACGCCCAGAACCCGGGCTCGGCCGGCGACGGCGGTGAGCACTCGGGGCGGTCCGGTCCATCGGCCCCCTCGGGGGCCTCGAACCCGTCCCCGCCGCTGAAGCCGCCGACGGGCCCCACCGGCCCCGGCCCGCGAATAGCCCTGCGCAACTGGCGCATCTCCACCCGGCTGGTCTCGCTGCTCGCTCTCCCGGTGGTCGCGGCCACCTCGCTGGGCGCGCTGCGTATCAACCAGTCCATGGACGACATCCAGCAGCTCGACAACATGAAGCTGCTGACGGACATGACCAAGCAGGCCACCGAGCTGTCGGCCGCGCTCCAGGAGGAGCGCGACCAGTCGGCCGGCCCGCTCGCGCACGGCGGCAAGGCGACCGACTTCACGGTCAAGGGTCTGCGCGAGAAGACCGACCGGGCGATGAAGAACTTCCTCGACAGTTCCGAGGAGATCGACAGCGCCAGCAAGGAAGGCAACCTCAAGGGCGTCCGCGAGTACCTCATCCAGCTCGCCGGCGAGCTGGGCGACCTGGCGCAGATCCGCAAGAGCGCCTACGCCTCCGAGGGCAACTCCACGCAGACGATCGAGGCGTACCACCGTCTGATCGAGAACCTGGTCGACCTCTCCCAGGACATGGCCGAGGCGACCAGCAACCCGGACATGATCCAGCGCACCCGGGCACTGGCGGCCTTCTCCTCCGCCAAGGAGTACTCCTCCATCCAGCGCGCGGCCCTCGCGGCGGCGCTGCCCGCGAGCAACACCACGACCGGCAAGCTCTCGCCGAACGACCGGCTCTACGCCGAGTCGTCCCTGGAGAGCCAGAAGTCCGAGATCCGCAGCTTCAAGAGCATCTACGGCGAGGACGCCGCCGCCGAGCTGCTGAAGCCGATCGAGGACGGCGGCAACTCCACGATCAAGGCCACCGACACCTACGCGGGCCGTGCCCTGGTCTCCGCGAGCGGTCTCGCCCAGCAGGACAAGCGGTCCTACCGCGACTGGCTGGACGACAGCTCCACCAAGATCCAGCAGATGAAGAACATCGAGCACACGCTGCTCGAGGAGATGGAACAGAAGGCCCGCGAGCTGCGCAGCGCCACGGAGCGCGACGCGATCATCTCCGGTGCGCTGATCCTGATCGTGCTCGGTGTGTCGCTGGTCGGCGCCTTCGTCGTGGCCCGCTCCATGATCCGCTCGCTGCGCCGCCTGGAGGAGACCGCGACCAAGGTCGCCTCCGACCGGCTGCCCGAGCTGGTCAAGCAGCTCTCCGAGTCCGACCCGCAGGACGTCGACACGTCCGTGGAGTCGGTCGGTGTGCACTCCCGGGACGAGATCGGCCGGGTGGCCGCGGCCTTCGACGACGTGCACCGCGAGGCGGTCCGCCTCGCCGCCGAGCAGGCCCTCCTGCGGGGCAACGTCAACGCGATGTTCACCAACCTCTCGCGCCGCTCCCAGGGTCTGATCCAGCGCCAGCTGTCGCTGATCTCCGAGCTGGAGTCCCGCGAGGCCGACCCGGACCAGCTGTCCTCGCTGTTCAAGCTCGACCACCTCGCCACCCGCATGCGCCGTAACGGTGAGAACCTCCTCGTCCTCGCGGGTGAGGAGCCCGGCCGCCGCTGGACCCGCCCGGTCCCGCTGGTCGACGTGCTCCGCGCCGCCGCGTCCGAGGTGGAGCAGTACGAGCGCATCGAGCTGGCCGCCGTGCCGACCACCGAAGTGGCCGGCCGGGTCGTCAACGACCTCGTGCACCTGCTCGCCGAGCTGCTGGAGAACGCGACCTCGTTCTCCTCGCCGCAGACCAAGGTCAAGGTCACCGGTCACGCGCTGCCCGACGGCCGGGTGCTGATCGAGATCCACGACACCGGTATCGGTCTGTCGCCGGAGGACCTGGCCGCGATCAACGAGCGGCTCGCCTCTCCCCCGACGGTGGACGTCTCCGTCTCCCGCCGCATGGGTCTGTTCGTGGTCGGCCGTCTGTCGCAGCGGCACGGCATCCGCATCCAGCTGCGCCCGTCCGACTCCGGTGGTACGACCGCGCTGGTCATGCTGCCCGTCGACGTCGCCCAGGGCGGCAGGAAGCCCCAGCCCAAGCAGCCCGGCCAGCCGCCGCTCGGCGGTGGCGGTCCGGCCGCGGCACAGGCCGCCGCCGGTGTGGCCGCGGCCCGCCGTGGCGCCGGTGCCGGCCAGGGCGGCGGCGCGCTCGGGGCGGGTCCCTCCGCCGCCGGTGCCTTCGGTGCCGGTGCGTCCGGCGCGGGCCGGCTCGGTCCGGGCCAGAGCCCGCGGGCCGCGCTGCCCGGACGGGACGCGGACGGCGGCCGTCCGGGAGCGCCGGGCGGAGCGCGCGGACCCCAGGGTCCCGAGAAGTCCCCGTCGTTGTTCGACCAGGGTGCTCCCTCCGCGCCGCCGCAGGGCCGTCCGGCTCCGGCCGGTGCCGGGTTCGGGCAGCAGGCCCCGGGTGCCCCGCAGGGCATGCAGGCCGCGGGCACGAACGGACCGCAGGGTCAGGACGCCTTCGGTGGCGGCCGAGGCTCGCAGCGCCCGGGCGGCAACGCCGAGCAGGGCCAGGGCCGTCGGCCGCAGCTCCCGCCGCGCGGCGGTCCGCGGGCCGAGCTGCCCGGTGGCGACCAGCAGCCGCGCGTGCCGAGCTGGAGCGACGAGAACGCCCAGCCGCCGGTGCCGCGTGCCTCGCTGGACACCCCGCGTGGTCACGAGGAGCCGGACGTCTCCCGTACGTCCCAGATGCCGCGGATCGACGACCGGCAGGGCCCGGGCGCGACGGCGGAGCTCCCGGCCGTGCCGCGTGACGACGACCGGCAGGGCCCCGGCTCGCCCGCCGACTTCGGCATGGGCGGCCCCCAGCACTCGGACCGGTTCGCCTCCGGCACGAACGGATCGCAGGACCCGGGTCAGTTCGTCCGCCCGGACGTCTTCGGCTCCCCGGCCGGGCGCCGCGACCCGTCGTCCACGACGGGCCAGTACCCGGCACCGCAGGCCCCCCAGTCCTACGACAACGGCTCCACGGGCCAGTACCCGGCACCTCGCCAGGACAACAGCGGCAGCCAGTACCCCGGGCGCCAGGACAACGGGCCGACCGGCCAGTATCAGGCGCAGCGCCAGGACAACGGCTCCACCGGCCAGTACCCGGCACCCCGCCAGGACGGCGGCTCCGGCCGGCCCACCCTTCCGGGTCCGGCCACGCCGGCCGACCCCGGTGGCACGGGCCAGTTCGAGCGGCCGCAGGTCAACGGCGGCCGGGGCGGGTCCGACTTCGGCGCACCGCGGCCGCCCGCCCCGCAGGCCCGGCCCGTCCGGCAGGAGCCCGAGGCCCTGCCGCCGGCGTCCGGTCCGGGCGACGGGCGTACGCCGCTGTACGACACACTGGAGACCAACTGGTTCCACGGCCAACACGGCCAGCAGGAGCAGCAGCCGCAGAACAACGGCTCGGCTCCGTCCCCGCAGCAACCGCAGGGGCCCACCGGTCCGCAGCGGTCGTCCGCACCCGCCGGCTGGCGCAGTTCACCCAACGACGACCTCGGCCGCCAGGCCGAGCGCGTCCGCCAGCCCGCCGCGGGCGGTGTCACCACCTCCGGCCTGCCGCGCCGTGTGCCCCGGGCGAACCTCGTCGCGGGCACGGCTCAGCAGCAGCCGGCGCAGCAGAGTGGTCCGCAGATCTCCCGGGCGCCCGATGACGTCCGGGGCCGGCTGACCAATCTCCGTCGCGGTATCGCACAGGGTCGTCAGGCCGGGTCCACCCAGACCGGCAGCTTCCCTCGACCCTCTCACCAGCAGGAGCGTTAGTTGAGTCCGATGAGCCAGGCGGCACAGAACCTCAACTGGTTGATCACCAACTTCGTGGACAACACCCCCGGGGTGTCCCACACCGTCGTCGTGTCCGCCGACGGTCTCCTCCTGGCGCTGTCGGAGGGCTTTCCGCGCGACCGCGCGGACCAGCTCGCGGCCGTCGCCTCCGGCCTGACGTCACTGACGGCAGGCGCCTCCCGGATCTTCGAGGGCGGCGACGTCGCTCAGACGGTCGTGGAGATGGAGCGGGGGTTCCTCTTCCTGATGTCCGTCTCGGACGGCTCGTCGCTGGCCGTCCTGGCACACCCCGAATGCGACATCGGCCTCGTCGGCTACGAGATGGCGCTCCTGGTCGACCGCGCGGGCGCGGTCCTCACCCCCGACCTGCGAGCTGAGCTCCAAGGCAGTCTGCTCCACTGAACGGCCCGGCACCACCCGTCTCACCACATCACCGTCCGGCCGCCACACACCCCACACAGGCCCCGTCAGACGGCTCGACTGACCGACTTGCTGTCCCGCCCGGAGGACCCATGACCCCGCCCCCCGCCTCTCATGATCCGTACGCGGAGCCGTACGAGGACGAGGGCGACCAGCCGCTGGTACGGCCCTACGCCATGACCGGCGGCCGGACGCGGCCGCGCTACCAGCTGGCCATCGAGGCTCTGATCAGCACGACCGCGGACCCCGCGGCGCTCATGGGGCTGCTGCCGGAGCACCAGCGCATCTGCCACCTGTGCCGTGAGGTGAAGTCGGTCGCCGAGGTCTCGGCGCTGCTCAACATGCCGCTGGGTGTGGCCAGGATCCTCGTCGCGGACCTCGCGGAGGCCGGTCTCGTCGCGATCCACCAGCCGGGCGGCGACGACGCCACCGGTGCACCGGACGTGACACTGCTCGAAAGGGTGCTCAGTGGACTTCGCAAGCTCTGACGCGGGTCGTTCCACCACGTCCGCGAAGATCGTGGTGGCGGGCGGCTTCGGCGTGGGCAAGACCACGTTCGTCGGCGCCGTCTCGGAGATCAACCCGCTGCGCACGGAGGCCGTCATGACCTCCGCAAGCGCGGGGATCGACGACCTGACCCACACCGGGGACAAGACCACCACCACGGTGGCCATGGACTTCGGCCGTATCACCCTGGACCAGGACCTGATCCTGTACCTCTTCGGTACGCCGGGCCAGGACCGCTTCTGGTTCATGTGGGACGACCTGGTGCGCGGCGCCATCGGCGCGGTGGTCCTGGTGGACACGCGCCGGCTCGCCGACTGCTTCCCGGCCGTCGACTACTTCGAGAACAGCGGCCTGCCCTTCGTCGTCGCGCTGAACGGCTTCGACGGCCAGCAGCCCTACCAGCCCGAGGAGGTGCGCGAGGCGTTGCAGATCGGACCGGACACCCCGATCATCACGACGGACGCCCGCCATCGGGCCGATGCGAAGAGTGCCCTGATCACGCTGGTCGAGCACGCTTTGATGGCACGGCTGAGGTAGCACCCAATTCGAGAGCGCCATACGGCAGTTGTCGTAGATACACCGGAGCCGACTGTGTCTTTTGACACGGTCGGCCAAGGTGTTCATAACGTTTCGGCAGAGGAATCGGGTGGTACGGCCACGCGTCGCGCACATCCGGTCTCGCTGCGCGCACAATCGCCCCGCCTTTTGGCGGGGCTCGCTCTTTATGACCGTTTTATCTGGGGCTTACATCACTCGGAATCCCTGCCTCGGACTGTTTGGAAGAGCGCAGGTCGTCGTGCTGGAATGCCTGAACTGCCCAATAGTCAATGACGCACTCGTCCGTCGACGACGTGTTGGGCGCTGAGACACTGCGGCACAACGTTGGTGCCGACCGCCGAGAGGTTGTTGGTCGAGTGAGGCGAAGCAAGAACAGTCCCGAGCCGTCGGCCCGGGGCAACTTCACCCCGCCGCCGCGCACAGCGGCGCCCGCCCCCGTGCCCGGTTCGGAGCCGACGGCCACGCCTGCCGAGAGCAGCGGCCGTCTCTCCCCGCGCAACTGGCGCGTGGCGACCAGGCTCAACGCGATCCTGCTCATACCCGTGCTGGTCGGCCTCGTCATGGGCGGCTTCCAGGTGAAGAGCTCGATCGACACCTGGCAGGAGGCCGAGGACGCGGAGAACACCGCGCGCCTGGTGCGCGCTTCCCTGCTGTACGCCAACGCCCTCTACAACGAGCGCGACACCTCGGCCGCGCCCCTGCTGAAGGGCAGCGCCCAGACGGCCCAGGACAAGGCGACCGTCACCCAGGTCCGCAAGGCCACCGACGAGGCGGCCGACGCCTTCGACACGGCGGCCCAGAGCATGCCGGCCAAGCCCGGCCTCGAGCGCCGTCTGAAGCTGTTCCGCAAGGCGGAGCCGAAGCTGCAGACCCTGCGCCAGGTCGCGTACACCTCCAAGCTCAAGGGTGTGCAGACCGAGGAGGGCTACGTCGAGGTCGCCCACCCGCTGACCGAGTTCGCCAACGAGCTCGGCCTGGGCACCGGCAACATCACCAGCTACGGCCGGACCGTGTACGCCATCGAGCTCACCAAGGCGGCCCTGTCGCTGCAGCGCTCGATCGGCATGCACATCCTGGTCAAGCCGGGCCCGGACGACGGCAACCTGGCCAGCCAGCGCATCGCCCTGTCCTCGTACGCCTACCTCGAGCGCATCGCCATCGAGGAGTACATCGGCGGCGGTACCGAGCAGGACGCGGACAAGCTCAAGACGGCCGAGGCCAAGCTGAAGGCCGACGGCGCCGCGATGGCCCGGGAGGCCAAGGCCAAGAACCCGGACTACGTCCCCCCGCCGGCCAACCCGACGACGATGGTCTCGGCCGTCGCGACGCTGCCGAGCACCGACCCGAGCGCCCGCGCCGCACTCGCCGAGAAGGGCGTCACCGCCGAGAACTGGTGGGCGGTCAACACGCTCAAGTTCAACGCGTACGAGAAGATCGAGGCGGACATGGCCGACAAGGCCGTGGGCGAAGCCTCCGACATCGCCGACGACGCCCAGCGTGACGCCTACATCACCGGTGCCGCGGTCGTGGTCGCCCTGCTCCTCGCC
Organism: Streptomyces sp. NPDC050546; assembly: GCF_044457425.1. Classification (NCBI taxonomy): domain Bacteria; kingdom Bacillati; phylum Actinomycetota; class Actinomycetes; order Kitasatosporales; family Streptomycetaceae; genus Streptomyces; species Streptomyces sp. NPDC050546. The sequence continues at coordinate 208,925 of NZ_JBITGX010000011.1, forward strand.
TTCATCCTGGCCGGCGCGGTGGCCCGCCAGATGAGCCGCTCGATGCGCCAGCTGCGCAACGCCGCCTTCGGCATCGCCGAGCAGCGTCTGCCGATGCTGGTCGACCAGCTCTCGCGTACCGACCCCGGCCGCGTCGACACCCGGGTCCAGGCCATCCCGATCACCACCACCGACGAGATCGGCGAAGTCGCCCGCGCCTTCGACCAGGTCCACCGCGAGGCCGTCCGGCTCGCCGCCGAGCAGGCCCTGCTGCGGGGCAACATCAACGCGATCTTCACCAACCTGTCGCGCCGCAACCAGTCGCTGATCGAGGGCCAGCTGACCCTGATCACCGACCTGGAGAACAACGAGGCCGACCCGGACCAGCTGGAGAACCTCTTCCGGCTGGACCACCTCGCGACCCGTATGCGCCGCAACGGCGAGAACCTCCTGGTCCTCGCCGGCGAGGAGCCGGGCCGCCGCTGGGACCAGCCGGTCCCCCTCGTCGACGTGCTGCGCGCCGCCTCCTCCGAGGTGGAGCAGTACGAGCGCATCGAGCTGTCGGGCGTCCCGGAGGCCGAGATCCACGGCCGTGCCGTGACCGACCTCGTGCACCTGCTCGCCGAGCTGCTGGAGAACGCCACGACGTTCTCCTCCCCGCAGACCAAGGTTCGTGTGACCGCCACCCGTCTCCCCGACGGTCGGGTCATGATCGAGATCCACGACAAGGGCATCGGCCTCACCGCCGAGGACTTCGCGGACATCAACCACAAGCTGGCCAACCCGCCGACGGTGGACGCCGCGATCTCGCAGCGCATGGGCCTCTTCGTGGTCGGCCGGCTGTCCGACCGGCACGGCATCCGCGTCCAGCTGCGCCCCTCGGGCGAGCAGGCGGGCACGACCTCGCTGGTCATGCTGCCCGACGCGATCACCCACGGTGGTGGCGGCGAGCAGCACGTGGACCGCGACGAGTTCACCGTCTCGCAGATCATCCCCGAGCAGAACTTCGGCGGCGAGAACTTCAACCAGCAGCCCATGCGCACGGCCGCGGAGCTCGGCTTCGACGACAGCCGTTACTCCGAGGTCCCCGACGACATACGTGAGCTGGACCCCGTCGGCCGCTCCCTGATGCGCGAGGAGCGCAGGGCGGCCCTGGAGGCCCAGTCCCACGAGGAGCAGCCCGCCCTTCCCGGGCGGAACCCGCAGGACCCCGACGGGGGCCACGCGTACCCCGAGGAGTTCAACGGGCAGCAGGGCTACGACACGGGCCAGGCCTACGACACGGGCCAGACCGGCTACCCTCAGCAGCAGCCCTCCGCGTACGACCGTCAGGCGACCTACGGGGACCAGCAGGCGCAGTACGAGGAGCAGCGGCACACGGCGTACGAGGAGCCGCAGCGCCCCGCGTACGAGGAGCAGTACTACGCGCCGAACGGCGGCATGCCGCAGAACGACACCTTCTCGCCGAACGGCGGCTACCCGGACCCCTCCTATGCGGAGCCGGCCCAGCAGGAGCCCCCGTCGCAGGGTGCGGGCGTGCCCGAGAGCTTCCCCGCCTTCGAGCAGCGTCGTCACCAGGACGACTGGCCGCAGCAGGACGGTTACCAGAACGGCTACCCGAGCCAGTACCCTTCTCAGGCCCAGGAAACGGAATCTGCGCAGGCCGCTGACGCAAGTGAGCAGGACCGCGTAGGCTTCGACCGTCCGGGACCGGCCCACTCCGCCGCCCACTCGACGACCGACGCGGGGCTTCCCCGCCGCGGATCCACTGCGAGCGGTGCGAACGGCACGGGCGGCGCGCGGCACGTGAGCCAGGAGCCTCCGGCCTCCACCCCGGAGAGCAACGGCGACAGCGACTGGCGCTCGGCGAACGACGCGCGGTGGCAGCAGGCTTCGCAGCTCCGGAAGCCCAGGGCCGGCGGGGTCACCTCCTCCGGCCTGCCGAGGCGGGTACCCAAGGCCAACCTGATCGAGGGTGCCGCCGAGAGCACCCCCCAGGGAGGCCCCCAGGTCTCCCGCGCCCCGGAGGACGTCCGGGGCAGGCTGAGCAATCTGCGCCGCGGCGTGGAACGCGGACGCAACGCAGGCAGTGAAACGAACGGCCAGGCCACTAGGAATCAGCACAGTGGTCCTGACAGCACCTACAACCAGGAGCGTTAGTGTGAGCCCGATGAGCCAGGCGGCACAGAACCTGAACTGGTTGATCACCAACTTCGTGGACAACACCCCGGGGGTGTCCCACACGGTGGTGGTCTCCGCCGACGGACTCCTTCTGGCGATGTCCGAAGGCTTCCCCCGCGACCGCGCCGACCAGCTCGCGGCCGTCGCCTCCGGCCTGACGTCACTGACGGCAGGCGCCTCCCGGATCTTCGAGGGGGGCGCTGTGAACCAGACGGTTGTGGAGATGGAGCGGGGATTCCTCTTCATCATGTCCGTATCCGACGGCTCGTCCCTCGCGGTTCTCGCACATCCCGAGGCGGACATCGGTCTCATCGGGTACGAGATGGCGCTGCTGGTCGACCGAGCCGGTACGGTCCTGACACCGGACCTTCGTGCGGAGCTCCAGGGGAGCCTGCTCAACTAACGGACGGACGGTGCGTTTTGGCGTCCCGTGGCCGTAAAGTTTCGGGACGCGGCTCCACAGCGATGGGTGCCAGGCACAGTCGGAGGAGGAGAAAGTGGCAACACCCCCAGGCGGTTCGTCTTCGGGCAACTGGTCGTACGGCCCTGCCCAGGGCCAGAACGACGGTGCCCAGAACCCGAACCGTTACAACTTCCCCTCCACACCGAGCCACCGGCAGCCGTACGCGCCGCAGGGCCCCGGCCCGTCGCCGTACGACCAGCCACCGGCCCCGCGTATCCAGCCTGTGCAGCCCCAGCGCCGCACCCCCGAGCCGGCGCCCGCCGGGGCGTCGAACAACCCGCTGGTGCGTCCGTACGCCATGACCGGTGGCCGGACCCGCCCGCGTTACCAGCTCGCCATCGAGGCGCTGGTGCACACCACTGCGCAGCCGCACCAGATGCAGGGCCAGTTGCCCGAGCATCAGCGGATCTGCAACCTCTGCCGGGAAATCAAGTCGGTCGCCGAGATCTCGGCGCTCCTCACGATCCCTCTCGGCGTGGCCAGGATCCTCGTCGCCGACTTGGCGGAGGCGGGACTGGTCGCGATCCATCAGCCCGGCGGCGACGAGAACGCCGGCGGCCAGCCAGACGTGACACTGCTCGAAAGGGTGCTCAGTGGACTTCGCAAGCTCTAGCGGCGGTCCTTCCCGCTCCACCACCTCAGCGAAGATCGTGGTGGCGGGTGGCTTCGGCGTGGGCAAGACCACGTTCGTCGGGGCCGTCTCGGAGATCAACCCGCTGCGTACCGAGGCCGTCATGACGTCAGCTTCGGCCGGCATCGACGACCTCACCCACACCGGGGACAAGACGACCACCACGGTCGCCATGGACTTCGGCCGTATCACCCTGGACCAGGACCTGATCCTGTACCTCTTCGGTACGCCCGGTCAGGACCGCTTCTGGTTCATGTGGGACGACCTGGTGCGCGGTGCCATCGGCGCGATCGTGCTGGTGGACACGCGGCGTCTCGCCGACTGCTTCCCGGCCGTCGACTACTTCGAGAACTCGGGTCTGCCGTTCGTGATCGCGCTGAACGGGTTCGACGGGCAGCAGCCGTACAACCCGGACGAGGTGCGGGAGGCGCTGCAGATCGGGCCGGACACGCCGATCATCACGACGGACGCTCGGCATCGGGCCGATGCGAAGTCGGCGTTGATCACGCTGGTTGAGCACGCGCTTATGGCACGGCTTCGTTAGCCAGTAGATGTGGGGACAGCCCCCGGCGGCCAATGGGTTGCCGGGGGCTGTTGCGTTGCCGGGTGCGGGTTGTGGGTGGTTGTTCGCGCAGTTCCCCGCGCCCCCAAAAAACCAAAGACAAAAGCAAGAGGCCCCTCCGAAGAGGGGCCTCTTTTTCAAGTGCTGGGGTCAGCGCCAGCTGTGGGGGGCTCGGAAGCCCGGCTCGCGTTCCAGGCGGCGCCAGCCGGCCTTGACGCGGCCGCGGTGCGTCGGGGTCGGGTCGGTGGGGCGGGCGGCGGCGCGGGCCAGGAGGATCGCCGTGATGGCGGCGACTTCCTCGGGCTCGGCGTGGCCCTTCTCGACGCGGATGTCAGGCAAGTCCATGGGTGTCAGTCTCCGTGAGGAAGATGTCCGCAGGGTTACTGCGGCGGGTTGCCGTGCTTGCGGGACGGCAGGTCCGCGTGCTTGGTCTGGAGCATCGCGAGGGACTTGATCAGGACCTCGCGGGTCTCGGCGGGGTCGATGACGTCGTCGACCAGGCCGCGCTCCGCCGCGTAGTACGGGTGCATCAGCTCGGACTTGTACTCCTTGACCATGCGGGCCCGCATGGCCTCGGGGTCCTCGGCCTCGGCGATCTGGCGGCGGAAGATGACGTTGGCCGCACCCTCCGCGCCCATGACGGCGATCTCGTTCGTCGGCCAGGCGTAGGTGAGGTCGGCGCCGATGGACTGGCTGTCCATGACGATGTACGCACCTCCGTAGGCCTTGCGCAGGATCAGCGAGATCCTCGGCACGGTCGCGTTGCAGTAGGCGTAGAGCAGCTTCGCGCCGTGGCGGATGATCCCACCGTGCTCCTGGTCGACGCCGGGCAGGAACCCGGGTACGTCCAGAAGAGTGATGATCGGGATGTTGAAGGCGTCGCACATCTGGACGAAGCGGGCCGCCTTCTCGGAGGCCTCGATGTCCAGGACACCGGCGAGCGCCTGAGGCTGGTTGGCGACGATGCCGACGACCTGGCCGTCCATCCGGCCCAGCGCGCAGATGATGTTCCGCGCCCAGCGCTCGTGGACCTCCAGGTAGTCGCCGTCGTCGACGATCTCCTCGATGACCTTGGCCATGTCGTACGGCCGGTTGCCGTCCGCCGGGACCAGGTCCAGCAGGACGTCCGAGCGGCGGTCCACCGCGTCCGTGGCCTCCGCGCGGGGCGGGTTCTCACGGTTGTTCTGCGGGAGCATCGAGAGGAGGTAGCGCACCTCCGCGATGCAGGTCTCCTCGTCGTCGTACGCGAAGTGGCAGACACCGCTGGTCTCCGCGTGCACGTCGGCGCCGCCGAGGCCGTTCTGGGTGATCTCCTCGCCGGTGACCGCCTTGACGACGTCCGGGCCGGTGATGAACATCTGCGAGGTCTCGCGGACCATGAACACGAAGTCCGTCAGGGCGGGGCTGTACGCCGCGCCGCCCGCGCACGGGCCGAGCATCACCGAGATCTGCGGGATCACGCCCGAGGCCTTGGTGTTGCGCTGGAAGATGCCGCCGTAGCCGGCGAGGGCGGAGACGCCCTCCTGGATACGGGCGCCTGCGCCGTCGTTCAGTGAGACCAGCGGAGCCCCGGCCGCGATGGCCATGTCCATGATCTTGTGGATCTTGGTGGCGTGGGCCTCGCCCAGCGCGCCGCCGAAGACCCGGAAGTCATGGGCGTAGACGAAGACCGTGCGGCCCTCCACCGTCCCCCAGCCGGTGATCACACCGTCGGTGTACGGCTTCTTGGCCTCCAGGCCGAAGCCGGTGGCCCGGTGCCGGCGGAGCTGCTCGACCTCGCGGAAGGAATCCGGGTCGAGGAGCAGCTCGATGCGCTCCCGCGCGGTCAGCTTGCCCTTGGCGTGCTGCGCCTTGGTCGCCTTCTCGCTCGGTCCGGCCACCGCCTGCGCACGGATCTCGTGCAGTTCGGCCACGCGTCCGCGCGCGTCGGTCGGCTCACCCGGCGCCTCATCCAAAACGGTCATGTAGTGACCTTACGAAGCCAACCCAGGAAAGCGGGCCGTCGACTCCTCACAGTCTCCGGCGTGTTTTCCTGGTACCCCTGAACAGAACCATGGCGGAGTGCAGCCAATCCGACTGCTCAGGGGGTGTACGGCTTGTAGGGGTCACACAAAGACCTCAACCGAGAGTCACCTCACATCGGTGCATCGCGCATACCTCCCCCGGGGTGACCCGCAGCCTCAGTCGAGGGCCGGTCGAGAGCACCTCGACGCTCTCGTCCGCGCGGACGATCCGGCGGACCGGACGGTCCCAGGTGATCTCCAGCGGCTCGCCGGTGCGGGGCGGCTCGCTCGCACAGAGGGTAGCGGTACGGCCCCGGCGGACGGTCAGCACGCTCGCGCCGGCGGAAGCGGTGAGCGGGCCCGCCGTGCCTGCCTGCCAGAAGTTCGCGGCCGTGCAGCCGAGGGAGGGCACGGTGACCGCCTGGCAGGTCGCGTCGTTGGCGAGGACCGACAGCCAGTGGCGGTCGGCCGCGCGGCGTGCGACCGCGCGGCGGGACGCCCCGGGCATGAGGACGTAGGCGTATGTGGCGGCCTCGGGGTCGGTGCCGTGGTCGAGCCAGAGGGTCTGCCAGCGGCGGGTGCGCCGCTCCGGGGTGCTGCCGGTGTTGATGTCGGCCCAGGCGCCGGTGCGGTCCTCGCGGAGAGCCTTGGGCTCGCCGTCGAGCAGGACCCAGCCGCCGTGGTCCTCCAGGTGGGCCCAGTTCCGGTCCTTGTTCCGGCCCTGGACGAAGGTCTGGGTGCCGGACTCTCCGAGGTTGCGGTTGTCGACGATCGTCTCCACCGGGACGCCGTCGGCGCAGCTGATCCCGGCGCCGAGGCAGATCACCGCGTCCGCGACGCAGAACCAGGACTTGCGGGCCTGGAGGGTGGAGCCGAGGCCCCTGAGGTGCTGGCCGAGCGCCGCGTACGCGCCGTCGGTGGTGCCGCCGACCCAGCGTGCGTCCGGGCGGGCGGTGCCCCACTCGCCGCCTTCCCGGTCGGCGAGGCGTTGGGTGGAGACGGTGGTGCCGGGCAGGCGGTACCAGTCCACCGTCGGCCAGAACCAGTCCGTGTACTGGTCGCTCGTACCGGACCACCAGCTGACCATCCCCGCGCCGGTGTGCCAGCCGCGCGGGTGCTCGCCGTTGCCGCACTCGTAGTGGGCGATGCGGTCGCTGGCCATGGCGATGTTCACGGTGAAGCCCGGGCGGCGGTGGACGGCACGGTCCATGGCGGCGAAGAGGTGGTGTCCGGTGGGTTCGGGTGCGGCCGGGGCGGGCGAGGCGGCGATGGCGTGCAGCCGCGTCAGGTCGGCCACGCCGAACTGGGGTGCCGTCAGGATCGGGGTGACCGTGTCCCGTTCGATCCAGCCCTTGACGCGGGCGTGCCAGCGGTCGCGTTCGGCGGGGCTCGCGGCGGCCGCGAGGAGGGCGATGGCCGCGATGAGCTGCTGTCCGTGGAAGTGGTCGCTCCGCATGACCTTGCGGTCGTCGGTGGTGAGGTAACCACGGCTGACGGCCCGGCCGTTGACGCTGTCCATGACCAGTCCGTCGTGGATGAGCGGGGCGTAGGCGTGCTCGACGCTGTCGAGGATGATCTGCCGGTTCGGGTCGGTGACCGCCCAGTCGGATCCGGCGAGCAGGGCGAAGAGCCGGCCGAGGCCGTCGAGCATGACCTGTCCGTAGGTGCCCGAGTAGGCGACCCAGGTGTGCTGGACGAAGGAGCCGTCGGCGTGGAGGCCGTCGCCCCGGGTGACGTACGGGAAGACCGGGGAGAGCGCGTCACGGGCGAGGGCGATCTTGGCCGGGTCGCGGCCGAGGACGCCGCGCAGGGCGACGGAGCGGCACAGGTCGACGCGGTTGGCGCCGGTGGAGGTGCCGGTGTAGTCGCCGAGGGCCGAGTCGGGGACGAAGTGGTCGACGGCCGCGCAGGCGGCCCGGACGCGGGGGTCGCCCAGCTCGTCGTACAGGGCGGCTGTGATGTCGGTGAGCAGACGGGGGCTGCCGATCTGCCATTCCCACCAGTTGCCGTAGCGGGTGGTGGAGGGGTTGTAGACGGTCGCGGAGAGGTGGTCGAGGCCGCGCAGGACGTCCGCGAGGAGTTCCGGGTCGGCGGTCGAGCCGGTGCCCTGCTGGACGTAGGCCTGGGTCATGCTCCACAGACGGCCGTAGCTGAGCGTGATGCCGGCCGGCGGGTCGAAGGGGTGTCCGGGCCAGAGGGAGTCCGCCGCCGGGGCCATCGTGGCGCGCAGACGGCGCGCGAGTTCACCGGTCTCGGCGAGCCGGGACGCGTACGGCTCCGCGGCCGGGTCGTAGCCCTCGCCGAGGGCGATGCCGAGCCAGCGCCGGCGGAGGGTTTCGTACGGATCCTGGGCTTCGGGAGCAGCCGTGCCGTGGGGCGCGGGCCTCGCGCCCCCGGTCGCCGCCAGCGCCGCGGCCGCGAGCAGCAGAGCCCGGCGGCTGGGGCGCATCGGGGTGGCGGCGGTCTTGGCCGTACGGCGGGGGAAGACACGACGCTGGGGAGTCATGCCCATGCCCTACCACGGGGAGGCGGTCGCCTGAACGGAGGATTCGGCCGGAGTGACTGGGATGGGGGAACGAGGGGATGCGGCGCGTGCCGGCTCCGATCAGCCGAAGCGGTTCGGCATGCGGCGATATAGCCCCAGGGCCCTGAGGCGGCTCGGGAGGGTTCGCCAGGCGGGGGCGTGTGCCTCGTCGCGGTCCTGGCGTACGGACTGGAAGATCTCGCGGGCGACGGAGCCGGGCGAGACGGGACGGGGTGTGGTGCGGTCGTGAGGGCCGCCCCGGCGGGTGGAGCCGGCGCGGGCGGGCACGACGAAGGTCACGCCCACGCCCGTGCCGCGCAGTTCCTGGCGCAGTGCCTCGGCGAAGGCGGCGAGGCCCGCCCTGGCGGCGGAGTGCACCGCTTCCTCCCGTACGCCCGCGCGGCCCGCGACCGAGCCGAGCAGCACCACCCGGCCCCGGCCGGCCGCGATCATGGACGGCAGCACCTCGCGCACGAGGTGGAGCGTGGCGTTGAGGTCGAGGGCCAGCACCCGGTCGATGTCGGTGTGCGGCATGGCGGCGAACGGGCCCGTCCAGCCGATGCCCGCCCCGGCGACCAGGACGTCGATCCGGCCGGTCGCGTGCAGCGCGGACTGGGCCAGCAGGCGGGGGCCGTCCGGGGCGGCGAGGTCGGCGGGCAGTACGAGGGCCGAGGTGCCGGACGCCGTCCGCTCCAGGCACCGCCGGTCGCGTCCGTTGAGGAGCAGTTGCCAGCCGTCCATGGCGAAGCGCCGTGCCGTCGCCGCCCCGATGCCCGAGGAGGCGCCGGTGACGAGGGCCACGCGCCGGTCCAGACGCCGTGCCGGTCCGTGCTCGCGCACCCTGGAAGGGGCCGAGGGGCCGTGTGGTGCGGGGCCCGGTGGGTCGTAGGCCGAGCCGGAGCCGGTGAGTGTCATCGGTCGGTCTCCCTGCGCTGTACGTCCGCCGTGGTCTCGTCTGTCTCCATGCGGGGCCCTGCGGATCCCTTCACACGGAACCTCCTCTTCCAGGACACCGCCGTTCCAGTGCACCGCGCCAGCGCTGGAGCCCCCTCGCGGGCCCGGCCCACCCGGTCCGACGTGCCCGTTTCCGTAGGCGGTCCACGGGCCGGGCCCGTCCGTGACGGCCGCGGCAGGACCACCCCTGCGGGCCGCTCGGTGCCGCCAGGCGGCGGTATCGCGACACAGCCTCCATTGATGTTGAACATTGAACCGGAATAGGTCTACGGTGGTGCGCGTTGATGTAGTTCAAGATTCAACATCAAGAGTCGGCATCACATCACGCGCAGGAGGCGTACCCATGAGCATCTTCAGCCGCAAGGACACCGAGACCGCCACCGCCACGTCCGGGGCCGTACGGCCGGAGCTGGCCGCCCTGACCGGCGACTACACGATCGACCCCGCGCACTCGACGATCGGCTTCGTCGCCCGCCACGCCATGGTCACCAACGTCAAGGGCGGCTTCCAGGACTTCACGGGCACGCTGCACCTCGACGGCACCGACCCCTCGCAGTCCTCGGCATCCCTCGACGTCGTGATGGACAGCATCGAGACGGGCAACGCCGACCGGGACGGCCACCTCAAGAGCGCGGACTTCTTCAAGGCGGACGAGTTCCCGGCCATGACGTTCCGCTCCACCAAGGCGGAGTCCCTGGGCGGCGACGACTACCGCATCACCGGTGAGCTGACGATCCTCGGCACGACCCGCCCCCTCGCCATCGACCTGGAGTTCAACGGCGCCGCGAAGGACCCCTTCGGCAACGAGCGCGTCGGCTTCGAGGGCAAGGCGGAGATCCTGCGCTCCGAGTGGGGCCTGACCTGGAACGCCGCCCTGGAGACCGGCGGTGTCCTCGTCTCCGACAAGATCAAGCTCAACTTCGACATCTCGGCGATCAGGAACGCCTGAACCTCCTGAACCGCCCGCACCTCCGGCCACGCCGTACGGGACGACTCCGTGCGGTGTGGCCGAATCGGGCCTCTTGTGCGAGGACTCGCGGCGTTCTCATAATCCAGCAGCAGAATTTTGACCGGTCCATGCCAGCACATGGACGTTTTTTTGGCCCTGCTGCTGACATGAGCTCGTCAAACGGATGCTTCGGTTGCACATCTCCCCAGGTCAACCCCCCACGGAAGGCATCACGTTGAAGAGACTTCTCACGGCCCTCAAGAGATGCGCGGTCGTCGGCGCCGCCGCGCTCGCGATCGCCAGCCTTCAGCCCGTCACCGCGGCGCAGGCCGCGCCGTCGCCCGTCGTCGGCGGGACGCGTGCCGCGCAGGGCGAGTTCCCGTTCATGGTCAGGTTGTCCATGGGCTGCGGCGGCGCGCTCTATACCCAGCAGATCGTGCTCACGGCCGCGCACTGCGTGGGCAGTTCCGGCAACAACACGAGCATCACCGCCACCGCGGGGGTAGTCGACCTGCAGTCCACGAGCGGCCGGGTCCAGGTCCGCTCCACCAAGGTGCTCCGCGCGCCCGGCTACAACGGCACCGGCAAGGACTGGGCGCTCATCAAGCTCGCCCAGCCGATCAATCTGCCGACCCTGAAGATCGCCACGACCTCGCAGTACAACACCGGTGACTTCACCGTCGCCGGCTGGGGCGCCAACCGTGAGGGCGGCTCCCAGCAGCGCTACCTCCTGAAGGCGACCGTGCCCTTCGTCAGCGACGCCGCGTGCAAGGCCTACGGCGGTCTGTACAGCGGCCTCGTCGCGAACGAGGAGATCTGCGCCGGCTTCGACGCGGGCGGGGTCGACACCTGCCAGGGCGACTCCGGCGGCCCGATGTTCCGCAAGGACAACGCCGGCGCCTGGATCCAGGTCGGCATCGTCAGCTGGGGCGAGGGCTGCGCACGGCCCGAGGCCCCCGGCGTCTACACGGAGGTCTCCACGTTCGCCTCCGCCATAGCCTCGGCGGCGTCCACACTCTGACCCGCCCCTCAGCAGCGACAGAACAGCGCACGGGTCCGGTGCCGTCGGGCACCGGACCCGCCCGCCCGGCCGGGCTCATCGGTCCCGTCCGCCGGTCTCCAGCTTCGCCACCGCCGCGGCCACCTGTGCCGCCCTGGTCCGCGGCGTCCGGGCGCGGAGGACGCCGAGCATGGCGAGGTAGCGGTCCGTCCGTCCGAGTTTCCCGAAGGCCGCCGCGGCCCGTGGGCTCAGGGCCAGCGCCGCCGCGAGATCCTCCGGGACCTCAGCCTCCTGCTGGGACGCGTAGGCCGCTTCCCATCGCCCGTCCGCCTGCGCGGCGGCCACCTCGTCGCGTCCGCCGGGGCGCATCCGCCCGGCGGCGGTCAGTTCCTCGACCCGCCGGACGTTGACCATGGACCAGAGACTGCCCGGGCGCCGCGGGGTGATCCTCTGGAGGTAGTACGACCCGTCGAGGCCCTTGCGCTGCCCGGTGATCCACCCGTGGCAGAGCGCCACGTCGTTGACGTCGGCGGCACTGAGGGAGGGGATGCCCGATCCCTTCTTGGCGACCTTGACCCAGAGGCCGGGATGCGGGGCGGGGTGGGCGGTCAGCCAGGAGTCCAGGCCGGCCGCGGTGGCGAAGGTGAGCGGGTCCCTGCCGTCGGAGGTGGTCATGGCACCACCGTAGGGACCGAGTAGGACAGGATCCGTCCGCTACGCGAGCAGTGCGCGCGCCTGTTCGCGGGCGTCGGCGATGGCGTCCGGGAAGATGTTCAGACCGTGGGCGACGAGCGCGCCCTCGTGCAGCAGCATCAACGCCCGGGCCAGACGGGCCGGTTCATCCGGGGCGATGTCCGCGGCGAGGCCGGTGAACAGGGCGAGCATCCACTGCTTCTGGCCGGTGATGATCGGGTGGGCCGGGTGGGCGGGGTCGCTGATCTCGGCGTGGGCGTTGACCATGCTGCACCCCTTGGGGCTGCTGTCCCGCGCCCATGCGCGTGAGGCGTCGAAGACCGCCAGGACACGCTCCAGCGGGTCCGGCCCGGCCGTGTCGAGGCGCTCGCCGAGGAAGGCCCGCCAGCGCTCGTCGCGATCGGCGAGGTACTCCACGACGATCTGCTCCTTGGAGCCGAACCGGTCGTAGAGGGTCTTCTTCGTCACGCCGGCCTCCGCTGCGATGAGGTCGACCCCGACAGCGTGGATGCCGCGCTCGTAGAACAGCCGCGCGGCGGCCTCCAGGGCGCGGCGCGCGGCAGGCGTCAGTGTGATCCGGCGGGGGTTCTCAGCGGTGGTACCCATGGCATCCGAGTATACCGATCTGTATAGTCGCGAGGGAACGGGTATACCGATCTGTCTATTGGTTGTGATGTCGTGAACATCCTGCTCTCCCTCGCCTTCGTCCTGTGCTGGAGCTCCGGATTCATCGGAGCCAAGCTCGGTGCGGGCAGCGCGTCCGCGCTCACGGTCCTGATGTGGCGGTTCCTGCCGCTGGCCGTCGTCCTCGTCGCCGTCGCCGTCCTCACGCGGTCCGCCTGGCGGGGACTCACCACCCGGGACGTGACCCGGCAGGCCGTGATCGGGGTGCTGTCGCAGAGCGGCTATCTGCTGAGCGTCTACTACGCCATCCAGCTCGGCGTCTCCAGCGGCACCACGGCCCTGATCGACGGCGTCCAGCCCCTCGTCGCCGGAGCCCTCGCGGGACCGCTGCTCGGGAGCCATGTCTCGGGCCGGCAGTGGATCGGCCTGGGCCTTGGGCTGGGCGGCGTCGCCGTGGTCACCCTGGCCGACGCCGCCGCCGGGACCGGCGTGGCCTGGTGGGCCTATGCCATCCCGCTGCTCGGCATGCTGTCCCTGGTCGCGGCGACGTTCCTGGAGAGCCGGTCCCGCTCGCGGGTCGCTCCCTCGGTGTCACTGACCGTCCACTGCGTCACCAGCGCCGTTCTCTTCACCGTGCTGGCACTGGGCGCCGGAGCCGCCGCGCCGCCGGCCGAGGGCGGGTTCTGGGTGGCGGTCGCCTGGCTCGTGGGCCTGTCCACGTTCGGCGGGTACGGGCTGTACTGGCTGATCCTGAAGCGCTCCGGCGTCACCGAGGTCAACACCCTGATGTTCCTCATGGCCCCGGTCACGGCCGTCTGGGGCGCGCTCATGTTCGGCGAACCGTTCGGCGTCCAGACCGCCCTCGGGCTGGCCGTCTGCCTCACGGCCGTCGTCATCGTCCACCGCGGTGGGGGCCGGGGGAACGCGGCCCTGAACGCCGCCCGGAAAGACCGGCAGGAAAACCGGTGGACCCGGTCCTCCGAAGCCGCCTAACGTGCCTGTCGTGTCCAGCCCCGAGGCGTCCAGAGTGCGGCCACCGGCTCTCCGGTGGCTGCTTGTGATGTCGGGCCGCTGAGGCCCCTTCTTCGCTCCGCCGCCGGATCGCCGACCGACGTGTCGTGTTCGTCGTCGACTTCCGGGTGCGGAGTTTCTTCATGCCGTTCGCTCTTCTTCTGCTGGGCCTTGCCGTGTTCGCGCAGGGAACGTCCGAGTTCATGCTGTCCGGGCTGGTGCCGGACATCGCGCGGGATCTGGGGGTGTCCGTTCCCGCTGCGGGCGCGCTGACCTCAGCCTTCGCCGCGGGAATGGTCGTGGGGGCGCCGCTCGTGGCGGGCCTCGCTCGGCGCTGGCCGCGTCGGGGCACGCTGCTGGCGTTCCTCCTCGTCTTCCTCACCGTCCATGTCGCCGGTGCCCTCACCGGCAGTTTCGAGGTCCTTCTCGTCACACGGGTCGTGGGGGCGCTCGCCAACGCCGGGTTCCTCGCCGTCGCCCTCGTCGCCGCCGTGGACATGGTCCCGGCGGACGCGAAGGGCCGGGCGACGTCCACGCTGCTGGGCGGGGTGACGCTGGCGTGTGTGGCCGGGGTGCCCGCCGGGGCCGTGCTGGGCGGACTGTGGGGCTGGCGTACGGCGTTCTGGGCCGTGGCGCTGGTGTCGCTGCCGGCCCTGGTGGCGGTGGCGTGGTCCGTGCCGGGCGGGACGGCCGGGGGCGCGCCGCCCGCGCTGCACGGTGAGCTGCGCGCGCTGCGCGGCCCCCGACCGCTCGTCACCCTGTTGCTGGGCGCCCTGGTGAACGGGGCGACGTTCTGCACCTTCACCTATCTCGCGCCGCTGGTCACCGAGGTGACGGGGCTGGGCAGCGCAGGGGTGCCCGGGGTGCTCGCGCTGTTCGGGGCCGGGTCGTTCGTGGGCGTGACCGCCGCCGGGCGGTTCGCCGACCGGCGTCCCGTGCCGGTCCTCGCCGGCGGGGGCGTCGCGGTCGGCGTGGGCTGGTGCCTGCTGGCCGTCGGGGCCGGGCACCCGGTCCTGGCCCTCGGACTGGTCTTCGTCCAGGGGGCGCTGTCGTTCGGCGTCGGCTCCACGCTGATCGCCCAGGTGCTGTACGCGGCGCCGGGCGCGCCCACGCTGGCCGGGGGTTTCGCCACCGCCGCGTTCAACGTCGGCGCGGCACTCGGGCCTTGGGCCGGTGGCGCGGCGATCGGCGCCGGGTTCGGGTACCGGTCGCCGGTGTGGGTGAGCGCGGGTCTGATCGCGCTCGCGGCCGTCGTGGCCGGGGCGATGTGGCGGCACCGAGGGCGGCTCGCGGGCGTCCAGGAGCCGCTGCGGCGCTGAACTCAGGCGGCGGGGCGGAGCATCACGACGCCGCCGGGTTCAGAACCCACCCCCGAAGTCCCCGCCGCCGAAGCCTCCGCCGCCGAAGTCCCCTCCTCCGAAGCCGCCGCCGAAGTCGCCGGAGTCGAAGTTGGCGCCGGAAACGTCACCGCCCTCGTACCCGCCGAAGTCGCCGTAGCCGGAGCCGTAGTCAGCCGCGTAGGCGGGGGCGGCCATCATGCTGCCGAGCAGGGTGCCGACGAGGAGGCCGGGCAGGATGCCGCCGGCGAAGTAGCCGCCGGCCCAGGGGCCGTACGCCGGACCTGCCTCCCAGTACGGGCGGCGGCCGTAGTCGGTGTCGACCTCGCGGATCACCGGGTCCCGGCCTTCGGCGAGCCGGGCCTGGTCGGCCGCGCAGACCGGGACGTCGCGCACGGTGCCGCCCGAGGGTGTCCAGCTCGCGTCGGCGACCGAGGGGCCGTGGCGCGGGTCGAAGAAGCAGGGCGGGCGGCGCTCCGGCAGCCGGCCGCCCTCGCGCCGGGCCGCGAGTCGGGCCAGGGAGAAACGGCCGTCCTCCACGGTCTGGGTGACGGGCCGGACGTCCTCCGGCTTCGTCGCGGCCGCCATCAGGGACTTCGCCTGCTCGTAGGCGTCCAGGGCACGCTCGTAGTCGGCGCGCATCGCGTCGTCGGCGCCGGGTTCCCCGGGATGGAAGTCGAGGCGGTCCAGCTCCTCGCCGAAGGCGGTGATGTCCTCGTCGACCACCACCCGCAGCTTCTCCAGGGCGGCCCGCTGCTCCTCCTCGTGACGGCGCCGGTTGCGCCGGACCACCGCGTAGGTGCCCACGCCGCCGGCCGCGACCAGGGCGCCGAACGTGATCAGGCCGCCGACCGGTACGTCGGTGCCCGAGCCGTCGCTCCAGCTGCTCGGCGCCGAACCGCCCACGCTGCGCAGGGCGTCGTCGACGAAGTCGTTCAGCTGGGCCTTGGTGTCACCGGTGTCCTGCACGGCCGTGACCAGGTTGGACACCGCCTGGCGGCTCATCACCGCACTGTCGGCACGGGCGTCGAACTCATCTCCGAGGCGAATGCCGTACAGACCGCTGACGCCGGTCTCGGTACGCAGGTTCCGGAAGAGGTCCTGCGTGGGGACGTCGGACGGGAGGACCGCCACGAAGACGGGCTTGTCCGCGTCCTTGATCTTGTCGGCGAGCGCCTCGGCGTCCGAGGCGGCCAGCAGGTCGGAGGCGGCCGGATCGACGTAGACGGGGTTCTCGCGCAGTTCCTCGGCGACCTTCGAGAGGTCGGTGGCCGCGTGCGCGCCCGGCGCACCGGCCATCAGCGCCACCAGTACGGCGGCGACCGGCACGATCAGCAGACGTACGAGGGTACGCACCAGCGCGGCCTTCATATGTTCGAAACTACCTGAATCGGCACAGAAAGGGATATCGGTAGGAGCGGGGATTTCAAGACGCCACTGCGCCTACGATGCCTCTGGCTCACTGCCGTGGGCCGTGCCGGTCCCGGCCGGTCCACCGGTCGCAGCGGAAAGGGCGGATCAGGGGCATGTTCGGTAGACGCAGAGCAGCGGACATGACGGTGTCCGCACTCACCGAGCTGGACCGTTCGCGGGCGCGGGCGGACCTGTTGTGGGAGCTGTTCCGGCATGCCGAGGCGGAGGTGACGACGGCGATCGGCTGGTACCTGGAGCGGCGCCGGGGGCCGTCGCTCTGGTCGCGGTCGCTGCGGGCGCTGGCCGCGCTGCTGGGCATCGTCGGCACGCTCACTCCGCTGGTGCACGCGGCCGCCCCGACGACCGTGCAGCCCGAGTGGGGCTTCGTCTTCCTGGCCGGCGGGGCGGGCTGTGTCCTGTTCGACCGGATCTTCGGCTTCTCGGCGTCCTGGACGCGCTACATCCGTACGCAGCAGGCGCTACAGCAGATCCTCAAGAGGGCGCAGGCCGAGTGGGCGCAGACGTATCTGCGGGCCACGGACTCCCCCAGCGACAAGGAGCAGGCCGCGCTGCTCGGGGTGATCGAGCGGCTGCGGACGGATGCGCAGCGGATCATCGAGGACGAGGGCTCGGCCTGGGTCGGGTATCTGGCCGACGGTGTGGAGGAGCTGACCCGGTCCACGGGCCATACGCCCGGGCAGCGGCCTCATTCGGCGGGTCTCTTCCGTCTCGACCGCGCGCCGGGGCGGGAGCGGGTGGGCGATGCCCAGGTGCCACGCGCCCGCGACTCGGCCATGTGACTTCCCCGTGCTCGGCGTGGGTGCCGGGGCCGGGGCGTTGCGCAGCTCGGCGCGACGAGGTGCCGCTGCGCCCACCCGTGCCGCCCCTAGCGGCACGCTGCCCGCAGCTAGGGCGGCAGGCATGCCTGCAGCGGGGGCGGCACGCTGCCCGCAGCTAGGGCGGCGCGGGGGGCGCGGCTGGGGCGGCACATGCCCGCAGCGGGGACGACTACGCAAGGGGACGTGTCGGGGGGTGTTCGCCCGCAGTGGTTGGCGCGTCAACGGGCAGTGAGTCGGTTCGCAAGTCCATCGCGCCAATCCGAGGACGGACACCCCCCGGCGCGGCCCCGACCCACCACCCGCCCGCAACCGGCTACTCCGCCGGAGCCACCCCGGCCCGCAGCAGGCCGTACGTGTACGCGTCCTCCAGGGACTGCCAGCTCGCCGCGATGACGTTCTCGGCGACGCCCACCGTGGACCACTCGCCCGCGCCGTCGGACGTGGAGATCAGGACGCGGGTCGTGGACTGGGTGCCGTGCTTGCCTTCGAGGATGCGGACCTTGTAGTCCACCAGCTCCAGCTTGGCGAGCTGGGGGTAGATCTTCTCCAGACCCACCCGCAGCGCCCGGTCGAGGGCATTCACCGGACCGTTGCCCTCCGCCGTGGCGACGATGCGCTCGCCCTTGGCCCACAGCTTGACCGTGGCCTCGTTGGCGTGGGACCCGTCGGGCCGGTCCTCGACGATGGCACGCCAGGACTCGACCTCGAAGTAGCGCAGCGGTTTGCCCTGGACCTCGGTGCGCAGCAGGAGTTCGAAGCTCGCGTCGGCCGCCTCGTAGGTGTAGCCCTGGAGTTCGCGTTCCTTCACCCGCTCCACGACCCGGCCGACCAGCTCCCGGTCGCCGCCCAGGTCGATGCCGAGCTCCTTGCCTTTGAGCTCGATGGACGCGCGGCCCGCCATGTCGGAGACCAGCATCCGCATGGTGTTGCCGACCAGCTCGGGGTCGATGTGCTGGTACAGGTCCGGGTCGACCTTGATGGCCGAGGCGTGCAGCCCGGCCTTGTGGGCGAAGGCGGAGAGGCCGACGTAGGGCTGGTGCGTGGAGGGGGTGAGGTTGACGACCTCGGCGATCGCGTGCGAGATACGGGTCATCTCGCGCAGATGGCCCTCGGGCAGGACCTTCTTGCCGTACTTCAGTTCCAGCGCCGCGACGACCGGGAAGAGGTTCGCGTTGCCCACCCGCTCGCCGTAGCCGTTGGCGGTGCACTGCACATGCGTCGCCCCCGCGTCCACGGCGGCCAGGGTGTTCGCCACCGCGCAGCCCGTGTCGTCCTGGGCGTGGATGCCGAGCCGGGCGCCCGTGTCGGCCAGGACCGTGGAGACGACCGCCTGGATCTGCGCCGGGAGCATGCCGCCGTTGGTGTCGCAGAGGATCACCACGTCCGCGCCGGCCTCCGAGGCCGTACGGACGACCGCCTTGGCGTACTCCGGGTTCGCCCGGTAGCCGTCGAAGAAGTGCTCGCAGTCGACGAAGACCCGGCGGCCCTGCTCCTTCAGGAACGACACCGTGTCGCGGATCATCTCCAGGTTCTCGTCCAGCGTGGTGCGCAGGGCGAGTTCGACATGGCGGTCGTGGGACTTCGCGACCAGCGTGATCACCTCGGCGCCCGACTCCAGCAGCGCCTTGACCTGCGGATCCTCCGCGGCCTTCGCTCCCGCGCGCCGGGTCGCGCCGAACGCGACCAGCTGGGCGTGCCGGAAGTCGATCTCCTGCTGGGCGCGGGCGAAGAACTCGGTGTCCCGGGGGTTCGCGCCCGGCCAGCCGCCCTCGATGAAGCCCACGCCGAAGTCGTCCAGGTGCCGTGCGATGGCCAGCTTGTCGGCGACGGTGAGGTTGATGCCCTCCCGCTGGGCGCCGTCGCGCAGGGTGGTGTCGAAGACGTGGAAGGAATCGTCGAGCTCGCTGGTTGCGGTCATGGTCTCAAGGCTCCTGAGGATTGGATCTCGGTCGTACCGGAATGACCGGCTCCACCGCCCCCACATACTCCCTCGCGCTCTCGCTCCTGGCTGCGGGTGGGCCAGAAAAGCGAAAAACCTCTCGCGGGTGCGAGAGGTCTGCGCGCGGGTCGAGGACGACGGTGTCCGCCCGTACCTGGTCGTACGTGGCGGTCACTGCGGACCGGCGCGCCTGCTGCCAATAATCATGGCGAACGAGAGCACGGGGGCAGTCTGGCACAGCCCCCGCGCCTCGCTCACGGTTGTCTCAGGATGCGGTCGGTCACCTGATGTGTCGCACGTAGACGTGCGAGGTGTCGTACGTGTCGCCGGGCACGAGGTCGGGTGAGGAGCTGCTGAAGGCGACCGTGCGGCCGTGCCGGTCGAGCACCGGGGCGGACACGCTCT
Organism: Streptomyces sp. NPDC050546; assembly: GCF_044457425.1. Taxonomy (NCBI): domain Bacteria; kingdom Bacillati; phylum Actinomycetota; class Actinomycetes; order Kitasatosporales; family Streptomycetaceae; genus Streptomyces; species Streptomyces sp. NPDC050546. Next base: position 228,432 of record NZ_JBITGX010000011.1, read on the forward strand.
GGTCGTTCGGCCCGCCCTCGGCGTCCGGGCTGGCCAGGACCGTGCGCCCGGTGCGCAGGTCGCGGACGTAGGCGCGCGCCGTACGGTCCGGGTCGCCCGGGTCGGCCGAGACGAAGGCGAGGTACCGGCTGTCGGCGCTGAGCCGCGGAGAGGCGGTGAACGCGGCAGGGTCGGCGGCGTCGATCCGGCGCAGCTCCCCCGTCCTGAGGTCACGGACGAAGACGTTGTGCCCCTTGTTGGTGTCGCCCTGGGTCAACCGCGAGTCGAGCGAGTTGAAGACCGCGTACCGGCCGTCGGCGCTGACCTGCGGAAACTCGGTCTGCCCGTCGGACTTCAGCCCGTCCGGTGCCCGGTCGGCGTGGAACAGGTCACCGCTCGGCACATCACGGACCCAGGCGTCGCTCCAGTCACCCGAGGACGGGTGCGGGACGAAGAACTGGTAACCGACCCGGCTGCCGTCGGCGCTGATGGACGGGTTGGTGGCGGCGGTCTTCCGGTCGGCCGCGTCGGGCACCTGGCTGATGCGGACGGCCTCGCCGCTGGTGCGGTCGACGCGGTAGACGCGTCCCCAGACGTCGTCGCCCTGCGTGAACTCCGATCGCTGGGCGACGAAGGCGACATAGCGGCCGTCGGCGCTGATGGCGGGCTGCCTGCCGGTGTCGTAGCCGGTGTCGACGGTGTCCTCGACGCGCTGGAGGGTGCCGGTCTTCAGGTCCCTGACCCAGATGTGGCTGCGGCCGTCGCTCGCGGCGGTGGCGGCGAAGGCCAGGTACCGGCCGTTGCCGCTCAGGGCGACGTCGTCGACGGAGCCGTCCACGCCGTCGCTGGCCGACCGGATCGTGCCGGTCTCGAGGTCGCGCACGAAGGCGTCGGCGAGGCCGTCGGAGTCACCGGCGACGAGGTTGCCGGCGCGGGAGACGAAGGCCAGACGGCGGCCGTCGGCGCTGAGGCTCGGCCCGCCCGAGGAGGCGTCGCCGTCGGTGCCGTCCGGGGCGACGCTCGCCTTCTCGGTCCGCGGCACCGGTGCCGGCGCGGCGGTCGCGGGCAGCGCGACGGCGGTGCCGAGCGTGACGGCCAGGGCCACTCCGAGCGCGACGGACGTGGCCCTCCTGGTGCTGGTCATGTGCTGTTCCCCCTGTGGTCCCGCATCCCCGTGTCCCCGTGGACGCTTCTCCCCCGGCCCCGCGCCGAGGGCTCCCCAGAGCCAACATCACCACGGGCCAGGGGGTCAATCCGCCGAATTGAGTACAACGCGGGCGGGCGTTCAGGTGTCCGCGAGGAGGCTGTCCTCAAGGAACTCCCGCACATGCCCGAGGACTTGTGCCCGGTCGGTGCCGCGCAGCCCGATGGCCACGTGGATGGCGAAGCCGTCCAGCAGCGACCGCAGGCGGGTGGCGAAGCGGTCGGGGTCGACGCGGCGGAACTCGCCCCGCGAGATGCCCTCGGCGAGCAGGGCCACCAGGTCGCGGTGCCAGACGCCCTCGATGGCGGCCTGCCGGTCACGGGCGTCCGCGTCGACGGCAGCGGTCTGCGAGCGGTTCCAGACCTCCAGCCACAGGGTCCAGTGCGGGTCGCGATGGCCGTCGGGGACGTAGAGGTCGACATAGGCGTCGAGGCGTTCGCGGGCGGTGGCGGAACGCGTCAGCAGCCGCCCGCGCTCGGCGCCCAGCCGCCCCTCGCTCCACTCCAGGGTGCGCAGCAGCAGTTCGTCCTTGGAGCCGAAGTAGTAGAGCAGATGCCCGCTGCTCATCCCGACCTCGCGGCCGAGCGCCGCCATGGTGAGTTTCTCCAGACCGCGCTCGGCGATCATCTCCATGGCGGCGGCGAGCACGTCCTCGCGGGGCGGCGCCTGCCTGCGCCCACCGGCCATCTGCGGCTCCCGGGTTCTAGATCTTCGGCTGTTGCTGCGTGATGCAGTGGATGCCTCCACCACCAGCGAAGATCGTACGGGCGTCCACCAGTGTCACGGTCCGCTCGGGGAAGAGCCGGCGGAAGATGCCGGCCGCGAGTTCGTCGCGGGGGTCGTCGAAGCCGCACAGGACCACGCCGCCGTTGCAGAGGTAGTGGTTGATGTAGGAGTAGTCGGCCCAGTGGCCGTCGGCCTCGAGGACGGTCGGTGCGGGGACCTCCACCACCTCCAGGCGGCGGCCCCGCGCGTCCGTCCGGGACTTCAGCAGGCCGATGACCTCCTTGGTCACCTCGTGGTCGGGGTGGGCCGGGTCCGGCTGGGAGTGCGCGACGACCACGCCGGGCCGGGCGAAGGCAGCGACGATGTCGACGTGGCCGAGGGTGCCGAAACCGTGGGGCGGGTAGTCCCCGGTCAGTCCGCGCGGCAGCCAGATCGCCTTGCGGGTGCCGAGCTGGGCGTGGATCTCCTCCTCGACCTGCTCCCGCGTCCAGTGCGGGTTGCGCTCCGGCCCGAGCTGGACCGTCTCCGTCAGCAGGACGGTGCCCTCACCGTCCACATGGATCGCCCCGCCCTCGTTGACGAGCCGCGAGGCGTACGTCCGCGCCCCGGCGAGGTCCGCGACGTGTGCGGCGACCTTCGCGTCGTGCTCCCAGCGGGCCCACTCCTGAGCGCCCCAGCCGTTGAACGTCCAGTCCACGGCCGCCAGTCCGCCCTTCCCGTCGGTCAGGAAGGTCGGGCCGATGTCCCGCATCCAGGCGTCGTCGAGGTCGCGCTCGACGGTGTCGATGCCCTCGCCCAGCAGTGTGCGCGCCTGGTCCGACCGGCCCGGGCCGCACACCACCGTCACCGGTTCGAACCGGCGGACGGCCCGGGCGACCGCGGCCCAGGCGACACGGGCGGCGGCCAGCTCCCCCGGGTCGTCGAAGGTCGGGTTCTCGCCCGGCCAGGCCATCCAGGTGCGTTCGTGCGGGGCCCATTCGGCGGGCATGCGGAAGCCGTCGGCGGCTGCGGTCATCGTGGGTCCTCAGAGGAAGTAGAGACGGTTGAGGGAGACGGACTCGGCGGGATCCGAACGCAGGGGCTCGCCGTCGAGGGTGACCAGACCGGTGCGCTGGTCGACGTCGACCGTTCCGGTACGGGAGTTGCGGCGCAGATCGGCCGGGCCGATCCCGCGGGTGCCGCGCACGGCGACCCTGCGGCGGCGCGTCGGCATCGCGTCACGCCCCTGGTCCACGGCGGCCTGCGCCACGAAGGCCACCGAGATGTCGGCCGGTGTCGCCCCGTGCGCGCCGAACTGCGGCCCCAGCACGAGGGGTTCGCAGGTGTCGGTCGCCGCGTTCGGGTCGCCGGTCACGCCGTAGGCAGGGAAGCCGGACTTCAGCACGAGCTGCGGCTTGGCGCCGAAGTACTCCGGGCGCCACAGCACGATGTCGGCGAGCTTGCCGACTTCCAGCGACCCCACCTCGTGCGCGAGGCCGTGGGCGATGGCGGGGTTGATGGTCAGCTTGGCCATGTAGCGCAGGACGCGCTCGTTGTCGTGGCCGTGGTTGTGGCCGTCGTCGGTGGCGCCGGACTCGGCCTTCATCTTCCCGGCCATGGCGAAGGTGCGGCGGACCGTCTCGCCCGCGCGTCCCATGCCCTGCGCGTCCGACGAGGTGATGCCGATCGCGCCCAGGTCGTGCAGCACGTCCTCGGCGCCCATGGTGCCGGCGCGGATGCGGTCGCGGGCCATGGCGGCGTCGCCGGGCAGGTCGGTCTTGAGGTCGTGGACGGAGACGATCATCCCGTAGTGCTCGGCGACGGCGTCACGGCCGAAGGGCAGGGTCGGGTTGGTGGAGGAGCCGATGACGTTCGGCACGCCCGCCATCTTCAGCACGTTGGGGACGTGCCCGCCGCCGCAGCCCTCGATGTGGAAGGCGTGGATGGTGCGCCCCTCCAGGACGCGCAGGGTGTCCTCGACGGACAGGCACTCGTTCAACCCGTCACTGTGCAGGGCGACTTGGACGTCGTGCTCCTCTGCGACGCGCAGGGCGGTGTCCAGGGCGCGGGTGTGGGCGCCCATGTCCTCGTGCACCTTGAAACCGGAGGCGCCGCCCTCGGCGAGGGCCTCCTCGAGCGGGGCCGCGTGGGACGACGAACCCCGGCCCAGGAAGCCGATGTTGACCGGCCAGGCGTCGAACGCGTTGAACGCGTGCCGCAGCGCCCAGGGCGAGTTGACGCCGACACCCCACACGGGCCCGAACTCCTGCCCGATGATCGTGGTCACGCCGGAGGCCAGCGAGGCCTCCATGACGCGCGGCGACAGCAGGTGGACGTGGGTGTCGACGCACCCGGCCGTGGCGATGAGACCCTCGCCGGAGACGATCGACGTGCCGGTGCCGACGACGACGTCGACCCCGTCGAGGGTGTCGGGGTTCCCGGCCCGCCCGATGGAGCAGATCCGGCCCTCGCGGATGCCGATGGACACCTTGCGCACGCCCTGCACGGCGTCGATCACGACGACGTTGCTGATGACGACGTCACAGGTCTCCCGGACGGCGGCGGCCCTGAGGTGCAGTCCGTCGCGGGCGGTCTTGCCGAACCCGGCGAGGAATTCCTCGCCGTAGCGCTGGGAGTCGGACTCGACCTCGACGGTGAGGCCGGAGTCGCCCAGCCGGATCCGGTCGCCGGCACGCGGGCCATGGGTGGCGGCGTACTCGTAGGGGGTGAGGCGGCGGGCCTCGGCGGGGTGTCCTCCTGGGCGGCTCATCGACCGGCCTCCTGATCAGCTGTGTCCGGTACGCCGAGGTAGCCGCAGGCGGCGGCGCGGCGCAGTGCCTCCTCGCGGGCGCCGGGCGCGTCCAGCGCCCCGTCGACCAGACCGGCGAACCCGATCGCGATCCGGTCGCCGCCCATGGGCACCAGTCCGACCTCGACGCTCTCGCCCGGCCCGAACCGCACGGTGGACCCGGCGGGCACGGCGAGCCGCATCCCATAGGCACGCTCCCGTGCGAAGTCGAGCCGCGGGTTCGCCTCGAAGAAGTGGAAGTGGGAGGTGACGGAGACCGGCACGGTCGCGGTGTTGGTGACCGTCAGCCGCCCGGCCGGCTCGGGTTCGGCGTGCTCAGGCCCGGGCAGCAGCGCGCCCGGGGCGTCCGGCCCCGAGCCGCCGCCGATGGGGCAGGAGACGACCGCGAGCCGTGAGCCGTCGGCGAAGACCGCCTCGACGTGCACCTCGGTGACGACGTCGGCCACACCGGGCAGCACGTCGTCGGGCCCGAGCACCGTCCGCGCGCGCTCGATCGCCTCCGCGAGCCTGGCACCGTCGCGCGCGGCCTCGCACACGGTGTCCGCGACCAGCGCGGTGGCCTCCGGCACGTTGAGCCTCAGGCCGCGCGCCTTGCGGGCCCGGGCCAGCTCCGCGGCCGAGAAGAGCAGCAGCCGGTCACGTTCCGTGGGAGTCAGTCTCACGCCTCGGCACCTCCTTGCCATCCGACGGATTAGAGCATCACTCTAAACGCAGGATTCCCGCAACCCACCCGTTGACGGATCCACGCCGCTCACGTCACATTGAGCGTCGCTCTAAAAGTGATGGCGGCGTCGAAGGAGACCAGCCCATGCCGATCGAACAGCGCGGAGTCGACACCATCCCCGAGGAGGAGCGCACCAGCGGGCCGCGCGACCTCGTCTCGATCCTGCTCGGCTCCAATCTCTGCCTGGGCGTGATCGTCTTCGGCTGGCTGCCGCCGTCGTTCGGCCTGGACTGGTGGGGGTCGGTCAGCGCGGTGCTCGCGGGCACCGTGGCGGGGGTGGTGTTCACGGCTCCGCTGGCGCTGGTCTCGCTGCGCACGGGCACCAACCTGTCGACCTCATCCGGCGCCCAGTTCGGGGTGCGCGGGCGGCTGGTCGGCTCGGTGGTCGGGCTGCTGCTGGCCCTCGGCTACACCGCGCTGACCGTGTGGATCGGCGGGGACGTGATGGTGGGCGTGCTGGGCCGGCTGGCCGGACTGCCGCAGGACGGGATGGCGTACGGGGTCGTCTACGGGCTGCTCGCCGCGGCCACCGTCGCGGGCGCGGTGTACGGCTACCGTGTGCTGCTCGCGATGTCCCGGGTGCTGGCGTTCGGCATGACGGCCCTGCTCGCGCTCGGTGTGGCCGCCTACGCCCCGGGCTTCACCACCGCCGCGCTGCCGGAGGCCGGTGGCTATCTGCTGGGCGGGTTCTGGCCGACGTGGCTGCTCGCGGCCGTGGCGGCCGGACTGTCCGGGCCGATCGCGTTCATCACGCTGCTCGGCGACTACACCCGCTACATCTCCCCGGCCCGCCACCCCTCGCGCCGGGTACTGCACGCGACCTGGCTGGGGCTGACGCTGGGCCTGCTGGTGCCGCAGCTGTTCGGCACCTTCACGGCGTACGCGGCCGGGGCGGCCCTCGACTACGCGGGCCCGCTGGTCTCCGCCGCCCCGGCCTGGTACCTCGTCCCGCTCCTCCTCGCGGCCTCCGCCGGCTCGGTCGGCAACGCGGGCCTGATGCTGTACTCGATGGGCCTCGACCTGGACGCGATCCTGCCGCGCGCCTCCCGCGCCACGGCCACGTACACGGTCGCCGTCGTGGCCACGGCCTGTGTCTTCGCGGGGCACTACTACTCGACCGCGCAGCACGCGATGACGTCCTTCGTGCTGCTGCTGACGGCGATCGGCACGCCCTGGGCGGTCATCACCCTCATCGGCTTCGCCCGCTGCGGTGGGGTGTACGACGCGGAGGCCCTCCAGGTGTTCAACCGCCGCGCACAGGGCGGCGTCTACTGGTACCGCGCCGGCTGGAGCCTCCCGGCAACGCTCTCCTGGGCCGCCGGAGCGACCGTCGGCGTCATGGCGGTGTCCCTCCCGTCGTACGAGGGACCGCTGCTGTCACTGACCGGCGGGGTGGACTGCAGCTTCCTGCTGTCGGGCCTGGTGGGCGGGGTGACGTATGCGCTGACGACCCCGAGCGCGGCGACGCCGGCCCCCGGGGCGAACACGGCGAGCCGGGCTCCTTACCCGCCCGCTTCGGACGCCACCGCTGCTCAGGCTTCCTGCCCGACCGATTCCGGCGCCACCGCCGCTCAGGCTTCGCGCTCGACCGATTCGCACACCACCGCCGCTCAAGCTCCCTGCCCGACCGATTCCGACGCCACCGCCGCTCAGGCTTCGCGCTCGACCGATTCGCACACCACCGCCGCTCAAGCTCCCTGCCCGACCGATTCCGACGCCACCGCCGCTCAGGCTTCCCGTCCGACCGATTCGCACGCCACCGCCGGTCCGGCTTCCTGTCCGACCGATTCCGGCGCCGCCGCCGCTCAGGCTTCTCGTCCGACCGATTCGGGTGGTGGGTGGGCATAGGCCGGGGGTCCGGGGGCGGAGCCCCCGGAGAGCCGGGCCGCTCAGCCCAGCTGGTGCATCCAGCCGTGCTTGTCCGAAGCCGTACCGCGCTGGATGTCCAGCAGCGCCTGACGCAGCCGCAGCGTGACCTCGCCCGGCTCGCCCCCGCTCTGCTTCCACTCCGCCCCGGCCCTCTTCACCGTACCGACCGGCGTGATCACAGCAGCCGTACCGCAGGCGAACACCTCGGTCAGCGACCCGTTCTCCGAGTCCCGCTGCCACTGCTCGACCGAGACCCGCCCCTCCTCGGCCTCGTACCCGAGGTCACGGGCGACGGCGAGCAGGGAGTCCCGGGTGACGCCCTCCAGGATCGACCCGGTCAACGACGGCGTGACGATCCGGTCCCCGTACACGAAGTACAGGTTCATCCCGCCCAGCTCCTCGACCCACGTGTGCTCGACGGCGTCGAGGTAGCAGACCTGGTCGCACCCCTTCGTCGCGGCCTCGGCCTGCGCGAGCAGGGACGCCGCGTAGTTGCCGCCCGTCTTCGCGTCGCCCATACCGCCGGGGACGGCACGCACCCGGTCCTCGGAGACCCAGATGGAGACCGGCTTCACGCCGCCCGGGAAGTACGCCCCGGCCGGGGAGGCGATGACCAGGAACAGGTACTCGTTGGCCGGCTTCACGCCCAGCCCGACCTCGGTCGCGATCATGAACGGACGGAGGTACAGGGACTCCTCACCACCGTGCGCCGGAACCCACGCCTTGTCCTGCCTCACCAGCGCGTCGCACGCCTCGATGAACGTCTCGACCGGCAGCTCGGGCATCGCGAGCCGCCGCGCGGACCGCTGGAAGCGCTCGGCGTTCTTCTCCGGCCGGAACGTGGCGACCGAGCCGTCGGGCCGGCGGTACGCCTTCAGCCCCTCGAAGATCTCCTGCGCGTAGTGCAGCACCGTGGTGGCGGGGTCGAGGGAGATCGGCGCGTACGGCACGAGCTGTCCGTCGTGCCAGCCGCGGCCTTCCGTCCACTTGATCGTCACCATGTGGTCGGTGAAGTGGCGGCCGAACCCGGGGCTGGCCAGGATCGCGTCGCGTTCTGCGGCGGAGAGCGGGTTGGCGGAGGGCTTGAGCTCGATCGTGGGCGTCGTCATGGGTTGATGTCCTTCACCGGTTGTAGTGACGGGCCGCGCTCGGTACTGCGCTGAATGTGACCAGTGCTAGGACGTCCGAGCATTCCCTCATTCCGCGGCCTCGCGTTCGATTATCGCCCGTGGGCGGCGGAGGAAGGAACGGGGTGAATGCGACCCGGTGGTCGATGGTGACACCCGGCGGGGAACATGCGAAAGCCGCCGGGTGCGGATGCGACCCGGCGGCTCTGCGAAAAGCAGCGGCGGGTCAGCCGGCTACTCGTACGGCGAGCGCGTCGCCGATCTCCGTGGTGGAGCGGGCGGGCTTGCCCGTGCGCTCTGAGAGGTCGGCGGCGACCGCCTCGTCGATACGGTCGGCCTCGGCCTCGTGGCCGAGGTGGCGCAGGAGCAGGGCGACGGACAGCACGGTGGCGGTCGGGTCGGCCTTGCCCTGGCCGGCGATGTCCGGGGCCGAGCCGTGCACGGGCTCGAACATGGACGGGAAGTCTCCGGACGGGTTGATGTTGCCGGAGGCGGCCACGCCGATGCCGCCGGAGACGGCCGCGGCGAGGTCGGTGACGATGTCGCCGAAGAGGTTGTCCGTGACGATGACGTCGAAGCGCTCGGGCTGCGTGACGAGGTAGATCGTCGCCGCGTCCACGTGCATGTACTCGGTGGTGACCTCGGGGAACTCCTCGGCCACCTTGTTGAAGATGTTCGTCCACAGGTGCCCCGCGAAGGTCAGCACGTTGTTCTTGTGGATCAGCGCCAGCTTCTTGCGCGGACGGGCCTGGGCACGCGCGAACGCGTCACGCACGACACGCTCCACACCGAAGGCCGTGTTCACGGAGACCTCGGTGGCGACCTCGTGCTCGGTGCCCTTGCGGATCGTGCCGCCGTTGCCGGTGTACGGGCCCTCGGTGCCCTCGCGGACCACGATGAAGTCGATCTCCGGCTCGCCGGCCAGCGGGGTGGCGACACCCGGGAGCAGCTTCGACGGGCGCAGGTTGACGTGGTGGTCGAAGGCGAAGCGGAGCTTGAGCAGGAAGCCGCGCTCCAGGACGCCGGACGGCACGCTCGGGTCGCCGATCGCGCCGAGCAGGATGGCGTCGTGCTTCTTGAGGGCGTCGAGGTCGGCGTCGGTGAGGGTCTCACCGGTGGCGTGGTAGCGCCGGGCGCCGAAGTCGTACTCCTTCGTCTCCAGCTTCACATCCTGCGGGAGGACGGCGGAGAGGACCTTCAGCCCTTCGGTCACGACCTCCTGGCCGATTCCGTCACCGGGGATCACTGCGAGATTGATGCTGCGAGACATGCGGGCACCCTACTCCTCGTCCCATGGGATGACACACGGTGTCCGCGATACGGACACGTCGCCCCTCGTTCACCCGTATGTCGGACCGGTGTTGGGCCCAGCTGGGAAATTGACTCGCATGGAGACTCCCGACTTCGGCATTCCCCGGCGGCTCGCGGACCGGATGAGCATGGCGGAACAGCACGAGTACCTGCGGACACGGCTGTCGCGGCGGCGCACGCTGGTGACGGCCGGCGCGGTGGCGAGCGGGCTGCTGACCGGCTGCTCGGGGTCCGGCTCCGGCTCCGGCTCCGGCTCCGGGAGCGCCACGGCGACCAGGGACCCGTCGCCGAGCACATCGAAGGCGCCCGGCTCCTTCATCACCCCCTTCGGCCGCCATCTCGCCTTCGGCGCCGACCCGAAGACCCAGATGCGGATCTCCTGGCAGGTGCCGCTCGCGGTGAAGAAGCCGTACATCCGGGTCGGCACGCGCCCCGACGATCTCGGCCGCAAGGTCGAGGCGGAGCTGCGCGATCTGCACACCCCGGAGCTGAAGGGCGCACGGGCGGCGGTCGACCAGTTCTATCTGCACGCGGCACTGGACGGCCTGCGCCCGGGCACGACGTACTACTACGGCGTCGGCCACGAGGGCTTCGACCCCGCCTCCCCCGACCACCGGTCCACCATCACCTCCTTCCGCACGGCACCCGCGAGCCCGCCCGAGCGGTTCGTGTTCACCGCGTTCGGCGACCAGGGCGTCGGCGAGGAGGCGGCCCTCAACGACCGTCTGCTGCTGCGCCAGAGCCCCGCCTTCCATCTGCACGCCGGTGACATCTGCTACGCCGACCCGACCGGCAAGGGCAAGGAGTCGGACGTCTTCGACGCCGGGCAGTGGGACCGGTTCCTCAAGCAGACCGAGCCGGTCGCCAGGTCGGTGCCGTGGATGGTGACGACCGGCAACCACGACATGGAGGCCTGGTACTCACCGGACGGCTACGGCGGCCAGCTCGCCCGCTTCTCCCTGCCGGACAGCGGTTTCGACGCGCGTACGGCACCGGGCGTGTACGCCTTCACCTACGGCAACGTCGGCGTGGTCGCGCTGGACGCGAACGACGTGTCGTACGAGATCCCCGCCAACTTCGGCTACACGGAGGGGAGGCAGACGAAGTGGCTGGACAAGAAGCTCGGAGAGCTGCGGGCCGCCAAGGGCGTCGACTTCATCGTCGTCTACTTCCACCACTGCGCGTACTCGACGTCCACGCACGCCTCCGACGGCGGGGTGCGCGCCGAGTGGCTGCCGCTGTTCGCCCAGCACGAGGTGGACCTGGTGATCAATGGGCACAACCACGTGTACGAGCGGACCGACGCGGTCAAGAACGGCGAGGTGGGCAGGCCGGTGCCGGTCGGCGGGACGACGGACCCCAGGCGGGACGGGATCGTGTACGTCACCGCGGGCGGCGGCGGCAAGGAGCTGTACGGCTTCCCTGACGGCGTGAAGGAGAGCTACGAGGGGAACGCCGCCGACCACGAGTCCGTCGCCACGTTCCGGTGGACCAAGTCCCAGGACACCAAGGCGGAGTCGGTGCAGTGGTCGCGGGTGCGCTACCGCGGCTTCTCGTTCCTCTCCGTGGAGGCGGAGAGCGGCGCCGCGCCGAAGCTGAAGGTGTCGGCGCTGGCGTCGAGCGGTGAGCGGATCGACCATTTCGAGGTGCGGCGCGGGGCGTGAGGCCCCGCACCGCGCCCCGTCGGGCGGCTCCCGGTCCTGGGGCGGCTCAGTGGCCGGTGGATCCGCCGTTGTCCCTGCGGTCGAGGGCGCGCTGGAGCGCGGCGGCGGCGTTCTTGCGGTCGGACTCGGTCGTCCGGGAGACGTGACGGACTCGGCGGCGGACGGTCGTCTCGGCCATGGGAGATCGACTCCTTCGACAGCATGGAGCGCGGAGAGATGGGAGACGCCGGAGGGGGCGGGGAGCGGTGCCGCAGGGGTTGCCTGCACGGGGCCCGGCTCACGACCGCCATTCGCTTGGTCGAGCGAGACGTTCGGCTCCTACAAAAGTAAGGGAGGCCGGAGCGTCTGTCTCCACAATTACTCGGACTTCCTACTATCTGAGACGGTGGACTAGGTCACACCGAGCTGACCTGCACCGATTCTCAGAGCACGTCGCCGTCGCGCCAGTCGAAGACGAGTTCATGCCCGGGGTCGAGGGGACCTGCGAGGGCCGGCCGGACGTAGGTGCTGTCCTCCTCCTCAGGCAACCGGACGATGCCGTCCCGCGGGCTGAGGGCGTGCACCTCCCCGCCCCACAGCCGCCAGCCGCGGGAGGTGTAGAGGCGGGCGCCATCGTCACTGGCGGACAGGGCGCCGAAGTCGTAGGCACGCTCGACGACCCGCTCGAGCTCTCCCATGACCCGCCCGCCGAGGCCGCCGCGGCGGGCGTCGGCGCGGACCGCGACATTCTCGACGTACCCGGCCCGCAGCCACCGCCCACGGTGCCGCACCCGGCGCATCACGACAGCCCCGTGCGCGGCGAGCCCGGAGCCGTCCTGCACGAGCACGTGCATGCCGCCGAGACCATGATCCCAGTCCTCGTCCCCGAAGTCGCCGTCGAAGGCGGCGTCCAGCAGGCCGCGTACGGCGTCGAGTTCGGCGGGGGTCAGATCGGCGGTGTGGGCGGTGCGCACTCGGGTGGTCATCGGACCAGTCTTTCCCCCGGACATGCCGACGGGCCAGGTCTTTTCGACCTGGCCCGTCGGTGTGGCGGCTGGTGTCAGCCCATGTGCGGGTACGTGTAGTCGGTCGGCGGGACCAGGGTCTCCTTGATGGCGCGGGTCAGGGTCCAGCGCATCAGGTTCTGCGGGGCGCCGGCCTTGTCGTTGGTGCCGGAGGCACGGCCGCCGCCGAAGGGCTGCTGGCCGACCACGGCACCGGTCGACTTGTCGTTGATGTAGAAGTTGCCGGCCGCGTAGCGGAGCTTGTCCGCCGTGTAGGCCGCCGCCGCACGGTCGTTCGCGATGACCGAGCCGGTCAGGGCGTAGTCGGAGACGGACTCCATCTGGGTCAGCATCTCGTCGTACTTGTCGTCCTCGTAGACGTGCACGGCGATGACCGGGCCGAAGTACTCGGTGCGGAAGACCTCGTTCTCCGGGTCGCTGCACTCGATGACGGTCGGGCGGACGAAGTAGCCCTCGGAGTCGTCGTAGGTGCCGCCCGCGACGATCGTGCAGGAGGCGTCCTCCTTGGCGCGGTCGATGGCGGCCTTGTTCTTGGCGAAGGCACGCTCGTCGATGACGGCGCCGATGAAGTTCGACAGGTCGGTGACATCGCCCATCTTGATGCCGTCGACCTCGGCGGCGAGCTCCTCCTTGAAACCGGAGTTCCAGATCGAGGCGGGGATGTACGCGCGGGAGGTGGCGCTGCACTTCTGGCCCTGGAACTCGAAGGCACCCCGGGTGAACGCCGTCTTCAGGATCGCCGGGTCGGCCGACGGGTGGGCGACGAGGAAGTCCTTGCCGCCGGTCTCGCCGACGAGGCGCGGGTAGGTGCGGTACTTCTCGATGTTCGCGCCGACCGTCTTCCACAGGTACTGGAAGGTGGGGGTCGAGCCGGTGAAGTGGATACCCGCGAGGTCGCGGTGCTCCAGGGCGACCTTGGAGACCTCGATGCCGTCACCGGTGACGAGGTTGATGACGCCCTTGGGCAGACCGGCCTCCTCCAGCAGCTGCATGAGCAGCACGGCGGCGTGGGTCTGCGTCGGGGACGGCTTCCAGACGACGACGTTGCCCATCAGGGCGGGGGCCGTCGGGAGGTTGCCCGCGATGGCCGTGAAGTTGAAGGGCGTGACCGCGTAGACGAAGCCCTCCAGCGGGCGGTGGTCCAGACGGTTCCACACGCCCTGGGAGTTCGCCGGGGGCTGCTCCGCCAGCAGGTTGCGGGCGTAGGAGACGTTGAAGCGCCAGAAGTCGATCAGCTCACAAGGCGTGTCGATCTCGGCCTGCTGCGCGGTCTTGGACTGGCCCAGCATGGTGGAGGCGGCGAGCGTCTCGCGCCAGGGGCCGGAGAGCAGCTCGGCGGCGCGCAGGATGATCGCCGCGCGGTCGTCGAAGGACAGGGCACGCCAGGCGGGGGCGGCGGCCAGGGCCGCGTCGATGGCGTCCTGGGCGTCCTGCTGGGTGGCGTTGCGGTACGTGCCGAGCACGGCCTGGTGGTTGTGCGGCTGGACGACCTTGAAGGCCTCGCCGCCGCCCATCCGCTTCTCGCCGCCGATGGTGCAGGGCAGGTCGACGGGGTTGTCGGCCAGCTCCTTCAGCCTGGCCTCCAGCCGGGCACGCTCGGGCGAGCCGGGGGCGTAGCCGTGCACCGGCTCGTTGACGGGGGTGGGGACCTGGGTCACAGCGTCCATGTTTTCCCTAACTCCTTACTGAGCGGTGGTTCGGTCTCGGCCCTGGAAGGGCTGTCAGCCCTTGGTGAGCATCGATCGTGCGAAGAACCGCAGGTTGGCCGGTTTCTCGGCGAGCCGGCGCATGAAGTAGCCGTACCAGTCGGTGCCGTAGGCGGTGTAGACGCGCATGCGGTGGCCCTCGGCGGCGAGGCGCGACTGCTCGTCGCCGCGGATGCCGTAGAGCATCTGGAACTCGTACTCGTCCAGTTTGCGCCCGGCGCGGTGGGCGAGCTCCTGGCCGATCGCGATCAGGCGTGGGTCGTGGGACCCGATCATCGGGTACCCCGTCCCCTCCATCAACGTACCGAGAATCCGTACGTACGCCCGATCGATCTCGTGCTTGTCCTGGTAAGCGACCGAGGCGGGCTCCTTGTACGCGCCCTTGACCAGGCGTACCCGGCTGCCGTTCGCGGCGAGGCGGCGGGCGTCGGCCTCGGTGCGGAAGAGGTAGGACTGGATGACGCAGCCGGTCCCCGGGAAGTCCTTCCGCAGCTCCTCGTGGATGGCGAACATCGAGTCGAGGGTGGTGTGGTCCTCGGCGTCCAGCGTGACCGTGGTGCCGATCTCGGCGGCGGCCTCGACGACCGGGCGGACGTTCTTCAGGGCCAGCTCGTGGCCGTCTCGGAATGTGGGGGTGGGCCCGGAGGGCCCTTCGAACAGGGCGGTGGTGGGCGACGGGAGGGCCTGCCCGAACATCGACAGCTTCACCGACATCTCGGCGCGGGTGCCGAGCTCCAGCGGCTTGAGGCGGTCGATCAGCTCCAGGTAGGCGTCCCGGGCGGCGGCGGCCTGCGCGGGGTTGGTGATGTCCTCGCCGACGACGTCCATCGTCAGCTCCAGACCCCGGTCGGCGAGGTCCCGGACCACCGGGACGATGTCGTCGACGCCCTCGCCCGGGATGAAGCGGTCGACGACCTGCTTGGTCACCGGGGCCGCCGAGATCAAGCGTCGCATCCGGTCGCTGCGAGACGCGGCGAGAATCACGGGACCCAGCACGGGGCACCTCCAGAGCACAACCAAACGGATGGCCGGACCCCGGGCGGATGACGCTTCGGGTACGGCGCGGAGAACCACCGTGAAACCTAGGGATCCCTTCGATCGTCGGCCATCGACAGCTGTCACGCATCCGTGCCGCAGATCTCAGACAGATGTATGAAGGCTCTTGGCCGGTGGGGGACAATGCCCGCATGACGTCGGAACACCGGGGCGACTACGAGGAGCTGGTCGACGAGATCTCCGAGCTGCTCGGCGCGCCCGCGACGCTGGAGAACCGGGACTTCGAGCTGATCACCTTCGGGGCGTACGACAGCGAGGGCGACCTCGATCCGTCGGCCCTCGATCCGGTGCGCACCCGTTCGATCCTCACCCGCCGTTCGACCGCGGCCGTCCGGGCGTGGTTCGAGGGCTTCGGCATCACGCGTGCGACCGGCCCGGTGCGGATCCCGCCGACGCCGGAGGCGGGGGTCAACCGGGGGCGGATCTGCCTCCCCGTCCGCCACCGGGGCGTGGTCCACGGCTATGTCTGGCTCCTGGACGACGATCCCGGCCCGAGCGAACACCGGCTCTCCGCCGCCATGGAGGTCACGACCCGGATCGGCGCGCTGCTCGCGGACGAGGCCCAGCACGGTGCCGACCTCAGCCGTGAACTGCGAGCCGTCCTCACCGCGGAACGCGACTGGCAGCGCGACATGGCCATCGCGGAACTCCGCACCGCCCTCGGCTCCCGCGCCGACGGTCTGCACACGGTGGTGTGCGTGGCCCCCTGGCCGTCGGCCGACCCCGACGACGCTCCCTCGGTCCGCACGATGCCGGGCGCGACAGCCCTGTGCACGCTGCCGTGGGGGGCCTCGGCCCAGTGCGTGGCCCTGCTGATCCGCCTGCGCTCGACGGACGTGCTGACTCCGGCGACCACGGCGGCGGCGCGACTGCTGGAGCGGGCGGGCGGTGGGGCTGCCGGCCGCGGGACTTCAGGAAGTACGGCTGCCGGCAGGTCGGGCGGTACGGCTTCTCGCGGCACGCGCGGTGCCTCCGCCGGGTCCGGTTCCCGATCCGCGTCCGGGCAGCCCGGTACCTCCGCCCACGGACCGACCGGCCCCGCCGCCGGTCTCGCCACCCCCCGCTCCGGCCTCGCGGAGCTGGGCACCGCCTGGTGGGAGGCGTCCGCCGCGGCCCGGGCCGCGCTGGCCGAGGCCCGGCTGGGGCCGGTCGCGCAATGGTCGGAGATCGGGCCGTTCCGGCTGCTCACCGCGCTGCCGCCGGACCTGGCCCACGACCCCGCCGTCCACGCCCTGCTCTTCCCGGTGCACCGGGAACTCGCCCGTACCGCCGAGATCTACCTCGACTGCGCCGGCCAGGCCGCCCGGGCCGCGGCCGAGCTGGGCATCCACCGCCAGACCCTGTACTACCGCCTGTCCCGGATAGAGAAGCTGACCGGCCTGGACCTGGACGACGGCGAGGACCGGCTGCTGCTGCACATGGCCCTGAAGGCGCACCGACTGTGAGGACCGGCCCGGACATGCCTCTGCTGCTGCTCGACCTCGACAACACCCTCATCGACCGGGACGCGGCGTTCCGCGGCGCGGTGACGGCGTTTCTCGCCGAGTACGGACTGCCCCCGCACGACATCGAGTGGGTCATGACCCTCGACGCGAGCGGCTACACGCCCCGCCAGGAGGTGGCCCGGGCCCTGCACGGCCGGTACGGCGTCGACCAGGACGCCGTCCGCTCCTTCCTCGACCGGGGCGCGGCCGACCGGGTCGTCCTGGACGGCCCCACCCGCACCGCCCTCGACCGGGCGGTCGGCGCCGGCTGGACCCTGGCCATCGTCACCAACGGCCGTACCGCACAGCAGGAGGCGAAGATCCGGAACACCGGCCTCGACGAGCTGGCGCACGGCTGGGTCGTCTCCGAGGCGGTCGGGCACAAGAAGCCCGCCCCGGAGATCTTCCACGCCGCTGCCGCAACCGTCGGCGCCTCCCTCGACGGCGCCTGGGTGATCGGCGACTCCCCGCACGCCGACATCGCCGGAGCGGCGGCCATCGGCGTCCCGAGTGTCTGGGTGTCGGCGGGCCGCCCCTGGCCCGAGACGGCCCTCCGCCCCACCAGGACCTCCTCCGACGCCGCCTCCGCCATCGACTCGGTCGTGCGCACCCGTATGTGATCCAACCGTCAATTGTTGAAAACGATTGTCAATGCTAGGGTCAGCGCAACCGCTCTCTTGACCACCCCTTTACCCGGAGGGTTCCGTGCGCCTGCCCGCTCGCCGCCTGCTTCCCGCCACCGCCCTCACCGCCGCCTCCGCCCTGCTCACCGGCTGCTTCACCGGCACCCAGCAGGCCACGGACGACTCCGGGCCCGGAGGCAAACGCATACGCGTCGCCATGCTCCAGCCACCCCGCTCCGGCCTCTCCCCGCTCTCCGACGACGCGTTCAAACTGTCGCGCTGGTCGACCGCCGAGACACTCGTGAAGCTGGACGCGGAGGGCGACGCCCGCCCCGCGCTCGCCACCGAGTGGAAGCAGTCCGGCCGGACCTGGACCTTCACCCTCCGCGACGGCGTCACCTTCCACGACGGCACCAAGCTCACCCCCGAGGCCGTCGTCCACGCCCTCACCAAGGCCGCCACCGCCTCCCCCAAGCCCCGCATCCTCGACGGCGTGGACCTGACCGCGAAGGCCGACGGCGACCAGGTCACGGTCACCACCGCCACCGAGGACCCCCTGGTCCCGCAGCGGCTCAGCTCCCCGCAGCTGGCGATCCTGGCGGCGAAGGCCTACCAGGGGAAGACGGTCGATCCCGTCGGCGCCGGCACCGGGCCCTTCGAGCTGACGAAGGTCGACGGCACCTCCTCCGCCACCCTCGACCGGTACGACGGCTACTGGGGCGGGAAGGCCGAATCCCCCGGCATCGACGTGAAGTTCGTCCCGGACGGCACCGCCCGCGCGGCGGCGCTGCGCAGCGGCGAGGCGGACATCGTCGAGGCGATCCCCGTCTCGCAGGCAGCCGTCCTCGACCAGGACCTGGTCACCGAGGTCCCGATGCCGCGCACCAACACCCTCTACCTCAACACGGAGAAGGGCGCCTTCGAGGATCCCGCGATCCGGGCGGCGGCCCGGGAGGCGGTCGACGCCGGGTCGATCGTGAAGGGTGTGTACGAGGGCCGCGCCGACGTCGCCAGGGGCCTGCTCGGACCCGCCCTCCCCTGGGCGGCCGACCTGCGCACACCCGTCAAGCGGGCCAAGCCCGGCGACCCGGCGGGCAAGACCGTCACCATCGGCACGTACACCGACCGCTCCGAGATGCCCGAGGTCGCCGCCGCGCTGCAACAGCAGCTCCAGAAGGCCGGGTTCAAGGTGAAGCTGGACGTGCGCGAGTACGCCAACATCGAGTCCGACGCGCTCGCGGGCCGCTTCGACGCGTTCGTCCTCTCCCGCGCCACCGTCCTCGACTCCGGCGACCCGGCCGCGTACCTCTACAGCGACTTCGCCTCCAAGGGCACGTTCAACCTCTCGCACTTCGCGGACCCCGAGGCCGACAAGGCACTGAAGAAGGCGACCGACACCCGGGTCGGCGACGCCCGCCGCAAGGCGGCCGTCGAGGCCGAGGCCGCGGTCCTGGCCGCGGACGCGGCCGTACCGCTGCTCCACGAGCGCGTGATCCAGGGCGATGCCACCGGTGTCGTGAACGCCGCGCACGACCCGCGCGAGCGGGAACTCGTCACGGCCGACACCTACGTCAAGTGAGGTTCCTGGCGAAGAGGGCGGCAGGGCTGACCCGTTGCGTCGGCCTCCTGGCCGTCCTGGCCGTCGTCGGACTCCTGCCCTGGCTCTCCCACCGCGACCCGGCGCTCACCGTGCTGCGTGCCCGGTCGGCCGAGCAGGAGGCGACCGAGGAGGCCCTGGCCGCGATCCGCCGGGACCTCGGCCTGGACGCCGGCCCGTTGTCCCTGCTCGGGCAGTGGGCCACCGACCTGCTCCACGGCGACTTCGGCACCTCCTGGGTGTCGGGGCACGACGTCCTGCCCTCCGTGGTCGCCGGGCTCCAGGTGTCGCTGGGGCTGATGGGCGCGGCGCTCGGCGTGGCGGTGCTGCTGGCCGCCGCGCTGGTGACGCCGGTGCTGGTGCGCGGGCGCGGCTCGGCCGGGGCGTTCGCCGCGATGCTGGCCGCCCTTCCCGAGTTTCTGCTGGCCACCGTCGTGCTGTTGGTCTTCGGTGTGTGGCTGGGATGGCTGCCCACGTCCGGCTGGCAGAGCGTTGAGTATCTGGTGCTGCCCGCACTCGCCCTGGGCGTCCCGGCGGGCGGGCTGCTCGGGCGGCTGGTGGCGGACGCGCTGCCCGCCGTGCTCGACGAGCGGTGGGCGGAGCTGTGGCGGGGCGCCGGGGTGAGCCGGGCGCGGATCGCGGGAGCGGCGCTGCGGCGTGTTCTACCGCCGCTGGTCCCGCAGTTCGGAATGGTCGCCGTCGGTCTGACCGGCGGCGCGGTGGCCGTGGAGACGGTGTTCGCGGTGCCGGGCATCGGCCGTACGGCCCTCGGCGCCGCCCGGTCGCAGGACCTTCCGCTGCTCCAGGGCTCGGTCCTCGCGCTGCTGCTGCTCGGACTGGTCGCGGGCGCGGTGGCGGCGGGCGTACGGCGCCGGCTGCTGGGGCCCGCGCTGCGGGACGCCGGGCTGACGCTGCCGCCGGCCCGCCCCGTCCGCGCGCACCCGGCGGTCCCGGTGGCGCTGGCCGCCGTCCTGCTGCTGACCATCGGCTGGGGCCTGCTGCGCGACCCGTACGCCGTGGACACCACCGTCCGTCTCGCCGCGCCCTCCTGGGCGCATCCCCTCGGCACCGACGGTCTCGGCCGTGACGTGCTCGCCCGGCTCGGTCACGGTGCCGCCTCGACGGTCGGCACGGCGACGGCGGTCTGCCTGCTGGGCCTGCTGATCGCGCTGCTGCTGGGTTTCCTGCCGGGCGTCGCGGCGGGCGCGTCGGACATCGCCAACGCCCTGCCCCCGGTGATCGTCGGCATCCTGGTCGCGGCGGCCGCCGGACCGGGCACCGGCGGGGCGGCCCTGGCGGTCGCGCTGATCTCCTGGCCGGCCCTGTCCGCGCACGCGGCGGCCCTGGTGCAGGAGGTACGGGCGTCGGCGTTCCTCACCGCCCAACGGGCCATCGGGGCGAGCCCGTTCTGGATCCTCACCCGGCACGTCCTGCCGTCCGTCGCCGCCCCGGTCGCCCGCCATGCCCTGCTGCGGCTGCCGGGCATCGCCCTGGCCCTGGCCTCCCTCGGCTTCCTGGGCCTGGGCGCCCAGCCGCCCGCCCCCGAGTGGGGCCTGCTCCTGGAGGAGTCCCGGGTCTATGTGGAACGCGCCCCGTGGGCGGCCCTCGCCCCGGCGGTGGCCCTGGCCCTGCTGGCGGGACTCGCGGTGTCGGGCGCGGCACTCACCCAGGGCCGGAGGGTACGGCGAGCCACCCCCGCCCCCGCCGAGAAGGAGACCGTCGTTGAAGTCTGAGGCACTGATCTCCGTCAGCGATCTCCGTATCTCGTTCGACGGAGTCGAGGCCGTGCGCGGCCTGTCCTTCGACGTGCTGCCGCGTGAGGTCCTGGCGATCGTCGGCGAGTCGGGGGCGGGCAAGTCCCTCACGGCCCGCGCGCTCCTCGGCATGCCGCCGCGCGGCGCGACCATCAGCGGGACGATCACCCCGGACCTCTCGGCCCACCGCGGCCGCCGCATCTCCCTCGTCCCGCAGGACGCCCTGTCCGCCCTCTCCCCCGTGCACCCGGTCGGTGACCAACTCGCCGCCGCCGTACGGTCGGTGGCCGGGGTCTCCCGCAAGGAGGCCCGGGCCCGGGCGGTCGCGGCCCTGGACCGGGTCGGCATCCCGGACGCGGCACGCACGGCGCGGGCGTATCCGCACGAGTACTCCGGCGGCATGCGGCAGCGCGCCGTGATCGCCATGGCCACGATCAACGAACCCGACCTCGTGGTCGCCGACGAGCCCACCACCGCCCTCGACGAGGAGCGCCGCGACCAGGTGCTGCGGCTGCTCGCCGAGCAGCGGGAGGCGGTCGGGGCCGCGCTGGTCCTGGTCACCCACGACATGGACGCCGTAGCGGGCCACGCAGACCGGATGCTGGTCATGTACGCCGGGCGTCTCACCGAACTCGGCCCCGCGGACGAGGTGCTGGCCCGTCCCCGCGCCCCCTACACGGCCGGGCTGCTGGCGTCGCTCCCCCAGCACGCTCCCCCGGGCCGCAGGCTCCCCGCCCTGCGCGGCACCCCGCCCGCCCCGGGCACGCTCCCGCCGGGCTGCGCCTTCGCCCCGCGCTGCCCGCTCGCCGCGGACCCCTGCCACACGGCGGAACCGGAACCCCGGCAGGCGGCCGGACGTCTGGTCGCCTGCCATACCTGGGAGGAACTCCCCCACCCCGCCACGGAGTTGTTCATGAAGGAGGGACAGTCGGCATGACCGATGCCCTGCTCGACGTCCGCGACCTCGTCGTCCGCTACGGCCCGGTCACCGCCGTGGACGGCGTCTCCTTCTCCCTGGCCCCCGGCGAGACCCTCGCCCTGAACGGCCCGTCCGGCTGCGGCAAGTCCTCGACGGCCCTGGCGGTGCTCCAGCTGCGCCGCCCGGCGAGCGGGGAAGTCCGTTTCGAGGGACGGGAGTTGACGTCCCTCCCGGAACGCGAACTGCGTCCGCTGCGCCCCCGTATGCAGCCCGTCTTCCAGGACCCGTACGGCTCGCTGAGTCCCCGCCACCGCGTCCGGGACGCCATCGCCGAGCCGCTGAAGGTCCAGGGCCGCTGGCACCCCGCCGACGGCCCCGCCCGCGTCACCGAACTCCTCGACCGGGTCGGACTCGACCCCGCGTACGGCGACCGCCGGCCGCACGAACTCTCCGGCGGCCAGTGCCAGCGCGCCGGCATCGCCCGCGCCCTGGCCTGCGACCCACGCCTGCTGGTCCTGGACGAGCCGGTGTCGTCGCTCGACCCGTCGGTGCGGGCGGGCGTGCTGAACCTGCTCGCCGACCTCCAGGACGACCTGGGCCTCGGCTACCTGTTCATCTGTCACGACCGGGCGGTCGTACGGCACTTCGCGGACCGGGTGATCGAGATGCGCGAGGGACGCGTCACGCCCGGTCGGCGGCCTCGATCACCTGGCGCAGCCCTTCGGTGAGCGCCTCGCCGTCGGGCGCACGCTCGGGGTCGAAGCTCCACTGTGCGATGAGCCCCGTCATCAGCGTCGTGTAGAACCTGCCGAGCGTGTCCAGGGTCTTGTCCTGGATGTCCTCCTCACGGACACCCATGAAGAGCGCGACCAGGGCGCGCTCGGCATCCCGCTGCTGATCCGCCAGGTGGTCGCGCACCACCGGCAACTGGTCCCCCATGGCGACGATCTCCATGCTGAGGCGCCACATCGAACCGGGCCCCCGCATGGTCCCGATGATGTTGGACCACACCTCCTGGAACCGCTCCAGCGAGCCGGGCTCAGCGTCGCTCGCCCCGGGCTCCTCCCCTTCGAAGGCGTCGGAGAGCCCACCGACCAGCGACAGGTACGCCTCGGCGAGCAGCGCGTCCTTCGAGCCGTAGTGATAACCGATCGACGCCAGGTTGGTCCCCGACTCCTTGACGATGTCGCGCGCCGTCGTGCGCACGAACCCCTTCGCCAGCAGGCAGCGCTTGGCGCCCTCGAGCAGATCCTCACGGTGTCCCATGACGTCACACTACCCCGGAATCCATACATCCGTACCAGACGAGCGTATTACACAACCGTACTAGACAAGCGTTTAAGACGGTCGTACAGTCCTGCCCATGACGACAGAACCGCACTCTCCCGCCCGCGCCGGGCGCCGCGAATGGACGGCCCTGGGCGTGCTGATGCTTCCGCTTCTGCTGGTCTCGATGGACGTCTCCGTCCTCTACTTCGCGATCCCCGCGATCAGCGCCGACCTGGAGCCGAGCGCCACCCAACAGCTGTGGATCTTCGACATCTACGGCTTCGTCCTGGCCGGCCTGCTGATGACGATGGGCTCGCTGGGCGACCGCATCGGCCGCCGCAGGCTCCTGCTGTTCGGCGCCGCCGCCTTCGGTACGGCCTCCCTGGTGGCGGCCTACGCGAACAGCGCCGAGACCCTGATCGCCGCCCGTGCGGTGCTCGGCATCGGCGGCGCGACGCTGATGCCGTCGACGATGGCGCTGGTGCGCACGATGTTCACCGACCCCGCGCAGCGCACCAAGGCGATCGGTCTGTGGTCGGGCGTGATGACGGCCGGCATCGCCCTCGGCTCGGTGATGAGCGGCGTGCTCGTCGAGCACTTCTGGTGGGGCTCGGTCTTCCTGGTCAATCTGCCCGCGATGGCGCTGCTCCTGATCCTCGGGCCCTTCCTGCTGCCCGAGTCGAGGAACCCGCGCCCCGGCCGCTTCGACCTGCTGAGCGTTCCCCTGTCGATGGCGGCCGTGCTCCCCGTGATCTACGGCCTGAAGGAGCTCGCGTCGCAGGGCTGGGACGTGCGGTACGCGATGTCGGTGACCGTCGGACTGCTCTTCGCCGCGCTCTTCGTCCACCGCCAGCGCACGGCGGTGTCCCCGCTGATCGCACCGGAACTGTTCCGGGCCCGCGGCTTCACCCCGGCCGTCGTCCTCAACCTCGTCGCCGCCTTCGGCATGATGGGCTCGGCGTACTTCACGACCCAGTACATCCAGTCGGTCCTGGACATGGGCCCCCTGGAGGCGGCGCTGTGGAGCCTGCTGCCGTCGGTGCCCATCGGACTGGCGGCCGTGGCCGGCGCACAGCTGGTGCAGCGGGGCGTTCCGCGCGCCTACGTCGTCTCCGGAGGCTTCGCGGTCACCGCTTGCGGTTATGTCCTGCTGGCCCTGGCCGGCACGGACTCACTGTGGCTGCTGCTCGCCGCGTGCGCCGTCCTGGCCTCCGGCGCCGTGGTCGTCATGTCACTGTTGGCGGACCTGGCCCTGAACGCCGCCCCGGTGGAGAGGGCGGGCGCGGCCTCGTCCCTGCTGGAGACGGGCACGGAGTTCGGCGGCGCGCTGAGCATGGCGTTCCTGGGCTCCATCGGTACGGCCGTCTACCGCCACGAGATCCCGGCCTCGGCACCCGCCCCGGCCCGCGAGACCCTGGGCGGCGCCCTGGCCGTCGCCGAACAGCTGCCGGGGCGCGCGGGGGACGCCCTGGCGACGGCGGCACGCGAGGCGTTCACCAGCGGTATGCACGCGGCGGCGATCACCAGCACGGTGCTGCTGGCCGGAGCAGCGGTGGCTGCCACCGTGACCCTGCGGCGCGTTCCCGCACAGCAGAACGCCGAACGGGCTGATCAACTCAGCCCGTCCGGCGTTTGAGAGCGAAGCCCCAGAAAGGTCAGACGAGGTTCACGGAACGGGCGGAGGTCGCACCGATCTCCTCCGCCACCTCGGCCAGCACCCCGGCGGTCACCGTGTCGTCCACGGTCAGCACCGCCAGCGCCTCGCCGCCGACCGCGGCACGCGACACCTGCATGCCGGCGATGTTGATGCCCGCCTCGCCGAGGATGCGGCCCACCGTGCCGACGACACCCGGACGGTCCTCGTACCGCAGCACGACCATGTGCTCGGCGAGCGCGAGGTCGACGTCGTACTCCCCGACCGCGACGATCTTCTGGAGGTGCTTCGGGCCGGCCAGCGTGCCGGAGACCGACACCTCCTCGCCGTCGGCGAGGGTGCCGCGCACGGTGACGACATTGCGGTGCTCGGACGCCTCGGAGCTGGTCGTCAGGCGTACCTCGACACCGCGCTCCTGCGCGAACAGCGGGGCGTTCACATAGGACACCGTCTCGTCGACGACGTCCTCGAAGACACCCTTGAGTGCGGACAGCTCCAGCACCTTCACATCGTGCTGGGTGATCTCGCCGTACACCTCGACGTCGAGGCGGACCGCGACCTCACCGGCGAGCGCGGTGAAGATCCGGCCGAGACGCTCGGCGAGCGGCAGGCCCGGCTTGACGTCCTCGGCGATGACACCGCCCTGCACGTTCACCGCGTCCGGGACGAGCTCACCGGCGAGGGCGAGTCGCACCGAGCGGGCGACGGCGATACCGGCCTTCTCCTGCGCCTCGTCCGTGGAGGCACCGAGGTGCGGGGTGGCGACGACCTGGTCGAACTCGAAGAGCGGGGAGTCGGTGCACGGCTCCTTGGCGTACACGTCGAGACCGGCACCGGCGACCCGGCCCTCCTTGAGGGCGGAGTACAGCGCCTCCTCGTCGACGATCCCGCCGCGCGCGGCGTTGACGATGCGCACGCTCGGCTTGACCTTGCGCAGCGCCTCGTCGCCGATCAGGCCGAGGGTCTCGGGCGTCTTGGGGAGGTGGACGGTGATGAAGTCGGAGACCTCGAGCAGCTCGTCCAGCGACACGACCTTGACGCCCATCTGAGCGGCGCGGGCCGGCTGCACATAGGGGTCGTAGGCGACGACCTTCATGCCGAAGGCCGACATGCGCTGGGCGACGAGGGCACCGATACGGCCGAGGCCGACGACACCGAGGGTCTTCTCGGCCAGCTCGACGCCCGTGTACTTGCTGCGCTTCCACTCGCCGTTCTTCAGCGCGGCGTTGGCCTGCGGGATGTTACGGGCGGTGGCGACGAGCAGACCGCAGGCCAGCTCGGCGGCGGTCACGATGTTCGAGGTGGGGGCGTTGACGACCATCACGCCGGCCTTGGTGGCGGCGGAGACGTCCACGTTGTCCAGGCCGACGCCGGCTCGCGCGACGACCTTGAGCTTGCTCGCGGCGGCGATCGCCTCGGCGTCGACCTTGGTGGCCGAACGGACCAGGATCGCGTCCACATCGGCGATGGCCGGGAGCAGCTCGGCCCGGTCCGCTCCGTTGCACTGCCGGATCTCGAAGTCCGGGCCAAGCGCGTCAACGGTGGCGGGCGACAGCTCTTCAGCGATGAGTACGACGGGTTTCGAGCTCACGTGAGTCCTCACAAGTCCAATGCTGCGGACGGCCGTCCCGACGGCCGCAGGCGGTGGAGGGGTGCTTGCCGCGTGGAAGACGCACGACGCTGTGGGCCTGACGCGATGTATGTGTGCAGCAGTCTAGTGGCGCACCTGGCGTCGTCCTGTGCCGCTGCGGAAGGATCACCCGTCCGTGGCCGGACGGGATGGACAACGCCGTAGCACCGACGTTACCCCGGGTTCGCCGAAGGGGCCGGAGCGGGGATGCTCCGGCCCCTCGGCCGTGAGGCTTACGCCTCCTCGTCGACCCAGCTCATGAGCTTGCGCAGCTCCTTGCCGGTGGTCTCCAGCAGGTGCTCGGAGTCCTGGGTCTTGTACTCGTTGTACTTCTTCAGACCGCCGTGGTACTCGTCCATCCACTGCTGGGCGAAGGTGCCGTCCTGGATCTCGGCGAGGACCTTCTTCATCTCGGCCTTGGTGGCGTCCGTGATGATGCGCGGGCCGGTGACGTAGTCGCCCCACTCGGCGGTCTCGGAGATCGACCAGCGCATCTTCTCCAGACCGCCCTCGTACATGAGGTCGACGATCAGCTTCAGCTCGTGCAGGCACTCGAAGTAGGCGATCTCCGGCTGGTAGCCGGCCTCGGTCAGGGTCTCGAAGCCCGCCTTGACCAGCGCGGCCGTACCACCGCAGAGAACGGCCTGCTCGCCGAAGAGGTCGGTCTCGGTCTCCTCGGTGAAGGTCGTCTTGATGACGCCGGCACGGGTGCCGCCGATGCCCTTGGCGTACGACAGGGCCAGCGCGAAGCCGTTGCCCGTGGCGTCCTGCTCGACGGCGGCGATGCACGGAACGCCGCGGCCCTCCTCGTACTGGCGGCGGACCAGGTGGCCCGGGCCCTTCGGGGCGACCATGGCGACGTCGACGCCGGCCGGGGGCTTGATGAAGCCGAAGCGGATGTTCAGGCCGTGGCCGAAGAACAGCGCGTCGCCGTCCTTCAGGTTGTCCTTGATGTGCTCCTCGTAGACCGGGGCCTGGATCGGGTCCGGGACGAGGATCATGATGACGTCGGCCTCGGCGGCGGCCTCCGACGGGCTCACCACGCGCAGGCCCTGCTCCTCGGCCTTGGCCTTGGACTTGGAGCCCTCGTGCAGACCGACGCGGACGTCGACACCCGAGTCACGGAGCGACAGCGCGTGGGCGTGGCCCTGGCTGCCGTACCCGATGACCGCGACCTTGCGGCCCTGGATGATGGACAGGTCGGCGTCGGCGTCGTAGAACAGCTCGGCCACTTTGGGTTCTCTCCTCGGGAGTGCAGGTGTTGCGTCCCACCGTATGACGGGGGGCGGAAGGGAAGTCTGAGGGTCTCGGAATACGGGCGGCCGACGGCGCGCCGACCGCCCGTTCCAGGTCTTACGCCGACCGGTCCAGGGCGCGCAGCGACCGGTCCGTGATGGAGCGGGCGCCACGGCCGATCGCGATCGTGCCGGACTGGACCAGCTCCTTGATGCCGTACGGCTCCAGCATCTTGAGCATGGCGGAGAGCTTCTCGCCGGATCCGGTGGCCTCGATGGTGACGGCCTCCGGGGAGACGTCGACGGTCTTGGCGCGGAACAGCTGGACGATCTCGACGATCTGGGAGCGCGTCTCGTTGTCGGCGCGCACCTTCACCAGAACGAGTTCGCGCTGCACCGCCTGCGACGGCTCCAGCTCGACGATCTTGAGCACGTTGACGAGCTTGTTGAGCTGCTTGGTCACCTGCTCCAGCGGCAGGTCCTCCACCCCCACGACGATGGTGATGCGGGAGATGTCGGGGTGCTCGGTGACACCGACGGCGAGCGAGTCGATGTTGAAGCCGCGGCGGGAGAACAGGGCGGCGATCCGGGCGAGGATGCCGGGCGTGTTCTCCACCAGGACGGAGAGCGTGTGCTTGGACATGATCTTTTACGTCTCTCTCGCTCAGTCGTCTTCGTTGTCGCCGAAGTCGGGGCGGACGTCCCGGGCGGCCATGATCTCGTCGTTGGAGGTGCCGGCGGCGACCATCGGCCAGACCATCGCGTCCTCGTGGACGATGAAGTCGACGACGACCGGGCGGTCGTTGATCGAGTTCGCCTCCTCGATGACCTTGTCGAGGTCGTCCGGGGACTCGCAGCGGATGGCGTAGCAGCCCATGGCCTCCGACAGCTTCACGAAGTCGGGGACGCGGGTGCCGCGGGCCTGCGGGTTGACGTCGTCCGGGCCGGAGTGCAGGACGGTGTTGGAGTACCGCTGGTTGTAGAAGAGGGTCTGCCACTGGCGGACCATCCCGAGGGCGCCGTTGTTGATGACGGCGACCTTGATCGGGATGTTGTTCAGGGCGCAGGTGGTGAGCTCCTGGTTGGTCATCTGGAAGCAGCCGTCGCCGTCGATGGCCCAGACCGCCCGCTCGGGCGCTCCGGCCTTGGCGCCCATGGCGGCCGGGACGGCGTAGCCCATCGTTCCGGCGCCGCCGGAGTTCAGCCAGGTGCCCGGCTTGTCGTACTCGATGAAGTGGGCGGCCCACATCTGGTGCTGGCCGACGCCCGCCGCGAAGATCGTGCCCTCGGGCGCGAGCTGGCCGATGCGCTGGATGACCTGCTGCGGGGAGAGCGAGCCGTCCTCGGGCTGGTCGTAGCCGAGCGGGTAGGTGTCGCGCCAGCGGCTCAGGTCCTTCCACCACGAGCTGTAGTCGCCCTGGTGGCCCTCGCTGTGCTCCTTCTGGACGGCCTGGATCAGGTCGGCGATGACCTCGCGGGCGTCTCCGACGATCGGCACGTCGGCGGCGCGGTTCTTGCCGATCTCGGCCGGGTCGATGTCCGCGTGGACGATCTTGGCGAAGGGGGCGAAGCTGTCCAGCTTGCCGGTGACGCGGTCGTCGAAGCGGGCACCGAGGGCGACGATCAGGTCCGCCTTCTGCAGGCCGGTGACGGCGGCCACCGAGCCGTGCATGCCGGGCATGCCCAGGTGCTGCGGGTGGTCGTCGGGGAACGCGCCGAGCGCCATCAGGGTGGTGGTGACGGGCGCGCCGGTCAGCTCGGCGAGCACCTTCAGCTCTGCGGTGGCCTTGGCCTTGAGCACGCCGCCGCCGACGTACAGCACGGGCCGCTTCGCCTGGGTGATCAGCTTGGCGGCCTCGCGGATCTGCTTGGCGTGGGGCTTGGTCACCGGGCGGTAGCCGGGCAGGTCCATGGCGGGCGGCCAGGAGAAGGTGGTCTTCGCCTGGAGAGCGTCCTTGGCAATGTCGACCAGGACCGGGCCGGGGCGGCCCGTGGAGGCGATGTGGAAGGCCTGCGCGATGATCTGCGGGATGTCCTCGGCCTTGGTGACGAGGAAGTTGTGCTTGGTGATCGGCATGGTGATGCCGACGATGTCCGCCTCCTGGAAGGCGTCCGTGCCGATCGCCTTGGACGCCACCTGGCCGGTGATCGCGACCAGCGGCACGGAGTCCATGTGCGCGTCGGCGATCGGGGTGACCAGGTTGGTCGCGCCGGGGCCTGAAGTGGCCATGCAGACGCCGACCTTGCCGGTGGCCTGCGCGTAGCCGGTGGCGGCGTGACCGGCGCCCTGCTCGTGCCGGACCAGGACGTGGCGCACCCTGGTGGAGTCCATCAGCGGGTCGTAAGCGGGAAGGATCGCCCCGCCGGGAATGCCGAATACCGTGTCGGCGCCGACCTCCTCGAGAGAGCGGATGAGGGACTGCGCGCCCGTCACCTGCTCGGGGGCGGAGTGTCCTCCGGATCGGGGCCGGGGCTGCGGGTGATGGGCCCCGGTGGCCTGCTCGGTCATCGGCATTCTCTTCTCAGATGCTGAGGGTTTTTTGCGAGGTTTGTGCGGTTTTCGTCTGCTGCACGTAAGGCCCCTGTGCAACAAAAAACCCCTCGTGCCATAAGGCAAGCGAGGGGAGCGCGCCGGGTGGAGTCACTGAGCGGTCGAGGCTCAGCGTCAGCCGACGCGCTTTCCAAGTACGAGAATTCGGGTGCGCATGGCACAGACCCTCCCCCCGGCACACACTCACTGTCAAGTGGGTGGGACGGGAGTCTCATTATGTGAGCGTA
Source organism: Streptomyces sp. NPDC050546 (assembly GCF_044457425.1). Taxonomy (NCBI): domain Bacteria; kingdom Bacillati; phylum Actinomycetota; class Actinomycetes; order Kitasatosporales; family Streptomycetaceae; genus Streptomyces; species Streptomyces sp. NPDC050546. The sequence continues at coordinate 258,533 of NZ_JBITGX010000011.1, forward strand.
GGGCCGTACCGCCTCCGATGACGGCGGACACTCCCGAGCTGTACACCCGCGGGGCACCGCCCGCGAACGCCGGCTCGGCCGGTCCGTTCGGCACCGGATAGTGACCGCCGGCCAGGGCCCGGCGCAGCCGGTACTCGTCGAGCGGTCCGGAGAACGCCATGCCCTGCCCGTGCGTGCAGCCCATCGCGCGCAGGGCGACGACCTGCTCGGGCAGGTCCACCCCCTCGGCCACGGACTTCAGCCCGAGATCGGTGGCGATGCGCAGCAGTCCACTGGTGATCTTGTACAGCCGGGCGGACTCGACGACACCCTCGACCAGGGCGCGGTCGAGTTTCAGGATGTCGACGGGGAGCCGCCTGAGGGCCGTGATCGCCGCGCAGTCACCGCCGAACCCGTCGAGGGCGATCCGGACGCCGACCCGCCGCAGGGCGCCGAGACGCCGCTCCAGCTCGTCCGGCGAGACCTTCGGACCGGCGTCGGACAGCTCGATGATCAGCGACCCGGACGGCAGCCCGTGCCGGGTGAGCAGCGTCTCGATCGAGCCGAGCGGCATCGACCGGTCCAGCAGTCGGCGGGCGCTCATCCGGACGACGACCGGCACGGACAGCCCGGTCGCCTGCCGCTCGGCGGCCTGCTCGACGGCCTCCTCGATCATCCACCGGCCCAGCTCGGCGGTCTTGTCGCTGTCCTCGGCCACGCGCAGGAACTCCGCCGGGGTGAAGAGCACCCCCTGCGAGGAGCGCCAGCGCGCCTGCGCCGACACCGACGTGATCCGGCCGTCCTCCAGGCAGACCACCGGCTGGTGCAGCAGGGCGAACTCGCCGTCGTGCAGCGCGGCCCGCAGGCGCGTGGCCAGCTCCGCCTTGCGGACGACGTCCTGCTGCATCTGCGGCTTGTACAGCTCCACGCGGCCCTTGCCGCCGGCCTTGGCGCGGTACATGGCCAGGTCGGCGTTGCGCAGCAGCTCGCCCGCGCCGAGGCCCGCATCCGCGAAGGCCACGCCGATGGAGGCGTTGACACGGACATCGTTGCCGTCGATGAGATACGGCTGGGACAGCGTCCCCCTGAGGCGGTCGGCGAGTTCCACTATGTGCCGTTCCCGGGCGGCCCGGTCGCGGGTGTTGTCCCCGACGATCAGGGCCGCGAACTCGTCACCGCCCAGCCGGGAGGCGGTGTCGCCCTGCCGGACGGAGTCCTGGAGTCTGCGGGCGGCCTGGACGAGCAGCTCGTCCCCCGCCTGGTGCCCGATCGTGTCGTTGACGGCCTTGAAGCCGTCGAGGTCGATGAACAGCACGGCCGTGTTCCGCAGGGCCACGCCCCGGTCGGAGGCCCGGCGGCCCGAGAGCGCGTGCTGGACGCGCTTGGTGAACAGGGCGCGGTTGGGCAGGTCCGTGAGCGGGTCGTGCTCGGCGTTGTGCTGCAACTGGGCCTGGAGCCGGACCCTTTCGGTCACGTCCCTGCTGTTGAAGATGAGGCCGCCGTGATGGCGGTTGACGGTCGACTCGACGTTGAGCCAGCCTCCGTCGCCCGACCGGAAACGGCACTCGATGCGCGTGGTGGCTTCCTCGACCGGGTTGGCGGCGAGGAACCTGCGCGCCTCGTGCACGACGCAGCCCAGGTCCTCCGGGTGGATGAGACTGGCCAGTTCCGTACCGACCAGATCCTCCGCAGAGCGGCCGTACACCCCGGCGGCCGCCGGGGAGACGTACCGGAGGACGCCGCTGGGCGCCGCGATCATGATCACGTCGCTGGAGCCCTGCACCAGGGAGCGGAAGTGGTTCTCCTTCTGCGCCAGTTCCTGGGTGAGGGTGATGTTGTCGAGGAGCATGATGCCCTGGCGCACGACCAGCGCGAGCACGACCGTGCCACCGGTCAGCAGGACCACGCGGTCGACGCTGCGGCCGTTGAGGACGTTGTAGAGGATCCCCAGCGTGCACACGGCGGCCGCGAGATACGGCGTGAGGGCGGCGAGGGAGCCGGAGATGGGCCGGGCGGCCGGATACCGTCCGAGCTCGCCTACGGGTGTGGGCGGCTGGTGGTGCGGGCCGCCGCGCTGCCCTGGCACATGCTCGTGCACCACGCGTGTGCGCCCCGCCGTGCCCTGCCGGTCCGGGCCGTGCCGGTCGGTGTCCGGCGTGCGGGGCGCGGCCCACGGGGCGTAGGCCAGGAGCAGCGAGCCGGCGAACCAGCCCGCGTCCAGCAGCTGGCCGGAGCGGTAGTCGTGGTGCATCAGCGGCGAGGTGAACAGGGCGTCGCACATCACGGTCAGCGCGAGCGCGCCGATGGCGGTGTTGACCGCGGAGCGGTTCCCCGCCGACCGCCTGAAGTGCAGCGCGAGGACCATACTGACCAGCGCGATGTCGAGCAGCGGGTAGGCCAGCGACAGCGCGGTGTGCGCCACGCCCGGCCCTTCCGACTTCGCGGCCTGGGCGAGGGCGAGGCTCCACGCCAGGGTGAGCAGCGAGCCGCCGATCAGCCAGGCGTCCAGCCCGAGACAGACCCAGCCGGCCTTGGACACCGGCCGCTTGGCGAGCACGAGCAGTCCGACGATCGCGGGCGGCGCGAAGCACAGGAAGAACAGGTCGGCGTAGCTGGGGCTGGGCACGGGCAGTCCCAGGACCACCTCGTACCACCCCCAGACCAGGTTGCCGAGGGCCGCCATGGCCGAGGAGAGGCCGAACAGGAGCCAGGCGGGCCGAAAGCGGGTGCGGCGGTTGCGGGCGTAGAGGAAGCACGAGACGGAGGCGGTGGCCGCCGCGGCGCTCAGCCCGAAGTCGCCCATGATGAGGGCCACTTGGTATGAGCCCCAGCCGAGCGCGGAACCGACGGCGTATCCCGCGCAGACCAGGGTGAGGACGAGTTGGAGGGCCAGGCCCGGCCGATGGCCGCGGGCCGGCGTACGGGGCAGCAGCACCCCCGGCGACGGAGGCTGTGCCCGCAGCGCTCCGTCCAGCATCGGGGTCGGCGGCGCGCTCACCGGACCCTCCCGGTCCGTACCGCTTGATGGTGATCACTGTGATGGGTGTGGTGGCCGCCGTGATCGGCGTGCCGGCCGCGTCTGAACGCGGCCGTCCACCAGGGTCGCCGCCGGCCGCCCCGTCCCGTCGGATCGCTCGTCCATAGGCCGCGCATCGCCTGTCGCCCCCCTCACAGTCCGAAGTGTCCGTCCCCGGCGCCGAAAGTCCCCCGGCGCTGCCCCTGTCGGGACGATACACCAGTCTCGTCACTCAGGGACATAGGTTCTCTACGCTCCGTGACGATCAACAGATATATGAGTACCCACCGCACCCGAAGGATTGCGGACGGTACCCGAGGTCGGTTCAGCCTGTTGATGCACCCGTCGTAAGGATCACGTTGCGGAGCGGCTCCCGGTTCACATAACGGTTCAACTGGTCCACCAGGAGCCGCTTGGCGCGCGGAAGGAACGCGGAGGTGGGTCCGCCGACGTGAGGGCTGATGAGTACCCCCGGCGCACGCCACAGCCGGTGTTCGCGCGGCAGGGGCTCGGGGTCGGTGACGTCGAGGGCCGCGGTGATACGGCCGGTCTCCACCTCGGCGAGCAGGGCCTTGGTGTCGACGACGGGGCCGCGGGCCACGTTGACCAGGAGCGCGCCGTCCTTCATCCGGGACAGGAAGTCGGCCCCGGCCAGGCCTCGGGTGGCCTCGGTGAGCGGCGTGGACAGGATGACAATGTCCGCTTCCGGGAGCAGGGAGGCGAGTTCGGTGAGCGGATGCACCGGACCGCGCGCCGTGGTGCGCTCGGAGCGCGCGACGCGCGCCACCCGCGCCACCTCGAACGGAACGAGCCGGTCCTCGATGGCCGCACCGATCGAGCCGTATCCCACGATGAGGACGTTCTTGTCGGCGAGCGCGGGCCGGAACCCGCCGAGCCACTCCCCCCGGTCCTGTGCGCGGACGAAGTCGGGGATCCCGCGCAGCGAGGCCAGGATCAGCGCGAGGGTGAGCTCTCCGGTGCTGGCCTCGTGCACCCCGCGCGCGTTGCACAGCCGCACGCCCGGACGCAGGTGCCGCAGCCCGGGCTGCACGTGGTCGATCCCGGCCGAGAGGGTCTGCACGACCTGGACGTGGCTCATCTCCGGCATCGGGCGCACGCACAGCGGGCTGGGCTTCATGTAGGGGACGACGTAGAAGGCGCAGTCCGCCGGGTCCGCGGGGAACTCGTCCCCGCCGTTCCAGTAGCGGTAGCCGGGCCCCTCGGGGAGCCCCTCGATCTCGTCCGGCGGGATGGGCAGCCACACGTCAGCAGTCATGCTCCGGAGGCTATGTCAGGAGCCTGCGACGGCAGAGGTTAGGTTGGGGTGGCCGGAACAGGGAGGGTCACGACCAGGTGGAGCGCAGGACGATCGGCGCGGCGGCGCTCGCGGTGGGGGCCGTCGGACTCGGGTGCATGCCGATGAGCTGGGCTTACAGCACGTCGCGACAGCGTGGTGACGAGTCGCTCAGGGCGGTGCACCGGGCGCTCGACCTGGGCGCGTCCCTGCTGGACACGGCCGACATGTACGGCCCCTTCACCAACGAACTGCTGGTGGGCCGGGCGTTGAAGGAGCGCCGGCCCGACGCGTTCGTGTCGACCAAGGTCGGTCTGCTCGTGGGCGACCAGCACATCGTCGCCAACGGCCGCCCGGGGTATGTGAAACGTGCCTGCGACGCCTCGCTGCGGCGGCTCCAGACGGACGTCATAGACCTCTACCAGCTGCACCGGGCCGACCCGGAGGTGCCCGTCGAGGAGACGTGGGGCGCGATGGCGGAGCTCGTCCAGGCCGGGAAGGTGCGGGCGCTCGGCCTGTGCGCGGTCGGCGCGCGGGCCGGCCGGCGCGGCGGGGCCCGGCTGCACGACGCGACGATACGGCAGCTGGAGCGGGTGCAGCAGGTCTTCCCGGTGAGCGCGGTGGAGGCGGAACTGTCGGTGTGGTCGCCCGAGGCGCTGGAGGCCCTGCTGCCGTGGTGCGAGACCCGGGGTGTCGGCTTCCTCGCCGCGATGCCGCTGGGCAACGGCTATCTGACCGGCAGGCTGCGGACCGGCGCGGGCTTCGAGGCGGACGACCTGCGCGCCCGGCACCCCCGTTTCACGGGCGAGATGATGGCCGCGAACCAGCCGATCGTCGCGGGCCTGCGCCGCGTGGCCCGCCGCCACGGCGAGCACATCACCCCCGCCCAGGTCGCCCTCGCCTGGGTCCTCGCCCAGGGCCCGCACGTGGTCCCGGTCCCGGGCACGAAGCAGGAGCGCTGGGTCACCGAGAACGCGGCCGCGACGACCCTGCGCCTGACGCCGGACAACCTGCGGGAAGTGGCGGACCTGCCCCGGGCCCAGGGGTCGTGGGACTGAGCCTCGGCCTGGCGCCGTGGCGTTCGAAGCGTTGGGGCCGTGCAGCGCGTTCGGACCGTTCGGAGTGTTCAGCGCGTTCGGACCGTTCGGAGTGTTCGGCGCAAACCCGCCCATGGCCCCCTGTTCTCGGTTCGGGGTTCGGCGATCGGGAACTTGTGAGGCGCGAGCGGTGTATGACAAGGAGAACCCCGCCGCGTCGAAGGGACCATGATCGTGCAACGTCGAGCCGTGCCGGCCGTGTTGGCCGCCGCCGCGCTCCTGCTGACGGCCGGTTGCTCCTCCGACGGCGGAGGATCTTCCGGCTCGGACGAGGGCGCCTCCCCGAGCCGTACGGCACCGCAGTCCTCCGCGCCGCCGGGGAAGGCCGGCGAGGACTCACCTCCGGCCAAGGGCTCGGTGCAGGTGGTGCGCACCGTCGCCGAGGGCCTGGACTCCCCCTGGGGCCTCGCTCCCCTGCCGGGCGGCGGCCTGCTCGTCTCCTCCCGGGACGACGGGACGATCGTCCGGGTCGACGAGAAGACCGGGAAGAAGACCGAGCTGGGCGAGGTGCCGGGCGTATCGGCCGCGGGTGAGGGCGGCCTGCTGGGCATCGCGCTGTCACCCGACTACGCCTCGGACCACATGGTCTACGCATACTTCACCTCGGCCTCGGACAACCGGATCGTCCGGATGCTGTACGACGAGAAGAAGCCCTCCGGCGAGCAGCTGGGCGCTCCCGACACGGTCTTCAAGGGCATCCCCAAGGGCTTCATCCACAACGGCGGCCGGATCGAGTTCGGCCCCGACAAGATGCTCTACGCCGGCACCGGCGAGAGCGGCGACACCGGCCTGTCCCAGGACAAGGACTCCGTGGGCGGCAAGATCCTTCGTCTGACCCCGGAGGGCGAGCCGGCGCCCGGCAACCCGTTCTCCGGCTCACCGGTGTACTCGTACGGCCACCGCAATGTGCAGGGCCTCGCCTGGGACACCAGGCAGCGGCTCTTCGCCTCGGAGTTCGGCCAGGACACCTGGGACGAGCTCAACGCGATCAAGCCGGGCGACAACTACGGCTGGCCGGAGGCCGAGGGCAGGTCGGGCGACGGGGACTTCCACAACCCGATCGACCAGTGGACCACGGCCGAGGCGTCCCCCAGCGGCATCGCCTACGCCGAGGGGTCGATCTGGATGGCGGGTCTGCGCGGCAAGCGGCTGTGGCGCGTCCCGCTGGACGGCACGCAGGCCTCGGCCGAGCCGCAGGCCTTCCTGGACGGCGAGTACGGCCGGCTGCGCACGGTGGTCCCCGCGGGCGGCGACCGGTTGTGGCTCGTGACCAGCAACACGGACGGCCGGGGCAGCCCGAAGGACGGGGACGACCGGATCCTGGAGCTGCGGGTGAAGTAGCCCGCTCACTCCTCGGTGTTCTCCGGCTCCTGCGGCGGGCGTACGACGACCTTCCCGGACGACAGGTCTATCGGGCCGCGTCCGGGATCGCCGTCCCCGGTGTCCTCGCGGGTCAGTTCCAGGCGGTTCTGCTCGTCACGGGTGTGCTTGCGGCCGGGCGAGAACAGTTCCTCGAACACGTTGAACACGGATCCTCCCTGAACCGCGACACCCCCGACGTCCCTTACAGCGTATGCCTCAGCTCACCGGACCTGGCAGGACGGATTCCGCCGGAAAGAGCCCCAGCCGGTGCGCCACCGCCGCCGCCTCGCCGCGCCCGGAGACACCGAGCTTCGCCAGGATGTTGGAGACGTGGACGCTCGCGGTCTTCGGGGAGATGAACAGTTCCTCGGCTATCCGGCGGTTGGTGTGGCCGACGGCGACCAGGCGCAGCACGTCCCGTTCCCGGCTGGTGAGACCGAGGGCCTCGGCGGGGTCGGCGGGGGCGAGAGCCGGTTCCGGGACGGACGTGAGCGGGAGGCGGGCGCGCTGGGCGAGCGCGGCGGCGGACTCGGCCAGGGGCCCGGCGGCGAGGTGGCGGGCGACGGCGTGGGCGAGGCGCAGCAGTTCCGTGGCGCGGTCGCGCTCGTCCTCGCCGCCGTCCGTCAGCAGGGACTCGGCCAGGCGGTACCGGACCCGGGCGAGGTCGTAGGGCCGCTCCAGGGGTTCGAAGGCGGAGACCACCTCCGACCAGGTGTCCGGGGTGCTCCGGCCCTCGGCGCGGTGGAGTTCGGCGCGGACCCACCGCTCGTGGGCGAGCCAGACGGGGGCGTTGGTGGTGACGCGCTTTGCGGCCCCCGCGATGCCGTCGAGGGCCTCCGCGCGGCCGTCCCGCGCGGCGGGCAGGGCCCGGGCGTCGGCCTCCGCGGTGGCCGCTTCGAGCAGCAGCGGCCAGGCGTAGCGCTGGGTGCCGGGCGGGAAGCCGGACCCCAGGGTGCGCGCCAGTTCGGCGCGGGCGTCGGAGAGGCGGCCCTCGGCGACGGCGACGGCGATCGTGAGGCAGGAGACCGGGAGGTCGTGCTGCGGCACGGGGTCGAGCGGGCCGTAGGCGGCGCGGCCCTCAGCGAGGTGGCGGGCGGCCTCGGAGAGCCGGCCGCGGGCGAGCGCGAGGAACGCCAGGCTGTTGGCGCCGGAGCCGTGCGGCCCGGCCGTCTGCCCGCGCCGCTGGGCGTTGCCGGCGGCTTCGACGGCCTCGTCCCAGCGGCCCAGCGAGATGAGCGACTCCGCGAGGTTGCTCCAGATCCAGGCCTCGGCGACCCGCAGGCCCATCGCCCCGGTGAGCCGCAGGCCCTCGCGCAGGATGTCGACGGACTCCTCGGAACGGCCGACGCCTTCGAGGACGGACGGCAGGTTCACATGGCTGCGGCCCACGATCGACGCGAGGCTCCGGGCGACCACCTCGTCCCTGACCTCGTACATGTGCGTGAGTCCGGCCTCGATCTGCCCGGCGTCGACCATGAGGCCGCCGAGGGTGAGCCGGGCGTTGGCCTCGATGTCCTCGGCGCTCACCATGCGCGCGTACTCGACGGCCCGCTCGGCGGCCGTCAGTGCTTCCGGGCCGGGCTCGTGGAGCATCGACCAGTGGGCGGCCGTGGCGAACACCTCGGCATGCACCTCGGACGGCGGCAGCCCCCGGACCAGCTCCTGTGCGGTGGCGATCTCCTGCCGGCCGTCGCCGCGGGCGAGGCTCTGCACCAGCCGGGAGCGCTGGATCCAGAACCAGGCGGCACGCAGGGGGTCGTCCTCGTCGTCCAGCAGGCGCAGCGCCCGCTTGGTGATCTTCAGGGCGCGTTCGCGCTCCCCGCAGAGCCGTCCGGCCACGGCGGCCTCGGCCAGCAGGTCGAGGTGGCGCAGCGCGGTGGCGGCCGGGTCGCAGCCGCAGGGCGGGTAGACCTCGGCGTGGTCGACGGGGCGCAGGGTGCGGCGTACGGCTTCGGGGGCGGCGTCCCACAGTTCCATGGCCCGTTCCAGCAGCCGCAGTTGCTCGGAGTAGGCGTGGCGGTGGCGGGCCTCGACGGCGGCGTCGAGGACGGCGGGCAGGGCCTTGGCGGGGTCGTGGGCGTGGTACCAGTAGCTGGCCAGGCGGGCCGCGCGCTGGTCGGCCGGGACGAGGGTCGGGTCGGTCTCCAGGGCTTCGGCACAGCGGCGGTTGAGGCGGGAGCGTTCGCCGGGGAGGAGGTCGTCGCTGACGGCCTCGCGGACCAGGGAGTGGCGGAAGCGGTAGCCGTCGCCGCCGGTTGCGGGGGCGAGGATGCTGGCGTTCACGGCGGCCCGCAGCGCCTCGATGAGGTCGTCCTCGGGGAGCCGGGCGACGGCGGCCAGCAGCCGGTACTCGACGGTGGAGCCGCCCTCGGCGACGATCCGGGCGACCTGCTGGGCGGTCTCCGGCAGCCCTTCCACGCGGACGAGCAGCAGGTCGCGCAGGGAGTCGGTCAGGCCCGTGCGGCAGCCCTCGTGGCCTGCGACGGCGAGTTCCTCGACGAAGAAGGCGTTGCCGTCGGAACGTTCGAAGATCGCGTCGATCCGGTCCGGGTCGGGTTCGTGGGCGAGGATGCCGGCGACCTGGCGGCACACCTCCTCGCGGCTGAAGCGGGCGAGTTCGACGCGGCGGACGGTGCGGAGCCGGTCGAGTTCGGCGAGCAGGGGCCTGAGTGGGTGCCGGCGGTGGATGTCGTCGGAGCGGTAGGTGGCGAGGACGACGAGGCGGCCGGTGCGCAGGGTGCGGAAGAGATAGGTGAGCAGGTGGCGGGTGGAGGCGTCGGCCCAGTGCAGGTCCTCCAGTGCGAGGACGACCGTGTGATCGGCGGCGACGCGCTCCAGCAGGCGTGCGGTGAGCTCGAAGAGGCGGGCCATGCCGTCCTCGTCGTGCCGTCCGGTGCCCGACTCGCCCAGTTCGGGCAGCAGCCGGGCCAGCTCCTCCTCCTGTCCGGCGGCCGCGGCGGCCAGCTCGCCGGGGAGTTCGCGGTGCAGGGCGCGCAGCGCGGTGGAGAACGGCGCGAAGGGCAGTCCGTCGGCGCCGATCTCCACACAGCCGCCCAGTGCGACGACCGCTCCCCGGCGGCGGGCGGCGGCGGCGAACTCCTCGACCAGGCGGGTCTTGCCGACTCCGGCCTCCCCGCCGATGAGCAGGGCCTGCGGCTCGCCCTCCCGGGAGCGGGCGAGCGCGTCCTGCAGCGTGCCCAACTCCTCGGCACGGCCGACGAACACGGGGCTGACGGACCTGGTCTCCACGGCTCCGAGCATCGCATGCGCGTCTGACACGACGGCACCGGTTTTCCGCTGAGCAGACAGGACATCGACGGCCGCCGCTCCGACCGGTGCCGTCCCGCCGTTCACGCGGCCCGTGCGGACCGGGTTCGGCGCAAGCCCCGGGTATGGCTTTCGTGCTCGGCGGAGTTCCCGGCCGCCGCGCGGCGGGCGGTGCGGCGGGCGCGGGTGGCCTCGCGGACGAGGCGCTGGTGGTCGGCCCGGCGGATGAGGTCGGCGGTGCGCAGTCGCTGGAGCTCGTACTCGAACATGGCGTGTCCTTGGTGAGAGGTGAGAGGTGAGAGGCCGGTCACGGAGGGGTTCTCCGTGATGGCTTCACTCTCGTCTCCCAGGCGGGTCGGCCACATCGGGAGAGTTCCGCATCTTCGGCGGCGATCGGGGCCTTAGACACGGCTGAGGGGCCCCAGGGGCTCCGTAAGGTGCTTACGGAACTCCTAAGACCCCTCAGGACCTGCGGTGACTCAGCCTGCGGAGGGCAGTCCGAGCAGGATGCCGGTGTACTTGAGGACGGCCAGGAACAGGCCGATGACACCGAGCGCGACGCCCGCCCAGGCGACGGACTTGATCCAGGGGGCCTGGATCCTGCCGGGCGTGCCGAACGCGGGCCTGGCCAGCGTCACGACGCCGACGACCAGCGCGACCACGGCGAACAGGCCGCCCCACAGGGCGGTGGCCTGCCAGGCGTCGCCGTAGACCGCCTGGATCTGCTGGGCCACGCCGGCCCCCTGTGCGGTCTCCAGCTGACCGACCAGGTTCTGGCGCGCCGCGGCGATCGTGCCGACCCAGCTGCCGGTGAGCGAGACGACGCCCAGTGCGGCGGAGACCACGGCGGCGGCACCCTGGCCGATGCCGGAGGGGGCCTCCTCCTTGGTCTCGGCGACGGTCTCGGTGACCTCTGTCTCGACGACCTCGGCCTCGGCCGGGGCATCGGTCTCGGTCTCGGTCCGGGTCGCCTCGTCGGACTCGGTGGTGTCCACCGCCTTCTCGGTCGTGGCCTCGGTGGCCTTGGTCTCGTCCACTGCGTTCGTTGCCATGTCTCGCACCGTAAAGTCGCTGTCTGAGAAGTCTCTTAATGATCGTTGTGAGTGGCACGCGCGCGTGCGGCGCGCCACTCGGGTGCCAGCACCGACCAGACTTCGAGATCGTGCCGTACGCCACGATAGGGGTGCGCCTCGCGTCGCACACCGTCGCGGGTCATGCCGAGGCGCTGGGCCACGTTCAGACTCGGCTGATTTCCCGAGGCGGCGACCCACTCGATCCGGTGAATGCCGCGCTCTTCGACCGCCCAGTCGATGAGGACGCGCATCGCCCGGGTGACCAGGCCGCGCCCGGTCCCGGCGGGCTCCAGCCAGCAGCCGACCTCGCAGTTGCCGGTCGCCGCGTCGAAGTTCAGGAGCAGCACGCCGCCCACCAGCTCGCCCTCCAGCCACAGGCCGTGCAGCGACCCCGTGTCGGCGGCGCGCATGTCGGCGTACAGCTGGAGCTTCGCACGGGCCGAGGCCGGGTCCGTCTCGGTCGTCCCGAACGGGATGTACTGCCCGATGAACTCCCGCCCCCGCTCCAGGTGTGCCAGGAACTCCTCGGCGTGCCAGGGCTCAAGGGGTTTCAGCTGGGCGTCGTCACCCAGGGATATCGCGTACATCCCGCTGCCGCTCCTCCTCCGCCAGGACGTCCGCAACCTCGGCGTCCGTCGCGGCGGCCAGCCTCTCATGGGCGGCCCGGGCCTCGGGCGGTTCGATGCTGATCCGCGGCAGGCGCTTGTCGAGCCAGCGGGGCAGCCACCAGTTGGCGCCGCCGAGCATGTGCATGAGGGCGGGGACGAGGAGCGTCCGCAGGACGAAGGCGTCCAGGGCGACGGCGGCGGCCAGGGCGATGCCGAACATGGCGATCACCCGGTCGCCGCTGAGGACGAAGGCCAGGAAGACGGAGATCATGATGACCGCCGCCGAGTTGATCACCCGGCTGGTCTCGGCGAGGCCGACGCGCACGGCTCGCCGGTTGTCGCCGGTCTCCAGCCACTCCTCGTACATCCGGCTGACCAGGAACACCTGGTAGTCCATCGAGAGGCCGAAGAGCACCGACACCATGATCACCGGCAGGAAGGGCTCGATGGGGCCGGCGCTGCCGAGGCCGAGGAGTTCGCTGCCCCAGCCCCACTGGAACATCGCGACCACCACCCCGAAGGCGGAGGCCACTGCGGCCACGTTCATCGCGGCGGCCTTGAGCGGGATGCCGATCGACCGGAAGGCGAGCAGGAGCAGCAGACAGCCCAGGCCGATCACGACCCCGACGAAGACGGGCAGCTTGGAGACGATGACGTCGGCGAAGTCGTCGTAGCCGGCCGTCATGCCGCCGACCTGCACATCGAGCGAGGTGCCCGTCTCGGCGCGCGGCAGCACCTCGCCGCGCAGCCGGTCGACGAGGTCGCTGGTCTGCTTCGACTGCGGCGAGGAGTCCGGTACGACGGTCAGGTACGCGGTGTGACCGCCGGAGTCGAAGGTCACGGGGGTGACCGAGGCGACGCCGTCGGTGGCGCGGAGGGTGCCGTCGAGGTTGTCCAGGGCGAGCTTGTCGTCGCCTCCGTCGACCTTGGTGACGAGGGTGAGCGGGCCGTTCACCCCGGGCCCGAACCCGTCGGCGAGGAGGTCGTAGGCCTGGCGGGTGGTGGCCGCCTTGGGGTCGTTGCCCTGGTCGGAGGTGCCCAGGTGCAGGGAGAACGTGGGCAGCGCGAGGACGGCCATGACGACCAGGGCGACCGCGCCGAGCACCTTGGGGTGGCGTTCCACGAACGCCGACCAGCGGGCGGCGAAGCCGGTGGGCAGCTCCGGTTCGGGCCCGTGCTCCGCCAGGCGGCGGCGTTCGCGGCGGCTGAGCGCGCGCATGCCGATGAGAGACAGCAGGGCGGGCAGCAGGGTCACGGAGGCCGCGACGGTGAGGACCACGGTCAGGCTGGCCGCGATGGCGACGCCGTTGAGGAAGCTCAGCCGCAGGATCAGCATGCCGAGCAGGGCGATGCAAACGGTGGCACCCGCGAAGACGACCGCCCGTCCCGTGGTGGCGACGGCGTTCGTGGCCGCCTCGGCGACCGGGAGACCGCGTTTCAGCCCGCGCCGGTGGCGCGTCACGATGAACAGCGCGTAGTCGATGCCGACGCCGAGCCCGATCAGCATGCCGAGCATGGGGGCGAAGTCGGCGACGGTCATCGCGTGCCCGAGCAGCACGATCCCGGCGTAGGCGGTGCCGACGCCGACCAGGGCGGTGGCGATGGGCAGCAGGGAGGCGGCGAGCGAGCCGAAGGCCAGGAACAGCACAACCGCGGCGACGACCACGCCGACGATCTCGGCGACGTGCCCGCCGGAGGACTGGGTGAGGGCGACGGCGCTGCCGCCCAGCTCCACCTGGAGCCCGTCGGTCTCCGCGCTCTTCGCGGTGTCGACGACGGCCTTGGCCTCGCCCTGGTCGATGTCCTCCGCCCGGTCGTCGAAGGTGACCGTGGCGTACGCCGTACGGGCGTCCTCGCTGATCCGGCCCGTGCCCGGCCCGTCGTAGGGGCTGGTCACGGAGGCCACACCGGGCAGATTCTCGACCCGGTCCAGGGTGCGGGTCATGGTCTGCTCGACGTCGGCGGCGCGGACGGTGCCGGACGTGGTGTGCCAGACGACGGTGTCGCTGTCGCCGCCGAGCTGCGGGAAGCCCTCGTGCAGCAGCTCGGTGGCGCGGCCCGACTCGGTGCCGGGGACCTGGTAGTCGTTCGAGTAGGCGGAGCCGGCGACGGCGGCGCCCGCGGCCACCCCCGCGCAGGCCAGCAGCCAGAGCAGAACGGTGACCAGACGGCGTTGGACACACCAGCGTGCTAGGGCTGCCACGAAACGTGCTCCCAGGGTGACTTTTTGTGGATCTTTGGCCGGGAGCGGTCGTCCATGACCTGAACATCCAGCAAAGAACGCATGAGCAATGCGGAGCCACTCTTACAGGCGCGTGAGATCGTTTGTCGCTTTCGTGGGCTTATTCACAACGACCGTGATCAGTCGAACTGGTCCCCCAGCGCCATCACCATCGTCCCCGCGATCAGCAGCCACAGCGCCCGCCGGGTGCGTCCACGGGAGCCCAGCACGGCGGCGCCGGCGCACACGACCGCCCCGCAGGCGTACGCCGCCGGGACGAGCGCCGGGGCGGCGGGGCGGGTGAGGCGGAGCAGCGCTGCGGCCAGGCCCGCGAGGGTCAGCAGGACACCGGTTCCGGCGGCGGTCCAGCGAGCCCGCCGCGCGTCCTCGTCATCGTCATCCGGATCGTCGTCGTCCGGATCGCCATCGGCGTCGTCGTCCGGATCGTCGTCGGCGTCGTCGTCCGGCTCATCGTCGGCGTCGTCGTCCGGATCGTCCGCGTCGTCGTCCGGCTCGTCGTCCGGCTTCTCGTCCTGGTCGGCTTCCTGAACGGCGGCCGTCTCCGAGTCCGCTATCTCTGCGTCGGTGTCGGAATCAGCGCGTCCACTCATGGCCGAGACGGTAGCGCGTCGTGAACGAAAACCGGGTGCGGGGTCGTACGGCCCCCTGTTAGCGTCCGCCGGTCCGAGGAAACGCCCGCGGCAGCCCGCCGCCCGGCCGAAGCAGGTGCATTGTTTGACGGTCCGACCGAGCTCCGACGCATCCCCTTTCCTCCTCAAGGACTCAAGGAGCCCGTTCACCGATGTCGGACATCACTTCCCGGACCTCGAACGACCCCCTCTCTGACCGCACCGGCCACCCCGGCTACCCGCGCAGCAACCGCTACGACGCCCGCTGGACCATCGACAACCAGATGGGCCCGCACGCGCTCTGGCTGCTGGAGTGGCTGGCCCCGGCCCTGGGGCTCGACACCCTGAGCCCCGGCTCCCGCGTGCTCGACCTGGGCTGCGGACGCGCCATGACGTCGATCTTCCTCGCCAAGGAGTACGACGTGTCGGTCACCGCCGCCGACCTGTGGATCAAGCCCGACGAGAATGCCGGGCGTATCGCCGAGGCCGGCGTGGCCGACCGCGTGCTGCCCGTGCACGCCGAAGCGCACGACCTGCCGTTCGGCGAGGGCGGCTTCGACGCGATCGTCTCCGTCGACGCCTACCAGTACTTCGGCACGAACGACCTGTACCTGCCCCAGCTGACGCGACTGCTGAAGCCCGGCGGGCGGATCGGTGTCGTCGTACCGGCGCTGCGCGAGGAGATCGACGGCGTCGAGCCGCCGGAGCACCTCAAGCCGTTCTGGGAGCCCGACTTCTGGTGCTTCCACACCGCCGCCTGGTGGCGTCGCCACTGGACCCGCAGCGGGGCCGTGGAGGTCGAGACGGCCGACTGGCTCGAGGACGGCTGGCGCGACTGGCTGCGCTGGTGCGAGGTCATCGCCGACGAGCACACCGACGAGTGGCACATCCGGATGGCCGGCCGGTGCGCCGAGATGCTGCGCCTCGACCAGGGGGCGAATCTGGGCTTCGTCCGGGTCGTGGGACGCCGCCTGTAGAGACACGCACAGGGGGGATGCACCGGGTCTTCCGGTGCATCCCCCCTGTCGGGTCCGCGGGGGTCAGCCCTCGCTGACGCCCAGCTTCTCCAGGATCAGCTCCTTGACGCGTGCCGCGTCGGCCTGGCCCCGGGTCGCCTTCATGACCGCGCCGACCAGGGCGCCGGCCGCGGCCACCTTGCCGCCGCGGATCTTGTCCGCGACGCCCGGGTTGCCGGCGATGGCCTCGTCGACGGCCGTGCCCAGCGCGCCCTCGTCGGAGACGACCTTCAGACCGCGCTTGTCGACGACCTCGTCCGGGGTGCCCTCGCCCGCGAGGACGCCCTCGATGACCTGCCGGGCCAGCTTGTCGTTCAGGTCGCCCTTGTTGACCAGCTCGGTGACCCGGGCCACCTGCTCCGGCGTGATCGCCAGCTCGTCGAGGGCCTTGCCCGACTCGTTGGCGCTGCGGGCCAGCTCGCCCATCCACCACTTGCGGGCGGAGGCGGCGTCGGCCCCGGCCTCGATGGTGGCGACGATCGGCTCCAGCGCACCGGCGTTGAGGATCGCCTGCATGTCGACGGCCGAGACGCCCCACTCCTCACGGAGCCGGCTGCGGCGGACCAGGGGCAGCTCGGGCAGGGCGCCCCGCAGCTCCTCGACCCACTCGCGCGACGGCGCCACGGGCACCAGGTCGGGCTCCGGGAAGTACCGGTAGTCCTCGGCCTCCTCCTTCACGCGGCCCGAGGTCGTCGACCCCGTGTCCTCGTGGAAGTGCCGGGTCTCCTGGATGATCGTGCCGCCGGAGGAGAGCACGGCCGCGTGCCGCTGGATCTCGAAGCGGGCCGCGCGCTCCACGGACCGCAGGGAGTTGACGTTCTTCGTCTCCGAGCGGGTGCCGAACTTCTCCCGGCCGTGCGGGCGCAGCGACAGGTTCACGTCGCAGCGCATCTGGCCCATCTCCATCCGGGCCTCGGAGACGCCGAGCGCCTTGATGAGCTCGCGCAGCTCACGGACGTAGGCCCGCGCGACCTCGGGGGCACGCTCGCCCGCGCCCTCGATCGGCTTGGTGACGATCTCGATGAGCGGGATACCGGCGCGGTTGTAGTCGAGCAGGGAGTGGGACGCGCCGTGGATACGGCCGGTGGCGCCGCCGACGTGCGTCGACTTGCCGGTGTCCTCCTCCATGTGGGCGCGCTCGATCTCCACGCGGAAGGTCTCGCCGTCCTCCAGCTGTACGTCGAGGTAGCCGTTGAAGGCGATCGGCTCGTCGTACTGGGAGGTCTGGAAGTTCTTCGGCATGTCCGGATAGAAGTAGTTCTTCCGGGCGAAACGGCACCACTCGGCGATCTCGCAGTTCAGCGCGAGGCCGATCTTGATCGCGGACTCGACGCCGGTCGCGTTGACGACCGGGAGCGCGCCGGGCATGCCGAGGCAGACGGGGCAGGTCTGCGTGTTGGCGTCCTGGCCGAGCGCGGTCGAACAGCCGCAGAACATCTTGGTCTTGGTGCCGAGTTCGACATGGACCTCGAGGCCCATGACGGGGTCGTACGACGCGAGTGCTTCCTCGTACGACGCCAGGTCGGTCGTGGTGGTCACGGTGAAACTTCCCTCTCAGCCCAGCAGGACGTCGTCGTCGCCCAGCCGCTTCAGCTCGCGGTAGAGGATGGCGAGGCCGGTGACGATGGCGACGGCGGACACGGTGGCGTCGATCAGGACCAGCGTGTCCTGCTCGGCGCGGGCCTTCTTCAGCCGCTTGGCGACGCCGATCGCGCCGAACGCGGTCCCGGCCATGGACAGGTACGTGCCGGACTTGGACTTCTTGAAGCCCTTGGCCTTGGTCAGTGCACTCACAGCGACGGAGCCTCCTCGATCAGCGGATGGCCCCACTTTTCCACGAAGGCGGCCTCGACGGCGGCTCCCACCTTGTAAAGGCGGTCGTCCTTCATGACGGGGGCGATGATCTGCAGGCCGACCGGGAGGTTGTCCTCCGGGGCGAGACCGCACGGCAGCGACATGGCCGCGTTGCCCGCCAGGTTGGTCGGGATGGTGCACAGGTCGGCGAGGTACATCGCCATCGGGTCGTCGGCGCGCTCGCCGATCGCGAAGGCGGTGGTCGGGGTCGTCGGCGAGACGATGACGTCGACCTGCTCGAACGCCTTGTCGAAGTCCTGCTTGATCAGCGTGCGGACCTTCTGGGCGCTGCCGTAGTAGGCGTCGTAGTAACCGCTCGACAGGGCGTACGTGCCGAGCATGATGCGGCGCTTCACCTCGGGGCCGAAGCCCGCCTCACGGGTGATCGACGTGACCGCCTCGGCGGAGTTCGTGCCGTCGTCGCCGGTCCGCAGGCCGTAGCGCAGGCCGTCGAAGCGAGCGAGGTTGGAGGAGCACTCGGACGGCGCGATCAGGTAGTACGCCGACAGCGCGAGGTCGAAGGACGGGCAGTCCAGCTCGACGATCTCGGCGCCCAGCTCCTTCAGCAGCGCGACGGACTCGTCGAACCGCTGGATGACGCCGGCCTGGTAGCCCTCGCCGCGGAACTGCTTGACGACGCCGACACGCATGCCCTCGACGCTGCCGTTGCGGGCGGCCTCGACGACCGCCGGGACGGGCTCGTCGATGGAGGTCGAGTCGAGCGGGTCGTGTCCGGCGATGACCTCGTGCAGCAGGGCCGCGTCCAGGACCGTGCGGGCGCAGGGGCCGCCCTGGTCGAGGGAGGACGAGAAGGCGACCATGCCGTAGCGCGAGACCGCGCCGTACGTCGGCTTCACACCGACCGTGCCGGTGACGGAGGCCGGCTGGCGGATGGAGCCGCCGGTGTCGGTGCCGATGGCGAGCGGGGCCATGTGCGCGGCCAGCGCGGCGGAGGAGCCGCCACCGGAGCCGCCGGGGATCTTGGTGAGGTCCCAGGGGTTGCCGGTCGGGCCGTAGGCGCTGTTCTCGGTGGAGGACCCCATGGCGAACTCGTCCATGTTGGTCTTGCCGAGGATGACGACGTCGGCGGCCTTCAGGCGCTGGGTGAGCGTCGCGTCGTACGGCGGGATCCAGCCCTCGAGGATCTTCGAGCCGACGGTGGTCGGGATCCCCTCGGTCGTGAAGATGTCCTTGAGCGCCAGGGGAACGCCAGCCAGCGGACCGAGCTTCTCCCCCTTGGCGCGCTTCTCGTCGACGGCACGGGCCTGGGCGAGGGCGCCCTCGCGGTCGACGTGCAGGAAGGCGTGCACCTTCTCGTCGACGGCCTCGATGCGGGCGAGGTGGGCCTCGGTGACCTGGACGGCCGTGAGTTCGCCGGAGGCGATCTTCGCGGCGGTCTCGGCGGCCGTGAGCTTGATGATGTCCGTCATGGCGATTAGTCCTCCCCCAGGATCTGCGGCACCTTGAAACGCTGCTGCTCCTGGGCCGGGGCGCCGGAGAGCGCCTGCTCGGGGGTGAGCGACGGACGGACCTCGTCCACGCGCATGACGTTCGTCAGCGGGAGCGGGTGCGAGGTCGGCGGTACGTCTTGGTCGGCGACCTCGCTGACGCGGGCGACCGCGCCGATGATGTCGTCCAGCTGTCCCGCGAAGTGTTCGAGCTCTTCGGGCTTCAGCTCCAGACGCGCCAGCCGGGCGAGGTGGGCGACCTCCTCGCGCGTGATGCCAGGCATGCAGCGATCCTCTGGGGTGAGTGAATGTGGTTTGGCCTAATCCTATGGGGCGGGAGGCCATGCCCGTGAAACGGTTTGCCGGGCCCTGTCGCGCGAGGGCTAGCCGACCCGGCCCGAGTCGTCCGCCGTCGCCGCCGGGAGGGCTGCCCGGGGCCGCTGCCAGCCGCGGGAGCCCCGGGCGCGGAGCCAGGCCGTGGTCTCGTCGGGGGGCATCGCGGCGGCGACCAGCCAGCCCTGGACGGCGTCGCAGCCGAGGTCGCGCAGGCGCTCCCAGGTCTCGTCGTCCTCGACGCCCTCGGCGACGACGAGCAGGCCGAGGGAGTGCGCGAGGTCGACCGTGCAGCGCACGATCTCCGCGTCCTCGGTGTCGACCGCGAGCCGGGCCACGAACGAGCGGTCGATCTTCAGTTCGCTGACCGGGAGCCGGCGCAGGTGCACGAGCGAGGAGTAGCCCGTGCCGAAGTCGTCCAGGGACATCTTGACGCCGTGCCCGGTCAGGGCGTTGAGGGTGTCGGCGGCGCGCTGCGGGTCCTCCAGGAGGACGTGTTCCGTTATCTCCAGTTGGAGCGCTCCCGCGGGGACGCCGTGCCGGGCCAGCCGGGCGGCGACGGAGCCGGCGAAACCGGGAGTGTGCACGTCACGCGGGGAGACGTTCACCGCGACGGGTACGAACAGGTCCTGGGACCGCCAGCGCGCGACCTGGGCGAGCGCGGCCTCCAGGACGTACTCGGTGAGGTGGGGCATCAGGCCCGAGGACTCGGCGATCGCTATGAACTCGTCCGGCGGCACCTTGCCCCGCTCCGGGTGCACCCAGCGGACCAGGGCCTCCAGGCCCACGACCTGTCCGTCGAAGCGGACCTTCGGCTGGTAGTGCAGATGCACTTCATTGGCTTCGAGGGCGCGGCGCAGATCGCCCAGCAGACCGAGCCGGTCGGGGGTGTTCGAGTCGCGCTTGGACTCGTAGACCTCCACGCCCGTACGGTCCCGCTTCGCCTGGTACATCGCCACGTCCGCCCGCCGCAGCAGCCCCTCGGCGTCCAGGGCGTGGTCGGGGAAGACGGCGACTCCGGCGCTGGCCTCCAGGACGAGGGTGAGGCCGTCCAGGTCGAGGGGGGAGCTGAGCGCGGTGACCAGACCCCGGGCGACCTGGGTCGCGGACGTCGTGGAGTCGGCGACCGGCAGTAAGACGGCGAACTCGTCTCCGCCGAGCCGGGCGGCCTCCGCCCCGCGCGGCAGCGCCACCCGCAGCCGGTCGGCGATCTGCAGCAGCAGCCGGTCACCGGCGAGATGACCCAGCGTGTCGTTGACCGACCGGAACCGGTCGAGATCGATCAGCATCAGGGCGGCGCGGGCGTCGATCCGCTCGGCGTCGTCCAGCGCGGTCCAGATGCGCTCCAGCAGCCACTGCCGGTTGGGCAGCCCGGTCAGCGGGTCGCGCAGCTGCTCCTCGGCCCGCGCCCGGGCTATCCACAGGGTGGAGTCCAGGGCGATGAGGGGGATGGAGAACAGGGGCAGCAGGATCGGCTTGGCCACGGCCACCACGCAGACCAGCGGTGCGATCCCCAGCAGCGCGACCGCGACCAGGCCTTGTCTGACCAGGGCGGTGCGGGCGACGGTGGGCAGCCCTGGGCGCGGGGCGTGCAGATACCAGAGCAGGACGCGGGTGACCATCAGGTAGGCGGCGGCGACCAGGGCCACCTGAGGTGCGGTGGAGAGCGTCCAGGCGGCGGGCTGCGCGGGCGACTCGACGGACGGCACGGTTCCGAACGCGGCGAGCACCAGGGCGCCGGCGCCGATGCCGAGGAGGTCGACCGATCCGTGCAGCACGCCCTGGCGCCAGCGGTTGCGGCGGGCCACGCCGACCAGCACGACGACGGTGAGGCTGACCATGCCGGCCGGTACCCAGCCGTAGAGCAGCAGCACGGCGAGGGTGAGGGCGGCGCCCGAGCCGGTGCCGCCCCACCAGCGGGAGCGGCCGAGCATGACGAGGTGGCCGACGATGATGCCGGTCAGCACGGCCAGCGCCCAGCCGGGCGTGCCGGACGGGAACAGCGCGTGGCCGCCGGTGAAGGCGCGGTAGAAGCCGGCGCCCAGGACGAACCCGGCCGCCGCGACGACCGCGGCGGGCAGCGCGGGCCAGGAGTGGTGCCGTTCGCCGTCCGCGTCCGCGCCGGTCAGTCCGGGGGTGTGCTCGGTGGCCGGCTGCGTGGCGCCGCGGCCGGCCGCAGCGGCGCGTCCCCCGGCACCCCGCCCGTCCGCGGTGTACTGTCCGACGGCGCGCACCTCCGCACCCGGACGCACCGCCGGCCGTCCGACCCCGCGGACCGCACGCCATGCGACCGCCATGCGGCGCAGGCGCAGCCGTGCGCCCGGCACGGCGCTCTCGGTCGGTTCCATTCCCGTCCCTCTCACAGCCGGCGGTGCCCACGCCCCGCGGCCCGGTGCCCGACAACCCTCAACGGCCCGCGTTGGAAAACCCTTCCCCGCGCTCTGTGCGAGCACGAAGATGCCCCGACCGCAGCTGGGCACGGCAGGCGCACATCTCAACAGTAGGCCGCAGAAGGCTTCCACGGGCAGCGGTCGCGGACGGTTGCCCGAATGCGCCCCGGCCACCCGTATGCATCTGATATGCGCTGAACGGGTGGCCTTCAACCGCTACTCCTCGGCCGAAAGCGCGACTTCGGCCGCCGCGTCCGGTCCCTGCTCCAGCAGGACGCCGAAACCCTCCTCGTTCAGGACCGGCACTTTCAGCTGCATCGCCTTGTCGTACTTCGATCCGGGGCTGTCACCCACCACGACGAACGACGTCTTCTTCGAAACCGAGCCGGTCACCTTCGCTCCGCGGCTCTGCAGCGCCTCCTTGGCGCCGTCCCGCGTGAAGTGTTCGAGGGTGCCGGTGACGACGACGGTGAGCCCTTCCAGCGGGCGCGGCCCCTCGTCCTCGCCGGAGCTCTCCTCCTCCATGCGGACGCCGGCGGCCTTCCACTTACGGATGATTTCGCGGTGCCAGTCCTCGGCGAACCACTGCTTGAGGGAGGCGGCGATGGTCGGACCGACGCCCTCGGTGACCGCCAGTTCCTCCTCCGTGGCCTGGTCGATGCGCTCGATCGAGCGGAATTCCCTGGCCAGTGCCTCGGCCGCGACGGGTCCGACGTGACGGATCGACAGGCTGGTGAGGATGCGGGCGAGCGGGCGCTGCTTGGCCGCCGCGATGTTCTCCAGCATGGCGAGCGCGTTCTTGCGGGGGTTGCCCTCCTGGTTCGCGAAGATCGTGGCGACCTTCTCCTCGCCGGTCTTCGGGTCGCGCTTGGGCAGGCCGCTGTCCGAGTCGAGGACGTACGCCTTGATGGGGAGAAGCTGGTCGATGGTGAGGTCGAACAGGTCGCCCTCGTCGACGAGGGGCGGGTCCTTCGGCTCCAGCGGCGCGGTGAGGGCCGCAGCCGCCACATAGCCGAAGTGCTCGATGTCCAGCGCCTTGCGGCCGGCGAGATAGAACAGGCGCTCGCGCAACTGGGCCGGGCAGGTGCGGGCGTTCGGGCAGCGCAGGTCGATGTCGCCCTCCTTCATCGGCCGCAGCGCCGTACCGCACTCGGGGCACTCGCCCGGCATCACGAACTCGCGCTCGCTGCCGTCGCGCAGGTCGGCGACCGGACCGAGGATCTCGGGGATGACGTCACCGGCCTTGCGCAGCACCACGGTGTCGCCGATGAGGACGCCCTTGGCCTTGACGACGTCCTGGTTGTGCAGCGTGGCGAACTCGACCTCGGAGCCCGCGACCGTGACCGGCTCGACCTGGGCGTACGGCGTGACCCGGCCCGTGCGGCCCACGCCCACGCGGATGTTGACGAGCTTGGTGTTGACCTCCTCCGGCGCGTACTTGTACGCGATGGCCCAGCGCGGCGCGCGCGAGGTGGAGCCGAGGCGGCCCTGGAGCGGGATCTGGTCGAGCTTGACGACGACGCCGTCGATCTCCCACTCCACGGAGTGGCGGTTCTCGCCGAAGTACGCGATGAACTCCCTGATGCCGTCCAGGCCGTCGACCACCCGGTTGTGGCCGGAAACGGGCAGGCCCCAGGTCTTCAGCAGGTCGTAGGCCTGGGAGAGGCGGGTCAGGCCGGTGAAGCCCTCCAGGGCGCCGATGCCGTGGACCACCATGTGCAGGGGGCGGGTGGCGGTGACGCGCGGGTCCTTCTGGCGCAGTGAACCGGCCGCCGCGTTGCGCGGGTTGGCGAAGGGCTTGTCGCCGGCCTCCACCAGCCGGGCGTTGAGCTCCTGGAACTTCTCCATCGGGAAGTAGACCTCGCCGCGGATCTCCACGAGGTCGGGGACGGAGTCGCCCTTGAGGCGTTCCGGGATCTCGGCGATCGTCCGGACGTTCGGTGTGATGTCCTCGCCGGTGCGGCCGTCGCCGCGGGTCGCCGCGCGGGTGAGACGGCCGTGCTCGTAGGTGAGGTTCACGGCGAGGCCGTCGACCTTCGTCTCGCACAGGAAGTGGTAGTCCTGCTCGCCCAGTTCGCGGGCGATGCGCTCCGTCCAGGCGGCCATCTCCTCGTCGTTGAACGTGTTGTCGAGGGAGAGCATGCGCTGGCGGTGCTCGACGGCCGTGAACTCCGTCTCGTACGACCCGGACACCTTCTGGGTCGGCGAGTCCGGCGTGCGCAGCTCCGGATGCTCCTCCTCCAGCGCCTCCAGGGAACGCAGCAGTTCGTCGAACTCCGCGTCGCTGACGACGGGAGCGTCCTTCACGTAGTACCGGAAGCGGTGCTCCTCGATCTGCTCAGCGAGGCGCGCGTGCTTCTCCCGTGCCTCGGCGGGCACCGTCGTCGTCTCCGCTTGCTTGTCCCCGGCCACCGTGTCGTCCTCCCGTTACTCTGGGTTGTCCGCGAGAGATCTCGCCGCCCGGACGCAGTGGGCGAGAGCCGTGCGCGCGTACCCCGGGGAGGCCCCCGCGAGTCCGCACGCCGGGGTGACTGTGACCGCCTCCGCGAGAAGCCCCGGTGACAGTCCCAGCCTGCGCCACAGCGTCCTGACACCCATGACGCTACCGGCAGGGTCTGACAATGGGCCCTCCGTGCCCGGGACGACACCGGTGAAGAGCCGGGTGCCGGCCTCCACCGCCTCACCGATCGCGTCGTCGTCACGCTCGGTGAGCAGGGAGAAGTCGAAGGAGACGGCCGCCGCGCCCGCCCTGCGGAGCAGGGCGAACGGGACGTCCGGTGCGCAGGAGTGGACGACGACCGGGCCGTCGGCGTGCACCCCGACGGTGTCGCGGAGCGTGGCCTCGACGATCTGCCGGTCGACGGCCCGGTGGGTGCGGTAGCCGCTGGCGGACTTCACCTGGCCGCGGAGCACGGCCGTGAGGGAGGGCTCGTCGAGCTGGAGGACGAGCTGCGCGCCGGGGATCCGCCGCCGCACCTCCCCGAGATGCAGGCGCAGCCCCTCGGCGAGGGAGGCGGCGAGGTCGCGGCAGGCTCCGGGGTCGGAGAGGGCGACTTCGCCGCCCCGCAGCTCCAGGTTGGCGGCGAGGGTCCAGGGCCCGACGGCCTGGACCTTCAGCGGCCCCTCGTACTCCTGTGTGAACTCCTCCAGCGCGTCGAGGTCCTCGCCGAGCCAGGAGCGGGCCCGTTTGGTGTCCCGGCCGGGGCGGTCCCCGAGGCGCCAGCCGCTGGGCTCCACGCGTGCGTACAGCTCGACGAGCAGTCCGGCGGTCCGCCCGATCATGTCCGCTCCCGGTCCCCGGGCGGGCAGTTCGGGCAGGAAGGGGAAGTCCTCGAAGGTTCCGGTGACGGTTTTGGCGGCTTCTCGGGCGTCGCCGCCGGGCATGGATCCGACGCCGGTGGCGGGGGCGAAGGTGGGATGTGCGTTCACGCCCCGAAGCCTATGTTTTCCGCCCCCGCCGCCCCTACCCGTCCCGTCCCGTCCCCGGGGGCTGCCGCCCCCGGGCCCCCGCTTCGGCCTGAACGGCCTCGTCCTCAAACGCCGGACGGGCTGAAAACTCAGCCCCTCCGGCGTTTGAGGAGCGGGGTCTGGGGCGGAGCCCCAGAAGGACGGGACGGGTAGGGGCGGCGGGGGCGAGGAGGTCAGCGGCCCGGTCGCACCGTCAGGTCGTTGACCTCGGCGTCCCTCGGCAGGTCCAGCGCCGTCAGGATCGTCGTGGCCACGGACTCCGGGTCGATCCACTTGGCGGCGTCGTACTCCTTGCCCTCCTGCTGGTGCACCTTGGCCTGCATGGGGCTGGCCGTGCGGCCGGGGTAGACCGAGGTGACGCGGACGCCGGCCGCGTGCTCCTCGTGGCGCAGGGAGTCGGCGAGGGCCTTCAGGCCGTGCTTGGAGGCGGCGTACGCGGACCAGCCGGCGTGGGCGTTGAGGCCGGCGCCGGAGTTGACGAACACCACGTGGCCGCGGGCGAGGCGCAGCTGGGGCAGGAAGTGGCGGGTCAGCTCGGCGGGGGCGACGAGGTTGACGTTGAGCTGGTGGCGCCAGGTCTTCGGGGTGAGCTCGCCGACCGGGCCGAGGTCGACGACCCCGGCGATGTGCAGCAGCGAGTCCACGCGGTCGGGCAGCGACTGGTGGGAGAAGGCCCAGGAGAGCTTGTCGGGGTCGGCCAGGTCGCCGACGAGGGTCCGCGCCCCCGGGAACTCGGCGACCAGCTCCTTCGCGCGGCCCGCGTCGCGCGCGTGCAGCACGAGCTCGTCCCCGCGCGCGTGCAGACGGCGGGCCACGGCCGCGCCGATGCCGGAGCCCGCTCCGGTGATCACATGAGTAGCCATGCCCGCCATGCTCGCATCAGCGTCAGGGGCAGCGGTCACTCGATGCCGCGGCTCTCCTCCAGGTATGCCAGCGCCCCCACCGGCTCCTCCGCGAAGAACACCAGGTCGGTGAGCGGGCGGGGCAGGAAGCCCTCGTCCTCCATGCGGCGGAACTGCTCCTTCAGACCGTCGTAGAAGCCCGCGGTGTTGAGCAGGACGACGGGCTTGTCCGTGTGGCCGTGCTTCTTCAGTTCCAGGATCTCGGTCGCCTCGTCGAGGGTGCCCGTGCCGCCCACCATGATGACCACGGCATCGGCCTTCTCCAGGAGGAGCCTCTTGCGCTCGGCGAGGTCCTCGGCGACGACCATCTCGTCGACGCCCGGGCGGGCCTTCGCCGAGAGGAATTTCACGGAGACGCCGGTGAGCCGGCCGCCCGCCTCCTGCACCCCGTCGGCGACCACCTTCATGAGGCCGACGTCCGAGCCGCCCCACACAAGGGTGTGTCCGCCCTTGCCCAGCAGGGTGGCGAACTCCCTCGCGGGCCGGGTGTAGCGCTCGTCGAGGTCTGCGGCGGAGAGGAAGACACAGATGTTCATGAGCCCACCGTACGGGCACGGTCGGGCGCCGTGGTGACCCGCATTTTGGACTGCCGGTGCGGGAGTTCCTCCCAGTCGTCCATGAACCGGGCGTTCAGGCCGTGCTTCGCGGCGAGTTCGGTCAGGGTCCGGGTCCGGTAGTAGAAGTCCTCGTGGAGCACCTGGTGCTCCTCGCCCTCGGTGCGGTCGAACGTGAAGTCGAAGAAGCCGCCGGGCGCGAGGATCCGGCCGACGTGGGCGAAGCACTCCTCTATGACGTGCGGCGGAGAGTGCGAGAAGACGCTGTGCGCGTGCACGACGTCGAAGTGCGCGTCGGGCAGGAAGGCGAAGGTGAGGTCGTCGGCGAGCGCCAGGTAGGGCATTTTGGACTGGAGGCCCTCGGACACCAGGGTGTCCTGGGCGGCGAGCAGGATGTGCGGCGAGATGTCGATGCCGTAGTAGTGCCCGGCGTCGAGATGGTCGATGAACAGGCGCCCGGCGCGCAGATTGCCGCAGCCGATCTCCAGCATCCGATGCTCCGGCCGGAGGCCGTGCCCCACCAGGTAGTCGAACTGCATGCGCCCGATCCGCTGCCACGCCTCGCGGGAGGGGTTGTGCCCGACCGCCGCCTCCGCGCTGCGGGCCGCGTCGGAGGCCATGACGGCGCGGTAGTAGGAGATGTGGTCGCGGTACCGCAGCCGCAGCCAGGCGTCCCGTGCCGCGCGCCGGGCGTGCGCCGGTACCCGCCCCGGGTGGCGCAGTGCGTACCTGACCTGGTGGGCCAGGGTGCTGCGGTCTCCGGCCGGTTCTGCTGCTCGCATGGGGGCCTCCTGCGGCGAGGGAAGAACTCCGCTACAGCGTGCGCTGTATCGAAGGACTCGGCTACCCAAGGAGGGCGATCGTGACCAGAGGGCATCGCATCACCGTCGAACCGAGCGGGCGGCACGTGCGCGTGGTGCACGGCGAACAGATCCTGGCGGAGAGCGACCGGTCGCTGGTCCTGCGCGAGACGGGCTGTCCCGAGCGGTACTACATCCCGTCCGAGGACGTACGCCTGGACCTGCTCACCCCGTCCGGCACCCGGACACACTGCCCCTTCAAGGGCGACGCCTCCTACTGGTCGCTGCCGGACGCGGCGGACCTCGTGTGGGCGTATCCGGACCCCAAGCCGGACGTCGCGGAGATCAAGGACCACCTGTGCTTCTACGAGGTCGAAGTGATGTGATCGGCTGACGCACGGCCCGCCTCACCGATGAACACCCTGCCGTGCGGCAGTCTGCATGAGCATGGACAAGAAGATCCTTTCGCGCGACGGCACCCGCATCGCCTACGAGGGCACCGGACAGGGCCCCGCGGTCGTCCTGGTGAGCGGCGCGATGTCGACGGGCGGCACCCTGGCGCCGCTGGCCGTGTCGCTCTCGGAGCGTTTCCAGGCCGTCGTGTACGACCGCCGGGGCCGCGGTGCCAGCGGGGACACCGCGCCGTACGCCGTGGAGCGTGAGCTCGAGGACCTGGCGGCGGTCATCGAGGCGGTGGGCGGCGAGGCGCTCCTGTACGGCATCTCGTCGGGCGGGGCGCTGGCCCTGGAGGCGGCGGCGAGCGGACTGCCGGTGCGCCGCGTCGCGGTGTACGAGACGCCGTTCGCGATGTCCGAGGAGGGCGCCGAGGAGCGCGCGGAGTACACCGGGCGGTTGACGGAGGCGCTCGGCGAGGGGCGTCGCGGGGACGCGGTCGAGCTGTTCCTGCGGCTGGCCGGCCTGGCCGAGGGGGTGATCCAGGGGGCTCGCCAGTCCCCCATGTGGGCGGGCATGGAGTCGATCGCCGCGAGCCTCGCCTACGACGACGCCGTCATGCGCGACGGCCGGGTGCCCCGCGACCGGCTGGCCGCGGTGGGCGTCCCCGTGCTGGCGGTCGCGGGCGACGCGAGCCCCGCCTGGCTGCGCGAGGCGGCCCGGGCGATCGCCGACTCGGTGCCCACGGGCGCGTACCGCACGCTCCAGGGCCAGACGCACATGGTCGAGCCGAATGTGCTGGCGCCGGTGCTGACGGAGTTCTTCCTGCAGGGCTGAGGGCCCGGCCAGGCCGTGTCCGCAAAGTCCCGTCGTCCGCCCGGACGGCGTGCGGCGAGTCGGGGGCACCTCCGGGCACCTCCCACGCCCCTGAGGCAGCGGGCACCTCCCACGCCCTTGAGGCAGTGGGGGGAGCGTGCCAGGCGTCGCGGGGCGGGCGGGACTCTGCGGGACCGGCCTAGGCCACGCCCGCCGTCGCCCGGGTCGTCGAGGCGATCGTCGCCGATCCCACCACGCGTGTGCCGTCGTACAGCACGATCGCCTGGCCGGGGGCGACGCCGCGGACCGGCTCGGTGAAGGTGACCTCCAGGGAGCCGTCGACGAGTTCGGCACGCACCTCGGTCTCGCCGCCGTGGGCGCGGAGCTGGGCCGTGTAGGTGCCGGGGCCGGTGGGGGCGGCACCGCACCAGCGCGGCTTGATCGCGGTCAGGGCGCTGACGTCCAGCGCGGCGGCCGGGCCGACCGTGACGGTGTTGTCCACCGGGGAGATGTCGAGGACGTAGCGCGGCTTGCCGTCGGGGGCCGGGGTGCCGATGCGCAGGCCCTTGCGCTGGCCGATGGTGAAGCCGTAGGCACCCTCGTGCGTGCCGATCCGGTTGCCGGACTCGTCGACGATGTCGCCCTCGGAGCGGCCGAGCCGGTTGGCGAGGAAGCCCTGGGTGTCGCCGTCGGCGATGAAGCAGATGTCGTGCGAGTCGGGCTTCTTGGCCACCGCCAGGTCCCGGCGCTCGGCCTCCGCGCGGATCTCGTCCTTCGTGGTGACCGTGTCGCCCAGGGGGAACAGCGCGTGGGCGAGCTGCCTGTCGTCCAGCACGCCCAGGACGTACGACTGGTCCTTGGCCATGTCGGAGGCGCGGTGCAGCTCACGGGTGCCGTCCTCGCGCACGATCACCTGCGCGTAGTGGCCGGTGCACACCGCGTCGAAGCCCAGGGCGAGCGCCTTGTCGAGGAGGGCGGCGAACTTGATCTTCTCGTTGCAGCGCAGGCAGGGGTTGGGGGTGCGGCCGGCCTCGTACTCGGCGACGAAGTCCTCGACCACGTCCTCGCGGAAGCGGTCGGCGAGGTCCCACACGTAGAACGGGATGCCGATGACGTCCGCGGCGCGGCGGGCGTCGCGCGAGTCCTCGATGGTGCAGCAGCCGCGCGCGCCGGTCCGGAAGGATTGGGGGTTGGCGGAGAGCGCGAGGTGGACACCGGTCACGTCGTGGCCGGCCTCGGCCGCGCGGGCGGCGGCGACGGCGGAGTCGACTCCGCCGGACATGGCGGCCAGGACGCGGAGCGGGCGGGAGCGCTGCGGGGTTTCAGTCATAACCCTTCCAGGGTAAGGGGGCGCGGGAACCAGGGCCCGCGAGTATCCGTTGACGATCACATGGGACAGCGGAAGGCTTCGAAGGACGGCGACCGGAAGGTCGGGCGCCGCGCGCTGCTGATCGGCGGGGCGGCGGCAGCGGCGGGCACGGCCGTGCTGGCCCGGGACGAGCTCGCGCGGCTGTGGTGGCGGGCTCCCGGCGTCGAGAAGCCGCGCAAGCCGGGCGAGGTCGACTTCACGGGTGCCCGCTGGGTGGCGGCGTCGGAGGCGAACTGGCGCCGGGCGGACCGCCCCGACGACTTCGGCATAGACATGGTGATCGTCCATGTCACGCAGGGCAGCTTCGACAGCGCGGTGAAGGCCTTCCAGGACCCGGGGCACAAGGCGGCCACCCACTACATCGTCCGCCAGGACGGGCACGTCACACAGATGATCCGCGAGCTGGACGTGGCGTACCACGCGGGCAACCGCGACTACAACGAGCGCAGTGTCGGCATCGAGCACGAGGGCTTCGTGGACCGCCCGCAGGACCTCACGGAAGAGATGTACGAAGCCTCGGCCCGCCTCACGGCCCGCATCTGCGCGCGCTACGACATACCCGTCGACCGCGAGCACATCATCGGCCACGTGGAGGTCCCGGGCACGGACCACACGGACCCGGGGCCGCACTGGGACTGGGACAAGTACATGCGGCTGGTGAAACAGGCGGTAAAGCAGGCACGTACGGCTCCGGCCTGACCGGCCGGCCCCGGCGCGCTGTGTCAGCCCCGCCGCCCGCGCTACGTCAGCCCCGCCGCCCGTGCCCGTTCCACCGCTGGGCCGATGGCCTTTGCGAGGGCCTTGATGTCGGACTCGGTGGAGGTGTGGCCGAGGGAGAAGCGGAGGGTGCCGCGGGCGAGGTCGGGGTCGGTGCCGGTGGCGAGGAGGACGTGGCTGGGCTGGGCGACGCCTGCGGTGCAGGCGGAGCCCGTGGAGCATTCGATGCCCTGGGCGTCGAGCAGGAGGAGGAGGGAGTCGCCCTCGCAGCCGGGGAAGGTGAAGTGCGCGTTGGCGGGGAGGCGGCCCTCCGGTGCGGGGTCGCCGCCGAGGATCGCGTCCGGCACGGCCGAGCGGACGGCGGTGACCAGGGCGTCGCGCAGGGCGCCGATCTCGCGGGCGAACCACTCGCGCTGTTCGGCGGCCAGCCGCCCGGCGACCGCGAAGGAGGCGATGGCGGGCACGTCGAGGGTGCCGGAGCGCACATGGCGTTCCTGGCCGCCGCCGTGCAGGACCGGTACGGGGGCGTACTCGCGGCCGAGGAGCAGCGCCCCGATGCCGTAGGGGCCGCCGATCTTGTGGCCGGACACCGTCATCGCGGCGAGGCCCGAGGCGGCGAAGTCCACGGGGATCTGGCCGAAGGCCTGGACGGCGTCCGAGTGCAGGGGGACACCGAACTCGGCGGCCACGTCGGCAAGTTCGCGGATCGGCAGGATCGTCCCGATCTCGTTGTTCGCCCACATGACGGTGGCGAGGGCCACGTCGTCGGGGTCGCGGGCGATCGCCTCGCGCAGGGCGTCCGGTTGGACGCGGCCGTGGGCGTCGACCGGCAGGTACTCGATGGTGGCGCCCTCGTGTTCGCCGAGCCAGTGGACGGCGTCGAGGACGGCGTGGTGCTCGACGGGGCTGGCGAGGACGCGGGTGCGGGCCGGATCGGCGTCGCGGCGTGACCAGTACAGGCCCTTGACGGCGAGGTTGTCGGCCTCCGTGCCGCCCGAGGTGAAGACGACCTCGCTGGGGCGGGCGCCGAGGGCTTCGGCGAGGGTCTCGCGGGCCTCCTCGACGGTACGGCGGGCCTGCCTGCCGGATGCGTGGAGGGAGGAGGCGTTGCCGGTGGCACCCAGGTGCGCGGTGAGCGCCTCTGCCGCCTCCGGAAGCATCGGGGTGGTCGCGGCGTGGTCGAGGTAAGCCATGGTGAGCCCGATTCTACGGCTCCGGTTCCACGGGCCTCAGAGCAAGGTTGGCCGAACGTGAACCGCTTTCCCGCGCGGCTGCGGCCCGTCGTCCACGGGCCCGGCCGCGCCGTGCCGGCGCACGGTCGTCCGACGGCGGCTCAGAAGCTCCGGGAGACGACAGCTCAGAGCTCCGGGAGACGGCGGCTCAGAAGCTCCAGGAGATCGTGCTGTCGAACTCCATGAAGGCCGCAAGCACCAGCAGGTCGGCGATGCCCAGGCCCAGACCCAGGTAGGCGCGGCCGGGGCGCGCGGTGCCGCGCCACAGGGCGACGCTCGCCAGCACGATGGCGGTCGGACCGAGGAAGAGGTTGAGGACGAGCAGGCCGAGCAGGCCGAGGACGAAGGACGCGACGGCCATACCGTCGGTGTCGCGGATACCGGTGCGGCGCGTGGCCGGAGCGGTGAGCTGCATGATGATCGACTCCCAGTCGGATCGGCGGGACGGTGGTCAGTGGGCCTGCGTGTGGCGCCGGCGGCTGTGGCGCTCGCGGATCGCGAAGATGCCGAGCCAGGCGGCGATGACCACGCCGGCGGCGACGGAGAAGGTGAGCGGCGCGTGGGCCACGGTGCCCAGCACGACCCCCAGCAGCAGGAGTGCGGCGACGATGAACAGCATGGGAAAAGCCCCCAGGGTTTCGGTGAACGGTTGTGGTTACAGTTGTTCACTGACTTCCCAGTCTAGCGTCTCACATGACTTTCCAATTCCAGAGAACAGTTGTTAACTGCATGGTATGAGTCACACCCTCGGCATCCGGCAGGCCCAGAAACAGAAGACCCGGCAGGCACTCCTGGACGCGGCCCTGGGGCTGCTGGAGGGGCAGAGCCTGAGCAGCCTCGGGCTGCGCGAGGTCACGCGCGCCGTCGGCGTCGCCCCGACGGCCTTCTACCGGCACTTCCGCTCCACGGCGGATCTGGGCGTGGCCCTGGTCGAGGAGGCGCTGGGGAGCCTGCACCCGATGATCCGGACGACGGTGTCCGCAACCGGCGACCACGAGGAACGCATCACGCGCGCCATCGAGCTGATCGCCCGTCACGTCGACGGGTACCCCGCACATGTCCGGTTCATCGCCCGTGAACGCCATGGCGGAGTCCAGCCGGTACGGGAGGCGATACGGGACCAACTGGCCCGGTTCGCCCAGGAGGTCAAGGACGAGCTGGCCAAGGACCCGGTGTCCGAGGGCTGGACCGAGGACGACCTGCTGATGCTCGCGCACCTCTACGTCGACCAGATGCTGATCACGGCGTCGCTCTTCCTGGAGGCGCTGGAGGGCCCGGAGAAGGAGCGTGCGGAGCGGACCCGGCACGTCACGCAGGTGGCGACCCGCCAGATGCGGCTGATCGGCCTCGGCCGCCACCACTGGCTGGACTGACACCAGGCGCGCAACGCGGCGGGGCGGCACGCCCGTTCGCCGAGCGCGCCGCCCCTGTCGTGTTCCGGAGGGCCCTGGTCGGGGCCCCCGACCATCGACACCTCTACACCTCTACACCTACTGCTCCTTCTGCGCCTGCGGGGTCTGCTGCCCCTGCCCGCCCGAGGCCTGACCGCCGCCGGGCCCACCGCAGCCGCCGCCCTGACCACCGCCGGGACCGCCCTGCCCGCCGCCCTGAGCACCGCCCGGCGCACCACTGGGCGCACCCGAGGGCGCCCCGGACGGCGCACCCGACGGCTTGGCGCCTCCGGAAGCAGCCCCCGACGGCGCTCCGGAGGGAGCCCCCGACGGCGCTCCGGACGGTGCGCCCGACGGAGCCCCGGAAGGGGCACCCGAAGGCGCCCCCGACGGCGCCTGGCAGGCCTGCTGCTGTCCGGAGCCGCCGCTACTGCCCGAGGACGACGAGGAGTCACCCGAGCCGCAGGCCACCAGGGCGAGCGGCGAGAGCGCCAGCAGGGCCACGGCAGGGAGGAGACGAGCACGCTTCATGAGAGACAGCTCCAGGGAAGGTGAGGAAGTCCTGAGGCGAGCACTCAACCAACGCCGCTCAGGACTCTCCTCGGCACGCCCTGTGATCCGCCTGTCAGTGAGGCAAAGTTCACCCGAGCCTGACCCGGGCGAGCTGTCGGGACTGGGCGACCAGCCGGTCGGCGCTGTCCCAGACCTCGGCGTCCTCCTCCAGGAAGCCGCCGGCGAGGTTGCGCGTGGTGATCGAGACGCGCAGGGGGCCCGGGGCCGGGCGGCAGCGGACGTGCACGGTCAGCTCGACCGTGGGGACCCAGCCCTTGAGCCCGATCTCGAAGGCGGTGGGCGGCAGGGCGTCCACCGCGAGCAGCAGGGAGAGCGGGTCGTGGTCGCGGCCGTCCGCGAGCCCGAACCAGGCACGCATCTCGCCCTTGCCGGACGGCTGCCCGAGAGCCCAGCCCAGCGTCGACGGGTCCAGCTTGAGCATCAGACGGTCGGCGATGGCCGAGCTGCCGTCGACGGGCGCCGGCCCGTCCTCGGGGCCGAAGCAGTGCTCCATCGGCGGGATCGCGGGCGGCTCGGCCGTCGTACGGACGTCGTCGGGCAGGGCGTCCAGGTCGCCGTAGGAGGCGAGGACGCGGATGCGTTCCACCTCTCGGCCCTCTTCGTCGTACTGGAAGAGGGAGGCCTGGCCGGTCGACAGGGTGCGGCCGGTGCGGGCGACGTCCGTGCGGACGACCGCCGGGCCGGGCTGGGACGCGGTCAGATAGTGCGCCGAGACGGTGAACGGGTCGGAGTGCGGCAGGGCGTCCGCGAGCGCGCGGCCCAGGACGGCCAGCAGATAGCCGCCGTTGACGGCGCTGATGATCGTCCAGCCGGCGGAGAGGTCGATGTCGTAGACGCCGGGTGCGCGGAGGGTGAGCGCGGTGTCGCGGTCGAACTCGCTGTCGCCGATCGTGGCCCGGACGGCCGGGGCGGTGGCTGCTTCTGGCATGGCTGAACAGTACAAGAACTAACTACTAAGCGGTAGCTTTCCCCTCTCCCCCAGCCTTCGAACTCGGTGAGACACGGGCAATATCTCGGTAAGTGTCCGACTCGTCCGGACACCTGCGGGCCGTTCCCGTCCTCTGTACGGGCATGAGCCTCACCGGGACCCCGTTCCTCTGCACGCTGGTCGTGCTGTCCGTCGTCGCCCTCGTGCTGCCCTTGGTCCTCTGGTCGCGCCTGCGCGGGCCCCGGGTCGTGCGCGCCGCGGCCCGGACGCTGATGCTGCTGTTCGCGCAAGGGACGGCCGTGGCCCTGGTCTTCACGCTGGTCAACAACGCCAACAGCCTGTACGACACCTGGGGCGATCTGCTGGGCACCGGCGACCATGTGCGGCAGGCCGCCGATCTGGGCGCCGACGGCACCGGCGGCCTCGCCCTGGAGCGGCTGCCCAGGGTGCGCCAGGTCTTCGAGCCGGCCACCGGGCCCGGGATGCGTGCGGCCGGCGGGGTGCGGGTCACCCAGCTCAAGGGCCGGGTGTCGGGCGTGAACGCCGAGGTCTACGTCTGGCTGCCGCCGCAGTACGGCGAACCGGCCTACCGGCATCACCGGTTCCCGGTCGTCGAGCTGCTGCCCGGCTATCCCGGCTCGGCGAAGGCCTGGTTCGGCTCGCTGCACGCGCACGAGCAGCTGCTGCCGCTGATGCGCGACGGGCAGGTCGCCCCGTTCATCCTGGTCGCGCCGCGCACCAGCCTGCTGCCCGGGGTGGACACCGGGTGCGCCAACATCCCGGGCACGGTCGACGCCGACACCTGGCTGAGCGTCGATGTGCCGAGGATGGTCATGGACAACTTTCGCGCCGAGTCCGCCCCCGAGGGCTGGGCCGTCGCCGGCTACTCGGCCGGGGCGCACTGCGCGGCCAAGCTCGCCGTCGCCCACCCCGACCGCTACCGGGCCGCCGTCAGCCTGTCCGGCTACAACGACCCGATCGGCGAACGCGACTCGCTCGCCCCGCAGAGCCCCGCCCTGCGGGCCGGGAACAACCCCTGCGTGCTGCTGCGCGAGGCGCCCGCCCCGCCGCGGGTGGCGCTCTACCTCTCCGGCCAGCCGCACGACGGCTACGAGGCGGCCGTGGCGCTGGAAGAGACCGCGAAGGCCCCGACGACGGTGCATGTGGTGTTCGTGCCGAGGAGCGCGGGCGGTCACACCATGGCGCTGTGGCGGCCCCAGGTCGTCCCGGCGTTCCGCTGGCTGACGGAGATGACGGGTCGCCGGCCCGTCACGGCAGGAGGGGCTGCTCCTCCTCGCTCACCGTCGACCGCCGGTGCCACGCCCGCGGAGCTCGCCAGTGGTATCGCATGGCCAGCAGCCGCAGGACGAAGGCGGTGATCACCGCGAGGGCGCTGGTCAGCGGGGACAGGACGTCGTAGCGGATGCAGAGCACCACCATCGTCGCGCCGACGATCGCCGGGACCGCGTACAGGTCGCGGTCCCAGCGCAGCAGCGAGGGCACCTCGTTGGCGAGCACGTCCCGCAGCACGCCCCCGCCCACCGCGGTGGCCAGGCCCAGACAGGCGGAGGCGGTCAGGCCGAGCCCGTACTCGTACGCCTTCATCGTCCCGGCGACGCAGAACAGGCCGAGGCCTGCCGCGTCGAAGACGTTCACGGCGACCTGGATGCGTTCCACATGGGGATGCAGGAAGAAGACCAGGAGGGTGGCGAGCAGCGGGGTGAGGAAGTACCCCAGGTCCGAGAAGGCGGCGGGCGGTACGGCCCCGATGACCAGGTCACGGAAGAGACCGCCGCCCAGCGCGGTGACCTCGGCGAGGACGGCCATGCCGAACACGTCGAAGTTCTTCCGGACGGCCAGCAGCGCGCCGGAGATCGCGAAGACGAAGATGCCGATCAGCTCGAGCGAGTGCTGGACGGACGGGGTGAAGAGTTCCTGGAGCACCCGAACATTTTTACCCATGGCCGAGCCCCCGCCCCCGGGTGAGGGGGCGGGGGCTCGGGTGGAATCACTTCTCGACGGAGGGCGTGCTGTTCTCCGCGGCGGCTTCGTGAGCCGAGGACAGCAGCTTGGTGTCCTGCGGCTGCTGGTCCTCGAAGTTCTCCGGGTGGTGGCAGGCGACGCGCTGCCCGGCCCGCAGCTCCACCAGCGGCGGCTCGGTCGTCTTGCACATCTCGGTCGCCTTCCAGCACCGGGTGTGGAAGCGGCAGCCGCTCGGCGGGGCGATCGGCGAGGGCACGTCGCCCTTGAGCAGGATGCGCTCGCTCTTGACGCCCCGGCGCTTCGGATCCGGTATCGGCACGGCCGACAGCAGGGCCTTGGAATACGGGTGCATCGGCGACTTGTACAGCTTGTCGCGTTCGGCCAGCTCGACGATCTTGCCGAGGTACATCACCGCGATCCGGTCCGAGACGTGCCGGACGACCGACAGGTCGTGCGCGATGATCACGTACGTCAGGCCCAGTTCCTCCTGGAGGTCGTCCAGCAGGTTCACCACCTGCGCCTGGATCGACACGTCCAGCGCGGAGACCGGCTCGTCCGCCACGACCAGCTTGGGGTTGAGCGCGAGCGCGCGGGCGATGCCGATGCGCTGGCGCTGGCCGCCGGAGAACTCGTGCGGATAGCGGTTGTAGTGCTCGGGGTTGAGGCCGACCACCGACAGCAGCCGCTGGACCTCCTTCTTCACCCCGCCCTCGGGCTCGACGCCCTGGAGCTTGAAGGGGGCGCCGACGATCGTGCCGATCGTGTGCCGCGGGTTCAGCGAGGAATACGGGTCCTGGAAGATCATCTGCACGTCACGGCGCATCGGCCGCAGCTCGCTCGTGCCGAGGTGCGTGATGTCCTTGCCCTCGAACTCGACCCTGCCGTCGGTCGGTTCGAGCAGCCGGGTGATCAGCCGGCCCATGGTGGACTTGCCGCAGCCCGACTCGCCGACGACACCGAGGGTCTCGCCCCTGCGGACCTCGAAGTCGATGCCGTCGACGGCGCGCACCGCGCCGGTCTGCCGCTGGAGCAGGCCCTTGCGGATCGGGAAGTGCTTCTGGAGGCCGGTCACCTTCAGCAGGACATCGCCGTCGGCGGCGGAGTCCTTGGTGAGGGTGGCCCCGCTGGTGTCCGGTTTCTTCACCGGTTCGCTGTCTTTGCTCACCGTTTTGTCGTCGCTCACAGCTTCGGCGCAATCTCTTCGGTCCAGATACGCTCCCGCTGCTCCTGGGTCATGTGGCAGGCGGCCCAGTGCCCGCCGCCGACCTCGGTCAGCTCGGGGCGGACCGTGCGGGTGACGTTGTCCTTCGGGATGTCCGCGTACGGGCAGCGCGGGTTGAAGGCGCAGCCGGACGGGAGGTTGATCAGGGAGGGCGGCGCGCCCTTGATCGGGATGAGCCGGTCCGTCTCCTCCCGGTCCATACGCGGCATCGAGCCGAGCAGGCCCCAGGTGTAGGGGTGCCGGGGCTCGGAGAACACGTCCTCGGCGGGACCGCGCTCCACGCAGCGGCCGCCGTACATCACCAGCAGGTCGTCGGCCATCTCGGCGACCACGCCCAGGTCGTGGGTGATCATGATGACCGCGGAGCCGAACTCCTTCTGCAGGTCATGGATCAGATCGAGGATCTGCGCCTGCACGGTGACGTCCAGGGCGGTGGTCGGCTCGTCGGCGATGAGCAGCTCGGGGTTGTTCACCAGCGCCATGGCGATCATCGCGCGCTGGCGCATACCGCCGGAGAACTCGTGCGGGTAGCCGTCCACGCGCTTGGCGGGCTCGGGGATGCCGACCCGGTCGAGCATCTCGACCGCCCGCTGCCTGGCGACCTTCTTGTTGACGTCGTGGTGGACCCGGTAGGCCTCGACGATCTGCTGCCCCACCGTGTAGTAGGGGTGCATCGCCGACAGCGGATCCTGGAAGATCATGGCCATCTTCCGGCCGCGCAGCCGCCGCACCTCGTCGGGGTCGGCCGCGATCAGCTCCTGGCCGTCCAGCCACACCTCGCCGGAGACCTTGGCACGCGCCGAGCGGTGCAGGCCCATCACGCCGAGCGAGGTGACGGACTTGCCTGAGCCGGACTCGCCCACGATGCCCAGGGTCTTGCCCTTGCGCACATCGAAGCTGACGCCGTCCACCGACCTGACCAGACCGTCGTCCGTGTCGAAGTGGATGCGCAGATCCCGTACGGACAGGAACACGTCGTCCGCGGTGGACGGGGCGACGGAGTCCGGTTCGCCGAGCGCGGCTTTGTCGAGCTTGCTCACGAGTACCTCACCCGGGGGTCGATGGCGGCGTACACCAGGTCGACGATCAGATTGCAGAAGACGATGAAGAACGCGGCGACCAGGGTCACGCCCATCACGATGGGCAGGTCGTTGTCCTTGATGGCCTGGACCGAGTAGGCACCGATGCCCTGCAGGGAGAACACGGTCTCGGTGAGCACCGCGGTGCCGACGAGGGTGCCGAAGTCCATGCCGAAGATGGTGACGATCGGGGTGAGCGCGGAGCGCAGGCCGTGCTTGGCCACGACCGTGGTCTCCTTCAGGCCCTTGGCCCTGGCCGTCCGGATGTAGTCCTCGCTCATCGTCTCCAGCATGCCCGCCCGGGTGAGCCTGGCGTAGAGCGCGGAGAAGAGGAAGGCGAGGCTGACCCAGGGCAGCACCATGTGCCAGGCCCATTCGGCCGGGTTCTCGGTGAACGGGACGTAGTCGATGCTCTCCCAGATGGGGATCTCGTAGACGAAGAGCGCGAGCAGGATCTGGCCGGTGAAGAAGATCGGGAGCGAGACGCCGGCGAGCGCGATGAACATCGAGAAGCGGTCGATCGGCTTGCCCTTGCGCAGGGCCGAGATCACGCCGGTGGTCACACCGGAGATCAGCCAGATCACCGCCGCACCGATGGCCAGCGAGAAGGAGACCGGGATCCGCTGCTCCAACTGGGGCCACACCTCGATGTGGCTCTTGAAGGAGTACCCGAAGCAGGGTGCGCCGCAGTGCGTCGCGTCCGGACCGAACTTGTAGTCGGCGCCGATCACGAGGCCCTTGATGAAGTCCCAGTACTGGACGTAGACCGGCTGGTCCAGCCCGAGGTTCTGCTTGATCGCGGCGACGGACTCGGGGTTCGCGTCCTTGCCGACGTACTGGGTGGCCAACTGGTCGGCCGTCTGGCCCCCGAGGCGGGGCACCAGGAAGAAGATGGCGAAAGTGACTGCGCTGACCACCAGCAGCAACAGCACCGCGCCCATGACGCGTCGGAGGATGTACGCAGCCACAGCTGTACGGCCCCGGGTGGCCGCGGCGGGGTCGTCCGCCGCGGCCACCCGGTGCCTTCACCTGCCTTTCGAAAGGATCCGGCCTGCTGGTTACTTCGCGGAGCTCATCAGCAGGTAGTCGTACATGCCGAGGTAGGCCTGCGTCACCGTGACGTTGGCCGCGGACGTCGGCCTGAGCAGCAGGTTCTTGCGGTAGATGACCGGCACGACCGAGGCGTTGTCGAGCACCATCTTGTCGATGTCACCCCAGGCCTTGGTGCGGGCCGCGTCGTCGGTGTTGGCGATCGCGTCCGTCAGGGCCTTGTTGATCTTCGGGTCGTCCAGCTCCATCAGGTTGTTGCCGCCCGAGGGCTTGATGGCCGCACCGTTGATGATCTGGTCGAGGAAGCCGTAGCCGGTCGGCCAGTCGGCGCCCCACGCCATCGAGAGCATGCCGAGCTTGTTGTCGTGGACGTAGCTCGGGACACCGGCGAAGTTGGAGAAGTACTTGCCGGAGGGGAACTGCTTGATCTCGATGTTGATGCCGATCTTCTTCAGCGACGCCTGGACGGCCGTGGCCTGCGCCACCTCGGCGGGCCGGTCGGAACGGGCCGTCAGGATCGTGTTGAAGCCGTTCGGCTTGCCGCACGCCTTCAGCGCCGCCTTGGCCTTGGCCACGTCACCCTTGTGACCTTCGGTCGCGTAGGTGTCGAACTTGGTGTAGCCGTTGACCGACGGCGGCAGCAGCGTGGTCGCCACGTCGCCCTTCGGCGAACCGCC
Source organism: Streptomyces sp. NPDC050546 (assembly GCF_044457425.1). Lineage (NCBI taxonomy): Bacteria > Bacillati > Actinomycetota > Actinomycetes > Kitasatosporales > Streptomycetaceae > Streptomyces > Streptomyces sp. NPDC050546. Next base: position 299,274 of record NZ_JBITGX010000011.1, read on the forward strand.
CATGGCGTCGAGCACCGACTGCTTGTCGAGGCCCCACTGGACGGCCTTGCGGCAGTCGGCGTTGTCGAACGGCTTCACGTTCACGTTCAGCGCGATGTACTGCGTCGCACCGGCGTACGAGCTGTCCGTCTGGTTGGCGTACTTGCCGCGCAGCACCTTCGGCTGGGTCTGCGGCTGCACACCCGTGCCGGCCGCGTCAGCCGTGATCTTGTCGGAGAGCAGGTTGTTGTCGACCGTGACCGGGTTGACCTTGAACTTGATCGTGATCTTGTCCGGCAGGGCCTTGCGGTTCGGGTCCGTCTTCGCGTCCCACTGCGGGTTGCGCACGAGGGTGGCGCTGCGGCCCTCCTCGTAGGACTGGAACTGGTACGGGCCCGTGGACTGGATGGCCTGCACGTACTTCGCGCCGGTGTCCTTGGACTGCGGCACCGGGGCCGTCTGCGAGAACGTCGCCAGGTAGTCGAAGTCGGCGAACGGCTGCTTCAGCTTGAAGACGATCGTCTGGTCGTCCGGCGTCTCGATGGACTTGATGCCCTCGGCGGACTTGTCCTTGTACGGGCCCTTGTACTTGTCGCCGCCCTCCAGGTACGCCTTGAAGTACGTCGGGCCGTTGGACAGGGCCTCGGGCGCGAAGTTGGAGCGCTCGATGGCGTACTTGACGTCCTTGGACGTCACCGGGGTGCCGTCCTGGAACTTCACACCCGAACGCAGCTTGTACGTCCAGGTCTTGGCGTCCGGGCTGGACTTGCCGAGGCCCTCGGCGAGGTCAGGCACGACCTCCAGGCCGTCCTTGCCCGCCGCCGGTTTGAACGTGGTGAGCGTTCTGCCGTAGAGGCGGGAGAAGTTCTGTACCCAGCCGTAGTACGTGTTGCCCGGGTCGAGGGAGTCCGGCACGTCCGAGTGCTCGTACGAGACCGTCCCGCCCTTCTTGCTCGACGCGTTGACGATCGAGTTCAGCGCGGCGTCCTTCTTGCCGCTGCCTCCCCCGTCGTTGTCGTCACCTCCGCCGCCGCACGCGGCAGCACCCAGCGACAGTGCCAGGACCGACGCAACGCCGGCGGTCACCCTTCTCGTCTTCACCTGAGGAAGCCCCCTCATTCGATGGATCACTTGCTGCGAGGGTCGAGGGCGTCACGCAGCCCGTCACCCAGCAGGTTGAAGGCCAGGACGGTGATGAAGATCGCCAGTCCGGGCACGAACATGTACTGCGGATCAGCCGTGTAGAGATCCACAGCGTTGCTGAGCATGCCGCCCCAGGAGGCCTGCGGCGGAGCGATGCCGACACCGAGGAAGCTCAGCGCGGCCTCGAAGAGGATGTTCGTCGGGATGATCAGCGTCGAGTAGACGAGGATCGGCGCGACGAGGTTGGGGAGCAGTTCCCGGAACAGGACGTATGGGCCCCGTGCCCCGAGGCTGGTGGCGGCCTCGATGAACTCCCGCTTGCGCAGGGTCATCGTCTGGGCGCGCACGATGCGGCCGATGTACGGCCAGCTGAAGAAGCCGATCACGAAGATCAGCACACAGATGCGCAGGGACAGGCCGTCGAGACCGAAGAAGCCGTCCTGCACCGAGGCCGAGATCGAGATGGCGAACAGCAGCAGCGGGAACGCCAGGAAGGTGTCCATCAGCCTGCTGATGACGCTGTCGATCCAGCCGCCGTAGTACCCGGCGACGACACCGAGCACGGTGCCGATGCACACGGACAGCAGCGTGGCGCCGCCCGCGACCAGGAGGGAGACCCAGGAGCCGTCGATGATGCGGGCGAGCATGTCCCGGCCGTACTGGGGGTCCACGCCGAGCGGGTGGTCCCAACTCATGCCTCCCCAGCCGCCCTTGGGTGCGAGCAGCGCGGGGTCGATGAGGTCCTGGTTGAACTTGTTGGGATCGAGGTTGAAGATCCACTGGATCGGCTTGGAGAGCACCGCCATCGTGACGAGCAGGATGACGACGACGCCTCCCGCCATCGCCACCTTGTCCCGCTTGAAGCGCATCCAGGCGATCTGGGTGAGCGAGCGCCCTTCGATCTGGCTCTTCTTGACCCCGGCGAGCACGGCCTCGGGCTGTGCTCCGGCTTCCGCCCCGGTGGTCTCGATGGGTGCGGTCACGGTGCGATTGACCCCTCTCGGGCCGGCGATCGCCGTCCCCTGGCTGCCGCTGTAGCGGTTTTGTTTGTCTCGTACACGAGACCGACCCGGCCCGTGTCTTGCGGGGAGTCTTCAACGCTTTGGCGATCTGTTGCCAGACTTGGCGATGAAAGGATGCGTAAACGTGATGCTGTCTGCAGGGTTCCGTTATCCGGACAACGGGTAACAGCGGCCGGACACGCCGCGTCAGGGGGATATTAGGACATCTCTGCCCATTTAACCCTTATCTACGCGCGGAGAGTTGAACGGTTGTCGCGTTCGGGGGCGGTGCGGGAACGGCCTTCGGGGGACCTGCGGAACGGGTCAGTACCTGCCCTGGGCCGGGGGGTATCCGTAGCCCGAGACGGGGGCCTGGACAGGAGCGGTGGCGTGGGCCTCACGGTCGTAGAAGGGGCGTGCGCCGGCGCGCAGCCACATGGCGACCGGGTCGTGCTCGTCGGACATCGCGACGGTCGAGACGGGGAGCCCGTCCGGTACGGCGCCGAGGGACTGCTGCATCATCGCGCGCACCGAGTCCACGGCCGGCGGCGAGGTGTCGTAGACGTCGAGTCCGATGGCGAGATACGGCGCGCCGAGCGCGGGTTGCACCCAGGCGCGGCGCAGCGAGCGGACGGCCGGGGTGCGGTGGGCGTTCTGCGCGAGCAGGGCGTAGAACTGCGGGATCTCGATGGCCGGTTCGGACAGCCGCAGGGGTCCGGCGGGCTGGCGGTCCAGGCCCGTGGCGATCCGGCGCAGGTCGAGCCAGGGGATGCCGACGCCGCCGCCGGGGGCGTGCGGGTTGAGCCAGAGGCCGTAGTGGTCGGGATAGAGGGCGCGGGCCACGTCGACTCCGTCGACGACCTCGTAGCTGCGGTTCCAGCCGCTCGCCGAGAGCTCCTGGGCGGAGGTCACACAGGGGGCGTAGCCGCAGCCCTGGACCTCCATGTTTCCGTACTGGGCGTCGGGGGATCCGGCCTGACCGTGCCACAGGAGCATCCAGATCTGGCCGCTGTGCGGGGTCGCGAGCGCGCGCAGGAGAGCCTCATAGGCGTCATAACGCCCGGGCGTGACCTGGCGCAGCATGTGCTCGACCTGTCCGGCCGCGGCCGTGCCGCTCGCGCTCACCTTTACCGCCCCTTCGTACAACGCCTCGACCGTGACCTAGCTTAAGCCCGCGCAGGTGCCCGGGGCTTGGTGCCGGTTCGCGAGTGCGGGTCGTGTGTGGCTTGTCGCGCCCACGCGGCGGAGCCGCATGGTGTCACAGCCCCGCGCCCCTGAGGTATCTGACCTACTGCTGGTAAAAGGGTCGGACCCTGTTCTTCATCCACTCGCCCACCGGGTCCTCCGCCACGTCCAGCAGGACCAGGTTGACGGGCCAGGGGGCCGGGGCGGCGGTGACGGCGCGGGTGAGGGCGTCCAGGGGCAGGGCCCGCAGGTCGCCTTCCCACTGGGAGAGTTCGACGCCGACGAACATCACCGGATCGGCGGTCTCGATCGCGGCGAGGCAGCGGCGGGCGGTGGCGACGACGCCGATCGCCTCGAACTCGGCGGAGGCCGCGGCGAGGAAGTCCACCGGGTCGTCCTGCCAGTCGGGCTCGAAGAGACGGACCCGGCCGCCGCTCGCGGGACCGTCCAGCGGGGTCCGGCCGGCCCGGCACAGCTCGGCGACGGCGGGCGGCGGAAGCGGGATGCCGACCACGCCACCGGGGTTGATGGCCATCCCCGCGTGCGGGGGCAGACCACGGGCGAACTCCACGGCCGGCGCGATGGTGTACGACATGTGCGAGCCGACGACCTGGCGGAACTGCTCCTCGGAGCTGAACACCGGCACGAACGCCTGGCCGTCGATCTCGATGCCGGGGAGGTCGAGGGGGCCGCTCTGCGGGCCGCCGCCGCTGGGCAGCGGGATCCACACGAAGCTCCGGCCGAGCACCTCGACGATCCGCCCGCCGGCCGAGGGGCCGGCGCCGAGGGATGCCGAGAGCACCTCCTCCAGCTCGTTGCCGGGCCATCCGCCGTGCGGGTGGGTCTGCGTCTGCGCCGGGAAGTCCGCGGAGAAGTCCGCCGGGAAGTCCATCTGCCTACCGCCTGCCTGAAACCACTGCTGTGGCTCAAAGGCTAGCGGCTCGGGAACGGGGGACGACCACCCCGTGAACCACGCCGCGGGGCCGCGGGCGGCCGACCCGCGTTCTCCGGGCTCACCGACCGCGGCTGCCCACCCGTGAACACGCTTCACCGACTCCGGCGCCCGACCCCATGAACACGGATCACCGACCACGGCCGCCAAGCCCCACGAATACGGCTCATCAACCCGGCCGCCGGCCCCTGAACACGGATCACCGGCCACGGCCGCCGGCCCGATAACCAGAGCCGTCGGCCGCGGACCGCCGGCCCGGCCGTGCCGGACCATGGGCCGGGGGCGTCAGCCCGCGAAGCCGATGTGGTGCAGGGTGTTCGCCGCGTCGCGGTCGGCGAGGATCGCCGAGCCGCAGCCCGTGGGGAGTTCGCCGCGCTCCACCTCTCGCAGGAGGCGGGTGGTGGCCGCGCGGTGGCGCAGGAACGCGTACCGCGAGACGCCGCGGCCGCGGTCGCGCTGGCCTGCCAGGGCCTGCTCGGGGGTGACGTCGAGCATCAGCAGATGGAGCGTGCCGCCCCGGCGGCGGGCCTCGCGGGCCAGCCAGCGGCGGACCCAGGCCTGTGTTCCGCAGTCGTGCACGACGACGCCCTCGCCGGTGCGCAGGGCGCGGCGCAGCCCCGCGTAGTGGGCGAGGCGGACGAGCGGGCGGTAGACCGCGTACGGCAGGGCGCGCGGCATGCGGCCGGCCCAGTGGTCGCGGGTGTCCTGGGAGTCGATGCGCCGGCCCGGCACGGTGCGCCGCATCAGCGTGGACTTGCCGCTCCCGGGCAGGCCCGTGACCACGACGAGGTCGCGGGGGCCGAACAGCAGCGCGTGCGGGCCGAGGCCGGCGCGCTCGCGCAGATCGCGGACGACCGGCACCGGCTGCGGGCCGCAGGCCGCGCGCACCGGAGCGGTCGGCTGCTCGGGCAGCGCGATGCCCGATGTCGTGGCGTACGCGGTGGTCCTGTTCACCGTGATCGTCCTCCCCTGGGGCCAGGTACGGAGTCCCATGCCCGCCGAGTGTAAAGAGAAGGTAATGCCCGATGTCTCTGGATTTAGTCCTCTTCCTGCAACATCCCTGCTACAGGGTGGTCCCCCTGCCACCCCGCGACAATGCGTGCAATGATGTGCGCGCCAACTGCATACCGGCCGTTTGAATCCGCGCGGGAGAGTCCCCAGCACCGTCCGACGCTGGGGCGCCGAAGGAGCAAGTCCCTCCCTTGAATCTCTCAGGCCCCGTTACCGCGCGGGCGAGGCACATCTGAAAAGCGGGCCGCACCCTTCTCCGGAGTCCGGGGAGTGGCGTGGCTCCACCCAAGGTGCAAGCCGTGTCCCGTGTGGTCATGGCGAACCTCTCAGGTTCCGATGACAGATGGGGAGGAACGACCTCGCCGTCATGCCTGGGAGACAACGACCGATGAGCAGTACAGGAGAACTCCGCCACACCGCGCTCGATGCCCTGCATCGTTCGCTCGGCGCGACGATGACCGACTTCGCCGGCTGGGACATGCCCCTGCGCTACGGCTCCGAGCGCGACGAGCACAACGCCGTGCGCACGAAGGCCGGGCTGTTCGACCTCTCCCACATGGGCGAGATCACCGTCACCGGCCCGGGGGCCGCCGACCTCCTCGACTTCGCCCTGGTGGGCAACATCGGCGGGGTCAAGCCCGGCCGTGCCCGCTACACCATGATCTGCCAGGCCGACGGCGGCATCCTCGACGACCTGATCGTCTACCGGCTGGGCGAGACCGAGTACATGGTGGTCGCCAACGCCTCCAACGCCCAGGTGGTCCTGGACGCACTGGTGGAACGTTCCGCCGGCTTCGACGCCGAGGTGCGCGACGACCGGGACGCCTACGCGCTGCTCGCCGTCCAGGGCCCGGAGTCCCCGGGGATCCTGAAGTCCCTGACCGACGCCGACCTCGACGGCCTGAAGTACTACGCCGGTCTGCCCGGCACGGTCGCGGGTGTCCCGGCCCTCATCGCCCGCACCGGGTACACCGGCGAGGACGGCTTCGAGCTGTTCGTGAAGCCGGAACACGCCGTCGAGCTGTGGCAGGCCCTGACCAAGGCGGGCGAGGGCGCCGGCCTGGTCCCGTGCGGGCTGTCCTGCCGCGACACGCTGCGCCTGGAGGCGGGCATGCCGCTGTACGGGCACGAGCTGAGCACCTCCCTGACGCCCTTCGACGCCGGGCTCGGCCGGGTGGTGAAGTTCGAGAAGGAGGGCGACTTCGTGGGCCGCGAGGCCCTGACCGAGGCCGCCGCACGCGCCGAGCAGAACCCGCCGCGCGTCCTGGTCGGCCTCGTCGCCGAGGGCCGTAGGGTCCCGCGCGCCGGGTACCCGGTCGTCACCGGCGGCGAGGTGATCGGCGAGGTCACCTCCGGCGCCCCCTCCCCCACGCTCGGCAAGCCGATCGCGATGGCGTACGTCGACCCCGCGCACGCGGCGCCCGGCACGTCCGGTGTGGCCGTGGACATCCGGGGCAGTCACGAGCCGTACGAGGTCGTGGCGCTGCCGTTCTACAAGCGCCAGAAGTAGCGACCGGCCAAGCGCCGGAAGCGGACACCGGCCGCGGGCCGCCACAGCGGTCCCGGGCGTCTCTCCCCCCCGCTCACCAGCGGTTTCCTTCATCAACATTCATCAGCATTTATCAGCACTCCCGCGCGTACAGGAGAATCCAGGCCATGAGCAACCCCAAAGAGCTGCGGTACAGCAAGGAGCACGAGTGGCTGTCGGGCGCCGAGGACGGCGTCTCGACGATCGGTATCACGGAGCACGCGGCGAACGCGCTCGGCGACGTCGTCTTCGTCCAGCTCCCGGAGGTCGGTGACGCCGTGTCCGCGGGCGAGACCTGCGGCGAGCTGGAGTCGACCAAGTCCGTGTCCGACCTCTACTCCCCGGTCTCCGGCGAGGTCACCGAGGTCAACGAGGACGTCGTGAACGACCCGTCGCTGGTGAACTCGGCCCCCTTCGAGGGCGGCTGGCTGTTCAAGGTGCGCGTCACGGACGAGCCGGGCGACCTGCTCTCCGCCGACGAGTACACCGCGTTCTCCGCCGGCTGAGAGGTCGTAGCCGTATGTCCGTCCTGAACACGTCCCTGCACGAGTTCGACCCGGCCGTGGCCGCCGCGGTCGACGCCGAGCTGCACCGGCAGCAGTCCACGCTCGAGATGATCGCCTCGGAGAACTTCGCCCCGGTCGCGGTCATGGAGGCACAGGGCTCGGTCCTGACCAACAAGTACGCCGAGGGCTACCCGGGCCGCCGTTACTACGGCGGCTGCGAGCACGTCGACGTGGTCGAGCAGATCGCGATCGACCGCGTCAAGGAGCTGTTCGGCGCCGAGCACGCCAACGTCCAGCCGCACTCCGGTGCCCAGGCCAACGCCGCCGCGATGTTCGCTCTGCTCAAGCCGGGCGACACCATCATGGGTCTGAACCTCGCGCACGGCGGGCACCTCACCCACGGCATGAAGATCAACTTCTCCGGCAAGCTCTACGACGTCGTCGCCTACCACGTCGGCGACGACGGCCGGGTCGACATGGCCGAGGTCGAGCGGCTGGCGAAGGAGTCCCGGCCGAAGCTGATCGTCGCGGGCTGGTCCGCCTACCCGCGGCAGCTGGACTTCGCCGAGTTCCGCCGGATCGCGGACGAGGTCGGCGCGTACCTGATGGTCGACATGGCGCACTTCGCCGGGCTGGTGGCGGCGGGGCTGCACCCGAACCCCGTACCGCACGCGCACGTGGTCACCACCACCACCCACAAGACGCTGGGCGGCCCGCGCGGCGGTGTGATCCTCTCCACGGCCGAACTGGCCAAGAAGATCAACTCCGCTGTCTTCCCCGGTCAGCAGGGCGGTCCGCTGGAGCACGTGATCGCGGCCAAGGCGGTCTCGTTCAAGGTCGCCGCCTCCGAGGACTTCAAGGAGCGCCAGCGCCGTACGCTGGAGGGTGCCCGCATCCTGGCCGAGCGTCTGGTGAAGGACGACGTCCGGGCCGTGGGCGTGGACGTCCTGTCCGGCGGCACGGACGTGCACCTGGTCCTGGTCGACCTGCGCCACTCGGAGCTGGACGGACAGCAGGCCGAGGACCGCCTCCACGAGGTGGGCATCACGGTCAACCGCAATGCCATCCCGAACGACCCGCGCCCGCCGATGGTGACGTCCGGCCTGCGGATCGGCACGCCGGCCCTGGCGACCCGGGGCTTTACGGCCGAGGACTTCGCGGAGGTCGCGGACGTCATCGCCGAGACGCTCAAGCCGTCCTACGACGCGGACGCGCTCAAGGCCCGGGTGCAGGCCCTGGCCGACAGGCACCCGCTGTACGCGGGCCTGAACAAGTAGCGCCCGCAGAGCGACACCTGCACAAGCAACACCTGCAAAAGCACCACCTCACAAGCAGCACCTCATAAGTAGCGAAGAAACCTTTCAGGGCGCCGTGCCCGCCACAAGCGGTCGCGGCGCCCGGCCCCACCGCACCACCCCCGTAGTCAGGAGTTCCCGTGGCCATCTCGGTCTTCGACCTGTTCTCGATCGGCATCGGCCCGTCCAGCTCCCACACGGTCGGCCCGATGCGCGCGGCCGGCCTGTTCGCCCGGCGGCTGCGCAACGAGGAGCTGCTGGAGTCGGTCGCCTCGGTCCGTGCCGAGCTGTACGGCTCGCTCGGCGCCACCGGCCACGGCCACGGCACGCCCAAGGCGGTCCTGCTCGGCCTGGAGGGCGACTCCCCGCGCACGGTCGACGTGGAGAAGGCCGACGACCGGGTGGAGGCGATCAAGACCGACGGCCGGCTGAATCTGCTGGGCGAGCACGAGATCGCGTTCTCCTTCGACGACGACATGGTCCTGCACCGCCGCAAGGCCCTCCCGTACCACGCGAACGGCATGACCCTGTGGGCGTACGACGCCTCGGGCGCGGAACTGCTGACGAAGACCTACTACTCGGTCGGCGGCGGCTTCGTCGTCGACGAGGAAGCCGTCGGAGCGGACCGCATCAAACTCGACGACACGGCCCTGAAGTACCCCTTCCGCACGGGCGACGAGCTGTTGCGCCTGGCGGAGGAGACGGGCCTGTCCATCTCGGCGCTGATGCTGGAGAACGAGCGCGCCTGGCGCACCGAGGAGGAGATCCGGGCCGGCCTGCTGGAGATCTGGCGGGTGATGGAGTCCTGCGTGGCGCGCGGCATGTCCCGCGAGGGCATCCTGCCGGGCGGCCTCAAGGTGCGCCGCCGCGCCGCGAACACCGCGCGCAAGCTCCGCTCCGAGGGCGACCCGCTGGCCCTGGCCATGGAGTGGATCACCCTCTACGCGATGGCCGTCAACGAGGAGAACGCGGCCGGCGGCCGGGTCGTCACCGCCCCGACCAACGGCGCGGCCGGCATCATCCCGGCGGTCCTGCACTACTACGTCAACTTCGTGCCCGGCGCCGACGAGGAGGGCGTGGTCCGCTTCCTGCTCGCCGCGGGCGCGATCGGCATGCTGTTCAAGGAGAACGCCTCCATCTCCGGTGCCGAGGTCGGCTGCCAGGGCGAGGTCGGCTCCGCCTGCTCGATGGCCGCGGGCGCCCTGGCCGAGGTCCTCGGCGGCTCCCCCGAACAGGTCGAGAACGCCGCCGAGATCGGCATGGAACACAACCTCGGCCTCACCTGCGACCCGGTCGGCGGGCTGGTCCAGATCCCGTGCATCGAACGCAACGGCATGGCCGCGGTCAAGGCCGTCACCGCCGCCCGCATGGCCATGCGCGGCGACGGCTCCCACAAGGTGTCCCTGGACAAGGTCATCAAGACGATGAAGGACACCGGGGCGGACATGTCGGTGAAGTACAAGGAGACGGCCCGGGGCGGGCTGGCGGTGAACATCATCGAGTGCTGAGGGGGTGGGCCCCGACCAGCGCGTTCGTTTCTTTCGGCGCTGTCAGGGCCTTCCCTGGTCGCCGCGACCATCCGCACCATCTTCGCCCAGCCCGGCCAGGACGCTGTCCGCAATCAGCTCCACACGGTCGCCGACATGCTTGGCGCACAGTTTCCCCAGGTCAAACAGATGTTCCTGGACGCCAAGGATGACCTCACCGCCTTCGCCCCGGGCGTCCCAGCAGCAACGGCTTCGCGATCTCCCACAAGCCGTCCGGGACGATCCAGCTCGATCTGTCCCCGATCGACCAGGTGAACCGGCGGGCAACCGCCGTCCTGCGGTACTTGGAGGGCGCGCACCACGCGACGTGGCGACCCAAGCGGTACAGCCTGCTATACCGCTTCTCGGGGTGTACACGGCAACGACCGCCGGGGTCCGTGGCTGATGTGCTTGACCCGTCGCATCAGCCACCCCTTGAAGGGACACCGCGGTGAACTCCGAAGTACCCGCCCTCGTTACGCCCCTGACGACCACTCAGGCAGCGGATATCTCCCCTTGAGCACCGTGCGCAGCGACTGTTCGAGTCGAACAATAGTGCTATAAAATGGAGTTGGAGTATCGACTGTGAGGTGGAACCGACTGGCGATGGACAGCGATGGAGCGGTGGCCGATTCGTCGCGCAGGAGCTTCAGCTGGGACTCCACAGACTTCGAGGCCTTCAGATGCGAGTGGGAGGCACGGCTTGGCCCGGGCTTCCCACTGACGACCTTCACTCGGGCCACCACGGATGCCTTCTGGGTCAAGGGCCGCGCTGTCATGGTGCGCGATGTGGCCCTCACCGATTTCCGCACTGCGTTGCCCCTTCGCACCGCGCCCGCGCCGGACATTGATGAAGACTGGGTGCAGTTGTTCGTCGTACGCCGCGGCGCATGGATGATCGACAGCTCGTCCGATCACGCCGTGCACACCGTATCCGGCGGGCAGTTCCTGCTCCGGTATTCGGGACGGCAGACGACGTACGAGACGTCGTCACACATCAGCGCGCAGAATTTCCTTCTGCCCGCCGGGGAGCTCAAACCGTTGGTCGGGGGCCGGACCAGCATGGGGTCGGCGGATACGGCTGAGATGCGCCTGCTGTCGGCCTACGCGAACACGGTCCACGCCGTCCTTGCCGACCTGGGCCCGGCCGGTGTGCAGGCCGTTTGGAGCACGCTGATCGAGCTGGCCAAGGCGGTGGCGATGCGTCGTTTGGACGTTGTGGAGCCCCAGCTGGCTCCCGCGCTCGCCCAGGCCGCGAAGGACCTGGCGAACAGCCACCTCGCCGAGCCCGAGCTTTCTCCCGCGATGCTCGCCCGCGAGCTGAGCGTCTCCGTCCGTACCCTCCAGCGGGCGTTCGCCGTGACGGGAGAGTCGGTGACCGCCTACATCCGTGACCGACGGCTGGAAGGGGCCCGGACGGCTCTCATCGCTCCGGCCGGCCGACTGAGCGTCTCGGAACTCGCCGCTCACTGGCAATTCGCCGACAGCAGTCACTTCATCCGTGCCTTCAAAAAGCGCTACGGCGAGACGCCCACCGAGTACGCCCGGTCGGCTGCCGCGCATGAGGCGGGAGAACCGCGCCGCGGCACGTGATGCCCCGCCTCACCACGTGGTAGAGGTTGAGTGACCGGCCGGCGACCAGGTTGTCGGTCTCGGTCCAGTAGGACATCTCCGGCAGGTTGGTCTTCGCCAACGGGATGCCGCCCGCAGCCCGCAGCCGTGCCACGGAGGTGGCGTCGGCCTCCGGTACGTGATCGGCGAACAACGACGATCCCCGGGTGGTCCGAACACCCTCGGTGTCGAACGAGTCCTTGATCGTGAACGGCACACCACCCAGCGGCCCGGTACGCGGGTGCGCGGCAGCGGCGAGGGCCTGCTCGCCCAGCACGGTGACGAACGCGTTGACCCGCTCGCCCAGCGCCTCGATGCGATCCAGATGCACCTGCACGCCCTCGATCGCGGTGACCTCGCCGACGGCTATCAGGCGCGCCAGCTCGGTCGCGTCGAGCCAGACCAAATCCACAGTGTCCGCCATCGATGATCGTAATGATGGGAGCCGGCACCCGTCGTTGGCGGCGGCCCAACGAACCGCGTTACAACAGCTCGCCGGCGACCGGTCACCCGGACGCCGGCGAGGCCGGAAGCGAGAGCATCGTGCGGCTGCCGTCAGACGGCAACGAGTTCCAGGCCGAAGTAACCGCCACCGACGGGGTACGTCTTCGACCGGCGCCATCCCGAGGCAGCGAAGAGCGCGTCGAATTCGTCCAGATCGCGTTCCATGCCGTTCGTCATGGTGAGCATGGCCATGTCCGACCGGGTGGCGAAGTCGTCGGGCTGACCGATCTCGCCGATGACCATCTCGACGACCAGCGCGCGTCCCCCCTCGTTCACGGCGGACCTGCAACTGCGCAGGATGGTCGCGCTCTGGGCATCGTCCCAGTCGTGCAGGATCGTCTTCAGCAGGTAGAGGTCCGCCGGGGGGACCTCCGCGAAGAAATCGCCCGCCACTGCGGAGAAGCGGTCGGACAGACCACGCTTCTCGGCCTCGCTGCGAGCGCCCTCGACGGCGTGAGCCAGATCGAGGACCTGCCCGCTCAGCCGGGGGTTGGCCTCCATCAGCGACAGGACGAAATCACCGTTCGAACCGCCGACGTCGACAACGGTGGACACGTCGGCGGTGGAGACGGCGGCCACGGCGCCGTGCGTCACCAGGCTGGACAGGTCGCCCATCGCCTGCGCGAAGAGAGCTGCTTCCTCGGCGTGCTCCGGCTTCGCGTAGTACTCGAAAATGTCCATCCCCAACGCCTGCCTGGTCTGGGTCCTGCCTTGCCGCACAGCATCGGGGAAGTGGTCCCAGGACTGCCAGTGCGCGCCGCCGGCCTGGGCCAGTACCAGGGAGCGCAGGGAGCCGGGCACATCCGAACGCAGCAGTCGGCCTCGACCGGTGAGAGCGAACCGATGCTGCCCCTCGTGGCTCAGCATGCCCAATGACGAGGCCGCGCGCATCAGACGGTATGTGGCCTGCGGGTGACTGCCCTCGCGCTCGGCCACCTCCTCGGCCGTCATGACTCCGTCGGAGAGGTGATCGGCTATGCGCAGCGCCGCTATGCCCCTCAGGGTCTGGGCGACGACAAGGCCGGTCAGCATGTCGAAGACAGCGGCAGCATCGGCTACGGGATCGTTCGACGCGACGTCAATACCACGGTTGGTGTCAGGCATGACAGTTGAGACCCTTCAGGATTCACAGTGAGGCGGAAGCCAGCCCTGAGCTGCCGTCCGCCTGTTTCGCAAGGGGCGCCACCCGGGGTCTTCGCGTCGCGCTCGGCGACGTCGTCCGCGCTCCTCACCTTAGGGAGACGGCCACGGCGTGCGCTTGGACCACAGCGACACTCTGATGGGACGGCAGTGCCGGGAAGACGCGTGCCGTGGTGGGATGAGGCCGCAAAAGTGCGGCTACCGATGAACTGAGGCGATGGTGATCAGCGACACGGGGAACGGTGAACCGCGGCCCGACGGACCGCGGAGGAACTTCTTCGCCGACGTCACAGCCTCTGGCACCGCGCGGGACGGTTTCGACGTCTTCCGGCGTCAATGGGAATCACAGACCGGAGAGGCGCTCCCCCTGCCGCCCCTGGAGCCGCTCGGATCGGACGGCTTCCGGGTCCGTGTCCGCGCGGCCAAGCTGCACGACACGGTGGTCGCGGGCCTCCAGGGTTCGGTGGCCGGCGTCACTCGGGGCGCCTCCCACCACCTCGACGACCGAGTCCTCGTGCATGTGGTGGAGCGAGGCGAGTGGCGCTTCGTCCGTCCGCGCGACCGGGGCGAGGCCTCCATACCGGCCGGGCAGTTCATCGTGCGGCACAACGGTCCCCCGACGCGATTCGAGGTGGAACCGCGCACCACAGCAAAGGTGCTGATCCTGCCGGCCTCGCAACTCAGGCCGCTGATCGGTGACCGGGCGATCGTCGGGCAGGCCGACTCTGCCGAAATGCGTCTGCTCACGGCGTATACCAAAATCGTGGAGTCGACGTTGAACGACCTCACCGATGCCGGCGTGCAAGCCGCTCGGAACTCTCTGATCGAACTGGTCAAGGCAGTCCTCGTGCAGGCGTTCGACGACCGTGAGCCACAGCTCACCCTCGCCCTGGCCCAAGCGGCCAGAGACATCGTGGACAGGCGCCTCACCGATCCCGACCTCTCCCCCACGGCCCTGGCGCGCGAACTCAAGGTCTCCGTACGGACGCTGCACCGGGCGTTCGCCGAGGCCGAGGAGTCAGTGGCCACGTACATACGCCGCAGGCGGCTGGAACGAGCAAGCCTCGAACTGACAGCGCCCGTCGGCCGACCGACCATTTCGGAGCTCGCGGCACGCTGGCAATTCACCGACAGCAGCCACTTCACTCGTGTCTTCAAGAAGGAGTACGGCCAAACGCCCACCGAGTACGTCCGGTCGAGCAGCGGTCGCGTTCACCGGGCTGCGCGGTGAGAGCGCGCCGGGTCTCTTCCAGCCGCCGGCGGCGGATGTGGGCGGTCGGTGGCTCCCCCGATTGAGCTAGCGGCACTGACCTGGATCAGGTGGTCGACGGCCTCTACACCACTCAACTGCCCGTACGCCGTGGGTCCCGAAGGTCTCACACGGTCTACTCCCCCTGCGGGGCCTGGTCTCGCTCCCTCTGTTCCGGTCGTGGCGGCTGACGGAGGAGGAGTCGCGGGTCCCGGCCGGGGGAGGGGAGCTGAGCCGGGGGCAGTGTGCTCGTCTCCCCCTTGCTCGTCTCCCCCTTGAGGGAGGGCAGCATGATCGTATCCGCTTCTGTCGTCGGTAACGGTGACGGAAACGATGCGGAGCCTGCGGCCGGTTCCACCGTTGGCAACTGCTGCCGCATACCTGCGAACGGATTGCGCCAGAAGTGGGAGCGCGGGGTTCGCCAGTTGTAGCGCAGCGCGAGGAGGCGTAGTCCGAAGGCGAAGAGAGCGGTGCCGACGGCGGTGCCGACGTTCAGCAGTCCGGTGTGGTGCAGCAGAGCGACCGAGGTCCCGCCGACGAGGGCGGGCAGTGCGTACAGATCACGGTTCCAGCGGAGCAGCGCCGGCTGTTCGAGGGCGAGGAGCTGGGCGAGCACGCCGCCGCCGACTGCGCTGGCGCAGCCGAGCGTGACCGCGGCGGGAACGTTGAGGCCGTGGGCGAGCGCCTTCATCGTGCCGGTGACGCTGAAGAGTCCGAGCGCCGCCGCGTCGGAGATGTCGAACAGTCTGGCCTCGTCCACCTTGTCGTCATGACGCAGCCGGTGACCGAAGTACACGATCGCCGCTGCGGCGCAGGGCGTGAAGAAGTAGCCGAGATCGGTGAAGGCGACCGGGGTGACCCTGAGGACCAGGTCACGGAAGAGGCCGCCGCCGAGGCCCGCCGCCTCGCTGAGGATGACCGTGCCGAAGATGTCGTAGTCCTTGCGTACGCCGAGGAACGCCCCGGAAAGGGCAAAGGCGAAAATGCCCAGGAGATCCATCAGGTACTGGACGGCGCCACTCAGTTCTTCTATCGGCATCGATGTCAGGACCTCTCTGAGTGCTGGTGAGGAGGTGGGCTCTTGAAGGCGGGGGCGCTTCCGCAGCCTGTTGGGTGCCGTGAAATGCCGTGCGCTACGGCGCTGACATCGCCGCAGTGTAGTCACACGATTCCGGCCCCCGTCCTGTGCCGGGTGGTACTGGCGTCAATTCAACTGCATTACTGCTCCGGGACGTTCTGGTGGCGCTTATGTCCCACGCGAATGTCGCTGTGATTCAATCGTGTGCTGCGCTTCCGCACCTAGGCTGCAACGGGTATAGGCGGTCCCGGGGATACTCCGGGTCCGACGCTTCCCGGGTCTGACCGGCCATCACCACAAGGACCACCTGATGAAGCACGTCCCTCCGTAGCGATCCGCCCGCAGCTCCGACACATCTCCTGGTCGAGGGCGGCCCAGGGGCGGCCGGCTCAGTTGGCGCGGCTGGAGCGGGCGTTGGGGTGTGGCCGCTCGCGCATGGATGGCCTGACAGTTGGGACTCGACGGACCGCCACCAGCCTCACCGGCGCGTTGTCAGTCGCCATTCTCAGATCAACCACTATGACTATTACCGAATGCCACATGCGTTGCACGAGCGAGCACGGTGGACATGTGCGAAACAGGAGAGCAATGAGCACGATTGCAATAGTTGGCGCCGGACCCCAGCTGGGCTTGGCGATCGGCCGAAGGTTCGCGGCGGAAGGCTTCAATGTCGCCTTCATCGCCCGCCGCGAGGCCGCGCTGCGCGAACTGGTCGACGCGCTTTCCACGGCCGGGGGTAACGCGGCCGCGTTTCCCGCGGACGTCACCGACCGGCCCGCCCTGAGGGCCGCGCTGAAAGATGCCGAGCGCCACTTCGGTACGATCGACGTGCTGGAGTACTCGCCTGCTCCCAGCCGCGCCGATATGGCCAGTCGGCCAATTGTCGAAGCGTCTCAGATCACGGTCGAGTCAGTGATTCCCGAGCTGGAAGTGTACGTACACGGGGGTATCACCGCCGTGCAGCAGGTCCTGCCCGGCATGCTCGAACGTGGCTCCGGCACGATCATCGCCACCACCGGTGGGGGCTCCGGCCCCATGATCATCCCTCAGGTCGCCAACGCTCAGATCGCGACAGCCGGTCTGCGCAACTGGCTGTTGAACCTCAACTCCTCGGTCGCACAGCACGGCGTCTACGTCGCCCATGTCGCCCTCGCCGCGGCGATCGGCCAGGGCCGCCCCAACTCCGAACCCGACGTCATCGCCGACGCTTACTGGCGGCTGCACCAGCAGCGGACCGAACCCGAGTTGTTCTACCACGACCTGCCCGAGGATTGGGAGTTCCAGCTCGCCGACAAGTTCCTCATCGATGCCGAGTAGACGCTGCGCTCTCCTTCAGGCCGCCCTGTCGGAGCGTTTGCCCAGCTCAGGGGCGCCCGCGGCCAGCATGAGGGTGAAGTACAAGGAGACCGCCCGGGGCGGGCTGGCGGTGAACATCGTCGAGGCTGAGCGCCGGGCCACCGGGCCACGGGGCCACTGAGGCGTCGTCTTGCGATGCGAGATGGCGATACCGAAAAACAAGATGGCTGACATCGTTGCAGTGTCCATGTTTCATGCGTGAAGGACCGATCGATGCCCGCCCCAGCCACTGGTTCAGCCCCGACGCCCGTCAACCCGCGGTCCCGCGTCCTCGTCGCCAGCCTCATGGGCACGACGATCGAGTTCTACGACTTCTACATCTACGCGACCGCCGCGGTGCTCGTCTTCCCCCAGCTCTTCTTCCCGAGCAGCGACCCGACCACCGCGCTGCTGTCGTCCTTCGCGGTCTTCGGCGCCGCGATGGTCGCCCGCCCGATCGGCGCCGTCGTCTTCGGGCACCTCGGTGACCGGCTCGGCCGCAAGAAGACACTCGTCGTCTCGCTCCTGACCATGGGCATCGCCACGTTCCTCATCGGCGTCCTGCCCACCTACGCCCAGGCCGGCTGGGTGGCCACCGCGCTGCTCGTGCTGATGCGGCTCGCGCAGGGCTTCGCGCTCGGCGGCGAGTGGAGCGGTGCCGCCCTGGTCGCGACCGAGAACGCCCCCAGCGGCAAGCGCGCCCTGTACGGCACCTTCCCGCAGTTGGGCGCCCCGCTCGGCTTCATCATCGGCAACGGCCTGTTCCTGGTCATCGGCGCGCTGCTGCCGTCCGCGGCCGGCGCCGACCCCTCGCAGCCCTCCGACGCCTTCGTCAGCTGGGGCTGGCGGATCCCGTTCCTGTTCTCCGCCGTGATGGTCGCGATCGGCCTGTGGGTGCGCTCCCGGCTCGTCGAGTCGGCGGTCTTCGCCAAGACCCGCGAGTCCGGCGGGGTGCGGCGGCTGCCGCTCGTCACCGTGGTCCGCGGCCACGGGAAGCAGTTGGTCCTGGGCACCTTCATCATGCTGGCGACGTATGTGCTCTTCTACCTGATGACCACGTTCTCGCTCAGCTACGGACGCGCGGCGAAGAACGCCGCCGTGCCCGGACTCGGGTACGACTACACCACGTTCGTGCTCATGATGATCTTCGGCGTGCTGTTCTTCGCCGCGTTCACCCTGGTCTCAGGCCCGCTCGCGGACCGGTACGGGCGGCGCGCCACCCTGATCTGGATCACCGCCGCGATCGTGGTCTTCGGACTGGTCTGGGTGCCGCTGATAGAGCTGGGCACCCTCGGCGTGGTGCTGTGGCTCGTGCTCGGCTTCACCCTGATGGGCATGACCTTCGGCCCGATGGGCGCGCTGCTGCCCGAGCTCTTCCCGACCAGCGTGCGCTACACCGGCTCCGGCATCGCGTACAACGTCAGCTCCATCCTCGGGGCGGCGGTCGCCCCGTTCATCGCCGTGGCGCTGTGGGAGACCGGGGACGGCTCGCCGTGGCTGGTCGGCGTCTACCTCTCGGCGATGGCGGTGCTGACGCTGATCGCGCTCCTGCTCGGCAAGGAGACCAAGCACGTCTCCCTGGACGACCGCGAAGCCGCTCCCGCCGACGACGCGCCCCGCGCCGAGGCCGCCTCCCCCACCTCCTGAAGCCGACCGGCGTTCACCACCGCCGGGCCGCGAGCCTCCTCGCGCCCGGCGTACGGCCGCCCTCGCGGGGCATAACAACAACCTCCGGCCCAAGGGAACTTCAGCCCCACCCGCACCAGAGGGAGCCCCATGCTGCGCGGCATCGACGTGAGCGCCTACCAGTCCTCCTCCTACGGCACCGACGGCCTCTCCTTCGTCTTCGTCAAGGCGACCGAGGGGCGGTCCTACGTGAATCCCAAACTGGCCGCCCAGACGAAGCGGGCGCGTGACGCCGGGCTGGTCGTCGGCTTCTACCACTTCCTGTGGCCCGGCAACCTCCAGGCCCAGGCCGAGTACTTCGTCGGCAAGGCCCCGGACCGGGCGGGCGACATCCTCGCCGTCGACTGGGAGACGACCAGCAACGGAACCCACGCGAGCAACGCGGAGAAGGACCTGTTCATCCGCAAGCTGAAGGACCTCCGGCCGAACAACCAGGTCATTCTCTACGCCAACCGAAACTTCTGGCTCAACATCGACACGACGTCCTACGCGGGCGACGCCCTGTGGATCGCCGACTACGTCTCCGCGGGCAAGCCCCGCATCAAGGCGAAGTGGCGCTTCCACCAGTACACCGACAATCCGCTGGACAAGAACGTCGCCGACTTCGAGAGCAAGGCCGCGCTGCGGAGATGGGCCGAGGACGCCTGACCGGCCGGGGGGCCTAGCCGCTGAACCCCGGCGTGCGTTCCGGGGACGCCTCCGTCAAGGCCTTTGTGACCGCGGCGGTGCCGGCACGGAGGCCGTAGACCGGGGTGCCGGGTTGCTGACGCCAGGAGTCGTCGATGCCGCCGGCGTCCACCGTGTCGAAGCCGAGGGCGTCGATGAGGTCCCGTACCTTGCGCTTGGCCGGCTCGTCGTCGCCGGCCACCGGGAGGGCCATGCGGCCGGGGTCGCCGGGCGGGAGCGGGCGTTCCAGGATGTCCTGGGCGTAGGTGCCGTTGAAGGCCTTGACGACCGCGTGGCCGATCCGGCGTTCCGTCCAGCGGCTCTCGGTGAGGCCGTCGTCCTCGATCGCGGCGATCCTGCCGTCCCGCTCCCGGGGGTAGTAGTTGCCGGTGTCGATGACCGCGACGCCGTCCGCCGCCTTGGCGAGGAGACCGGACGGCAGGTCCGGGACCGCCTTCAGCGGGATGGTGATCACGACGATCTCGGCGCCCTGCGGCGCCTCCTCGACCGTCACGGGCGTCGCGCCGGTCTCCTCCGCGAGGGCCGTGAGGGTGTGCGGGCCCCGGGAGTTGGCGACCGACACGTCATGACCGAGGGCGGTGAGCCGCCGGGTCAGGTTGCCGCCGATGTTGCCCGCTCCGATGATGCCGATCTTCATGTCTCGCCTCGCCCTTCCGGGGATCGATAGCGCCTGGGCCTCCTCGCGGAGCCTTCGTGACCAGGGTCAACCTCCGGGGCAGAAGGGCTGTTCCGACTTCCCGGCAAGTGCGAACGGGTCCTCCAGTTCCCCGCGCAGCACCTCCGCCGCCCCCTCCTCGTCCCCGTCCGCCACCGTCCGGACGAGTTCCTCGTGGGCCTCGTCGCCGGTGTTCGGGTCGTGGCCGCGCAGGCCCGTCAGGGACAGCAGCTCGATCAGACCGTCCCGGAGGACCGGCGTGAACTCCGTGAACAGGTCGGCCAGCACCGGGTTGCGGGCGGCGGCGATCACGGTGGCGTGGAAGGCGATGTCCGCGTCGACGAAGACGGCGTCGTCGGCGCTGGCGGCGGCGCGGCGGGTCTCCAGCGCCGCCCGCAGCGCCGCGATGTCGTCGTCGGTGCGGCGGCGCGCGGCGAGCCGGGCCGCGTGGACCTCGACCGCCATACGGACCTCGTAGACGTCGGTCACGGCGGCCCGGCGCAGCCGGGTGGGCCAGTCCTCGACCGGCTCGGTCGCGAGGACGAAGACGCCGGCGCCCTGGCGTGGCCGCACCAGCCCGGCACCCGCCAGAGCGCGCAGCGCCTCGCGGACGGTCGAGCGGCCCACGCCCAGCTCCTTCGCCAGGGTCGTCTCGCCGGGCAGTTTGGTGCCGACGGGCCAGTGGCCACCGGTGATCTGCTCGCGCAGCCGGGCGGCGGCCTGCTCGACCAGGGGGCTGGGGCGGACGGCGCCGAGCGGCATGTACTTCACCAACTTGTCTGAGGAGTAGGGGGATTCTATCGAGGTTTCACTTGTCTGAGGAGCTGAGGAGTGGCTAGCGTACGGCGCATGACGTTCCGCGGTCTCGTTCTTCTCGGCTGCCGCGGCGGGGCCTGACGCGACCGGCACCCCGCCGCGGGGCGCCGTGCCGCCGGTCACCGTCCGACCGAGCCGAAGGCCACAGCCGACGATGACCACCACCCCCGCCCCGGTCTGGAATCCCCAGCGCCCGGGCCCCATGCCCTTCCACCGCTACCGCCCCTTCCAGGACCGTGTGCACGTCCCCGCCGCCGGCCGCGACTGGCCCGCCGCCCGGACCGAGCGCGCTCCCCTCTGGGTCCCCGTCGACCTGCGCGACGGCAACCAGGCCCTCGCCGAGCCGATGGACACGTCCCGCAAGCGCCGCTTCTTCGACCTGCTGACCGGCATGGGCTTCAAGGAGATCGAGGTCGGCTACCCCTCGGCCAGCCGCACCGACTTCGACTTCGTACGGCACCTGGCGACCGGCGACGCCGTACCGGACGACGTCACGCCGGTCGTGTTCACCCCGGCCCGCAGGGACCTGATCGACCGCACATTCGAGGCGATCGAGGGGATGCCGAGGGCCGTCGTGCATCTGTACATCGCGACCTCGCCGGTGTGGCGGGACGTCGTCCTGGGGCGGGACCGGGCGGAGGTGTGGCGGACCGTGCGGGAGGCCGCCGAGCACATGGCCCGCCGGGCGGACGAGGCCTCGTACGTCCGTTTCCAGTTCTCGCCGGAGACCTTCAACCTGACCGAGCCCGACTTCGTCCTGGAACTGTGCGACGGGCTGACCGAGCTGTGGGACGCGAGCCCGGACCGGCCGGTGACCCACAATCTCCCGGCGACCGTGGAGATCGCGACGCCGAACGTCTACGCCGACCAGATCGAGTACGTGCACCGCCATCTCGCCCGGCGCGACAGCGTGATCCTCTCCGTGCACCCGCACAACGACCGCGGCACCGGTGTCGCCTGCGCCGAACTGGCCGTCCTGGCCGGAGCCCAGCGCGTCGAGGGCTGTCTGTTCGGGAACGGTGAGCGCACGGGCAACGTCGACCTGGTGACCCTCGCGCTGAACCTGTACGCGCAGGGCGTCGACCCGATGGTCGACTTCCGGGACATCGACACGGTCAGGGAGACGGTCGAGCACTGCAACCGGCTGCCCGTGCACCCGCGCCATCCGTACGCCGGGGACCTCGTCCACACCGCTTTCTCGGGCACCCACCAGGACGCGATCAGCAAGGGCCTGGCCCGGCACGCCGAACGGGCGCGGGAGCTGGGCGTGCCGGAGCGGCAGGCGCCCTGGTCGGTGCCGTACCTGCCGGTCGACCCCGCCGACGTGGGCCGCTCCTACGAGGCGGTGATCCGCGTGAACTCGCAGTCGGGCAAGGGCGGCACGGCCTATCTGCTGCGCGCCCACCACGGTGTCGACCTCCCCGCGCGCATGCGGCCGGACTTCTCCCGGGCCGTGCAGGAGGCGACGGACGGCAGCGGCCGGGAGATGACGGCGAAGGAGCTGTACGAGCTGTTCCGTTCGACCTACGTCGTGGAGGACGGGGACGTGGCGCTGGAGTCCTGGTCCGTGCACCCGGACGGGGCCCGCGGTGGCCATCGCTTCGTGTGCACGCTGCGGACGGGTGACCGGACCGGCGACTACGAGGGCACGGGTGGCGGCCCGGTCTCCGCGTTCGTCGACGCGCTGGCCGGCGCGGGGGTCGACGTGGAGGTGCTCGACTTCCACGAGCAGGCCGGTGAGGGCGGTGCGAACGCCTTCGCCGAGTGCCGGGTCGGCGGTACGACGTGCTGAGGCGCGGGCCAGGACTCCTCGACCCTGGCCGCGTCCGTCCGGGCGGTGCTGTCCGCGGTGAACAGGGCGCTGCGGTGACGGCGGTCGTCCTGCGCGCCGAGGACGCCCACGTCGTACGCGACGGCCGGGCGATCCTTCAGGAGGTGTTTCTCACGGTCCGGGCCGGTGAGCACTGGGCACTGCTCGGGGCCAACGGCGCGGGCAAGTCCACCCTGCTCGGGCTGCTCGGCGCGCGCGTCCATCCCACCCGGGGCACCGTGGAGGTGCTGGGCCACCGGCTGGGCCGGGTGGATCTGCGGGAGCTGCGCGCACACGTGGGGCATGTCGACCCGCGGCATCCGCTCGGCTCGCCGCTGCGGGTACGGGACGTCGTCCTGACCGGTCTGACCAACTCCGTGGAGCCGCTGCCCCGGTGGCGCCCGACGCCGGTGCAGGAGGAGCGGGCGGAGCGGCTGATCCGGACGCTGGGGCTGGCGGAGCACCGTGAGGCGCGCTGGCCCACCCTCTCCCAGGGCCAGCGCGGCCGGGCCCTGATCGCCCGGGCCCTCATGCCCGAGCCCCGGCTGCTGCTCCTGGACGAACCCGCCACCGGCCTGGACCTGCCCGGCAGGGAGCGGCTCATCGGGGCGCTGGAGGAGCTGCGCCGGGGCCATCCGCGGCTGGCGACGGTCCTGGTCACCCACCATCTGGAGGAGCTTCCGCCGCACACCACGCACGCCCTGCTGCTGCGCGAGGGCCGTCCGCTGGCCGAGGGCCCGGTGGCCGAGGTGCTGACCGCCGACCGGCTCGGCAAGTGTTTCGACCTGCCGCTGGCCCTGGAACGGCGGGGCGGCCGCTGGAGCGTGCGCACGGCTCGCGGGGGATGACGAGGGGCCCGGTCCGACCGAGGTCGGACCGGGCCCCTTCGCTCGGGAGGCGGAGCGCCTCCGGCAGCGGGCGACCACCGATTCAGGCGGCCACCGGTTCAGGCGACTACTTGTTCAGGTAGGCCCAGAACTCGTCGAAGCTCAGCTTCTTGTCGCCGTCGAGGTCGCGGGTCTTGATGACGACCTCGGCGACCGACTCGGTGACGTTCCAGTCACCCGATCCGGCCAGGGCGGCCTTGAACTCGGCAGCGGTGATGTACCCGTCACCGTCCGTATCGATCCGCTCGAACTGCTTGCGTGCTTCCTCGATGTCCGCCACCGATCCGCCCCTACTCTCGTGCTCTCGTGTTCCGCGTCGTGCTGACGCAGGTCAGATTAACTGGCCGTGCGTGCCTCCAGCGCGGCGACCACCCAGGCGAACTCCTCGTCGTAGGTCGGCTGGGGCCCGAGGCCGTTGACGACGGCCTGGAGTTCCCGATAGCGGGCGACCCGTACGTTGGAGGCGGCCGTGAGGCGTTCGAGCACGGCGGCCCGGTCGGTGTCGCCGAGCAGGTCCCTCAGCACCTCGTCGGCCTCGGGCTCCCCGGGGGCGATGCCGCGCTGCCGTGCCTCGGCGGCGAGCCGTACGAGCCGGCTCATGAACCACAGGGACGAACCGGCCGGGACGTCCGGCCCCCGGTCGGCCGCGTTGAACTCGATCATCTGCCGCATCTGCGCGCGGAAGCCGGGGTCCTGGATCAGCTCGGCGAGCTCCACCCAGGCGTCCACCTGCTCGGGAGTGGGTTCGTCGGGCAGCTCGGCGGCCGCGAATCGCAGTCTGCCGCGGATGTCCGGGTCGGCGGTGTCGATCCCCTCGAAGATCTCCGCCATGAAGTCCTCGACGATCCGGCGCCGTTCGGCCGCCGAGAGCCGTGCCAGTCTGTTCATGAGTGTCATCTCCTCCGCGCTGGAACCCCGTCTGGCCACCGTCGACAGCACCGCACGGGTCACCTTGAGCGACCGGATCTGCGCGTCCAGCGCGACCACGTGCGCGGCGGCGACCTGCGCGACCGTCGTCTCGCCGGCCAGGACCCGGCGGACGTCCGCCAGGCCGAGGCCGAGTTCGCGCAGGCTGCGGATCAGCTCCAGTCGGGCCACGGACGCGGCGTCGTACAGCCGGTAACCGCCCGCGGACCGGGTCACCGGGGGCAGAACGCCCTCGTCGGACCAGTAGCGGACGGTGCGCACGGTCAGTCCGGTGACCCGGGCCAGCGCCCCGATGGTGAGCAGTCCGGTGCCGTCGTCGGTCATGTCCGCGAGTCTGGGCCCTCCAGTGGGTGGAGACTCAACCGCCGCCTCCCACGGCTCACCGGAAGATGCCCGTGTGGCCGAGGGAGTAGCGGCCGGGCTGTGGGTAGACCGCGAGGCCGTGCGGGCCGCTGCCGACGGGGATGCGGGCGAGCTGGGCGCCGGTGCGGGTGTCGATGGCGTAGACCTCGGCGTCGTAGCGGCCGGAGAGCCACAGGACCTTGCCGTCGGCGGAGACGCCGCCCATGTCGGGGCTGCCGCCGTCGGGCAGGTCCCACTTCTTGGTGAGCTTGTTGCGGGTGAAGTCGAAGACGGAGATGGTGCCTTCGCCGCGGTTGGAGACATACATCTCGCGGGAGTCGCGGCTGACGTAGAGGCCGTGGCAGCCCTTGCCCGTGGGCAGCAGGGTGGGCTCGGTGAACTTGTCGCCGTCCAGGACCCACATCCCGTGGGCCATCATGTCGGCGATGTAGAACCTCTTGCCGTCCGGCGAGACCTTCACGTCCTGCGGCATGGCGCCCTCGAACGGCAGTCTCTGCTGCCCCACGACCTTCATCTTCTCGGTGTCGACCTTGAGCAGCTCGCCGCTGAACTCGCAGGAGACGATGAAGTAGCGGCCGTCGAGGGAGAAGTCGGCGTGGTTGACGCCGTAGCAGGAGACCGGGACGGTCTTCCTGATCTCCATGGTGTGCGGGTCGCGGAAGACCAGCTCGCGGTCGAGGGAGGCCATCACGACGGCGTACCTGCCGTTGGGCGTGAAGTAGAGGTTGTACGGGTCGTGGACCTCGACCTCCTTGCCGGCCTTGCCGGTCTTCGGGTCGATCGGGGTGAGGGTGTGGCCGCGGTTGTTGTTGACCCAGAGCGTCTTCAGGTCCCAGGAGGGCACGACGTGCTGGGGCTGCCGGCCCACGGGGATCGTCTCGATGATCTCGTACGTCTTCGGGTCGATGACGGAGACGGTGTCGGACTCGGTGTTGGGGACGTAGACCCGGGACGGGAAGCCCTTGACCACGGGTGACAGCTTGTTCGGGCGGTCGGCCGCGTACACGTCCTTCGGGTCGAGGACGGGCGGCATGCCCGGCAGGCCCTGGACGGTCTTCTTCTCGGGCGGTGCGGGCACGGCGGCCTTGGTGGGGCGTGTCCCGGAGGTCCGCTCCTCGCCCTGGGTGCCGCAGGCGGCGAGGACGGCGAGGGCGGCGCCCGCGACAAGGGCGCGCTTGACGAAGTGGCGGTGCATTGGACCATTTAAGGGGCGCCTCACCAGGAAACCGGTGATTCGCCCGATCGACGTCCAGGTGAGTCGTCGCAGGTCACACCCACGGTCGAGCCTTGGCCCCGCCCGCGGCCGTCAGCGGTCGACGACCCGCATCTCGAACCATGTCGTCTTGCCCCGGGGCAGCAGATCGACCCCCCAGCGGTCGGCCAGCTTGTCGACGAGGAAGAGGCCCCGGCCGCTGACGTCCATCTCCTGGACCGGCATCAGACAGGGCAACCCCCGGGAGGGGTCGCGGACCTCGACGCGGATCCAGCCTCGGCGCCGGTGCAGACGCAGCCCGAAGACGCGGGCGCCGGTGTGGCGTACGGCGTTGCCGACCAGTTCGGAGACGAGCAGGACCGCCTCCTCGGTGATCTTGGGGGTGAGTCCCCAGTGGCGCAGGACCACGACCTGGGTGAGCCGTCTGGCGGTGGCCGCGGACTCGGGGCGGGACGGCAGTGGAACCTCTGCCTCCGTCGGGTTGCCGTACAACTCCAGCGCCTTCAGCGCGCGTTCGTCCTCGACGGTCGGCGACCAGCGCGCCGCGGCCGCATGTGCGTGTCCCCGCGGCTGTTCCATACCCTCCAGCCCCGCCATGCCCCCATCATGGCCGTCCGGGGCGCCCGTCGGGGCCGTTCCCGGGGAATAGACCCCCTGGAACGGGCCCGGAACCGGCATTCGGACGGCATATGCCAACGGCACTTCGGAGCCTTCCACGGCCCTCGTGACCTGCGAATACGGCACGTTTCGGGGCAAGCGTCGAAGCCCCCCGTCCGGACACGCTTAAGGCTGTCTTAAGGCTGCCATAAACCCCTCCGTCGGGGGACCCGGGATCAGACGCCGTGTCAATTGCAAGCCCCCGGAGGGGTGTTCAGCGGACGTGTCAGAGGAACTTCGCCTTGCCCGGGCCCTCCTCCACGAAGCTGCGCATGCCGCGCTCACGGTCCTCGGTGGCGAACAGGCCCGCGAACCAGTTGCGTTCGATCGTCAGGCCCGTCTCGATGTCCGTCTCCAGGCCGGCGTCGATCGCCTCCTTGGCGGCGCGCAGCGCGAGCGCCGGGCCCTGCGCCAGCTTGGCGGCCCAGGCGTGCGCCTGCGCGTAGACCTCCTCGGCGGGCACGACCCGGTCCACCAGGCCGATCTCCCGCGCCTCGTCGGCCTTCACCATCCGGCCGGTGAAGATCAGGTCCTTGGCCTTGGAGGGGCCGACCAGGCGGGCCAGGCGCTGGGTGCCGCCCGCGCCGGGGATCAGACCGAGCAGGATCTCGGGCTGGCCGAGCTTGGCGTTCTCGCCGGCGATGCGGTAGTCCGCGCACAGCGCGAGTTCGCAGCCGCCGCCGAGCGCGTAACCCGTGACGGCCGCGACGACGGGCTTGGGGATACGGGCCACCGCCGTGAACGAGTCCTGCAGGGCGCGGGCGCGCAGGACCATCGCGGCGTGGTCCATCGCCTGCATCTCCTTGATGTCCGCGCCGGCCGCGAACACTTTCTCGCCGCCGTAGACCACCACGGCCCGCACGTCGTCGCGGCGCGTGGCCTCCTCGGCGAGTTCCTTCAGCCGGTCCTGGGTGGCGATGTCCAGCGCGTTCATGGGCGGGCGGTCGAGACGGAGCGTGCCGACGCCTTCAGCGACTTCGAGAGAGACGGTCATGGGCAGCAGGTTAACCAGGACTAACGCCGAAGGCCCCGGTGCGGTCCGTCACACCGGGGCCCTTCAGGTCATCGGGGAGCTACTTCTTCCACTTCTCCCACGACATGTTCCAGCCGTTGAGCCCGTTGTCCGGGTCGACGATCCGGTCCTCGGAGTTCTTGACGACCACCACGTCGCCGATCATCGAGTGGTTGAAGAACCAGGCGGCCGGCACCTTCTTGTCCCAGCCGCCGCGCACGTCGCGCAGGCCGATGCAGCCGTGGCTGGCGTTGTACTCGCCGAAGGCTCCGCCCGCCCAGTAGTTGCCGTGCAGGAAGGTGCCGGAGGTGGTGAGGCGGATGGCGTGCGGGACGTCCTTGATGTCGTACTCGCCGCCGTAGCCGACGGTCTCGCCGTTCATCCGGGTCACGGGGAGCATCTCGCTGACGACCATCTGGCCGTTCCAGGTCTCCATGCCGGGCTTGCCGGTGGTGACCGGGATGGTCTTGATGACCTTGCCGTCGCGCATGACCTTCATCGTGAGCTTCTTGGCGTCCACGACGGAGACCTGGTTGCGGCCGATGGTGAAGTCGACCGTCTTGTCCTGCTCGCCGTAGACACCGGAGCGGCCCTCGACGCCGTCGAGGTTCAGGTCGACGGTCACCTTGGTGCCGGGCTTCCAGTACTTCTCGGGACGGAAGTCGAGACGGTCGTTGCCGAACCAGTGGCCCTCGACGTCCACGGCCGGCTCCGTCTTGATGCGGATGGCCTTCTCGACGTCCTCCGGGTTGGTGATGCCCCGGTCGAAGCGGATGGAGAACGGCATCCCGACGCCGACCTTCGAGCCGTCCTCGGGGGTGAAGGTGCCGGTGAAGGTGTTCTCCGGCGTCAGCGTGGTGAAGCCGGCGTCCTCGGCGGCCGTGCGGCCCTCGGAGTCCTTGGCGACCGCGTGGACCGTGTACTTGGTGGCGGCGGCCAGATGGCCGGCCGGCGTCCAGGTGGCGCCGTCGCCGGATATCTCGCCGTCGACCTTCTTGCCCTTGGCGTCTTTGACCTCGACCTCGGTCAGTTTGCCCTTGGCGGCGGTGACCTTCAGCTTGCCGCTGGTGTCGACGGACTTGGCGCCGTCCTTGGGGGTGATGCTCACCACGGCCTCGGACTGCTTGCTCTGCGCGCTGTCCGAGCCCTTGCCCGTGCCGTCGCCCCCGCCGGCACCGGCTCCGCTCTCCCCGCCGCCACACGCCGTGACGGCGAGGAGCAGCGAGCCGAGTATCAGCGCGAGCAGTCCGTGCCTGCCCCCAACCGACGCCCCCGATATCGGTCGCCCGTTCAAGTCGTTCTCCCCTCCCCGGGCCTGGTCAGGCCCACAACCCCTGCGCGTCCCCCGCGCACCGGCGCATAGTAACCACAAGGCGCCGGGCACCGGCGGCCCGCGATTGTCACTGTTCCGTCCCAACGGCAGCGCGGGGTCGATCCGCCCCTGTCGGACTACTTCACCGCACTGCCCGCTTTCCATGCGTTCCAGGCCATGTTCCAGCCTCCGAGGCCATTGTCGGGAGAGACCTCTTTGTCCTTGCTGTTGACGACCTCGACGACGTCCCCGACCAGACTGCGGTCGAAGAACCAGCCCGCCGGGGTGTCCGAGCCGCCGCCCTTCACATCGCGCAGTCCGATACAGCCGTGACTGACGTTGCTCCGCCCGAAGACGGTGTGGTCCGCCCAGTAGTTGCCGTGCAGGAAGGTGCCGGAGTCGGTCAGGCGCATGGCGTGCGGGACGTCCGGGATGTCGTACTCGCCCTTGCCGTCGCGCTTCTTGAAGCCGACCGTGGCGCCGTTCATCCGGGTGACGTCGAGCATCTCGGTCACCACCATCTTCCCGTTGTACGTGGTCGTCTCGGGGGCGCCGGCCGTGACCGGCACGGTGGCGAGGGTCTCGCCGTCGCGCCGGACCTCCATGGTGTGCCGGGCGGCGTCGACCACGGAGACCTGGCCGCGCCCGACGGTGAAGGAGAACGTCTTGTGTTGCAGGCCGTAGACGCCTGGCGCGCCCTCGACATCGCGCAGGCGGAGGTCGACGGTGACCTGGGTGCCGGGTTTCCAGTAGTCCTCGGGGCGGAAGTCGAGACGGCTGCGGCCGAACCAGTGCGGGCGGATCTCGACGGCCGGGCGGGAGGTGACCCGCACCGCGCGCTCGACGACGGCGCGGTCGGCGATCTCGCGGTTGAACTCCAGGGAGACGATCATGCCGGTGCCGACCGTGGCACGGTTCTCCGGGGCGACATAGCCGATGAAGCGTTCCTCGGGGACGTACGTCGTGAACGTGGTGTGCCGGGCCGAGCGGTGGCCGTCGCCGTCCACGGCCACCGCGTCCACCGTGTACTCGGCGGCGAGCGCCAGCCGCTTCTCCTCGGGCTCCCAGGTCAGGCCGTCGGCCGAGACGCGGCCTGGCACCGGGGACTCCTGTGCGTCCTGGGACCTGGTGACCTTCACCGACTCCAGCCTGCCGTCGGGCACGCGCACCCGCAGCGTCCTTCCGGGGCGCACGCCCCTGCTGCCGTCGTCGGGCGAGACCTTGATGACGTCCTCGGGCGCCGGGGGCGCGCCGAACGCCCCGGCGATCCCGCCCGCGTCGTCCGAGGTACAGCCCGTGGCCCCGGCCAGGAGCCCTGCCCATGTCACTACGGCGGCCAGCGCGGCCCTCGCGCGCCGCGCGCGCCCTTG
Source organism: Streptomyces sp. NPDC050546 (assembly GCF_044457425.1). Lineage (NCBI taxonomy): Bacteria > Bacillati > Actinomycetota > Actinomycetes > Kitasatosporales > Streptomycetaceae > Streptomyces > Streptomyces sp. NPDC050546. The sequence goes on from NZ_JBITGX010000011.1 coordinate 329,712, forward strand.
TACGTGCCTCACGGGGTACCCAACGACCGGCCGCGTCCCCGGGAAACGACCATGCCCGCCCCCGGGGAAACGTGAGTGCGACCCACGCTCTGGGCAGAACAGTGTGGAGGACGACGCGCAGGGGAGCCGCGGCCCGGGCCGCAGTACAGGTCCGCACCCCTCTGTCACCCGTCGTTCCACGAGCCGCGGGAGGCTGACAGGTGTCCAGCGCAGCCGAGCAGGAGGCGGTGGCCGGCCATCAGGCCACCGGGAACGGGCGCCAGGCCGCCGCCGCGAACGGCGTACGGCGGCCCGCGCCGCCGCCCACGGTGCCCGCCTGGCCGGGCGCGGCGACACCGCTGGGCGCCCGGTTCCGGGTCGGCCCCGACGGGGTGGCGGGGACCAACTTCGCATTGTGGGCGGGCGGGGCGGAGGGGGTCGAGCTGTGCCTCTTCGACGAGGCGGGCAAGGAGTCGCGGGCCCGGCTGACCGAGCTGACCCACGAGATCTGGCACGGCTTCGTCCCGGGCGTGCTGCCCGGACAGCGCTACGGCTACCGGGTGCACGGCCGCTGGGACCCGTGGACCGGCGCCCGCTGGAACCCGGCGAAACTGCTGCTCGACCCGTACGCGCGCGCGGTGGACGGAGACTTCGGCCTGCCGCCGGAGGTGTACGGGCATGTGCGCGACTGGCCGCAGCAGCACGTCGCCGACACCGTGCGCGACGACCGGGACTCGGCGCCGTACGTCCCCAAGGGCGTCGTCGTCCACGATGACGACGACTGGGCCGACGACCGCCGCCCGAAGACGCCGTGGGCGGACTCCGTGATCTACGAGGTGCACGTCAAGGGCTTCACCCAGCTGCACCCGGACATCCCCGAGGACCTGCGCGGCACCTATGCCGGGCTCGCGCACCCGGCCGCGATCGAGCACCTGGTGAAGCTGGGCGTGACGGCGGTGGAGCTGCTGCCGGTGCACCAGTTCGCGCACGAGGACCATCTGCTGCGCAGAGGCCTCGGGAACTACTGGGGCTACAACTCCATCGGCTACTTCGCCCCGCACGCGGCCTACGCGGCCTCCGGGACGAGGGGCGAGCAGGTCGGCGAGTTCAAGCGCATGGTGCGCGCCCTGCACGCGGCGGGGATCGAGGTCGTCCTCGACGTGGTCTACAACCACACGGCGGAGGCGGGCGAACTCGGCCCGACGCTGTCCCTGAAGGGCATCGACAACCGCGGCTACTACCGCCTCCAGGACGACCCCCGCCGCTACGCCGACTACACCGGGTGCGGCAACACCCTGCACGTGGTCCAGCCTCAGGTGCTGCGCCTGATCACGGACTCGCTGCGGTACTGGGTGACGGAGATGGGCGTCGACGGCTTCCGCTTCGACCTGGCGGCGGCGCTGGCCCGCTCGATGCACGACGTCGACATGCTCTCCCCGTTCCTGGCGGTCATCGCCCAGGACCCGGTGCTGCGCCGGGTGAAGCTGATCGCCGAGCCGTGGGACGTGGGGTCGGGCGGCTACCAGGTGGGGGCGTTCCCGCCGCTGTGGACGGAGTGGAACGACCGGTACCGCAACGCCGTACGGGACTTCTGGCGGCACGCGCTGCCCGACGTACGGGAGATGGGCTACCGGCTGTCGGGCTCCAGCGACCTGTACGCCTGGGGCGGGCGGAGGCCGTACGCGTCCGTCAACTTCGTCACCGCGCACGACGGCTTCACCCTGCGCGACCTGGTGTCGTACGAGCGCAAGCACAACGAGGCCAACGGCGAGGGCAATCGCGACGGCACGAACGACAACCGGGCCTGGAACTGCGGGGCCGAGGGCGAGACGGACGACGAGGGGATCGAGTCCCTGCGGCGCCGGCAGCTGCGGAACCTGCTGACCACGCTGCTGCTGTCCACCGGGGTGCCGATGCTGGTCGCGGGCGACGAGCTGGGCCGCACCCAGCGCGGCAACAACAACGCGTACTGCCAGGACAACGAGATCAGCTGGCTGGACTGGGGGCTGCTGGAGGATCCCGGGTGGCGCGCCCTGTTCGAGCTGACCTCCCGGCTGATCGAGCTGCGCCACCGGCACCCGGTGCTCAGGCGCCGGGCGTTCTTCTCGGGCCGGGCCCAGACCGCGGACGGCCTGCGCGACCTGGCCTGGTTCACGTCCCGGGGCACCGAGATGACGGAGCGGGACTGGTACGCGCCCGCCGCGACGCTGGGGATGTACCTGTCCGGGCGGGACATCCCGGGCCGTGACGAGCGCGGGGCGCAGATCCTCGACGACAGCTTCCTCGCCGTGCTGCACGCGGGCGAGGCACCGGTGCGTTTCGAACTGCCGGGGCCGCCCTGGGCGGAGCGGTACGAGGTGGTCGTCGACACGAGCCTGGAGGAGCAGCGGGAGGCACCGGGCGTGGAGCACCCGGCGGGGACGGAGATCACGATGCCGGCGCGGGCGGTGCTGCTGCTGCGGGTGACGGGCTGAGGCATCGTTTCGCCTGGCAAGGCTGCCGCATTGTTGCGGGGTGTTGCGCGGTGTTGCGAGGCATTGCGGGTCCGTGAACTCGGCGGGGATCTTCTTGCCACGTCGTCGGACCGCTGGCAGCGTCCATTCCGAGCCGTGGCCTCTCTCCCCCCTGCCTCTCTAGGAACTTCCAGGATCTCCGCATGCCTGAAATATCCCGTCGTGCCCTGGGTGCCCTCGTCGGTGGTGGCGCCGTGGGTGCCGTCGCCGGTACGGCCACCGGTGCCGAAGCCGTCCCCGCCGAACGGCCGTTCAGGGCCCGCCCCGGTGCCGGGTCCGGACCCCGCCCCAACGTTCTCGTCATCCTGGGCGACGACCTCGGCTGGGCCGACCTGTCCTCCTACGGCGCCCCGCACATCAGGACGCCCAACCTGGACCGGCTGGCCCGCCAGGGCGTGCGCTTCACGGACGCCTACTCCGGCTCCTCCACCTGCTCTCCGACCCGGTTCAGCCTCTACACCGGGCGCTATCCGGGCCGTACGAAGGGCGGCCTCGCCGAGCCGATCGCCGACCGGTCGCAGGGCCTGGACCCGAACCACCCCACGCTCGCCTCCCTGCTGAAGAAGGCCGGCTACGCCACCGCGCTCATCGGCAAGTGGCACTGCGGCTGGCTGCCCGACTTCAGCCCCACCAAGTCGGGCTGGGACGAGTTCTTCGGCAATCGCGGGGGCGTGCTGGAGTACTTCTCCAAGCTCGGCCAGCTCGGCGACCACGACCTCTACGAGGGGGACGCCGAGTACAAGGACCTGCGGTACTACACGACGGTGCTCACGGAGCGGGCCGTCGAGTACGTCGGCCGGGACCGCGACCGGCCCTGGCTGCTGAACCTCAACTTCACCACCCCGCACTGGCCCTGGCTCGCCGAGGGTGACGAGGAGACCGGTGCCGAGATCGCGGCGAGGATCCGGGAGGCTACGTCACAGGCCGAGGTGAGCAAGGCCCTGAACCACTACGACGGCGGGTCGGTCGCGAAGTACACCCAGATGGTTCAGAGCCTGGACGCGGCCGTCGGCGAGGTGCTCGCCGCCCTGCGCCGCTCCGGGCAGGAGGAGAACACCGTCGTGCTGTTCGCCAGCGACAACGGCGGCGAGCGCTGGTCGTACCTGTGGCCTCTCAGCGGCCAGAAGTTCTCCCTCCAGGAGGGCGGCATCCGGGTGCCCGCGATCCTGCGCTGGCCCGCCCGGATCGACGGCCGTCAGGTCAGCCACGAGCCGAACTTCTCCCCCGACTGGACGGCGACCCTGCTGGAGCTGGCCGGTGCCCGGCCCGACCCGGCGTATCCGCTGGACGGCACGAGCCTCGCCGGGTACCTGCTGCGCGGCGAACGGCTGCCCGAGCGGGACCTGTTCTGGCGGGTGCGCGGCAACCGGGCGCTGCGGCGCGGGAGCTGGAAGTACTACCAGGACTCCGACGGTAAGGACCACCTGTACGACCTCGCCGCCGACGCGCGCGAACAGGCCGAACTCGCCCCGGACCAGCCGGAGTTGCTCGCCGAGCTGAAGACGTCCTGGGAGAAGACCGCGGCGGGGCTGCTGCCGTACCCGGGCTAGCCGAGGATGCCTCGCTCGTAGGCCGTGGCCACCGCTGCCGCCCGGTCCTTCACGCCCAGCTTCGCGTAGAGATGCGTGAGATGCGTCTTGACCGTGGCCTCGCTGATGAAGAGTTCACGGGCGATCTCGCGGTTGGAGGTGCCCTTGGCGACGAGGGCCAGGACCTCGCGCTCGCGGGCCGAGAGGGTGTCGCTGCCGGGGGTCCGGGGAGTGCGGACCGCCGAGACCAGGCGGGAGGCCACGGCCGGGGAGAGGACGGTCCGGCCCTCCGCCGCCGCGCGGACCGCCGCGAACAGTTCGTCCCTCGGGGCGTCCTTCAGGAGGTAGCCCGTCGCGCCCGCCTCTATCGCGGGGAGGGTGTCGGAGTCGGTGTCGTACGTGGTCAGGACGAGGACCTTGGCGCGGGCGCCGGTGCGGGTCAGTTCGCGGATGGCGTCCACGCCCCCGCCGCCCGGCATGCGGAGGTCCATGAGGATCACGTCCGGGTCCAGGGCGGCGGCGAGCGCGACCGCCTCGACACCGTTCGACGCCTCCCCCAGCACGCGGAAGCCCGGCGCGGACTCGAACATGCCGCGCAGGCCGTCCCGTACGACGGGGTGGTCGTCGACGATGAGCAGGGTGATCGCGGCGTCAGTCATGGCGGACCAACGGTACGCGAGCGGAGACCGCCGTACCGTGGCCCGGCTCGGACTCGACGGTGAGGGATCCGGCGACACGTTCGGCGCGGGCCCGCATGCCGTCGAGGCCGAAGCCGCCGGCTCGGGTGCGTTCGGGGACGGCGAGCGGGTCGAAGCCGCGGCCGTCGTCGCGGATGTCGAGGATGACCTCGTCGCCGAGGAAGGACAGGGTGACACCGACGCGGCCGGCGGCGGCGTGCCGGGCGGTGTTGGAGAGGGCCTCCTGGACGATCCTCAGGAGCGTGGCCGCGATCTCCTCGTGGAGTTGCTCGTCGGTGCCGGTGACCGTGAACTCGGCGCGCACACCCGCCCGTTCGCCCCACTCGGCGACCGTCTTCTTCAGGGCTTCCGGCAGTCCGGCGTCGGCCAGCGCCACGGGGGCGAGGTTGTGCACGGAGCGGCGGGCCTCGCCGAGGCTGTGCCGGGCCAGGTCCGAGGCGCGTTCGAGATGGGTGCGGGCCACGGCCAGGTCGGGGGCGTTCGCGACGACCTGGAGCTGGGCGATGATGCCGGTCAGCCCCTGGGCGATGGTGTCGTGGATCTCGGCGGCCAGCCGCCGGCGCTCGTCGGCGACTCCGGCCTCCCTGGCCTGCACCAGGAGCTGGGCGTGCAGGGCGGCGTTCTCGTCGAGGGCCTGCTGCAGGGCGGCGTTGGTGCGCTCCAGTTCGGTGATGCTGGCGGTCTGGATCCGGGTGCGTTCCTCCTCCCGCGCGGCGAGCTGGCCGAAGACGACCAGCAGCCCGATGTGGACGCAGAGCAGGGCGCCGAACACCGCCCAGTTCAGCGGCCCGTGCAGGGGCATGCCACCGGACTGCGACCCCGCGATGGTCACCGCGGTCGCCAGCAGACCGAGTTTGAGCGGGCGCCCGCGCAGCAGCCGGTCGGGGCCGACGAACCCGGCGGCGGCGTAGAAGGCGAAGAACGGGTTGAACCAGCTCAGCGCGAACCCCAGCGCCCAGCGCGTGAAGTAGTAGCAGGCGCCCGGCACCGACGGGGCCAGCGGCCGGTCGCGGGACCAGCGCCCCCACCACACCTGGAGGACCACCGCGGCGCCGACCAGGGCGACGGCGGCGTAACGCTCCACCGTGGTCATGCCGACCGCGTCGACCGTGGCCGCGGCGAGCACGGTGCCCGCCGCGAGCATCCCGTACGGCCCCCAGCGGAAGTACGCCGCCCACCGCTGCTCCACGCCCGCCACGTCCGTCATGCCCACAGTGTCGGTCACGGCCGTGTCCCCTCCCCGGGCGCCGGTCACTCCCAGCGGAACCAGCGCGCGGCCGACGCCGAGAGCACCGCCGTCCACGCGGCGAGGACGGCCAGGTGGCCCCAGCTCGGCCAGTCGCCCGCGGCGGCCTGGTCCAGGGCCCGTGCGGCGGCGCCGAACGGGGTGCACTGGACGATGCGGCCCAGCAGGTCCGGCATGGCCTGCACGGGCACCCAGACCCCGGCGCAGAACATCATCGGGAAGGACACGGCGGTCCCGATCGCGGTCGCGATCTTCGTCGTGCGGGCCCGTGCCGACATCACCGCGCCCAGCGAGATGGCGGCGAGCACGGCGAGGAGCAGCGCGAGCAGGTACCCGGCGAGCTGTTCGGGCAGCCGGACGTCGTAGGCGACCCGTCCGACGGCGAGCGTGAGCAGCGCGGAGGCCAGGGCCGCCACGCCGTTCACCAGCATCTGGGCGGCCAGCAGGGCCGAGGGCCGCACGGGAGTGGTGGAGAGCCGGCGCAGGATGCCGTTCTCGCGGTAGCCGGTGAGGGTCGGCGGCATCGCCTGCACCCCGGCCATGATGAGGGCGACCAGTACGCACACGGGCACGTACACGTCGACGATCCGCAGCCCGCCGAGCCCGTCCTGCGCCTCGCGGAACGACGGCACGGAACCGAGGATGCCCAGCAGCAGGGGCGGGAACAGCAGGATCCAGAAGAGACTGCCGGGCTCGCGTCGGAAGAGCCGGAACTCGCTGCGCAGAACGGCGGGGTTGATCAGTGCCGTGCTCATGCCGGGGCCTCCGTCAGGTCCAGGAACGCGTCGTCCAGCGTGGCGTCGGTGACGCGGAGCTGACGGGCGGTGATGTGGTGGCGGGCCAGCAGCGACAGCACGGCGTTGACCGTGTCGTCCGTGCCGGACAGGGTGATCCGGCCGTCCTTGTTCTCGACGGCCACCAGGGCGGGGAGCGTGTTCAGCTCACTGTCGTCCAGGGGCGTGGACGGCGTGAAGCTGATGACGGTGGCGCCCGCCGAGCGGCGGATCAGCCCGGCCGGGGTGTCCAGGGCCGCGACCCGGCCCTTGTCGATCACCGCGATCCGGTCGCACAGCCGCTGCGCCTCCTCCATGAAGTGGGTGACGAGGAGGACGGTGACGCCGTTCGCGCGGATGTCCTCGATGAGCTGCCAGGTGTCGCGGCGGGCGCGCGGGTCGAGGCCGGTGGTGAGTTCGTCCAGGACGACGACCCGGGGGTCGCCGATCAGGGCGAGCGCGATGAACAGGCGCTGCTTCTGGCCGCCGGACAGCTTGGCGAACCGGGTGGTCAGCTTCTCCTCCAGGCCGAGGCGTTCGGCCAGCGGGCGCCAGTCGACGGGGCGCGGATAGAACGCGGCGTACAGCTCCAGCGCCTCCCTGACGGTGAGTTTGGGCTGGAGCCGGCTCTCCTGGAGCTGGGCGCCCAGGACCTGGGCGACCCGCTCGTGGTCGGCGACCGGGTCGAGGCCGGTGACGCGGACGCGGCCGGAGTCGGGGACGCGCAGGCCCTCGACGCATTCGACGGTGGTGGTCTTGCCGGCGCCGTTCGGGCCGAGGATCCCGAAGATCTCGCCCTCCTCGACGGCGAAGGAGACGCCGTCCACGGCCGGGCGGCCGGCATAGGCCTTGCGCAGGTCGGTGACTTCGATGACGGACATGGACCGAGGGTCCCGGTGCGGCGGGTCCGCGCACATCGGCCGTCGCGCTCGAACGGGCATCAGCCGATCGGCTGATGTTCGCCGTACGACCCCCGAACAGGCAGGTCGTAGGACCAAGGACGGACCCTGACCGGGAGAAAACTCGGTGGGCAGTGTCAGTGGCGATCCGTAGGCTCACTGCTGATGGCCACCACATCTGCCCCCACCCGGAATCGTTCTGCCGTGCGCACACTGCTGCGCCTGTGGCCGTACGTGCGGCCCGCGCGGGCACGGCTGTTCAGCGCCGCGTTCGTGGCGATACTCGCCTCCAGCACGGGCCTGGTGATCCCGCTCGTCCTGAAGTGGATGGTGGACGGGCCCGTGGCCGGCCGGGACCCGGCCGGGGTGTGGCTCGGGGCGCTGTGTCTGCTGCTGCTCGGCTTCGCGGAGGCCCTGCTGTTCGGCCTGCGGCGCTGGCTGGTGGCGCGGCCGCTGGCGCACGTCGAGGCGTCGATGCGGGCGGATCTGTACCGGCATCTGCAACGGCTGCCGGTGTCCTTCCACGACCGGTGGGCCTCCGGGCAGTTGCTGTCCCGGGGGATCGCGGACCTGGGCCTGCTCCGTATGTTCCTCGCCTTCCCGTTGACGTTCCTGCTGGTCAACGGGGTGACAATAGTGATCGGCGTGATCATCATGCTGCTCCAGGACTGGACGCTCGGTCTGGTGATCCTCGGGCCCGCCGTGCCCGTGATGGTGACCTGCGTGATCTTCGAGAAGCGGTACGCCGAGGTGGCGCGGCGCGCGCAGGACCAGGTCGGCGACCTGACGACGGTCGTCGAGGAGAGCGTGCTCGGCATCCGCGTCATCAAGGGGTTCGGACGCCACCGGAGCCAGGCGCGGGCGTTCCGCGACCTGTCGGGGAAGCTGCGCGGCACGGAGCTGCGCAAGGCGCGGCTGCTGGCGACGATCTGGGGCGTCATCGTGACGCTGCCCGAGCTGGCGATCGGGGCGGCGCTCGTCGTGGGAGTCGTCCAGGTCGCCGATGGTGGCCTGTCGGCGGGGACGCTGGTGGCGTTCCTGTCGACGGCGCTGGCCCTGCGGTGGCCGGTGGAGTCGATCGGCTTCCTGCTGGCCATGAGCCAGGAGGCGGCGACGGCCACCGAGCGGTACTTCGAGGTGATGGACGAGGAGGTGGAGGAGCGCCGGGTCCCGGCTGTGGGCGGCCGGTCAACAGCCCTGGGAGAAAGAGGACTTCGCTTCGACGGCGTCACCTTCCGCTACCCCGACGCCCCGCCCGGTTCCCCGCCCGTCCTCCAGCGCATCGACCTCCACATCCGCCCCGGCGAGTCCATGGCCCTGGTCGGTTCCACCGGCAGCGGCAAGACCACCCTCACCGCGCTCATCCCCCGTCTCCACGAGGTCACCTCGGGCCGCATCACCCTCGACGGCGTCGACATCACCGCACTGTCGAGGGAAGCCCTGCGCGCCAAGGTCGCCGTCGCCTTCGAGGAGCCCACGCTCTTCTCGGCCGCGGTCGGCGACAACGTTCTCATGGGGGCGGCCGACGGCACGGCCGGGACGCCGGAGCTGGAGCGCGCCCTCGCCGTCGCCCAGGCCGACTTCGTGCACGCCCTGCCGCAGGGGACGGACACCCAGGTCGGCGAGCAGGGCCTCAGTCTCTCCGGCGGGCAGCGGCAGCGACTCGCGCTGGCCAGGGCTGTCGTCGGGCAGCCGGAGTTCCTGGTGCTGGACGACCCGCTGTCGGCCCTGGACGTGCACACCGAGGCCGCCGTGGAGGCCGCCCTGCGGCAGGTCCTCGCGGACACGACGGCCCTGATCGTGGCGCACCGGCCGTCCACCGTGCTGCTCGCCGACCGGGTCGCGCTGCTGTCCGGCGGGCGGATCACCGCGGTCGGCACCCACCACGAACTGCTGCGGACGAACGCCGAGTACGCGCACCTGATGTCCGGAGAGCGGTCAGGGGAATTCTCAGGGGAACAGGAGGGCGCACGATGACGGCGGCCACCAGCACACCGGCCGACAGGAAACCCGGCGACGAACCCGACGACCGGTCCGCCACCACCGGCGACCCCTTCGACCAGGACGTCCTGCCCACTCCCCCGGGCGCCACCGCCGCCCTGCTGCGCTCGCTCCTCGCGCCCCTGAAGGCCCGTGTCACGGTCACGACGGTCCTGCTGCTGCTCCAGCAGGCGGTCGTGCAGGCGGGCCCGCTGCTCGTGGCGTACGCCATCGACCGTGCCGTACCGGCGTTCCGGGCCGGGGACCACGGGCCGCTGATCACGGTGGGCGTGGGCTATCTGGCGTGCGCGCTGGCCGCGGGCGGGCTGCAGTGGGCGTTCGTCTCGGCCGCTGCCCGCGTCAGCCAGGACGTGCTGCTCGACCTGCGGGGCCGGATCTTCCGCCACGCGCAGGCGCTGAGCGTCGACTTCCATGAGCGCTACACCTCGGGCCGGCTCATCTCCCGCTCCACGGCGGACGTGGAGTCGCTGCGCGAACTGCTCGACGAGGGCCTGCAGGAACTCGTGACGGTCATCCTGTCCTTCGTCTACATCTCGGCGATGCTGCTCTGGCTCGACCTGGGCCTCGGCGGCGTGGCGGTGGCGTCCCTGGTGCCGCTCTACGCCCTCGTGCGGCTGTACCAGCGGCGCGCCGGGCGGGTGTACCGGGCGCGGTCCACCGCCATCGCGGCCGTCATCGTGAAGTTCGTCGAGACGATGAACGGCATCCGGCCGGTGCGCGCCTTCCGTCGCGAGGCCGTCAACGACGCGGACTTCGGCGTGCTCAACGAGCGGCACGAGCGGACCAACGGCAACGCGCTGCTGGAGATGGCCCGCTATGTCACCGGCTCGCGGCTGGTCGCCAACACGGCGGTCGCGGCGATCGTCCTGTGGGGCGCCTACCGGGTCGCGGGCGGCACCCTGGCCCTCGGTGTGCTGGCGGCGGCCGTGCTGTACCTGCGGCGGCTGTACGACCCGATCGACCGGCTCGGGATGTTCCTCAACTCGTACCAGTCGGCGGCGGCCTCGCTGGAGAAGATCGCCGGGCTGCTCGCCCAGACCCCGTCCGTCCCCCAGCCGGCGGACCCCCGGCCGCTCCCGCCCCCGGCGAGCGAGCACCCGGGCCGCGAGGTCGTCTTCGACGGCGTCAGCTTCGGCTACCGCACCGGCGGCGAGGTGCTGCCCCGCTTCGACCTCACGGTCCCGGCCGGGCAGACGGTCGCGGTCGTCGGCTCCACGGGCGCCGGAAAGTCGACCCTGGCCAAGCTGCTGGCCCGGTTCTACGACCCCTCCGAGGGCCGGGTGCTGCTGGACGGCGTGGACCTGCGCGATCTCGCCGTGCCGGAGCTGCGGCGCGGGGTGGTCATGGTGACGCAGGAGTCGTTCCTGTTCTCCGGCACGGTCGCCGAGAACATCGCGATCGGCCGCCCGGACGCCACCCGCGCCGAGATGGAGCGGGCTGCGAAGGAGATCGGCGCGCACGACTTCATCAGCGCCCTGCCCGACGGCTACGACACCGACGTACGCAAGCGGGGCGGCCGTATCTCGGCCGGGCAGCGGCAACTGGTCGCGTTCGCCCGGGCGTTGCTGGCCGACCCGGCGGTGCTGATCCTCGACGAGGCGACCAGCTCGCTGGACATCCCGGGCGAGCGCGCGGTGCAGCGGGCGATGGCGACGGTGCTGAGGGGCCGTACGGCGGTCGTGATCGCGCACCGGCTGTCGACGGTCGAGATCGCGGACCGCGTGCTGGTGATGGAGCAGGGGAAGATCGTCGAGGACGGCACACCGGCCGAACTCATCGCGGGCACGGGCAGGTTCGCCGATCTGCACCGGGCCTGGCGGGACAGTCTGGCGTAGCGCGGCGGCGGAGGGCGGGCGGATGATCGACGCGTACGAGGACCCCGGCACACCCGACCGCCGTGGCGGGGCCCGCTACCTGTGGTGGCTGGTCGCCCGGCAGCCCTGGCGGTGTGCGGCCGGGGCCACGTTCGGCACCGTGTGGATGGTGCTGCTGGCGGCCACGCCGTATCTGATGTCCCGGGCGATCGACGACGGCCTCGAGCCCGGCGACATGGGCGAACTGGTCCTGTGGAGCGGGGCGCTGTTCGCGGTGGGCGCTTTCAACGCCTGGCTGAGCATCATGCGGCACCGCACGATGACCCGGGTGCGGATGGACGCCAACTTCCGCACGGTGAAGGTGGTCGTAGGGCAGGCGGTGCGACTGGGCGCCTCCCTGCGGCGGCAGGCGGGCGCCGGGGAGGTCGTCACGATCGGCGTGGGCGATGTGCAGACGGTCAGCCAGTCGCTGACGGTCGTGGGGCCCGGGATCGGCGCGGTCGTGGGGTATCTGGTGATCGCCGTGCTGTTGGTGTCGGTCTCAGGGGTGGTCGCGCTGGTCGTGCTGCTCGGCATTCCGGTGCTCGCGCTGCTGGTCGGTCCGTTGCTCGGCCGGTTGCAGGGGTCGGAGGCGGAGTACCGCGAGCGGCAGGGCGTGCTGACCGCGCGGATCGGCGACCTCGCGGGTGGACTGCGGGTCCTCTCCGGCCTGGGCGGCAAGCAGCTGGTGGCGGACGCCTTCCGGCAGGACTCACGGCGGCTGCGTGAGCAGGGGTACCGGGTGGGGGCGGTGACGAGCTGGGTGCAGGCACTGGGGGCCGGGCTGCCGACCCTGTTCCTCGCGGTGGTGACCTGGCTCGCGGCCCGGCTCGCGGCGCAGGGCGACATCACGGTGGGTCAGCTGGTGTCCGTCTACGGCTATGCGGCGGTGCTGGTGTGGCCGGTGGCCTTCCTGGTCGAGTGCGGCTACCAGATCAGCCGCGGCGTGGTGTGCGCACGCCGGGTCGTACGGTTCCTGCGCCTGGAGCCGATGGCCGACACGGGCACGCTGGACGCCCCGTCGGAGCCGTCCGCCCTGTACGACCCGGAGTCCGGGGTCCGCATCCTGCCGGGCCGGCTGACGGCCCTGGTGGCGGAACATCCGGCGGACGCGACGACGTTGGTGGACCGCCTGGGCCGCTACGCCCCGTCGAACGCGACGTGGGGCGACACTCGCCTCGACGACATCGCGCTGAACCAGATCCGGTCACGCATCCTGGTGGCCGACCACGAGTCCGACCTGTTCGCGGGAACCCTGCAGGACATGATCGCCCCGCCTCTAAGGGGCGCGGGGAACTGCGCGAACAACCACAACGCACCCGCGGCCGCCGAACAACCCGACATGGCCCCCCTGAAGGCGCTCCACGCGGCCGCAGCCGATGACATCATCCAGTCACTCCCGAACGGCCTCGACACCCCCATGGACGCCCAGGCCAGAAACCTCAGCGGCGGCCAGCGCCAACGCGTCCGCCTGGCCAGAGCCCTCCTCACCGATCCGGAGATCCTCCTGGCCATAGAGCCCACCTCAGCCCTCGACGCCCACACCGAGGCCACGGTCGCAGCCCGGCTGCGGACGGCGAGAGAAGGTCGCACCACGGTCGTGACCACCACCTCTCCGCTCGTCCTGGACCGCTCGGACACCGTCCACTACCTCAAGGACGGCAAGGTCGAAGCCTCCGGCACCCACCACGAACTGCTCGGCACCAACCCCCGCTACCGGGCCCTCGTCGCGAGGGACACCGAGGAGGCCGTGGGATGAGCCACCGTCACCTGCCGGTCGCCGAACGGGCCGACGTCCGGCGCGCCCTGGCCGGCCTCGTGCGCGCCGACGCCCGCGCCTTCGGTGTCGTCCTCGGCCTGAACGCGCTGGCGGCCGTGGCCGCACTGGCCGGGCCGTGGCTGCTGGGCCGGATGATCGACGAGGTGCGGGCCGGGCGCGGGACGGCCGCCGTGGACCGGCTGGCCCTGCTCCTCCTGCTGTCCGCCCTCGCGCAGGTACTGCTGGCCCGCTGGGCCCGGTACGTGGGGCACCGCTTCGGGGAGCGGACCCTGGCCCGGGTGCGGGAGCGGTTCGTGGACCGGGCCCTGACCCTGCCCGCGTCGGTCGTGGAGCGGGCCGGCACCGGTGACCTGACGGCACGCGGTACGGCGGACGTGACGACCGTCGGCAACACCCTGCGCGACGCGGGTCCCGTCCTGCTCGTCAACCTGGTCCAGGCGCTCTTCCTGGTCGCCGCGGTGTTCCTGATGGACCCGCTGCTCGGCGCTCTCGCGGTGCTGGCGCTGACGCCGATCTGGATCGCGCTGCGCTGGTATCTGCGCCGGGCCCGGGACGGGTACCTCGCCGAGGGCGCCGCCGTCTCGGACGTCGCGGAGATCGTGGCGTCGACGGCGGCCGGGGCACGCACGGTGGAGGCGTTCGGGCTCCAGGAGCGGCGTACGGCCGCGAGCCGGGACGCTCTGGAGACCTCCCGCCGCACCCGCCTCTACACGCTGTTCCTGCGCTCGGTGTTCTTCCCGGTGATGGAGACGTCGTACATCCTCCCGGTCGCCGGAGTGCTGGTGGTCGGCGGCGCGCTGCACGCGTCCGGCTCGATGAGCCTCGGAGCGGTGGTGGCGGCGGCGCTGTATCTGCACCAGTTGAGCGCGCCGCTGGACGAGGTCCTGGTACGGATCGAGCAACTCCAGGCCGGCGGCGCCTCCTTCGCCCGGGTGGAAGGGCTCGCCCTGGCCCCGCGCGCCCCCGGCGAGGGCGAGTGTCCGGATCCGGCCGGCGACCGCATCGACGTCATCGGCGCGCGCTACGCCTACGACGGGGGCGTCGAGGTGCTGCGCGGCGTCGACCTGACGGTGACACCCGGGGAGCGGCTGGCCATGGTCGGGCCTTCCGGGGCCGGCAAGACCACGCTGAGCCGGCTGATGGCGGGCATCGACGCGCCGACCGCCGGCTCGGTGACGGTCGGCGGCGTGCCCGTGGTCGGACTCGGACCGGAACGGCTGCGCCGCCAGGTCGTCCTGGTCACCCAGGAGCACCATGTGTTCCTCGGCTCGGTCCGTGACAACCTGCGGATCGCCGAACCAGCCGCGAGCACCACGCAGTTGTGGGACGCGCTGGCCGTGGTCGGCGCCGACACCTGGGTGCGGGAGCTGCCGGAGGGCCTGGACACCCGGCTGGGGCAGGGCGGTCACCGTACGGACGGTTCACAGGCGCAGCAACTCGCGCTCGCCCGGGTGGTGCTGGCGGATCCGCACACGCTGATCCTGGACGAGGCGACCGCCCTGCTCGACCCGACGACCGCCCGGCACACCGAGCGTGCCCTGGCCGCCGTCCTCGAGGGACGCACCGTCATCGCCGTCGCCCACCGGCTGCACACCGCGCACGACGCCGACCGGGTCGCGGTGATGGAGGACGGCCTGCTGACCGAACTCGGCACGCACGACGAGCTGGTGGCGGCCGGCGGGGCGTACGCGGCCCTGTGGCACTCCTGGCACGGGGACCTGCCCGAGGGCCGGGAAGGGCCCGGACAGCAAGAGTCCGTATAGCGAACATGAACTTCCGGTCAACGAACCTTTTCCGGCCATAGTCTTGACGCGGTCCTGACAGAAAGCGCACTCCCCTGCCACGCTTCCCACGACTGCTCTACAGAAACCCCACTGCAACACCTCCACCTCCCCAGGCCGGGCGACCCCCGGCCATGCAGAAGGAGTCAGTGTTGAGAAGCAGTTCCTCGCGAAGAGGCACCTCCCACAGACGCACTCCCCACACCCCTCGCCGTACCGCGGCCGTGGCCCTCGCCGGCGTCGCCGCGCTGATCGCCACCGCCGTCCAGGCCGGCACCGCCACGGCGGCCCCGGAGGACAGGGCTCCGGCGGCCGCGAGCAAGGCGAAGCCGGGCTCGGAATCGATCAAGCTCACCCCCGCCCAGCGCGCCGCGCTGATCCGGGAGGCGAACGCCGGCAAGGCCCGGACCGCGAAGGACCTGGGCCTCGGCGCCCAGGAGAAGCTGGTCGTCCGCGACGTCCTGAAAGACCGCGACGGCACCGTGCACACCCGCTATGAGCGCACCTACGCGGGCCTGCCCGTCCTCGGCGGCGACCTGGTCGTGGAGAGCACGAAGGCCGACGCCACCGCGTCCGTCACGAAGGCCACCCGCGCCGCGATCAAGCCCGCCACGACGAAGGCGGCGGTCTCCGTCGCGAAGGCCCGGCAGCAGGCCCTCACCGCGGGGAAGGCCGACGAGGCCAAGAGCCCGGACATCAACCGCGAGCCCCGCAAGGTGATCTGGGCCGCGAACGGCAAGCCGGTCGTGGCGTACGAGACGGTCGTCGGCGGCTTCCAGCACGACGGCACCCCGCAGGAACTGCACGTGGTCACCGACGCCACCAGCGGCGCGAAGCTGTACGAGTGGGAGGCCATCGAGACCGGGACCGGCAACACGGTCTACAGCGGCACGGTCGACCTCACCACGACCCAGTCCGGCTCGACGTACAACCTCACCGACGGCGCCCGCGGCAACCACAAGACGTACAACCTCAACCGCGGCACCTCCGGCACCGGCACCCTCTTCTCCGGGCCCGACGACGTGTGGGGCAACGGCACGCCCTCCAACCTGGAGTCGGCCGGCGCCGACGCCCACTACGGGGCCGCGCTGACCTGGGACTACTACAAGAACGTGCACGGCCGCAGCGGCATCCGCGGCGACGGCGTGGGCGCGTACTCCCGGGTCCACTACGGCAACAACTACGTCAACGCCTTCTGGTCGGACAGCTGCTTCTGCATGACGTACGGCGACGGCTCGGGCAACGCGAACCCGCTGACGTCGATCGACGTGGCCGCCCACGAGATGACCCACGGGCTGACGTCGAACACCGCGGGCCTCAACTACAGCGGCGAGTCCGGCGGTCTGAACGAGGCGACCAGCGACATCTTCGGCGCGACCGTCGAGTTCTACGCCAACAACTCCTCCGACGTCGGTGACTACCTCATCGGCGAGGAGATCGACATCAACGGCGACGGGACCCCGCTGCGCTACATGGACAAGCCGAGCAAGGACGGCGCGTCCAAGGACAGCTGGTACTCGGGCATCGGCTCGATCGACGTGCACTACTCGTCCGGTCCCGCGAACCACTTCTTCTACCTCCTGTCGGAGGGCAGCGGCACCAAGACCATCAACGGTGTCACCTACAACTCGGCCACCTCGGACGGGCTTCCGGTCACCGGCATCGGCCGGGACAAGGCGGAGAAGATCTGGTTCCGCGCGCTGACCACGAAGTTCACGTCCACGACCAACTACGCGGGCGCCCGCACCGGCACCCTCGCCGCGACCGGTGAGCTCTACGGCACCGACAGCGCCGAGTACAAGGCGGTCCAGCACGCGTGGGCGGGCATCAACGTCGGCACCCGTCCCGGCGACGGGGGCGGCGGCGGCACGTCCTTCGAGAACGCCGCGGACGTGGCGATCCCGGACCGGGGCGCGGCGGTCACCTCGCCGGTCACCGTCACCGGCCGGACGGGCAACGCGCCCGCCAACCTCCAGGTCGCCGTGGACATCGTCCACACCTACATCGGTGACCTCAAGGTGGATCTGGTCGCCCCCGACGGCACGGCGTACACGCTGAAGGGCTACGGCACCGGCGGCAGCTCGGACAACATCGACGAGACCTACACGGTGAACGCCTCCTCCGAGGTCGCCAACGGCACCTGGCAGCTCCGGGTCCAGGACAACGCGGCCATCGACACCGGTTACATCAACAGCTGGAAGCTCACCTTCCCGTAGGCCGACGGGCCTCTGAGTCAGGGCGCCGCCCCGGTGGGTTCGACTCCCCCGGGACGGCGCCCGCTTCACATGCCCGGAACCGTCAGCCGGTCGTCGATTTCCGGCCAACATCACGCGTTACTCCTGACATGTACGCGCCCTTGGTGCCACTCTTCCCCCACCCGCCGCACAGCACCCCAGCAGTTCCCCCACATCAAGGAGCTCGTGTGACCCCCCTCTACGCGCGTCACAAGCGCACCACGCTGGCCATCGCCACCGCCGTCGCCGCAGGCGCCCTGCTCACCACCGGTCTGACCTCCGGCAGCAGCGTCGCCGCCGACTCCTCCTCCGGGCCGGCCCTCGCCGCCGCCCCCGTCCTGCTCTCCGCGCCCGCCCGCACGGCTCTCGTCAAGGAGCAGCAGGCGGACGCCCCGAAGACCGCCGACGAGATAGGCCTCGGCGAACAGGAGAAGCTGGTCGTCAAGGACGTCGTGAAGGACGCCGACGGCACGGTCCACACGCGCTACGAGCGCACCTACGCGGGCCTGCCGGTCCTCGGCGGCGACCTCGTCGTGCACGAGTCGAAGTCCGGCGCGACCCAGGGCGTCACCAGAGCGACGAAGGCCACTGTGAAGGTCGCCTCCCTCAAGCCGGCGGTCGCCGCCGCCAAGGCCGAGAAGCAGGCCGTGACGCTCGCCAAGGCGGCCGGCTCGGAGAAGACCGAGGCGAACTCCGCTCCCCGCAAGGTGATCTGGGCGGCCGACGGCAAGCCCGTCCTCGCCTACGAGACCGTCGTCGGCGGCCTCCAGGAGGACGGCACGCCGAACGAGCTGCACGTCGTCACCGACGCCGCCACCGGCAAGAAGCTCTACGAGCACCAGGCCATCGAGACCGGCACCGGCAACACCACGTACAGCGGCAAGGTCGACCTCACGACCACCAAGTCCGGTTCGACGTACAACCTGACGGACAGCACGCGCGGCGGCCACAAGACGTACAACCTGAACCGCGGCACCTCCGGCACCGGCACCCTGTTCTCCGGCGCGGACGACGTCTGGGGCACCGGCAACCCCTCCAACCTGGAGACCGCCGCCGCCGACGCGCACTACGGCGCCCAGGTGACCTGGGACTTCTACAAGAGCGCCTTCGGCCGCAGCGGCATCCGCAACGACGGCAAGGCCGCCTACTCGCGCGTCCACTACGGCAACGCCTACGTCAACGCCTTCTGGTCGGACAGCTGCTTCTGCATGACCTACGGCGACGGCGAGGGCAACGCCAACCCGCTGACCTCGCTCGACGTGGCCGCCCACGAGATGAGCCACGGTCTGACCTCGGCCACGGCCGGCCTCAACTACAGCGGCGAGTCCGGCGGTCTGAACGAGGCCACCAGCGACATCCTCGGCGCGGGCGCCGAGTTCTTCGCGAACAACTCCGCCGACGTCGGTGACTACCTCATCGGCGAGGAGATCGACATCAACGGCGACGGCAGCCCGCTGCGCTACATGGACAAGCCCAGCAAGGACGGCTCGTCCAAGGACGCCTGGTCCTCCAGCCTCGGCGGCCTGGACGTCCACTACTCGTCCGGTCCCGCCAACCACTTCTTCTACCTGCTGTCCGAGGGCAGCGGCTCGAAGACCATCAACGGCGTGACCTACGACTCGCCCACCTCCAACGGCTCCACGGTCACCGGCATCGGCCGGACCAAGGCGCTGCAGATCTGGTACAAGGCGCTGACGACGTACATGACGTCGACGACCAAGTACGCGGCCGCCCGTACGGCGACCCTGAACGCGGCCAAGGACCTCTACGGCGCGAGCAGCACCGAGTACAAGGCGGTCGCGTCCGCCTGGTCCGCGGTCAACGTCGGCTGACCGAAGCACGACCACGGGCGGTACCCGGAGCGAAGGCGGCTCCGGGTACCGCCCTACTCTTGGGGACCATGTCTTCGGAGGACTTCACGTACGCCGATGTCGGCGCCACCCGCGAGGAGCACTTCTGCCCGCCGGGCTTCCACCCCATGAACGTGCGCACCCGCCTCGGGGAGGGCGAGGAGGTCTTCCGCCGGGCCTCGGAGGCGGTGCTCACCTGGGAGATGCACCGGGCCATGGGCGTCGGCGTCGACGCGAGCGCGGAACGGGCCGCCCCCGGCGTCGACGTCACCGTCACCCTCGCCGGCATGATCAAGGCCCCCTGCCGCGTGGTGTGGACCCTGGAGGAACCCCGCCGGGCGGGCTGGGCCTACGGCACCTTGCCTGGCCACCCGGAGAGCGGCGAGGAGTCCTTCGTGGTCGACCGCACGGGAGACGGCACGGTGTGGCTGACGGTGAACGCGTTCAGCCGCGCGGCCAAGTGGTACGCGAGGGCGGGCGGCCCGGCGACCAGGGGGTTCCAGCACGCGTATGCGCGCAGGTGTGGAACGGTCCTACGGAACATTGCAACGCAGGGTGGCGAAGACACCTAGGGGCGCGGGGAACTGCGCGACCAGCCCCCACGCGCCCGCGGACAACACTCAACGCATCAACAACCCGGCAGCCTCCACCAGCTCCTCAGAAGGCCCGGCCACCAGCCCCAACTCCGCACTAGAGGCCAACAGCCGATGCGCGGGAAGGATCCGCACCGTGTACCCGAAAGGCCCGGTGCGATCCAGGGACAAGGCCCCTTCGTACACCCACCGCCCGTCCTCCCCGGGGGACCCGACCGGCTTCAGGGAAACAACCGCCGCGTCCCCGATCCGGTCCTCCTCGTCCACCCGCCCCGACACCACCTGAACCTCGACATCATCAGGCCCGAGATTCCCGAGCCCGACCCGCACCCGAAGCCCCAGCGTCGTACCCAGCTCCGCCAGCGCCTCCGACACCGACGTCTCCACATGGTCGACGGTGACCCCCGGCCAGGCGGCCCGCACCCTGCCCTTCCACTCGGCGAGCTCACGCGCGGGGTCCGGCCCCATCGAGCGATGCGCGAGGGCCGCCGGTGTGTAGAGCCGCTCGACGTACTCGCGGACCATCCGCCCGGCCAGCACCTTCGGCCCGAGCAGGCTCAGGGTCCGGCGGACCATCTCGATCCAGCGGTCGGGCAGCCCGCTGCGGCCGCGCTCGTAGAAGCGGGGCGTCACCCGCTGCTCGAGCAGGTCGTACAGCGCCGCGGCCTCTATGTCGTCGCGGCGGTCCGGGTCGGTCCCGACACCGTCGGCCGTGGGGATGGCCCAGCCGAAGTCCGGCTGGAACCACTCGTCCCACCATCCGTCGAGGACGGACAGATTGAGACAACCGTTGAGCGCCGCCTTCATACCGGACGTGCCGCAGGCCTCCAGCGGCCGGAGCGGATTGTTCAGCCAGATGTCGCAGCCCGGGTACAGCTTCTGCGCCATCGCCATGCCGTAGTCGGGCAGGAACACGAGCCGGTGCCGCACCCGCGGATCGTCCGCGAACCGCACCAGCTCCTGCACCAGCCGCTTCCCGCCGTCGTCCGCGGGGTGCGCCTTGCCCGCCACGACGATCTGGACCGGCCGCTCGGAGTGCAGCAGCAGGTCCATCAGCCGGTCGCGGTCGCGCAGCATCAGCGTCAGCCGCTTGTACGACGGGACCCGCCGGGCGAAGCCGATGGTGAGGACGTCCGGGTCGAGCACGCCGTCGATCCAGCCCAGCTCGGCCGTACCGGCCCCGCGCTGCCGCCAGGAGGCCCGCAGCCGCTCCCGCACCTCGGTCACGAGCTGCTCGCGCAGGCCCCGCCGCAGTTCCCAGATCTCCTGGTCGGCGATGTCCGCCACCGCGTCCCAGCGGTCCGAGCCGCCGACGGTCAGCGCGTCCTCGGCGCGCTGCACACCGATCTGCCGGGCGCCGAGCCGGAACACCTCCGGGGCGACCCAGGTGGGCGCGTGCACCCCGTTGGTCACGGAGGTGATCGGCACCTCTTCGGCGTCGAAGCCGGGCCACAGGCCGGAGAACATCTCACGGCTGACGTTGCCGTGCAGCAGGGACACCCCGTTGGCGCGCTGGGCCAGGCGCAGGCCCATCACGGCCATGTTGAACAGGTTGGGCTCCCCGCCGGGGTAGGTCTCCATGCCGAGCTTGAGGACGCGCCCGACGTCGATGCGGGGCAGCTCCGCGTCGGGGCCGAAGTGACGGGCGACCAGCTCGCGGTCGAAGCGGTCGATACCGGCCGGGACGGGGGTGTGGGTGGTGAAGACCGTCCCGGAACGGACCGCCTCCAGTGCCGCGTCGAAGTCCGAACCCGCCGCGCAGAGTTCGGCGATCCGCTCCAGGCCGAGGAACCCGGCGTGCCCCTCGTTGGTGTGGAAGACCTCCGGCGCGGGGTGCCCGGTCAGCCGGCAGTACGTCCGGACCGCTCGCACACCTCCTATCCCCAGCAGCATCTCCTGCAGCAGCCGGTGCTCGCTGCCGCCGCCGTAGAGCCGGTCGGTCACGCCGCGCTCGCCGAGGTCGTTCTCCTCGACGTCCGAGTCCAGCATCAGCAGCGGCACGCGGCCGACCTGCGCCAGCCAGATCCGGGCGCGCAGCTGCTTGCCTCCGGGCAGGGCGAGGGCGACCTGGGCGGGGGTGCCGTCGGGCTCCTCCAGGAGGACCAGGGGCAGCTCGTTCGGGTCGAGCACGGGGTAGTGCTCCTGCTGCCAGCCGTCCCGGGAGAGGGTCTGGCGGAAGTAGCCGTGCCGGTAGAGCAGCCCGACGCCGATCAGCGGGACGCCCAGGTCGCTGGCCGCCTTCAGATGGTCGCCGGCCAGGATGCCGAGGCCGCCGGAGTACTGCGGCAGGGCGGCCGTGATGCCGAACTCGGGTGAGAAGTAGGCGATCGCGGCGGGAAGTTCCTCGGGCTGGGCCTGGTACCAGCGGTCGCCGGTCATGTAGTCGTGCAGATCGCCCGCGACCGCGGCGAGGCGGCGCAGGAACCGGCGGTCCTCGGCCAGGTCCGCGAGCCGCGCGGGCGGCACGCTGCCCAGCAGCCGGACCGGGTCGCGCCCGGAGGCGGCCCAGCGCTCGGGGTCGACGGACTGGAACAGATCTCGGGTCTCCGCGTGCCACGACCACCGCAGATTGCGGGCGAGATCGCCGATCGGCCGGAGGGGGTCGGGGAGAACGGGTCGGACGGTGAATCGACGGATCGCCTTCACGGGTTCCACCTCGGCGCGTTCGCTGGTTGACGCAGGGCTTTGACACAGGGCTTCATCGACGTCTCCTACGACAGTACCGGCGGATGTGCCGCCGCCGCTGAGGCTCCGCCGTCGCACCCCCGATCGGCCTGAACAGCACCATCCACGGATATGGCCGATTCCACCCCCATAGGCGTCCTTGTGGTGTTTCACGGGCCACGAGAGGCTGCCCCTGGCGTACCGGCCCGAGCCCGCCGTACGCGGCGCCGCGCGGCAGCCGTACGCCGAGTCGAGGAGGGGAACTCGGACCATGGCACGGACGCGCACACGGCGCCCGCGCTGGACGGGGGGCCTGGCCGCGGCGATCTGCGCCGCGGCCTTTTCGGCCATCACCCTGCCCGCGCACGCCGTACCGGAGGGGCGGATACTCGGCGCCGGAGGACCCGGCACCGTGCACGGCAGCTATCTGGTGACACTGAAGGAGGGCACACGGGCACCGTCGGGGGCCGGAAAGAGCCTGGCCGAGACATACGGGGTGGACATCAGCCACACCTACGGCACGGTCCTGAACGGCTACGCGATCAGGGCGAACGCGAGACAGGCCGCACGGCTCGCCGCCGATCCGCGGGTCGCCTCGGTCGTCCAGGACACCCGGGTGCGACTGGAGGGCACCCGGCGGAACCCGGCGTCCTGGGGACTGGACCGCGTCGACCAGCCGAGTCTCCCCCTGGACCGGAGCTACACCTGGCCCGAGTCGGCGGGTGCCGGGGTGACGGTGTACGTGATCGACACCGGCGTGCGGACCACCCACCGGGACTTCGGGGGCCGGGCGAGCCACGGCTGGGACTTCGTGGGGAACGACAAGGTCGCGGCGGACGCCAACGGGCACGGCACGCACGTCGCCGGCACGGTCGCCGGGAAGACCCACGGCATCGCCGGCAAGGCACGGATCGTCTCCGTGCGCGTCCTCGACGCCGCGGGCGCGGGCACCACGGCCCGGGTGATCGCCGGGATCGACTGGGTGACCCGGCACGCGAGGAAACCCGCGGTCGCCAACCTCAGTCTGGGCGGCCCGCGCAATGACAGGCTCGACGCCGCCGTCCGCGCCTCCATCGCCTCCGGCGTCAGCTACACGATCGCAGCGGGCAACGACGGCAGGCCGGCCGGGCTCTACTCCCCGGCGAGCGTCAAGCAGGCGATCACGGTCGGCGCGACCGACCGCGGGGATACAAAACCGGCCTTCTCCAACCACGGTCCGGCCCTCGATCTCTTCGCCCCGGGCGTCGGCATCACCTCCGCGGCCGCCGCCAGCGACACCGCGCGGGCCACGTTCTCGGGCACCTCGATGGCCTCTCCGCACGCGGCGGGCGCGGCCGCGCTGTATCTGGCCGACCATCCGAAAGCGGCTCCGTCCCAGGTCGGGAGGGCTCTGACGGCGGGAGCGGCGACCGGGAAGATCTCCGGCCGGGGCATTGGTTCACCGGACAAGTTACTGCGGGTGCCGCACCCGTAGGGCGAAGGAGCAGCCACACTCAGGGGCCGGCCTCGTCCGTCGCGGACGAGGCCGGTCTTGTGTGTCGACATACCCCTGAGTAGTTAACAAAGTGCCGGATTGCCCACCCGAATAGGGTGGGAAGGCTCCTCCGGGTACCCCTCTCAGGAGCACCACGCAGGACCCACCTCCCCATAGACATCCGCCCACCCACGTTGACGCGGACAGGAGCGGTCATGCCCGCCAAGCACCATTCGTCACCACCCCCGACCCGCCGCACCGGGGCGCGCGCGCCCGGCGGCGAGGAACGTCCCGTGCGCCCGGCCGACGCCGGCCCACCGGTCCCGCAACCGCCCCCCGCGGCCGCGGCGACCGCCGTCGGGCGCATACCCGTGCTCGATGTCCGCCCGGTCGTCCAGCAGGGACGCCGGCCGGCCAAGGCCGTGACCGGCGAGACCTTCCAGATCTCGGCGACCGTGTTCCGGGAGGGGCACGACGCGGTCGCCGCCAACGCCGTCCTGAAGGACCCCGAGGGCCGCCCCGGGCCGTGGACACCCCTGCGGGAACTGGCCCCCGGCACCGACCGCTGGGGCGCCACGGTCACCGCCGGGGAGCCCGGCCTGTGGACGTTCACGGTGGAGGCGTGGGGCGACCCGGTCGCCACCTGGCGCCACCACGCGCAGATCAAGATCCCGGCCGGCATGGACACGGACGTCGTCCTGGAGGAGGGCGCGCGCCTGTACGAGCGAGCCGCCGAGGGCGTACCCGAGGAGGACGGCCTGCGGGACGTGGTCCTGGCAGCCGTCGACGCCCTGCGGGACGAGAGCCGCCCGGCGGCCGCGCGGCTTGCGGCGGCGTTGACGCCGGAGGTGGAGGAGGTGCTGGCCCGGCATCCGCTGCGGGACCTGGTCACCACCTCCGAGCCGCTGCCGCTCCTCGTCGAGCGGGAGCGGGCCCTGTACGGCTCCTGGTACGAGTTCTTCCCCCGCTCCGAGGGCACCCGGCAGCAGCCGCACGGCACCTTCCGCACCGCCGCCCGCCGCCTCCCGGCCATCGCCGCGATGGGCTTCGACGTCGTCTACCTGCCCCCGATCCACCCCATCGGCACGACCTTCCGCAAGGGCAAGAACAACACTCTCTCCCCCGGCCCCGACGACGTCGGCGTCCCCTGGGCCATCGGCTCCCCCGAGGGCGGCCACGACGCCGTCCACCCCGACCTGGGCACCCTGGAGGACTTCACCTGGTTCGTGAACCAGGCCCGCGACCTGGGCATGGAGGTGGC